>NZ_JBFRCX010000007.1:7500-422843 GCF_052113285.1 Rhizobium sp. YAF28 | reverse complement strand
CCGCCGCAAAGCGGGTTGTTTTATTGTTGCGAGAAGCGGCGACGCCCATCGTCTCCAGCCACCGCAGCCCGCCACAACGCCGGAATTTATCTGATCCTCGGAAAAACCACAGCTAGCCGGAATAAATCGGCAGCGCCGTTGTCAACGTTTCGGTTCGTCGTAAACATAGTGGGCTAATCCTTATCCGGATATTCACGCCTACTCTCGAAAATTCGAATGTGCTAAAGTAATCTTGCGTGGTGCTTCAAGTTTCCGCGCACGGATTTCTTTTGGTCTTTCCAGGTCTGCTGTCTCGTTCAGCCGGAGTATTTGTTTTCATGCCGTAAATCGATGAACTTTCCAGGAGGGGAACAATGCGAAAATATGCATCTTCTCGATCGGCAATACGGCGCAGGGGGCGTTGGTTTCCGTTTGGTCTATCGGTATCGAGCGTCTTCTGTGCTGCCAGTCTTCTTACCGGGATTGCCTTTGCCCAGACGCCCACCGAAGAGCAACGCAACGAGGTTCGGGCGGCATGCCGTTCCGATTTCATCGCACAATGCTCCGGCGTGCAGCCGGGCGGCGTCGAGGCGCTGACCTGCCTGCAGCAACATGATTCCACCCTTTCCGCCGCCTGCCGTAAGGCGGTGTCAGCGATTACCGCCAAGCCGAAATCGACATCTGCAGAACCATCTCAAACGGCGCCTGTTACGACAGGGGCGGCGACGCCGGCACCGGCAGCCGGTGCTCAGACGGCGGCTCAACCGACCGAGGCGCAGCGCGATGCCGTCAAGTCAGCGTGCCGTTCCGATTTCATGGCGCAATGCTCCGGAGTGACACCGGGAGGTGCCGCGGCACTCTCCTGCCTGCAGCAGCATAGCGCCCGCCTGTCGGCACCTTGCCAGCAGGCCGTTGCGGCCATCGGTGCAGCAGGCGCGCCCGCAGCCGGTGCAGGTGCTGCAACAGCTGCCACGCCGCCGGCCACCCGGCCAGCTGCCATGCCTGTCTTCTCTCCGCGCGAGGAAATGATGATCGTGCGCGAGACCTGCGGGCCTGACTTCCGGGCTTTTTGCCGAATGGTGCCGATCGGCGGGGGGCGGGTCATCTCGTGCCTCCGGGACAATCTACAGCGCGTATCGCCAGCCTGCCACAGGGTGCTGACCTCGGGGCTGTAGCGGCCTTCCAATTCGTATCCGGGTTCGCTGGGAATGTCTGAGCGTCAGGCATTCTCCTGATGGTTCCGCACAGCCATTCCGCGATCGTCACAGCACGATCCGAAATCTCCGCATTCGATGAATTCAATGACGACACAAATGAAAGGCAGTTGCCATGTCATCGACTTCTCATCTATCGCGATTGAAACGAGTATTGAGTTATTCCGCTGTTGTCGCCGGCCTCGTTCTACCAAACCATGCATGGGCGGATGATGCAAAAGATCTTCTGAAGGCCATGTCCGATTTTCTGGTGGCGCAGAAGACAATATCCTTCAACTACCAGTCCTCACTCGAGGCGGTGACGCCGGACTTCGAGAAGCTGCAATTCGTCAGTTCGGGTACGGCCAATATCACCCGGCCTGACAAACTGCGCGTTACGAGAACCGGCGGCTTTGCCGATATCGATGTCAGCTTCGACGGTTCAACGCTGACCGTACATGGCAAAAACCTCGACGCTTACGCGAAGATCGACGGTAAAGGCTCGCTCGATGAGCTGATCGACAGGCTCGCCGATGCTGGCGTCGAGGCGCCGGGCGCCGATCTTTTGTCGGCGCATGTCTACGATATCCTGATGACTGACGTGACCGAGGCGAAGCACATTTCCAGCGCCTTCGTGGATGGCGTGGAATGCGAATATCTGGCCTTCCGTACGCCGGAACTCGACTGGCAGATTTGGATACAGACGGGACCGCAGCCGATACCGCGGCGCTATGTGATCACCAGCAAGCACGTCGTCCAGGGACCGCAATACACGCTCGAGATCAGCGACTTCAAAAGCGGAGCGGACGTTGCTGCCACGTCCTACAACATCAAGATCCCGGCCAATGCCAAGACCGTGGATCTGAGCGAACTCCAATCGATCGATGAGCTTCCCGCGCCTGCCGTTAAAGGAGAGATGCAATGACCCGCAGCAAGCTCTTTTTCGCCTTCTGCCTTGCCGGCGTGATGACTTTCACGGATTTTCGTATAGAGGGGCAAGGTCCGCTGCCAGTGTCGATCGGCTTTGCCACACCGGCGGGTGCCGTCATCGGTCGGCCTCTAACGCCGCTCTCCTATGCTGGCGTTGCCCGCCGGACGACGCGTCGGGTTGTCCGGCGAACGGCGACGACCATTGCCGTCCTGCCTCCCGGCTGTCTCTACGGCCCTTATTATGGCGGCTATTATTACCGCTGCGGCGGTTTGTACTACGCCAAGAGCGGTGGCGTTTACGTGCAAGTGATCGTGCAATAGGCTCCCATCCGAGGCCGGAGCATTTCCGGACACAAACCGCTGCACACTATTGCTGGAATTGCTCTATTGCACCTTCATTTCCGCATCTGCGACCGCCGGAGCTTTGCTGCGGCGCCTTCTGAATTCTTCGAGGCGCTGCAGCACGACATAAAAGGACGGAACGAACAGCACGGCAAGGCAGGTCGATGCGATCATGCCGCTGAAGACCGATATGCCGATCGACTTGCGGGCGGATGCGCCGGCCCCCGTTGCCAGGACGAGCGGCAGCACGCCGAGAATGAAGGCGAAGGATGTCATGAGGATCGGGCGGAAGCGCAGGCGGGCCGCCTCGACCGCGGCATCCAGTATCTCCATGCCTTCCTCACGCTTTTCACGCGCATATTCGACGATCAGGATAGCGTTCTTCGATGCCAGCGCGATCAAAAGGATCAAGCCGATCTGGGTGTAGAGGTTGTTGGCGACACCCGCCGCCATCAGCGCGCCGACGGTGCCGAGCAGGGCAAGCGGGACGGCCAGCAGCACGGCAAGCGGCAGGATCCAGCTTTCATATTGGCCCGCAAGCACGAAGTAGACGAGCAGCATGCCGAGCGCGAAGATATAGTAGATCTGTCCGCCGACCGCCTTTTCCTGGTAGGAGAGCGCCGTCCACTCGTAGCCGGTTCCTGTCGGCAAGGTCTGGTCGGCGATCTGCTCCATGACGTCGAGCGCCTGGCCGGAGCTGAAGCCGGCGGCAGGTCCGCCAACGATGGTTGCTGACGGGTAGAGGTTGTAGAGGCTGATCAGTGAGGGGCCTTGCATCGGCTTGATATCGACGACGGTTCCGAGCGGCACCATCGTGCCATCGCCGGCCTTGACCTCCAGATTGCGGATATCGTCAGGACTGACGCGGAATTCCGGAGATGCCTGGGCATAGACCTGGAACGTGCGGCCAAACTTGTTGAACTGTGTCACATAGCTCGATCCGACGTAGCCCGACAGCGCGGAGAAAACCTGTCCGACAGTGACGCCCAACGTCTCGGCCTTGATACGGTCGACCACGACCTCAAGCTGTGGCACATTCGAGCGGAACGACGTGCTCAGCCTTTGCAGTGATGACTGGGCTTCGCCATTTTTCACAATCGTATCGGTAAGGGACTGCAACAGTGCATAGTCGGAAACACCATTCTTGAGCTCTACTTGCATCGTGAAGCCGCTGGCATTGCCGACACCCTGGATCGGGGGCGGCACGATGACCAGGGTTTTCGCAACCAGTACGTTTTGCAGCGCGCCGTTCAGATGCTGGTAGATGGACAGGAGATCCTGACCCTTTTCCTTGAGCCTTTCGTCCCAGTCCTTCAGCACGACATAGGCAACGCCGGCATTCTGCAGGCTGGCATTGTTGTCGAGAACGGATATGCCACTGATCGTCAATACCTGATCGACGCCTGGTGTCGCCTGGGCGATCTTGCCGACCTCCGCCATGACAGCGTCGGTGCGCTCCTTGGAGGCGCCATCCGGCAGCTGCGCGCCGATCAGCACGTAGCCCTGGTCCTCAATCGGCAGGAATGCAGTCGGCACGCGTGTCAGCCCCCAGACGGCGATGCCCATCAGCGCCAGCGCAAGGATGACCATCGCGGCGGCGTGGCGCGTCATCGAGCCGATCAGCCGGACGTATCCGTGTTCGCCCCAGCCGTAGATCCGGTTGAAGCCGCGATAGACGAAGTTCCGCTTCTCGGGAGGCACCGGTGTGCGCAGCCAGAGGGCGCATTGCGTCGGTTTCAGCGTCACGGCGTTGATGGCGCTGATCAGCGCCGTGGCGGCGATCACGAGAGCAAACTGGCGATAAAGCTGGCCCGTCAGCCCCGGCAGGAAGGCGGCTGGAATGAAGACGGCCATCAGCACCAGAGTGATACCGATGACGGGGCCGAGCAGTTCTTCCATCGCCTTTTCGGCTGCCTGCCTGCCGGACATGCCCGCCTCGATATGTCTCGCGACACCTTCGACAATGACGATGGCGTCATCGACGACGATGCCGATGGCGAGGACGATTGCGAACAGAGTGGAGAGGTTGACGGTAAAGCCCATGGCCGCCATCGCGGCAAAGGCGCCGATGATGGTGACGGGAACAGTCGTCGCCGGCACGAGCATGGCTCGCCAGTCCTGCAGAAACAGCAGAATGACGATGAGAACGAGAACGCCTGCCTCGATCAGCGTGACATAGACTTCGTTGATCGACGCTTTGACGAATTTCGTCGTGTCGAAGGGGAGATGATATTCGAGGCCCGGGGGGAAGGCCTTCGCCAGTTCCGCCATCTTCACATCGACTGCCTGGGCCACAGCAATGGCGTTTGCTTCCGGCAATTGGGAGATACCGATGCCCGCAGCCGGTCGGCCATTCTGCATGAAGGTCTGGCTATAGGTCTGCGCACCCAATTCTACCCAGCCGATATCGCGGATGCGCGTTACCCGTCCGCCGTCCGAGCCATCGACCTTGACGATGATGTTTTCGTAGTCAACGGCATCGTTCAGCCGGCCATTGATGTTCAGCGTGTATTGGAATGTCTGTCCTTGGGGAACCGGCGGAATGCCGATCTGGCCGGCGGTGACCTCCTGGCTCTGCTGCTGCACGACATTGACGATATCCTGCGGCGTGAGCCCGCGGGCCTGCAGAAGGTTCGGATCCATCCAGATGCGCATGGCATATTGGCCGGCGCCGAAGACCGTGACGTTGCCGACGCCGGGCAGGCGGGCAAGTTCGTTCTGGAGGTTAATGACCGCATAATTGGAGAGGAACAGGCTGTCATAGCGGCTATCAGGTGAAGTCAGGCTGACGAAGCCGAGGATCGCTGTCGATTTCTTCTGGGTGCTGACGCCCTGAACCTGAACCGACTGCGGAAGCGACGACATGGCGATCGCAACGCGGTTCTGCACAAGCACCTGCGCCTGGTCAGGATCGGTGCCGATCGCGAAGGTTACGGTCAGCGAATAGGTGCCGTCGCTGGCGCTTGTGGACTGCATGTAGAGCATGTCCTGCACGCCGTTGACCTGCTGCTCGATCGGCAGGGCGACCGTATCGACGAGCGTCTTGGCGCTGGCGCCCGGAAAGCGGGTCGTCACCTGCACTGTCGGCGGAACGACATTCGGATATTGCGCGACCGGGAGTTGGAAGAGAGCCACCGCGCCGATGAGAACAAAGACCAATGCCAGAACATTGGCGAGCACCGGCCGTTCGATGAAGAAGCGCGAGATCATGCTGTTGTCCTTGGACTTTCAGATGAAGCGGGTGGCGGATTTTACTGCGTCGTCGTTGTGGCCTTTGCATCGGCGCCGGCTTCTGCCGGCTACGGTTTCATGTCGATTTTCTCGGGCGCAGCCTTGCTGCCTGGAATCGCCTGCTGGATGCCCTGGATGACGACCCAGTCGGCGGGTTCGAGGCCGGATTCGATGACGCGGAGGGCGCCTTCGCGCTGGCCAGTCTTGACCTGTTTCTGTTCGACGGTGTCATCCTTGCCGAGAACGAGCAGATAGCTGCCGAGTTGGTTGGTTGCGATCGCGTCGTCGCGCACGAGCAGCGCCTTCTCATTCTGGCCGATCGGTACGCGAACGCGCACGAAGAGGCCGGGCAGCATGGCCTTGTCCTTGTTGTCGAACAGAGCCCGGACCTGAAGCGTGCCGGTCGATGCATCGAGTTGCGGCGAGACGTAGTCCAGATGTCCCTTGTGCGGATAGCCTTCCTCGGATTGTAGGCCGAGTTCGGTAGGGATGCTCGGCAGGTCCGTCTGCTTGAACGTGCGTCCCTGCTTTCTCAGCATATCCTTGATCAGCAGCACCTGGGTTTCGCTGACGTTGAAATAGGCATAGATCGGGTCCGTCTGGACGATGCTCGCAAGTTTGGTCGGGCCTGACACGCCGACCAGCGTGCCGATATCGACGAGGTGGTTGGTCGCCGTGCCGTCGAAGGGGGCAAGCACTTCGGTATAGCCGAGATTGATCGTCGCGAGTTCGAGATTGGCCTGGGCGTTGAGGATGGACGCGTTCGCTTCATCGAGCGTCGCCTTGGCGCTGTCAACGGCTGTCTGCGTGGTGACCTGTTGCTTCATAAGATTGACCTGACGGTCATATTCCTGCTTGGCGCCGACCTGGGACGCCTGTTGCGAGGCGAGCGATGCCTTTGCCTGGTCGAGCTGCGCCTGATAGGTATCGCGCTCGATGCCGAAGAGCTTGGTGCCCTTCGTCACCGTCGTGCCATCCTGATAATCGATCGATTGAAGATAGCCTTGGACGCGTGCTTCGATATCGACCGAGTTCAGCGGTGCGGTATTGCCGGTCAGCTCGAAATAGAGGGTGATTGGCTCTTGGACCGGCTGGGCGACGCGAACGGCTGGCGGCGGAGGCGGGACGTAGGTATTGCTGCTTCCATCGCATGCAGTGAGCGCTGCCGTGCCGATGAGCGTTACGAAAATCTGCAGACCCCGATGCAATCCCTCACGCATTGCTGCTGCCCCGACGATCTATATGCCCCGGTCTTGCTGCGCGCCTTTGCGGTGACCCCCATAAGCCGCCGGGTGGTTTCAGGCGTGTGGTACTATGTCGCGGGATTGTCCGAAATTGCAATAGTTCCCGGCACGCAATTTAGCTGTGCCTAAATGATTGGTGACCGCGTAATCCCGGTAACAGTTCAGTTCGCAGATTTGTGCTCACTGCTGAGTAATGAGCAGTACGTAAGCCACAAACAGCACCAGATGAACCGCGCCTTGCATGAGATTGGTGCGGCCGCTTGAAAAGGTAATGATGCTGACGGTGAGCGTCAGCACGAACATTACGAGATCCGGGCCCTGAAGCCCCAACGTGACGGGATGCCCGTAGAAGTGGCTGATTGCCAGCATGGCCGGCACGGTCAGGCCGATCGTCGACAGGACTGAGCCGAGGAAGATGTTGATGGAACGCTGCAGATGGTTGGCGACGGAGGCGCGCACGGCGCTGATCGCCTCGGGTGTCGCGACAAGCACCGCCATGACCACACCTCCAAAGGCTGTCGGTGCGTGCAGGGTTTCGATGACGTAGTCAATCGGCCTGGCAAGCTGTTCAACCAGGAAGACGACCGGTCCCATGTAGGCAAGCAGCAGAACGGCATGATGCCATACCGTCCGATGGTGCCGCATGTTGACGATGTGCTGTTCATGGTGGTTGCCGTCTTCGGCGAAGTAGCGCTGATGGCGGCCGGCCTGCAGCAGCAGGAATATGCTGTAGAGACCAATCGAGACGATGCCGAGAAACATCTGCCTCGGGGCCGAGGGGTGCGGACCATCCGGGCCGGCGAGAAAAGTCGGCATGACGAGGCTGAGGGTCGCGAGCGGCACGATGACGCCGAGATAGGCATTGGCGCCATGCAGATTGTGCTGCTGATCTTCCCGCCGCCAGGCGCCGAAGAGCAGCGACAGGCCAACCATGCCGTTCAGGATGATCATGACGACGGCAAACAGCGTGTCGCGTGCGAGCGTTGGATTGTTTTCCCCATGCAGCATGACAGCCGAGATCGCCATCACTTCGATTGAGGTAATCGCAAGGGTCAGGATGAGGGTCCCGTAGGGCTCTCGAAGCTGCTCTGCCAGATGATCGGCGTGGCGAACGACCGATAGGGCTGACCCGAGCACAACGCCAAAAAGCCACAGGAAAATGAGGGTGAACCAGAAGGGTTGAGATAGTTTCGCGAAGATTGCTTCAGAGAAAGCAAGGAAGGCGAGGCTGGTCGCGACGCTCACGCCAAAGAACCATTCCTCGCGGACGATGCCCGCCATACTGGTGGTGCGCAATGCGGAACTGTCAGTCATCGGGACCACTACCGGCCACGGAGTATCCTCGCACTACAACTAAGCGCGCTGCCATTTTCCTCTCCGCTCTCTCCGCCGCGTGGGCAAACCGACCGGTGCGGCTTGGCGGCGGCTGCGAGCGATTGTCTCACGCAGAGGGGCATTCCGCCTATCTAAAAATCATCGCCTCCGGCTTGGGACGATTCAATGATATTTCCGCTTCTCTCGCCCAAGAATTTCCGGGGCATTGAGGCCGGCAATCGGCCTCGAGAGATCGGCAGGGATATCCCCGGCGAGCTGGAGATCCAGATAGCGGGCGCAGCAGACGCGGAGGAACGAGGTGAAGTTGCCAAGGTCATGGCCGGCGTCGATCGACTCGTGGTGTAGCCTGGTGATCAGCTGGACCACGTTCATGCCGTCGCGGGTGGCAATTTCCTCCAGCTTTGACCAGAAGAAATTCTCCAGCCTCACGCTGGTGACCATGCCGTCGATGCGCAACGACCGGGTTGTGCTTTCCCAGAGCCGCGCATCGGCCTTGATGAACAGTTCACACATCACGTTCCTCCCGCGGGTCCACTCAGGCGGCATTGGTCTCCAGGGTCGTTGCCGCATCAAGCACCGTCATGAACTGGCGCAGCCACGAGGGGTGGGCCGGCCATGCCGGTGCTGTAACGAGATTGCCGTCGGAGACGGCATCGGTAATGGCGATATCGGCATAGGTACCACCGGCAAGCTCGACTTCCGGGCGGCAGGCGGGATAGGCTGAGCAGGTGCGGCCCTTCAGCACGCCGGCAGCGGCCAAAAGCTGCGCGCCGTGGCAGATCGCGGCGACCGGCTTGCTGGCATCGAAGAAATGCCTCACAGCCTTGATGACATCGGGGTTGAGGCGCAGATATTCCGGCGCACGGCCGCCCGGAATGACGAGCGCATCGTAATCCTCGGCGCGAATGCTTTCGAATGTGGCGTTCAGTGCGAAGTTGTGACCACGCTTTTCCGAATAGGTCTGGTCGCCTTCGAAATCGTGGATGGCGGTGGCAACTGTCTGGCCGGCAGTCTTGCCGGGGCAGACGGCATGGACCGTATAGCCGCAGGCAAGCAGCGTCTGGAACGGCACCATGGTTTCATAATCTTCGGTGAAATCACCTGTAATCATCAGTATTTTGGACGCTGGCATTTCTTCCTCCCGTAAAAACCAACAGATGGACTTTAACAAAGGATCGCGGGCCGCGGGTACTAAGGGAATACTACACGGAATTCCCGATCAGGTGGTCGCGTGGGTTCTCACATCGGGGACGGCGCAGGCCTCACCGCCACCGAACATGCGCGAACGAGTGAGGAAGCGTTTCTCGCGGCCGTTATCGAGCGAAAACATGCCGCCGCGTCCTGGCACGACGTCGATGATGAGCTGGGTATGCTTCCAGGCCTCGAACTGGCTGGCGCTGATATAGAGGGGCACACCGCCGATTTCACCGAGTTTCACGTCCTGGTCGCCGACAATGAAATCGTCCGTGGGGTAGCACATGGGCGAGGAGCCATCGCAGCAGCCGCCGGACTGATGGAAGAGGATCTCTGGATAATCCCGCTGGATTTCCTTGATGAGGTCGAGCGCTGCATCGGTTGCTAGCACGCGCGGTTCGCCATTGACCATTTGTTCCATGATTGCCTCCTCCAAGACAATACCTCCTCCCCGTGAAGGGAGGAGGCGCGATAATAGCACGATCGGTTGCTTCTCAGAAGAAGCCGAGCTTCTTCGGGCTGTAGCTGACCAGCATGTTCTTGGTCTGCTGGTAGTGATCGAGCATCATCTTGTGCGTTTCGCGACCGATACCGGACTGCTTGTAGCCACCGAAGGCCGCATGGGCCGGATAGGCGTGATAGCAGTTGGTCCACACGCGACCGGCCTGGATTTCCCGGCCGAAGCGATAGGCGCGGTTGCCGTCGCGGGTCCAGACACCGGCGCCGAGGCCGTAGAGCGTGTCATTGGCGATCTCGAGCGCTTCCTTCTCATCCTTGAAGGTGGTGACCGAGACAACAGGGCCGAAGATTTCTTCCTGGAACACACGCATCTTGTTGTGGCCCTTGAAGATGGTCGGCTTGATGTAATAGCCCTCAGACAACTCGCCGCCGAGGTCGTTGCGCGAGCCGCCGGTAAGGACCTGCGCGCCTTCCTGCTTACCAATATCGAGGTAAGCGAGGATCTTTTCCATCTGCTCTGTGGAGGCCTGGGCGCCGATCATCGTTGCAGGGTCGAGCGGGTTGCCCTGCGTGATGGCTTCGACGCGTTTGACGGCCCTTTCCATGAAGCGGTCATAGATCGATTCCTGGATAAGGGCGCGGCTCGGGCAGGTGCAAACTTCGCCTTGGTTCAGCGCAAACATGGCGAAGCCTTCGAGAGCCTTGTCGAGGAAGTCGTCATCCTCGGCTGCCACATCGGCGAAGAAGATGTTGGGCGACTTGCCGCCGAGTTCCAGCGTGACCGGAATGAGGTTCTGGCTGGCATATTGCATGATGAGGCGGCCCGTCGTCGTCTCGCCGGTGAAGGCGATCTTGGCGATGCGCGGGCTGGAAGCGAGCGGTTTGCCGGCTTCGAGACCAAAACCGTTGACGATGTTGAGCACGCCGGGCGGCAGGAGATCGCCGACGAGTTCTGCCCAGAGCAAGAGCGAGGCGGGCGTCTGTTCTGCCGGCTTGATGACGACGCAATTGCCGGCGGCGAGAGCCGGGGCCAGCTTCCAGGTCGCCATCAGGATCGGGAAGTTCCAGGGAATGATCTGGCCGACGACGCCGAGCGGCTCATGGAAGTGATAGGCGACGGTGTCATGGTCGATTTCGCCGATCGTGCCTTCCTGGGCGCGGATGCAGGAAGCAAAATAGCGGAAGTGGTCGATGGCGAGCGGGATGTCGGCCGCCATGGTTTCACGGATCGGCTTGCCGTTGTCCCAGGTTTCGGCCTGGGCCAGAAGCTCCAGCTTGTCTTCCATGCGCTGGGCGATCTTCATAAGGATGTTGGAGCGCTCGGTGGTGGAAGTGCGGCCCCATTTTTCCTTCGCGGCATGGGCGGCATCGAGCGCCGCGTTGATGTCCTTTTCATCCGAGCGCGGGATTTCGCAGAGCTTGCCGCCGGTGACGGGCGTAACGTTGTCGAAATATTTGCCGCCGATCGGCTCACGCCATTCGCCACCGATATAGTTGCCGTATTTCAGCTTGTACGGCGACTCGACGATTTTCTGATGAAGCATGTCATCCTCCCTTGATGAACGGGTTCCGGATCGAACCAGTGAGAGGAAATCTGTGTCGCTTTTGGCTGATGGAACAGGGTCGCTCCGCAATACCGCAGCGCACAGTGTCGCAGAGTTGCGACAGGTTCCGATGGTACCACGAATTCGTGATTGAACCTTTGGCCTGATGTCAGTGCAAGTCGAGTTTCTTCATCTTCCGGTGCAGTGTAGCACGGCTGATGCCAAGGGCTGCGGCGGCCTGGGAGACATTGCCATGCGTGCGCGACAGCGCGCGCAGGAGCGCCGCCTTTTCGGCTTCGGCCATCTCTTCTTCCTGCGAGACGCGGCCTTCATGCAGCGCATCGGAGGCCGGAATGCCGGCGGCGATGTGCCTGTCGTCCAGCTTGAGCGCAAGGCGAGCGGCACGCGTAGCGCCGAGAACGAGGTCATGTCGGTCGACGGCGAGCAGCGCATTGGCGGAATTGACGCCGGCCGGCACCATGACGAAGCGGGCACCTGCAAAGGCGGAACGGAAGAGGTTGAGCTCGATGCGCATCGCCGCATCACGCACGGCTTGCGAGAGGATGCTCAGCGTCATCTCATTGACGTCGTCGCGGCAGGTAGAAATGTCCAGCGCAGCGGCCAGCAGGCCGCGGTGATCGCGGATCGGCGCAGTGGTGCAGCTCAGCTTGATGTTGGAGCAATAGAAATGCTGGTCGCGGAAAACGGCGACGGCGCGGTCGTCGGCGAGTGCCGTGCCGATGCCGTTGGTGCCGATGCTGGCTTCGGTCCAGACGGAACCGGTCCAGAGGCCGAGATCGTGGAATTCCTTATCATTGCCGGCGGCTCCGCGGCGCTCAAGCGCAATGCCATTGCGATCCGTCAGCAGCAGGCAGCAGCCCGCCTTGCCGACGGTTGCAAAGAGGCGGTCGAGTTCCTCCCGGGCATCGGCGATCAATTGTTCGGATTGCTCCCGCGCCAGGCCGAATTCCTGTTCGGTGAGGCGCAGCGGCACGCGCTTATCCTCTGGCGCCAGCTGGTACATTGTCATGCAGCGCCGCCAGGAAGCCACGATTGGAGAGCTGGCCGCAGCCGAATTTTGCTGGGCCCACGTATAGACATGCTCCGCATGCGCGGATTGTTCGTGCATAGATGCTCCTCCCAGAACTTGCGCATATTCTGATGTAAATATGGCAGCTTTGCAATCAGGCCGGCATGGCGCCCGATGACGGGTGTCGCATTTCTGAGACAGTTGCGCTGTCCGTCCGAGCATCGTGATCGCGATAATCCGACCAGCCGGCTGCTTGCCGAGGCTGATTTTGAGGAATAGCGTCGTATTTCTTTGGATACAACCGCCGGCGGGTGCTGGCTGCTGATATCGCGGACTTCACATTTCAGTGTTTGCGCTGGTGACAGTGAAACAGATCGCAGCGCGGCTTCGTAGTTTCCTCAGTAGGCAACACCGAAAGAAAAATCGCTATGCCGGGAATAAGTCCCGCCCGGCGTTGTCTACCAGACAAGAGAACCTGTCGCAGCTGCTGACTAGGAGAAGCAAAGCGATGATGAACAGACGATTGCTGCTGACCACTGCCGGACTTGGCGCCTTTGCCCTGCGCTTCGGTTTTGGCAGCCACGCCATGGCGGAGGAGAGCTTCGCCGTTACCCATACCGACGAAGAGTGGCGCAAGCTTCTGACGCCGGATCAATATTCGGTGCTGCGGCAGGAGGGAACGGAATATCCCTTCACCAGCCCGTTGCTGCACGAAGAACGCAAGGGCAATTTCGCCTGTGCGGGCTGCGATCAGGAGGCATTTTCCTCGACCACGAAATTCGACAGCGGTACTGGCTGGCCGAGTTTCTGGGCGCCGCTTGACGACAAGGTCGTCGGCACGACGCACGATACCTCCTTCGGCATGGTGCGCGATGCCGTCCATTGCGGCCGTTGCGGTGGGCATCTGGGTCACGTCTTCAACGACGGACCGAAGCCGACCGGATTGCGCTACTGCATGAACGGCGTGGCCATGACATTCCACCCGGCTTCTGCCTGATAGACGGATTATTGCGATGCTTCTCTTCGTCCTTGCCTATCTCGGTGGGGTGCTGACGATTGTCAGCCCCTGCATCCTGCCGGTGCTGCCCTTCGTTTTCGCCCGTGCCGGCCAGCCTTTCCTGCGCAGCACGCTGCCGATGCTCGTCGGCATGGCCGCGACATTTGCCGGGGTCGCGACACTGGCGGCCGTCGGCGGCGGATGGGCCGTGCAGGCCAATGAATATGGCCGCTATGCCGCCATCGTGCTGCTTGCGATCTTCGGCGTCATCCTGCTCTTTCCGGCGCTGTCCGACTATCTGACGCGGCCGCTCGTTTCGCTCGGTGCGCGCCTGTCACAGTCCGCCGATAAAAGCACGCGTGGCGGTGGTTCGGCCATTGCCGCCTCGTTGCTGCTCGGCGTTGCGACCGGCCTGCTCTGGGCGCCTTGCGCCGGGCCGGTTCTCGGCCTCATCCTCACGGGTGCGGCGCTTCAGGGCGCGAATGTCGGCACGACGCTGCTGCTGCTTGCCTATGCGCTGGGTGCCGCAACCTCGCTTGCACTTGCGCTTCTCATCGGCGGCAAGGTCTATCAGACGATGAAGCGATCTCTTGGTGTCGGCGAATGGCTGCGGCGCGGAGTCGGCGTGGCGGTTCTCGTCGCTGTCGTGGCGATTGCGCTTGGCCTCGATACGGGCTTCCTGACGCAGGCGTCGCTTGCCAGCACCAATCTTCTGGAACAAGGGCTGGTCGATCGTTTCCATCCGCAGCAGCGGACGGCCGACAATGCGGGCGGCTCCATGAAATCCGTGGTGATGCCGGCTGGCGGCGGTGGCTCGATGGCAATGACGGGCAACGATCAGATGATGATATCTGGCAACCCAGCCGCAACGAGCGGCAACTCGATGATAATGGCGATGAAGCCGAAGGGTGCCGCCGAGCAGCTGCCGGTCGAAGGCCAGATGTCGCCGCTTGATGGGGCCGTGCAATGGCTGAATTCAGGGCCGCTGACGGCCGAGCAGTTGAAGGGCAAGGTCGTGCTCGTCGACTTCTGGACCTATTCCTGCATCAACTGCCTGCGCGCCATTCCCTATGTCGAAGCCTGGGCTGAAAAGTACAAGGATCAAGGCCTCGTTGTCATCGGCGTGCATTCGCCGGAATTCGCCTTCGAGAAGAATGTCGACAATGTGAAGAAGGCGATTTCCGATCTCGGCATCACCTATCCGGTCGCAGTCGATAACAATTATGCGATCTGGCGGGCCTTCGACAATGAATACTGGCCGGCGCATTATTTCATCGATGCGAAGGGGCAGATACGCCACCATCATTTCGGCGAGGGCGATTACGACCAGTCCGAACGGGTAATCCAGCAACTGTTGGCCGAAGCCGGCAAGACCGGCATTTCCAGCGATATCGTCGATGTGAAGGCCACGGGTGCCGAAGCTGCTTCCGATACGGCCAATGTGCAGTCGCCGGAAACCTATGTCGGTTATTCCCGCTCGCAGAACTTCGTCGACGACAAGGGCACGGTCAACGATGCTGCTCATGATTATGTCGCTGCGACGCCCAAGCTCAATGAGTGGGGCCTCACCGGCAACTGGACAGTCGGCCCTGAACAGGCAACGCTGAACGGCGCCGATGGCAGCATCTACTACCGCTTCCATGCCCGCGACCTGCATCTGGTTCTCGGACCTGGTGCGGATGGCAAGCCGGTGCGCTTTCAGGTGACGGTCGACGGCAAGGCGCCTGGCGACGGGCATGGCGTGGATACGGATGCCGATGGCAAGGGCACGGTGACAGTGCAGCGGCTCTACCAGCTGGTGCGGGAAGCCGGGTCAGTCAGCGACCACACGTTCGAGATCCATTTCCTCGATCCCGGCGTGCAGGCTTTCGCCTTCACCTTCGGCTGAACCAGCCCTCGACGCCTCTCGCTGCGGCTCGGCCCGTGGCGAAACAGGCAGTCAGCAGATAGCCGCCCGTCGGCGCCTCCCAATCCAGCATTTCTCCGGCTGCAAAAGTGCCAGGGAGATGTTTCAGCATGTAGCTCTCGTCGATTTCGCTGAAGGCGATGCCGCCGGCAGAGGATATGACCTCTGCGATCGGGCGTGGGCGCAGCAATGGAACAGGTAGGGCCTTGATGGCGGCGGCGAGTTTTTGAGGATCGTTGCGATCGGTCTCCGGCATGAGCTCGCGCAGAAGTGCTGCCTTTACGCCGTCGAGGCCGGCGGCCTTGCGCAGGCGGTTGGAGAAACTTGTCTTGGTATCCTGCCGGGCGAGATCACGAGACAGGCGTTCGAGCGTGCGGCCGGGAGCAAGGTCGATCGAGAGGGTTGCCTTGCCATGCTGCAGCAGGTCGTCACGCAAAGCGGCCGAGTGGGCATAGACGAGGCTGCCTTCGATGCCGTGTTTACTAATGACGAATTCGCCTGGAAATGTCCCGGCGCCTGATGTTGCCGTCACCGATTTCAGCGGCTCTCCGGCGAAGCGATCACGGAAGAGTTCACTCCAGGCGACATCGAAACCGCAATTGGCGGGGCGAAACGGCGCGATCGCTATGCCGCGTTCGGAGAGTAGCGGCACCCAACCGGCATCCGAGCCGAGACGCGGATAGCTGGCACCGCCGAGTGCGAGCAGTGTGGCGTCGCAGGATATGGTCTTGCAGCCGTCGGGCGTTTCGAAAACATGGCCGCCTTCTGCAAAGTCGATCCATCGGTGGCGGGTGAAGAAGCTGACGCCGCGGGCTTCCAGACGGGCGAGCCAGGCGCGCAGCAACGGCGAGGCCTTCATGACATTGGGAAAGACCCGGCCGGAGGAACCGACGAAGGTTTCGGTGCCGAGGTCTGCCGCCCAGGCGCGGATATCGGCCGGGGTGAAGGCGTCGAGGGCGGCGCGTAGATGGGGATTGGCACCGCCAAAGCGGGTAGCGAAGCGCTCGTAGTCTTCGGAATGGGTGATGTTGAGGCCGGACTTGCCGGCGAGCAAGAACTTGCGGGCAAAGGTCGGCATCGCATCATAGATGGAAACGGCATGGCCGCTTGCCGACAATACTTCGGCTGCCGAAAGGCCGGCCGGGCCGCCGCCGATGACTGCGATCGTCTTCTGGTTCATAGCGCCTTCTTGGCGCGGGCGGTCGGCGAGCGCAAGTCTCAGTGATGCGGATGCACGCACTTGCCGTGGTCGGCGAGCACCTCGATGACCCGGCACTGATCGACGCGGCCATGGCCGCAGCCCTCGACCATCTGCTCCAGTTCCGCCTTCAGGGCATTGAGGCTGCGGATGCGCTGTTCGACGTCGATCAGGCGGGCCTTGGCGATGGCATCGGCGGATGCGCAGGACTGGTGAGGGTCGTCCTGCAGCTGCAGCAATGTGCGGATTGCATCGATCTCGAAGCCGAGTTCGCGGGCGTGGCGGATGAAGGCGAGGCGGTTGAGGTCTGATGGTTCGTAGGAGCGCTGATTGCCCTCGCTACGGCTTGGAGCAGACAACAAGCCGATGCCCTCATAATAGCGGATCGTCGGCACCTTGACGCCGCTCTGGCGGGCGGCTTCACCGATGGTGATCTTTTTCATGATTTTCCTCTTGCACCTCTAGTCGCTAGAGGATGTAGGAACGATACTGCTTACTAGCAAGGATCGAAATCATGAGCGAAGCAGCACAGGCACGGTACCGGGTTGGCGGAATGGATTGCGCCGCCTGCGCAACGAAAATCGATACCGCCGTCAGACGCGTGCCCGGCGTCGAAGACGTCTCCGTGTCGGTGACAGCAGGCACGATGACGGTGCGCCACGATGGCAGCAGCGATCTCAAAGCGATCGAGAAGAGGGTGACCGGCCTCGGCTATTCGGTTGCTCCGCTCACCGGCAAGGCTCCTGCTCGCGAGAGCAAGACCGGTCATGACCATGCGCATCACGACCACGATCATGGGCACGACCATGGCCACGATCACGATCACGATGGGCATGAGCATCATGATCACGACCATCACGATCATGACCACGAAGGCCATGCTCACGATCATGCCGGTCACGATCATTCGCACAGCGCCGAGGAGGTCGAGGGGCTGCACGGCCATGATCATGGGCCGATCACCGGTCCCTGGTGGCAGAGCAAGAAAGGCCGGTTGACGATCCTTTCCGGCCTCGCACTCGTTGCCGCCTACGTGCTCGGCCATCTGGTGCCGTCGATTGCCCCCTATGCTTTCATCGTTGCCATGCTGGTCGGGCTGGTGCCGATTGCCCGCCGCGCGGTCATGGCCGCCCTTTCCGGCACGCCCTTTTCGATCGAGATGCTGATGACGATTGCCGCTGTCGGCGCTGTCATCATCAATGCGGGGGAAGAGGCGGCGACGGTCGTCTTCCTGTTCCTCGTCGGCGAATTGCTGGAAGGCGTGGCTGCCGGCAAGGCGCGCGCCAGCATCCAGTCGCTGACGACGCTGGTGCCTAAGAATGCGCTGCTCGAGACGGGCGGCGAGGTGAAGGAAGTGCCAGCTGAGACGCTTTCCGTCGGCTCCGTCATTCTCGTGCGTCCGGGAGACCGGATTTCCGCCGACGGGACAATTGTTTCCGGCGAAAGCGCTATCGATGAGGCGCCGGTGACGGGCGAAAGCACGCCGGTTCGCAAGGGCGCAGGCGAGATGGTCTTCGCCGGCACGGTCAATGGCGATGCGGCGCTGCGCGTCCGTGTCACGGCCGCTGCCGAGGACAATACGATTGCCCGCGTCGTCAAGCTGGTGGAGGAAGCCCAGGAATCGAAGGCGCCGACGGAGCGCTTCATCGATCGCTTCTCCCGCTATTATACGCCTGGTGTCGTCGTCGTGGCGGCTCTGGTCGCCGTTTTGCCGCCGTTGCTGATGGGCGGGGCATGGGGCGAATGGGTCTACAAGGGTCTCGCAATCCTGCTGATCGGCTGCCCCTGCGCGCTGGTCATTTCCACACCGGCGGCGATTGCCGCGTCGCTTTCGGCGGGCGCGCGCCGCGGTCTGCTGATGAAGGGCGGGGCGGTTCTGGAATCGCTCGGCAAGGTGACGGCCGTTGCCTTCGACAAGACCGGTACGCTGACCGAAGGCAAACCACAGGTCACCGATATAATTTCTTACGGACGCACCGAGGCAGAGGTACTTTCGCGCGCTGCCGTTCTGGAGCAAGGCTCCAGCCATCCGCTGGCGCTGGCAATTCTCAATCGCGCCAAGGCTGATGGAGTACCCGTGCCGCCGGCTTTCGAAGTCGAAGCGCTTCCCGGCAAGGGCATGACCGGCAAGGTGGGTGGGGAGACGCTCGATCTCCTGTCGCCGCCGGCTGCGCGCGAGCGCGGGGCGCTGAATGCGGAGCAGGACGAACAGGTCGCGGTGCTGAACGGCGCGGGCAAGAGCGTCTCGGTGCTGCTCGTCAATGGTGTCGCCGCCGGTCTCATCGCCATGCGCGACGAACCTCGTGAAGACGCAAAGAGCGGGCTTGCGACGCTGAAGGCAGCTGGCGTGCGCGCCATCATGCTGACCGGCGACAACAAGCGCACGGCGGCAGCCGTTGCCGGCGATCTCGGCATCGACTGGCGCGGCGAACTCCTGCCGCAGGACAAGCAGCGCATTGTTGGCGAACTGAAGAAGGAAGGTCTGTTCGTCGCCAAGGTGGGTGACGGCATTAATGACGCGCCGGCACTTGCCGCTGCCGATGTCGGCATCGCCATGGGCGGCGGCACCGACGTGGCGCTGGAGACGGCGGATGCGGCTGTGCTGCATGGGCGTGTCGGCGACGTAGCCCGGATGATCGACCTTTCGAAGCGGACGATGCGCAATATCTTTCAGAACATCACCATCGCGCTCGGGCTGAAGGCCGTGTTCCTGGTTACCACCATCATCGGCATCACCGGCCTGTGGCCGGCGATCCTCGCCGATACGGGTGCGACCGTGCTGGTGACGATGAATGCACTTCGGCTTCTTCAGATAAAGACATAAAGATTTCTTTATATCATATTGACGTTGCGATGCGGCGGGTGCATGCTTGCCGGATCGTTGGTTCTTGGGATCTGTTGATCCCAAGCTAAGAGGGAATTCGGTGCGGCCATCGCCAAGACCGAAGCTGCCCCCGCAACTGTAAGCGGATAGACACCGTCCTTCGACGTCACTGGGAAGACGCCCGGGAAGACTGGACGATGTCGATGACCCGCAAGCCAGGAGACCTGCCGCGATAGATAACGTCCACGGGCGGGGTGTCCCGGTGTGCCGCTTGCGCGAGACGGCATTCCCATGGCCGTATCTCGTCGATGCGTTGCGCCGCAGCCTTGCCCATAACCTTCGGGGTAAGGAAAATGACTATCAAGACTGCAAATCTCGGCTTTCCCAGGATCGGAAAGCATCGCGAACTCAAATTCGCACTGGAGAGCTACTGGGCCGGCAAATCCGATGCCGGCGCGCTTCTCGATGTCGCGAAGCGGCTGCGGGCGGAAAACTGGCTCCTGCAGAAGCAGAAGGGGATCGACGTCATCCCCTCGAACGATTTCTCGCTTTACGACCATGTGCTCGACACGGCGGTCATGGTCGGCGCCATTCCCGCCGCCTATGGCTGGAAGGGCGGGCAAGTTTCTCTCGACACCTATTTCGCGATGGCGCGCGGCTCCACCGGCGAAGAGGCGCATGTCGATTGCGGCCATCAGCACCATCACGGGCATGGCGCGCCGGCGCTCGAAATGACGAAATGGTTCGACACGAACTACCACTACATGGTGCCGGAACTCGGCCCCGATCAGACCTTTGCCCTGACGGCGAACAAGCCACTTGATGCCTTCGTCGAGGCCAAGACACTTGGCATCCATACCCGGCCGGTCATCCTCGGTCCGGTTACCTTCCTGAAACTCGCCAAGGGAAGCGAAGAAGGTTTTGCGCCGATTGACCTGCTTGCACGCTTGTTGCCTGTTTATACAAAAGTACTGGCAGAACTTCGTGCAGCCGGTGTCGACTGGGTGCAGATCGACGAACCTTGCTTCGTGCTCGATCTTTCACAGGAAGAGCAGGCAGCACTGCAGCATACCTATCGTGCGCTGCATGAATTGGTGCCCGACCTGAAGATCATGGTCGCCACCTATTTCGGCGCGATCGGCGACAATCTGCCGACGGCGCTCTCGCTCCCGGTTGCCGGCCTGCATGTCGATCTCGTTCGCGCTCCACAGCAGATCGATGCCCTTTTCAAGGCACCCAGCGATCTGACATTTTCGCTTGGCGTCATCGACGGGCGCAATATCTGGAAGGCAGACCTTGCGGCGATCCGGGAGAGGATCGAGCCGCTTGTCCAGCACTTTGGTGCGGACCGGCTACAGATCGCGCCGTCCTGCTCGCTGCTGCACGTGCCGATCGATCTGGAACTGGAGAGCGGGCTGGATGGTGAGCTGAAATCATGGCTCGCCTTCGCTGCCCAGAAGCTTGAGGAGATCGCAGCGCTCGGCGATGCCGGCAAGGCCTCCCAGGTGATTGCGGCAGCCTCGCAGGCCGTTGCATCGCGCGCCGCATCTACGCGCGTACATGATCTGAAGGTCAGACAGCGGGTTGCCGCGATCGACGAGGCGATGAAGACACGCAGCAGCGATTTTGCCGAGCGGACCGGACTGCAGGAGCGTAAGCTTCGCCTGCCGCTGTTCCCGACGACGACGATCGGCTCCTTCCCGCAGACATCAGATGTTCGAAAGTCCCGCTCCGCTTTCACCAAGGGCACGATCAGCGAGGCGGATTATGATGCCTTTCTGAAAAAGGAGACCGAAGCGGCGATCCGCTGGCAGGAGGAAATCGGCCTCGACGTGCTTGTCCACGGCGAATTCGAACGCAATGACATGGTGCAGTATTTCGGTGAGCAGCTTTCCGGCTTCGCCTTCACTCAACATGCCTGGGTGCAGAGCTATGGCTCCCGTTACGTCCGACCGCCTGTTATCTTCGGGGACGTCTCCCGGCCGAAGCCGATGACAGTCGAGTGGTGGCGCTATGCGCAGTCGCTGACGGAGAAGCCCGTGAAGGGCATGCTGACCGGGCCGGTGACGATCCTCAACTGGTCCTTCGTGCGCGACGATCTCTCTCGCGCCGACGTCAGCCGGCAGATCGCGCTGGCGATCCGCGACGAGGTGCTCGATCTCGAAAGGGCCGGTGCGGCAATGATCCAGATCGACGAGGCGGCGCTGCGCGAGGGCCTGCCGCTGCGCAAGGCCGACTGGAAGACCTATCTCGACTGGGCCGTCGAGAGTTTCCGCCTATGCGCCTCCGGCGTGGCGGACGAAACGCAGATCCATACGCATATGTGCTATTCGGAGTTCAACCAGATCATCGATGCCATCGCGGCGATGGATGCCGATGTGATCTCCATCGAGACGTCACGTTCGAAGATGGAACTGCTGGAGGCCTTCCGTAGCTACAAATATCCGAACGAGATCGGCCCCGGCGTCTACGACATCCATTCGCCGCGCGTTCCTGATGTCGAGGAGATGACGGAGCTCCTGACGCTGGCGCGCGAGCGTCTGACGGACGGGCAGCTCTGGATCAATCCGGATTGCGGATTGAAGACGCGCAGGTGGGAAGAGGTTCGCCCGGCGCTCGTCAACATGGTCGCTGCCGCCCGAATATTACGACATGCCGCATCGACGATTCGGGCCTGAACCTGGAGTCGAAAATCAGAGAGCCGGCTATAGGCCGGCTCTCTTCATTGGGGCCTTCTCCACAGCCTACTTTCTTTAAGCATTCGTTAACCACGTTTTTCACAGGAATGTAGCAATTTCAAATATGCCGTAACGCGACGCACAAACCATCCGTTGACGCCAACTCCGATTCGAGTACTATATCTAGTGTTCAAGGTTCCTTCGATTCGCTAGGGATCGCAGGCTAAGACGGGAATACGGTGCGGTTTGCCATGATGGCAAAACAAGGCCGGAGCTGCCCCCGCAACTGTAAGCGGCGAGCAACTGTCCGATTTCAGGTCACTGAGGCATGACGCTTTGGGAAGGCTGGGGGCAGGGTGCTTCGACCCGCGAGCCAGGAGACCTGCCTTGAACGAAACGTCCACGGGCGGGGTGTCCGGAAGGTCGCGTATATGTGAGGCGGATCAAATCCGCACCTGTTGCGCTGCCCCCGGAAGTCCGCATGAGCACTTCGGGGTTGAAGTCATGTCGAGAGCATCAAAGCCGCCGCCCGCGCAAATCCCGCGAGGGATCGAATCCGGCGTGTAAAACGCCAACTTTGCCAGATCAATATCGAGCGTTACCCCGGACGCCGCAAGGCGCCCGATCCTAGTTCTGCGTCCGGAATCCATTGACATCACGAGGAACATGATGAGCGTTACCGTTTACAGCAAGCCTGCCTGCGTTCAGTGCACCGCCACATATCGCGCCCTCGACCGCCTGGGCGTCGACTATCAGATCATCGATATCTCCGAGGATGCCGACGCGCTCGATCGCGTTCGCGGCATGGGCTACATGCAGGTTCCGGTCGTCGTTGCCGGCGAGAACCACTGGGCGGGCTTCCGTCCCGATATGATCAGCGCGCTCTCCTGATCGGAGAAGAGCGGTGGGCCTGATCGTCTATTATTCCAGCCGGTCTGAGAATACCCATCGTTTCGTCGAGAAGCTGGGACTGCGCGCGGCGCGCATTCCCGTAGGCGTTGAGGACATCCACATTCGCGAACCCTATGTGCTGATCTCGCCCACCTATTGCGGGGATGGCGGCCCCGGGATCGTAAAGGGAGCCGTGCCCAAGCAGGTGATCCGTTTCCTCAACGATGCGGAAAACCGCTCCAACATCCGTGGCGTCATTGCTGCGGGCAACAGCAATTTCGGCGAGACCTATGGGCTTGCCGGCGACGTGATCTCGCAGAAATGCCAGGTGCCTTACCTCTACCGGTTCGAGCTTCTGGGGACTGCCGAGGATGTCGCCAATGTCAAAGACGGGATGGGACGATTTTGGACACAGGAACAAATTTGAAGCGAGATGCGGGCGCAAAACCGCTAAAGGCAGCGGACGCGCTGGATTATCACGCGCTGAACGCGATGCTGAACCTCTATGACGAGCAGGGCAAGATCCAGCTCGACAAGGACCGCATGGCGGCCAAGCAGTATTTCCTGCAGCACGTGAACCAGAACACGGTGTTCTTCCATAATCTCCGGGAGAAGCTCGATTATCTGGTGACCGAAGGCTATTACGAGCAGGAAGTGCTCGACCAGTATTCCTTCAACTTCGTCCGCGACCTGTTCGACGAGGCCTATGCCAAGAAGTTCCGTTTCCCGACTTTCCTCGGCGCCTTCAAATATTACACCAGCTACACGCTGAAGACCTTCGACGGAAAGCGCTATCTGGAGCGCTATGAAGATCGCATCTGCATGGTGGCGTTGGCACTTGCCGAAGGCAATGAGCAGCTTGCCCGTGATCTGGTCGAAGAGATCATCACCGGCCGCTTCCAGCCGGCAACGCCGACTTTCCTCAATGCCGGCAAGAAGCAGCGCGGCGAGCTCGTCTCGTGCTTTCTGCTGCGTGTCGAAGACAATATGGAATCGATCGGCCGCTCCATCAATTCGGCGCTGCAGCTTTCCAAGCGCGGCGGTGGCGTGGCGCTATCGCTGACGAACATCCGCGAGGCTGGCGCGCCAATCAAGCAGATCGAAAACCAGTCTTCCGGCATCATCCCCGTCATGAAGCTGCTCGAAGACTCGTTCTCCTATGCCAACCAGCTCGGTGCTCGGCAGGGTGCGGGTGCCGTTTATCTCAACGCCCATCACCCTGACATCATGCGCTTCCTTGATACCAAGCGCGAAAATGCTGACGAGAAGATCCGTATCAAGACGCTGTCGCTCGGCGTCGTCGTGCCCGACATCACTTTCGAGCTCGCCAAGAACAATGAGGATATGTACCTCTTCTCGCCCTACGACGTGGAACGGGTCTATGGCGTGCCCTTCACCGAGATATCGGTGACGGAGAAGTATCGCGAGATGGTGGCGGATGCCCGTATCACCAAGAAGAAGATCAAGGCGCGCGAATTCTTCCAGGTGATTGCCGAAATCCAGTTCGAGAGCGGTTATCCCTACATCATGTTCGAAGACACGGTGAACCGGGCAAACCCGATCGCCGGCCGCATCAGCATGAGCAATCTCTGCTCTGAAATCCTGCAGGTCAGCGAAGCGAGCACCTTCAACGACGACCTTTCCTACAAGGTGATGGGCAAGGATATCTCGTGCAATCTCGGCTCGCTGAATATCGCCATGGCTATGGATTCGGCCGATTTTGGCAAGACGATCGAGACCTCGATCCGCGCGCTGACGGCCGTTTCTGACATGAGCCACATCTCATCCGTACCTTCGATCGAGAAGGGCAATGACGACAGCCACGCGATCGGCCTTGGCCAGATGAACCTGCATGGATACCTCGCCCGCGAGCGCATCCATTACGGTTCGGAAGAGGGCGTCGATTTCACCAATATCTATTTCTACACGGTGACCTATCACGCGCTGCGCGCCTCCAACCGTCTGGCGGTCGAGCGTGGTGCGGGCTTCAAGGGCTTCGAGAATTCGAAATATGCCTCTGGCGAATATTTCGACAAATATACCGAGCAGGGATGGAAGCCGGCGACCGAGAAGGTTCAGGCGCTTTTCGACGGTGCCGGCATTCATATCCCGACGCAGGAAGACTGGCTGGAGCTGAAGAAGGCCGTGATGGCCTCCGGCCTCTATAACCAGAACCTGCAGGCGGTGCCGCCGACGGGCTCGATTTCCTATATCAACCACTCGACTTCCTCGATCCATCCGATCGTCTCGAAGATCGAGATCCGCAAGGAAGGCAAGATCGGCCGCGTCTATTATCCGGCGCCGTTCATGACCAACGACAATCTCGACTACTATCAGGATGCCTACGAGATCGGGCCAGACAAGATCATCGATACCTATGCTGCGGCTACCCAACATGTCGATCAGGGCCTGTCGCTGACGCTGTTCTTCCGCGACACGGCAACGACGCGCGACATCAACCGCGCCCAGATCTATGCCTGGAAGAAGGGCATCAAGACGATCTACTACATCCGCCTTCGCCAGATGGCGCTGTCCGGCACCGAGGTGCAGGGCTGCGTATCCTGCACGCTTTAAACGACCGGAGATAATGATGAACATGCAATTCAAACCGGTCAGCCGCGTGCGCGCCATCAACTGGAACCGTATCGAGGACGACAAGGATCTCGAAGTCTGGAACCGTCTGACCGGCAATTTCTGGCTGCCGGAAAAGGTGCCGCTGTCGAACGACATTCCCTCCTGGGGGACACTGACGCCGGCCGAGCAGCAGCTGACGATCCGCGTCTTCACCGGGCTGACTCTGCTCGATACGATCCAGAACGGTGTCGGCTCGGTGAAGCTGATGGCCGATGCGGCAACGCCGCATGAGGAAGCGGTGCTCTCCAACATCTCCTTCATGGAGGCGGTGCATGCGCGCTCCTATTCCTCGATCTTCTCGACGCTCTGCCTGACGCCCGATGTCGACGATGCCTATCGCTGGTCTGAAGAGAACGAATTCCTGCAGAAGAAGTCGGCGCTGATCATGGAGCATTATGCTTCCGGCGATCCCCTGAAGAAGAAGGTTGCGAGCGTCTTCCTCGAAAGCTTCCTCTTCTATTCCGGCTTCTATCTGCCGATGTACTGGTCGAGCCGCGCCAAGCTCACCAACACGGCCGACATGATCCGCCTCATCATCCGCGACGAGGCCGTGCACGGCTATTATATCGGCTACAAGTTCCAGCGCGGACTTGAAAAGCTTTCCGGAGAGCGACGCCAGGAGATCAAGGATTTTGCCTTCGACCTGCTGCTCGAGCTCTACGACAACGAAGCGAAATATACCGAAGCGCTCTATGACGGCGTCGGGCTGACCGAGGACGTCAAGAAGTTCCTGCATTACAACGCCAACAAGGCGCTGATGAACCTCGGCTATGAGGCGCTGTTCCCGGCTGACGCCTGCAAGGTCAATCCGGCGATCCTGTCTGCGCTTTCGCCGAATGCCGATGAGAACCATGACTTCTTCTCGGGCTCCGGCTCCTCCTATGTCATCGGCAAGGCGGTGGCGACCGAGGACGAAGACTGGGATTTCTGAGGTTTATCTTTACGAAGCCTCTTATCATTCGGTCCGCTATCGCCCACATTCAGCGCGGTGTATTCGTTGAATGTGGCGTAGCGGGAGTTTTTTATGAGGCCCTCTTTCGAAGCGACTGATCCGGCAAGTGAAGCTGCCGAAGGCGTCTGGCCAATCCGCAGGCGCCGAATTCTCGATTGGCTGATCAACGAGACCCGCAACGAGCGTTTCATCGACAATATCCTGGTGGAGATGTGCAAGCGGCTGCTGGCAGCCGGCGTGCCGGTGAACCGGTCGAGCTTGCATTTCCGCACGAACCATCCGCAATGGATCGGCGCTCGCATCCTGTGGGTGGAAGGCATGGAAGAGGCAAAGATCGACACCTTTGCTTACGGGGTGGAAACCACGCCGCAATTCCTCAATAGCCCGGTCAACGAGATCCACAAAGGCGCCAACGAGGTGCGGAAGAACCTTGAGGATTTATGGGAGGGCGACGACTATCCCTTCTACCAGGAACTGCGCGACGACGGCTATTCCGAATATATCGCCTGGCCGATCGATCATACGTTCGACAAGCGCCACGTCGTTACGTTCTCCACCAATAGGCCAGGCGGTTTTACCGGCGAACACGTGGATTTCCTGCGCGATCTGCTGCCGGCTCTCACTCTCGTCAGCGAGATCCGGCTCAAGAACATCATGGCGCGCACGCTGCTGCAGACTTATGTCGGGCCGCATGCGAGCGAACAGATTCTCTCCGGCGTCATCACCCGCGGCAGCGGCACGACCGTCGGCGCGGCGATCATGATCTGCGACCTGCGCGATTTCACGGCGATCTCCGATCTCTGGCCGCGCGATGACGTGATCCAGTTGCTCAACGACTATTTCGATGCCATGTCCGATCCGATCGAGCGGCATGGAGGCGAAATCCTGAAATTCATGGGTGACGGACTGCTTGCTATCTTCCCGCTGTCGAAGCCTTCGGCCTGCGAGGATCTGCTGACGGCGATCCGTGAAGGGCAGGAGGCGATGGCGAAACTGAATGAGCAACATCAGCGTTTGGGACGTGATCCGCTGCGCTACGGCGTCGGCGTCCACGTCGGCGACGTCATGTACGGCAATATCGGTTCGCGTCGGCGGCTGGATTTCACCGTCATCGGCCCAGCAGTCAACGTCGCCTCGCGGCTTGAAACCTTGACCAAGGAGGTCAAGCGGCCGGTGCTTCTGTCGCGCGCTTTCGTTGAGATGGCGACCTGCACTGAAGAGATGGACAATCTCGGCACCTTTCCGCTGCGCGGGCTCGGAGAGCCGGTCGACGTCTTTGCCTTCCGCGAGAAGCCGATAAACGGTCGTGACGCGGCTTAGGCTTAGGCCACCGGAAAATTGATCTGCGGTGGCAGGAGCAGGCTCTGGCTCTCCGCTGCCGGATTGCTGATGCGCTGGAGAAGCATCTGGCCGAGATGTTCGCCTGCCTCGACCAGATCCTCGTAGATGGTTTCGATCTTCGGCTGAAGATGCGTGAGGAGATGTGACGTCTCCTTAGCAACGATATCATAGTCCTCCGCCAGGACGTGGCCCGCATCGCCCATGGCACTGACAAGCGCCAGCGCGGAAACCTCGCCCGGGCAGACAAAGCCATCGGGAACATCGGGGGCTGCGGCGCGGGCGCGGAAGAAATCCCTGATCTCGTTGGCCGGTGAATCGAGCGTGACCGCTTCCGATATCTCGTAGGCGACGCCTGCCTCGCGCACGGCGGTCATGAAGCCATGAAGGATGTGCTGGCTGAAGGTCAGCCGCTTCGGCGGCATGATGACCGTAACCTTCTTCCTGCCCTTGGCGATCAGGCGCCGCGTGGCTTCATAGGCGAAAGCATAATTGTCGTAATCGACGTAGGGATGCGGCGTCGAAAATTCGGTGCGCCCGTGGGACACGAAGGGAAAGCCGACCTCCTGCAGCATCCGCACCCTCGCATCGAAGGGTTCCGTCCGCGTGAAGATCAGGCCGTCTGCGAAATTGTTGCGGACGATATATTCTGCCGCTTCGAGATCCGTCGTCGACAGGAAGTTCGGGGCGACGACGAGGTGATAGGATGTCTCTTTCAGCACCTTGGCGATGCCGTACATAATGGCCGTGCCGAAGCCGACCACTTCCTGATGCGGGTCGAGAAGAATGCTGATGACGTTGGTGCGGCCTGTCTTGAGGCGCTGGGCGGCGCGGTCCGGCAGGTAGCCGATCTCGCGGGCAATGCGATGGACGCGCTCGCGAGTCTCAACTGATATTTGCGGCGCGTCGCTGAGTGCGCGCGAAACCGTCGTCACCGCAAGACCGGTCAATGTCGCGATGGTACGCAAGGTCGGCTTGCCGCGCTTTTGCGCACCATCCGGATTTTCACCGCGTTGCAGTTGGGACGATTCGGTCACTGGGGACATTCCGTGCTGGATCGCGGCTACAATAACACGATGAAACCGGCACGCAATCAATCAATGCAAACGATTTAAATTTTTACAGTTTCTTAGGCGATCAGAAAAAAGGCAAATAAAATCAATATTTATCGGACTAATCATATTTTTCTCGGGAGTCGAGGAAGGACTTGACGTGACCGCGTTTATAACGTTTTAAATTGTTAACCGCGCTGGGAGGTGCGGTGTAGTGTGGTGTTTAGCCGCCCTCACGGCGGAAGACATCGTGGCGGCCGAGGTGGGTCTCGCCGCCACTTACGAACGGGAGGATATTCATGCGCAAGTTTTTGAGCTCGGCAGCTCTTGCTGTCGTGATGATGGCTGGTTTCGGCAGCGCTCACGCGGCTGACGTCAAGGAAGTTCAGATGCTGCACTGGTGGACATCAGGCGGTGAAGCCGCGGCGCTTAACGTGCTGAAGCAGGACCTTTCTAAGGAAGGCTTTGCCTGGAAGGACGTGCCGGTTGCCGGTGGTGGCGGCGACCCCGCCATGGTCGCGCTGAAGGCGATGGTGGCTGCCGGTAATCCGCCGACCGCCTCGCAGATGCTCGGCTATACCGTGCTGGACTATGCCGCAGCCGGCACGATGGGCGACATCACCGACATCGCCGTCAAGGAAGGCTGGGACAAGGCGGTTCCTGCCGCCCTGCAGAAGTTCACCGTTTATGATGGCAAATGGGTGGCGGTGCCGGTCAATGTCCACTCGGTCAACTGGCTGTGGATCAACAAGGCCGTCATGGACAAGATCGGCGGCACCGAGCCGAAGACCTTCGACGACCTGATTGCGTTGCTCGACAAAGCCAAGGCGGCCGGCGTCATTCCGCTCGCCCTTGGCGGTGAGAACTGGCAGGAAGCAACCATGTTCGACTCGGTCGTGCTGTCGACCGGCGGGCCTGAATTCTACAAGAAGGCGATGAACGATCTCGACGAGGAGTCGCTGAAGTCCGACACGATGAAGAAGTCGTTCGATAATCTGGGCAAGCTGATCACCTATGTCGACCCGAATTTTTCCGGTCGTCAGTGGAATCAAGCGACCGGCATGGTCATCAAGGGTGATGCACTAGTGCAGGTGATGGGTGACTGGGCCAAGGGCGAATTCAAGGCTGCCAACATGGCCGCCGGCACCGATTTCCTGTGCTACCGCTTCCCCGGCACCGACGGCAGCGTCGTCTACAATTCCGATATGTTCGGCATGTTCAACGTATCTGACGACCGCAAGGCAGCACAGGCAGCACTTGCCACCGCCACCTTGTCGAAAAGTTTCCAGTCGGCCTTCAACGTCGTCAAGGGCTCGGTTCCGGCGCGTACCGACGTTCCGGACACCGACTTCGATGCTTGCGGTAAGAAGGGCATAGCCGATCTTGCCGCTGCCAACGAGAAGGGCACCCTGTTTGGCTCGCTCGCCCAGGGCTATGGCGCGCCTCCGGCGATCGCCAACGCCTATAAGGATGTAGTGACCAAGTTCGTCCATGGCCAGATCAAGACGTCCGACCAGGCCGTCGAAGAACTCGTCAAGGCAATTGACGACGCTCGCTAATATTCCACCGACCAAGGCTTTCCCGCACTCTTGCGGGGAAGCCACAGCCCCTGCGGTGCGGGGAGGAGATGACCACATGAGTACAGTTGCGACCACGGATCCGGTCCTGACGTCGAAGTCTTCAACCCGCTCGTCTATTCGCGGCCGGCTGCAGGACGCTCTGCCGAAGATCGTATTGGCGCCGAGTTTCTTGATCACCGTGATCTTCGTCTATGGCTTCATCGTCTGGACGGCCTATCTCTCCTTCACCAATTCCAAGACCTTTCCATCCTATGCAATCACGGGCGCGCGTGCCTATCAGCGCCTCTGGCGCTGGACCTTCGAGAGCGATCCGCCGTCCTCGTGGTACACGTCGATCACCAATATGGGGATCTTCGGTTTCCTCTATATCTTCATCTGCCTCGGGCTCGGGCTGCTGTTGGCGATCCTTCTCGACCAGAAGATTCGCGGCGAAGGCGTGCTGCGGCCGATCTTTCTCTATCCTATGGCGCTGTCCTTCATCGTGACCGGTGTTGCCTGGAAATGGTTCCTCGATCCGGGCCTCGGCCTGGAGCAGACGCTGCATCATCTCGGCTGGACGAGCTTTCACTTCGATTGGATCAAGAACAAGGACTTCGTCATCTACACCGTCGTCATCGCCGGTGTCTGGCAGGCTTCCGGCTTCGTCATGGCGATGTTCCTCGCGGGCTTGCGGGGCATCGACGGTGAGATCATGAAAGCGGCGCAGATCGATGGCGCCACACCGTTCCAGCTCTACCGGCGCATCGTCATTCCGCTGCTGCGGCCGATCTTCCTCTCCGCCTTCATCGTGCTCGCCCATATGGCGATCAAGTCCTACGACCTCGTGGTGGCGCTGACCTCCGGCGGGCCCGGTGGCTCGGCGTGGCTGCCTTCCAATTTCATGTATGAATACACGTTTAAGCGGAATGAAATGGCTGTCGGTTCTGCAAGCGCCATCATCATGCTGATGACCATCTCGGCGATCATCGTTCCCTATCTCTATTCCGAACTGAAGGAGAAGGCGCGATGAGCAGCGTGACCTCTTCCGATATCGCGCGCACGCATGGCGGCAATGGCGGCCGCTGGATTGGCCGCGTCATCATCTACGGCCTGCTGCTGATCTTCGCCGTTCTCTACCTGATGCCGCTCTTCGTCATGCTCACCACCTCGTTCAAGACCATGGACGAGATCCAGAACGGAAATATGCTGGCGCTGCCGCAGTCACCGACGCTTGATCCCTGGCTCAAGGCCTGGGGGGAGACCTGCGTCGGTCTTACCTGTGCCGGCATCAAGGGCTATTTCTGGAACTCGATCAAGATGGTCGTGCCGGCTGTCGCGATCTCGACCGTTCTCGGCGCGCTCAACGGTTATGTGCTGACCAAGTGGCGGTTTCCCGGCGATACGCTGGTTTTCGGCCTGATGCTGTTTGCCTGCTTCATTCCGTTCCAGTCGGTGCTGCTGCCGATGGCGACCATTCTCGGCGCACTCGGCCGCTTCGGCATGACGCTTCAGAACGCGACCGGTTTCAGCTTCGGCTTCGGCAATCCGACGGTCAACCTGGTTTTCGTGCATGTCGTCTACGGTCTCGGCTTCACGACACTGTTCTTCCGCAATTTCTATGAGGCCTTTCCGACGGAACTTGTGAAGGCCGCGCAGGTCGATGGCGCGAGCTTCTTTCAGATCTTTCGCCGTATCATGCTGCCGAATTCGCTGCCGATAATCGTGGTGACGGTCATCTACCAGTTCACTAATATCTGGAACGACTTCCTCTTCGCCTCGGCCTATGCCGGTACGGGTGACTCCATGCCGATGACGGTGGCGCTCAACAACGTCGTCAATACCTCGACCGGCGTGGTCGAATATAATGTCAACATGGCTGCGGCGATGATCGCGGCCGTTCCTACGCTCATCGTCTATATCCTCGCCGGCCGCTATTTCGTGCGTGGTCTGATGGCGGGCGCCGTCAAAGGGTGATCCATGGCTTTCCTTGAAATTTCCGGTCTCAAAAAGCGCTTCGGCGCCGTCGACATTCTCAAGGGGATCGACCTGGAACTCGAAAAGGGTGGCTTCCTGGTGCTGGTCGGCCCGTCCGGCTGTGGCAAGTCCACGCTGCTCAACACCATCGCCGGGCTGGAAGCGATCACTTCGGGTGAGATCCGCATCGATGGCCGCTCCATCAACGGTTTGCACCCGTCCAAGCGCGATATCGCCATGGTATTCCAGAGCTACGCGCTCTATCCGAACATGACCGTGGCCGGCAATATCGCCTTCGGCATGGAAATTCGCGGTGTGCCGAAGGATGAGCGCGAGAAGGCGATCAAGCAGGTCTCCGACATGCTGCAGATCGGCCATCTCCTGGATCGAAAGCCTTCGCAGCTTTCCGGTGGCCAGCGGCAGCGCGTGGCAATGGGCCGCGCGCTGGTGCGCAATCCGCAAGTGTTCCTGTTCGACGAGCCGCTCTCCAACCTGGATGCGAAGCTGCGCGTTGATATGCGCACGGAAATCAAGCGCCTGCACCAGCGCATGGGAACGACGATCGTCTACGTCACTCATGACCAGATCGAGGCGATGACGCTGGCGACGAAGATCGCGGTGCTGAAGGACGGCGTGCTGCAGCAGTTCGGTACGCCGGCGGAAATCTACAACAGCCCGGCCAATGTCTTCGTAGCAGACTTCATGGGCTCGCCGGCGATGAACCTGCTCAACGCGACCGTCGAAAACGGCGACGGCGGCTTGCAGGTCTCGCTGGAGCGGCCCAATGCCGAGCCGTTGAAGCTACCGGTCAATTCGGGCAGTAACAGCCTTACCGGCTACGCGGGCAAGCAGGTGATCTTCGGCATTCGTCCCGAAGCATTGACGGACCCTGACGGGGCCGACCGCAAGGCGAAGTCGGTCGTTCATGGCGACTGCGCCATCGAAGTCGTGGAACCGGCCGGTTCGGATACGTTTGCCGTCACCAAGCTCGGCGGCAAGTCGGTGGTGGCGCGCCTTGGAGCGGATACCGGCATTCTGCCTGGTCAGAACACCCGCCTTGCCTTCAATCTCGACAAGGCGGTGTTCTTCGATCCTGCCAGCCAGCTCAGGATCGCGTAGAGCAATTCCAGCAAAAGTGTGCAGCGGTTTTGCGTCCCGAATTGCGTGAAAGCAAAAAGGCAGAGCATTTCCGTAATTCGAAGAAAAACGGAAATGCTCTGTCGGCCGTCAGACGGCCGCCACCGAAAGCGTTACCGGTGCGAAGTGGCTCGATGTCGCTTCGACCGTGATTTCGCCTGTCAAGCCGGTTGCTTCCAGCCAGAAGCCCGTCGTGCCGCCCTGGAGCGGTACGGTCGTCGGACCGACAATCTTGGCAGGGCCTTTGACCGTCAGCGTTACAGCATCGTTCAGGAAGGGCAGGCGCTGGCCGCGCTGGTCGAGCGCGCGGATAATGACACGGGTCGTGTCGCGTTCGCGGGCCTTCAGCGTGGTGCTGTCGGGCGCGACTTCCAGTGCGGTCGGCAGCGGATCGGCTGCCAGCGTCAGTCTGGCCACGGGCTCTCCGTCGATGAAGCCGGTGAATTCACCGTCGATCCATTCCAGACCCCAGCGGCCGAGTTCATCCTGGGTGAAATGGCGATGGTCGAGCACGACGGGTGGATGCGGCAGGTGCGGATAGTTCTCGCGATCCGGACCGATGCGCTTGGTCAGCGAGCCGTATTTCAGCTCAACCTCGTCACAGTTGGTCAGGATGATCAGCGGCAGCACACCGCCGATGCTGCGTTCGCCGCGCGCCCAGAACGTGACCGGCTTCATGATGATTTCATCTGAGGGGTCGCACTGGCTGGCATAGGCGTATGCCGCGAATTTCGGTTCGCGGAACATGTCCATGACGCCGTGATAGCAGATGCGGTCGCCGGAGCCGAAATCCTTGTGGGTATTGTAGTCGAACATGCACCAGCCGATCGCGCCCGAAATATCGGGGTCGCCGTAAGCAGCGTTCAGCACTTCCAGGTGGCGGCGCACATGCTCGGCCTGGCGCTGCTCGGCATCATGCATCTTGGTCGGATGCATGTGGCCGTTGAATTCGGTGATGATGTAGGGGACCTTGTAGGAGAGGCCGGTATTTTCTTGCTGGCCGCGCAGCGCCGTGCGCGGGCGGTTGGCACCCGGCAGTTCCTCATTGCCCAGGATGAAGTCGTTCATCGTATAGACGTCTTCCAGAAGCTCGCTTTCGGTCAGGTAGCGAACGCCGCCAGTCTGGCGCGTGGAATCGAGCTCATGGGCCAGCCGGTTGGTCGCAGTATAGAAGTCGTGGCTGTCGAGCGACTCGTTGATGCGCACGCCCCAGATGATGATCGAGGGGTGATTCCAGTCGCGCTCGATCATGCGGCGAACGTTTTCGACGGACTCTCTCTGCCAATCGAGATCGCCGATATGCTGCCAGCCGGGGATTTCTTCAAAGACGAGCAGGCCGATGCGGTCACACTGGTCGAGGAACCATTTCGACTGCGGATAGTGCGAAGTGCGCACGATATTGCACTTCAGCACCTTTTTCATGATGTCGGCGTCACGCTCCTGTGCGGAGCGGCCGGCTGCATAACCGATATAAGGGTAGGCCTGATGGCGGTTGAGGCCCTGAAGCTTCACGGACCGGCCATTGAGCAGGAAGCCTTCCGGCGTGAATTTGGCGGTGCGGAAGCCGAAATGGGCGGATGCCCTGTCCGAGCCATGTTCGGTTCTGAGATCAACGACAACTTCGTAGAGCGCCGGGTTTGACAGGTCCCACAGTTCGATGCCCGTCAGTCCGCCGAACGAGAGCGTCGTCACGGAGCCGATCGTTTCACCGGCAGCACTTGCGAGCACGATACCATCGGCACCCTTCAGCGAGGCCGTAACGGTCGCGGCATAGGTCAGGCTCTGCGGATTGGCGACATCAACGCGGACCGTGGCCGACTTCATGTCGGACAGAACGTCATGTGTCTCGATCTTGAGATTGCGGATGGAGACTTTGTCGGTGACCTTCAGCCAGACGTCGCGATAGACGCCAGCATAGGTGAGGTAGTCGATGCGACCGCCGAAGGGCGGGATGGCGGGGTTCTCGCTGCCGTCGATCTTGACCGTGATCAGGTTCTCGCCCTTGACGAGTTTGCCGGTCAGGCGGGCTTCGAAGGGCGTATAGCCGTCCTTATGGGCAATGATCTCTTCGCCGTTCAGGTAAACGACGCTGTCGGCCATGGCACCATCGAAGAGGATGGAGACTTCACGGCCTTCGAATTCCGGCAGCCAGCGCAGCACCTTCTGATAGGTGAAGGCGCGCTGATAGCGTTTCTCGTCGAAATAGTTGAACGGCAGCTCGACAGCCGTATGCGGCAGGCTGACCATATGGTCGCCGTCGAAAGCCTCGGTCAGGCGCTGGCCAAAGCCTTCGTGGAAGCTCCAGGATTCGTTGAGGGAAACGACGGAACGCATCTCAGGCTCCCCGGCAAGCGGCAGGGGAGGGGCGGCGCCTGGCCGCGGCGCGTGAAAGGGTGATCATCGATATTCCTCCTCGATGCGAATGACTGGAGTCGCCCCTCAGGCGGTTGAACCCCAGCGGGGTGTGCAGGCAAGCGTAATGCTGTGCGGGCCTTCATCGCCGGCCTCATGGCGTTCGATCACCTCGACGACCGCGTCCATGAAGGCCACGTGGTCGAGGCTCAGCGTCGTCAGGTCGTTGCAGTCCCAGGCGGCCATGGCAATGCCATCCTGGCCGACGATGGCGATATCCTCAGGCGTATTCTTTCCAAGCACGCGGCGGGCGGCATCGCGCGCGCCGATCGCCATCACGTCGTTGCCGCAGATGATGGCATCGACCTTGGAACGGTGCAGCAAGAGAACGGCCTCCTTGAAGCCGGAATCGTAGGAATAATCGCCGAAGGCTTCCGCTTCGAAGGCAAGGCCGTGACGCGCCAGAGCGTCGGCAAACCACTTGCGGCGTAGCTTGTCGATCCAGCTCGACTTGGTGCCGGAGAGATAGGCGAAGCGCCGTTTTCCGTCGCCGACGATCTTGTCGATGATCTCGCCAGCGCCGACCGCGCCATCGATGCGGATGTTGGAGACATCCTCGTTTTCCAGCGGCTCGAAGGAAACGATAATCGGCTTCGTCGTGTGGAAGATGTCGACGGCGTCCTGCATGGACACCATGTCTGAGAAGATGACGACGTGATCCACCTGGTAGGTCGAGGCAAGCCGCATGAGCTGCAGCCGATCCGAATGATCGGCGCAGCAGAGAATGATGGGCAGGAGCTGGCGGGCCTGCAGGCGATGGACGAGAAGCTGCTGCTCCTCGGCCTCGCAGGGGTTGCCGATGGCGTTGACGACGAGCGCGACGAGGCGCGAACGCTGGTTGTTGAGGGAACGGGCGATCGCGTTCGGCTGATAGCCATATTCACGGGCGACGGCGAGGATGCGGTCACGCGTGGCGCTGCCGATCCTCGAATCCGGCGAAAAGGCCCTCGATATCGTTGCCGAGGAGACGCCGGCGAGTTTCGCCAGTTCCTTCGAGGTGATCCGCCGTCTGTTCGTTCCGCTCATCGTCTTGCGCCTATGCGGTGATCCTGACGGGTACGCCGTCGGCCGCTGCCGATTCCTTGATTGCATCCCAGAGCCTAGCGAATCTGAGACCCATTTCAACGGAGCCGGAGTTTTCCATCGTTCCGGCGCGGATGGCGAGGAAATTCTTCATGGGATTGCCGAGAATCTCGGCCTCTTCACGCGGTTCGCTGGTGCGCCCTATGCTGATTTCACGCCAGCCGCCCCAGGCGTCGATGCGCACGATCGCCTTCGAATAGAAGAAGGTGATGTAGGAGGCGCAGCCGGGAGGGCCTTCACCGGCGGCCGTCAGCGTCGCCAGCGCGCCGTTCTTCAGCCGGGCGGAGACGGCGGTGGCGATATCTACCTTTTTGCCGTGGTTGTTCATATAGGCGGAGACGCTGTCGAAATCGGAATTGGCGAGCAGGCAGACGGTGTTCATCATGTGCGCGCCGGTATCGAACATGAAGCCGCCGCCGGAGATTTCGGGCTGCTGCTTCCAGTGCCCGTCATAGTTCGAAGACCAGCTTTCCCAGATCATTCCGGAGATGGCGATCAGTTCACCGAATTCGCCTGACAGAGCGCGTTTGCGGGTGTCGAGCACTAGTGGTGAGAGGCCGCCCTGGAAGGCGGTGACGATTGTCACGCCGCACTTCTTCTGTGCCGCGATCAGCGTCTCGGCCTCGGCGACCGTGGTCACCATCGGCTTTTCAAGGAAGAGATCGAGGCCGGCTTCGGCAACGGCCGTTGCCTGCTCGGCATGGGAAGCGTGCGGGGTCGAGACATAGATGATGTCGAGTTCGTCGCGGCATTTTGTGAGCAGATCCCGGTAATCGGCGAAGCCCTTCGGCTCCGGCGCGCCGGCCGCCGTGCAGACGTCAATCAGGCGCTTGCGGGAGGCTTCGCTGGTGTCGGCGAGTGCTGCGAATTCAATTTCCGGCATCCTTGCCCAGCTCTCTGCATATTCAGCCGCTTTCAAGCCGGCGCCGATGACGCCGAGGCGCAATTTCTGAGACATCGAAATCCTCCCTGATATCGTTGTGCAAACGATTACACAAACGGTACATTTGATGCAAGTCATAAATAATACAGTAAAATCAATTAGATAATTTTGCGGCGATAAAGGATTTAAAAATCATCTTGTCAGCATTCAGAATGCGTGTACATTTTCCTCACCGGTGCTGGAGGGCGCCGTGGCTCTAAAAAAGGGAGGACTTCCGTTGAAGAAGACGGTTATCGGTGGCCTGTGCGCCATCCTGCTCAGCGCGGTTTCGACGCTGGCGCATGCTGAAACAATTCGTATCGCCAATCACGGTCAGGCCGGCATCGACGCGATGAAGTCGACCGTTGAGCGGATCGAGAAAAAATACGGCGTAACGGTCGAGGTTGTCGAATATCCGGCGCCGGACAAAGACTATCTCACCAAGCTTCTGACCGAGCTCGGTGCCGGCAATGCACCCGATCTCTTCTCCATTCCGACGACGGCCGCCGTTGCCGACATGGTTGAGGCCGGTTACCTCGCGCCCGTGACCGCCGAATTCAAGGCCTGGGACGGTTATGCCAATTTCTATGACGTCGCCAAGCAGCTCGCCGTCAGCCCTGACGGAGAAACCTATGTGATGCCGTTCATGCTCGGCATCCAGGAAATCTATTTCCGCAAGGACGTTCTCGAAAAGGCCGGCATTTCCACGGAACAGCCGAAGACCTGGCAGGAGCTCCTCGACCGCGCCGCCGAGGTGAAGCAGAAGACCGGTTCCTACGGCCTGCTCTTCCCGGCCGGCGTTTCCTGGGGCAGCGGTGCCTTCGATGAAGGCTTCCAGCACCTGATCGTCGGCTCCAAGACGCCACAGCTGGTCGATGCTGACGGCAAGCTCGATCTGAATGGCGAAGGCGTAAAGGATGTCTTCAACGTCTACAAGACGCTGATAGACAAGGACCTGATGCCGGTGCAGCCGCTTCTCGGGCCGGAGCCCTGGGTCGTGCCGAAGTACGAGATGTTCCCGGCCGGCAAGCTTGCCGCCACCACCTGCGGTTCCTGGTGCTACATCTTCGACTGGGGTCGCGAGAGCAAGAACCCGATCCCTGACGTGACCAAGATCGTCGGCACCTGGACCGTTCCGGGCCAGAGCGGCGGCCAGTACGTGCTTGCCAACCTCGCCGCTCCGTGGGCCGTCAACTCCAAGTCCGCCAATGTGGAACTTGCCAAGAAGGCACTGATGGAAATCGGCTCGGTCGAAACGCAGGTTTCCTATGCTGCCCGCATCGGCAACATTCCGGCCAGCAGGGATGCTGCCAAGGATCCGGAATTCCAGAAGCTGACGGAACTGGTTCCGATCCATGCTGCTGCCGGAAACGGCGTCTTCCTGAAACAGGCTTCCGGCTTCGGCACTGTTGCCGAAGGCGTGGCGCGCGCCACGGAAGCCCTGCTGCGCAAGGAAACGGATGCTGCCGGCGCCCAGAAGATCCTTGTCGACTACGTCAAGGAAACGCTCGGCGACGACATGGTCAAGTAAGCCACTGATATCTTTCTCCCGCCCAGGACGGGGACGCGGCATGATCGCCGCGTCTTCCCGCTTTCATTCGATAAGCCGGATTCATTCGATAAGGTTGTGAGCTTCAATGGCCCGAAACTCTCATGAAAAGCGAACCGAGCGCCAACTCTTGCTGGTTCTGCTGCCGTCGCTGATCCTGCTTCTGGCCTTCGTGATCTATCCCGCTCTCTATTCCGTCTATCTGAGCTTTACCAATGAGGCGCTGACGGGGGCTGCGGCGCTGCGGCCGCGCTTTGTCGGCATTCGCAACTACACGCGTCTGCTCAACGATGCGAAGTTCTGGAATTCGCTGTTCGTTACCTTCGTCTTCGTCATGGGTTCGGCCGTCATCGGGCAGTTCGTGCTCGGGTTGATATCGGCCATGGCGCTGCGCCGACCGATCCGTTTTCGGCGGTTTTTCTCCTCGATCATTCTTCTGCCGAACGCGGCACCTGAGGTCGTTGCCGGCTTCATGTGGATTTCGATGCTGGCCGGCGGCGAGCATGCCACACTGTCGCGCATCGTCGCCTTCTTCGGCATCGATCCTGCCGACTGGCTGAACGCTTTTCCGCTGTCGATGATCATCATTGTCAATACCTGGCGCGGCATCGCCACCGCGATGATCCTGCTGACGGCCGGCCTCAGCACTATTCCCTTCGAGATCTACGAGGCGGCGCGCATGGATGGCGCAACACCCTCGCAGATGTTTCGCCGCATCACCCTGCCGCTGATGATGCCGACGATCCTGCTCTACATGCTGATCTCGGCCGTCTCCACCATTGCCGTCTTCGGCCTTGTCTATGCGCTGACGCGCGGCGGGCCTGGCGGAGCTACGGAGGTGGTCAGCATCTATATCTATAACCAGTCGTTTACGGCCTTCCAGCTCGGTTACGGCGCTGCGGTCGCGGTCGTCGCGCTCCTCATCTCGCTGATCCTGGGCATCGGCTATGTGCGCGCCATGAAAGTGGAGGTCTGACATGGCCGTTATTTCTCCGAGCGAAGGGGCTAACAAGACCCGCTCCGATCTGCTTGCCTATGCAACGCTGTCGATCATCTCGATCTTCTGCGCCGTGCCCTTCTTCTGGGTGCTGCTTGCCTCCTTCGACGGCAATGCGCAGCTCTTCCTGCGCTGGCCGGAGCAGTGGACGCTTGCAAATTACGCGCGCGTCTTCACCAAGGAGGACGGGGCGAAGTGGCTGTTCAACTCGCTCTTCGTGGTCGGCGGCGCGACGCTTATCGTCATGGTTCTGGCGGGGCTCGGCGGCTATGCGCTGTCGCGCACGCGGGCCTGGTGGAAGCTGCCGTTCCTCTACGCGATCCTGCTGATCCGCGTGCTGCCGCCGACGGCACTCGTCGTGCCGCTCTACAAGTTTCTGCTGACGCTGAACAATGCGGAAGGCGCGATTCTCAGGCCGATCTTCGGCAGCTATGCCCGCGATATCATGCGGTGGACCGGGTTCATCGACGGCTATCTCGGCATCATGCTGGTGCTTGCTACCATGCAGTTGCCGCTGGGCCTCTGGATCATGAAGACCTTCTTCGACGGCTTGCCGCGCGACTATGAGGAAGCGGCCGTCATGGACGGGGCGACGATGATGCAGCGCATCCGCCGCGTGCTGATCCCGCTTGCCATGCCGGGGCTCGCGGCTGCCGGCCTCTTCGCTTTCATGTCGGCTTGGGGCGATTTCCTGCTGCCGCTGATCTTCCTGTCGTCGCCGGAGCTGCAGACGCTGCCGCTCGGTCTCTTCCGCGCCTTCCTGCGTATCAACGAGATCGATTACGGCCTGCTGACGGCTCTCGCCTTCATTTACCTGCTGCCGGCCGTCGTCGCCTTCGGCTTTGCGCGGCGCTTCCTCGTCCAGACCTTCGCGGGCGGTGTGAAGGGCTGAGATCAAGAAAGAGAAACGAATGATCAATCTCAGAAACGTTCGCAAATTCTACGGCGCGCTCGAAGTCATCAAGGGCGTCGATATCACAGTGGAAGACGGCGAGTTCGCCGTGTTCGTCGGCCCGTCCGGCTGCGGCAAGTCCACGCTGTTGCGCATGATCGCCGGCCTCGAAGGTATCGACGAGGGCGATCTGGTGCTGAACGGCCAGCGCATCAACGATGTGCCGCCAGACAAGCGCGGCATCGCCATGGTGTTCCAGTCCTACGCGCTCTATCCGCATATGACGGTCGCGGAAAATATCGGCTTTTCGCTGAGCCTCAAGAAGGTGCCGGAAGCCGAAATCAAGAAGCAGGTCGAGGGCGTCGCCGAAATCCTGCAGCTGACCGACTATCTCAACCGCAAGCCGGCAGCCCTTTCCGGCGGCCAGCGCCAGCGCGTAGCGATCGGCCGCGCCATCATCAAGAAGCCGTCGCTGATCCTGTTCGACGAGCCGCTGTCGAACCTCGATTCGGCGCTGCGCGTGCAGATGCGCGCCGAGCTGCAGCGCCTGCATCGCGAGCTGAAGGCAACCGTCGTCTATGTGACGCACGATCAGGTCGAGGCGATGACGATGGCCGATCGCATCGTGGTGCTTAACAAGGGCGTCGTCGCCCAGCAGGGCGCGCCGATGGAGCTGTATCACCAGCCGGAAAACGAGTTCGTCGCGACCTTTATCGGCTCGCCGAAAATGAATGTGCTGCCGATGACGGCGACGCGTCGGAATGCCGGCAAGGTGCATCTGGAAAGCCCGCTCGGCCTTGCCATCGATCTCTCGGATGCCAATGGCGCCGTGCCGCAGGGCGAGGCGAAACTCGGCATCCGGCCGGAGCATCTGAAGCTCGCACCGCAGGGGCAGGGCGATTTTTCGGCCGAGGTCGTCATCGTCGAGCGGCTCGGCGTCGAGACCTATCTGACGGTCGGTTCGCAGCAGCAGCCGATCGTCGTGCGCACCGAGGGCGACATGACCATCCGTCCCGGCGATCGTGTGTCGCTGACGGCAGAGCGCGCCGGTTGCCATCTGTTTGATTCCGCCGGCCGGGTCATCCGGTCGGCGACCGCCTGAACTATTAGGGCTTGAAACATCGAGGCCCAGAACATCGAGGAATAGCATGACAATCAAGGTCACGATCTGGAACGAAGGACGCCACGAACAGGTCCACAAGGAAGTTCAGGATATCTATCCTGATCGTATCGACGGCGCGATCGCCGCCGGTATCGCCCATCCCGATTTCGAGATCCGCCGCGGCACGCTCGACGATCCGGATGAAGGCCTGCCGGATTCCGTGCTCAACGATACCGACGTGCTGCTCTGGTGGGGTCACATGGCGCATGAGGAGGTCAGCGACGGGCTGATCGACCGCGTCCAGCAGCGGGTGCTGAAGGGCATGGGCCTGCTGGTCCTGCATTCCGGCCATCATTCCAAGCTCTTCCGCCGGCTGATGGGCACCAATGCCAATCTCTCGTGGCGCGAAACGCCTGAGGGTGATCTGGAGCGTGTCTGGGTGGTCAATCCCTCGCATCCGATCGCCGAGGGCCTGCCGCCCTATTTCGAGGTCAATGCCTCGGAAATGTATGGTGAGCCTTTCGACATTCCGCAGCCCGACGAACTGGTCTTCATCTCCTGGTATTCTGGCGGCGAAGTGTTCCGCAGCGGCTGCACCTTCCAGCGCGGCCGCGGGCGCATCTTCTTCTTCAGCCCGGGCCACGAGACCTATCCGATCTATCACGACAAGACGGTGCACAAGGTAATTTCGAACGGCATCCGCTGGGCGCAGCAGAAACACACGGATGGCCGCATCCTCGAAAACTGGCACCGCAAGGAGCCGCTGCATGGCCGGCCGGACAAGGTGAAGGCTTAAATAGTTCCTCCGCGGGGGCTGGGGTCATGATGGCTTCGGCCTCCGCGAGGGGTAAACGATGGAGGCAGAAATGCAGACTGTTTCGATGAAGGCTGATGGAGATGCCTTTCTCAGCAAGGCATTCTGGGTTTCCATCCATCGCGATCTGCCGCAGCGGCTCGATACGCTGGCGAGGCTTGCCGCCGAGCGGCCCGATGTCTTCGCCTTCGAAAGCAGCCAGAAGATTGCCGAGCGCTGCAATGTCTCGCAGACCAGCGTCATCCGCTTTGCGCATCATCTCGGCTTTGACGGTTTTGCCGAGATGAAGCAGGTTTTCCAACAAGGTCTCAGGGCCGCAGTCCGCAAAGGATAGGTTTACGGGTACTGCGCGCCGTTCGTCGTCGTATAGATCGAATAGAGCGATTGCGTCGCGGTGATGAAGAGGCGGTTCTTCTTCGGGCCGCCGAAGGTGATGTTGGAGACGGTCTGCGGCACCTTGATCTTGCCGATCAGCGTGCCGTCAGGCGCAAAGCAGTGCACGCCGTCGGCCGCACTCGTCCAGAGATTTCCGGAGACATCGAAACGGAAACCATCCGGCACGCCGCTGTCGATCGAGCAGAAATAGCGGCTGTTTGTCAGCTTGCGGCTATCCACGACATCGAAGACGCGGATATGGCGTGGGACTTCGTGATTGGAGGAGCCGGAATCGGCGATGAAGAGCTGGCGTTCGTCGGGCGAGAAGGCGAGGCCGTTCGGCTGGATGAAATCGGTGACGACGGCTTCGATCTCGCCGGTTGCGGCGTCGATGCGGTAGACGTTGCGGCTTTCCTGCTCTTCCGGAGATTTGTGGCCTTCGTAGTCTGACATGATGCCGTAGCTTGGATCGGTAAACCAGATCGACCCGTCGGATTTGACCACGACGTCGTTCGGCGAATTCAGCCGTTTGCCGTTGTAGCTGTCGGCAAGAACGGTAATGCGTCCATCAGGCTCAGTGCGGGTCACACGGCGTCCGCCGTGCTCGCAGGAAACGAGACGGCCTTGCCGGTCACGGGTATTGCCGTTGACGTAGTTGGAAGGCGAGCGGAATACGGAGACTGTTCCATCCGGCACCCAGCGCATCATGCGCTCGTTCGGAATGTCGCTCCAAAGAAGGCAGTTCAGATCGGAAAACCAGACCGGACCCTCGGCCCAGCGGCAGCCTCTGTACAGTTCTTCCAGTACCGCGCTACCGGCGATCAGCGCCCCGAAGCGCTCGTCTCTGACGTCATAAAGCTCGCTTCCAGCCATGCCCGATTCCTCCCAGATCGATGTTGCATCTTCGTAGCGGCAAATGATTGAATCTGCTATAGCCCGGCGGCAGAAAGCGTCGAGCTATGGGTGTTTTTACGCAACTCCGAACGCAAAGCCGCTGCACAGTTTTGCTGGAATTGCTCGTGAATTTTCAAAGCGCGGCAACAGGATGCGGCGAACCGTCATAGGCGCCCCAGATCGACTGATCGAAGCAGATGACGGAGCCGGTCATGAGGCCGGATTCGGCTGACGAGAGATAGGCGCAGGCGCGAGCCACTTCTTCCGGGTCGACAAGCCGGCCGAAAGGCTGACTTGCGGCGGCCTTGGTGAGCCAGTCATCCGAAGCCTTGTGAAACTCTCTCTGGATGCGGTCTTCGCCCTCGGAAGCCATCCAGCCGATATTCAGGCCATTGACGCGGATGCGGTTACGCAGCAGCGCATAGGCAGTGTTCTTGGTCAGCGTTTCCAGCGCACCCTTGGAGGCGCAATAGGCGGCGATGAAGGGCTGGCCGGCCTTGGCGGACATGGAGCCGATATTGACGATGGTGCCTTCGATCTTCTCGCGACGCATAACCTTGACCGCTTCCTGCATGAGGAAGAAGGGGGCGCGGACATTGACCGCGAACATGGCATCGAAGAGCTCGGGGCTGGTATCGAGGATCGTGCCGCGGTCGGTGATGGCAGCGGCATTGACCAGAGCATCGACGCGGCCGAAGGTCTGATCACAGACATGGACGACATTTTGCGCGTCCTCGACCTTGCCGAGATCGGCCTTGACGTAGACTGCCTTCGCGCCTGTCTTTGACGAAATCTCCTCGGCTTTCGCCTTGCCCTTGGCCTCGTTGCGGCCGCAGATGACGATGCCCTTGGCGCCGCGTTCGGCAAAGAGGCGGGCGATGGTGGCGCCGAGGCCCTGTGTGCCGCCGGTGACGATGGCGATCTTGCCGTCGAGGCGGGCGTAATCCGTGCTCATGTGTCTTTTCCTCCTGATATGCGAATGGCCCCTTACCGGCGGTAAGGGGCTCTGGGATGATGGTGTTGTGATGGCCGTGTCAGCTCAGCTTCCTGGCTGCCTGTTCGGCAAGTGCCTCGGTGAAGGTGTGGTCGCTCCAGTTTTCGGCGAGGGCCTCGTGCATCAGCTGGGCCTGTGTCTTCGGCGCGAGGCCGCCGAGCGGCGGGTCGCGGTCGAGATTGGTCGGGAAGGAATAGCCCTCCGCGCAGGAGGCGACGGCGTTGGCGATCTCGCCTGCCGAAAGCTTGCCCTTCAGCGCCTTGAGGGCAGGGAACAGTTTTGCGCTCATGCGCTCGCGATTGACGGTTTCCATCGCCCGGCCGAATGCAGAGGAGACCTGCAGCAGGTTCGCCACACGCTTGACATCCTTCGAGCGGTTCGTGCCGGCGGCATGGAAGAGGGCGGGATTGAAGAAGACGACATCGCCCTTTTCCAGCGGCAGCTGGATATGGTTCTGGTCGAAGTAATCCTTGAATTCCTGGCGCTTGAGGGCGAGGTAGCCCGGCTGATAGGTCTGGCTGTGCGGCAGGAAAAGCGTCGGGCCGCTTTCGAGCGGCATGTCGCAATGAGCAACCGCGCCCTGCAGCGTCAGCACCGGCGAGAGGCGGTGAACATGCGCGGGGAACTGCTCGATCACCTTGGATGACTGGAAGCCGAGGTGATAGTCGCGGTGGGCCGATTGTGCGGCACCACCGGGGTTCACGCGGTTGACCTGCGCCGTCATCTGATAATGTGGGCCAAGCCATGCCTCGCTTGCCAGCGCCACGATGGCATTGCCGTAGTAGCGGGCGAAATTCTCAGGATCGGCCAGGCAGTGTTTTTCCAGCGAGTTCCAGATGCGGTCGTTGGCGCCCGGCTTGGCGAAATGGTCGCCGCCGCCGGTCGAGGTGCGGTGCTGCTCCTCGATGATCTCGTCGAAGATCACGCTCGCCCGGTCAATGACCCCGGTGTCTTCGTAGGCATGTTTGAAGACGACCACGCCGGGGCCGATGCCGAAGGCCTCGCAGATTTCGGCGAGAATGGCGCTACGGCCTTCCGGCGTCGATACCGCCTCGATCACCTTAGGGCTGTCATAGATCAGCACGTTCTTCTCGACGGCTGAGGCCGTCGGATAGTCGGCAAGGATAGTGGTCTTTTCGGCGAGCGCACGGAAATCGTCGAGATCGCAGGCGTCCTCTGTCAGCCAGACGCGGTCGGCGCGCAGTTTTTGCGGGTCGTCGGTTTTCATCGGGTGATCCTCCATTTCCGATGGATGGACTATACGCCGCTGACGATCCTGATATAGATCAGGAATCCATCAAAAATCCATCAGAACGCCGGGGTATGACTGCGGCATGGCCCATCCCTTTCTCGTCAAGGATATCGCTTTCCAGGCCGGGCTCAGCACGGCGACCGTCGACCGGGTGCTGAACGGCCGGCCGGGTGTCAGGCGGCAGACCGAGATGCGGGTCAAGGCGGCGATCGCCGAGCTCGAGAAACAGGCGGGCGCCGATGTGGCCGGCCGCAAGCTCACCATCGATATCGTCATGGAGACGCCTGACAGGTTCAGCACGGCGGTGCGGGCAGCTTTCGAAGCAGAGGTCGCGACATTCCTGCCGACCATCTTCCGCTGCCGGTTTCATTTTGCCGAAGTGATGCGGGCGGCGGAACTGGTGCAGCTTCTCGATCGTATCCGGCTGCGCGGTACGCATGGCATCGTGCTGAAGGCGCCCGATGTGCCCGATATCGTCGCGGCCGTCGCAAGGCTCGATGCTGTCGATATTCCGGTCGTCACCCTCGTCACTGATCTGCCGAATTCGGCGCGCTCCGCCTATGCCGGCGCCGATAACCGGGCGGCCGGCGGGACGGCCGCCTATCTCATCGGCCGGCTCATCGGGGCTTCCGGCGGCAAGGCGCTGGTTACGCTGTCGAGCGGCCGGTTCCGCGGCGAGGAGGAGCGGGAGATCGGCTTTCGCCAGGTGATCCGAGGCCATTATCCGTCGATCGGCATTATCGAGGTGAGCGAAGGGCATGGCACAGATGCTGCGACCGGCACGCTCGTTGCTGCCGCCCTTGCGGAAGATGCTGCAATCAACGCCGTCTATTCGGTCGGCGGCGGTAATCGCGCGGTGCTTGCGGCCTTCGAGGCAGCGGGCCGGCCGGTCTCGATTTTCGTGGCGCATGATCTCGATGCCGACAACCGCGCTCTGCTTGCCGAACGGCGGATCGATTTCGTGCTGCATCACGATCTGAGGACAGATGCGCGTTCGGCCTTTCGCGCCATCATGGCCCGCACTATCCCTGCCGGCAGGACGGCGCAGGCGGCGTTTTCGGCCGTCGAAATCGTCACGCCCTACAATATGCCGGCTCTGCAATAGTCTGTTCGGGTTGATTGTCTTTCCATCGGCGGCAGATTCACGCTACAGCTTGGTGATAATGAGGAGCGCGCATGGACTATAGCGACGTCAGCACAATTGCGGCTTGGGTGACGGAACAGGGCCTGAATGGCGTGTCTGAAGCGGAGTTGCTGATCGGCTTTTGCCAGGCCTGCCGCAAGGCCGGCATGCGGCTCGATCGTGCCATGGCGCTGATGGACACGCTTCATCCTGTCCATGAAGGCCGGGCCTTCCGCTGGGACAATTCAGAGGCCTTCGAAGGTGAGTTCGAATACGGACCTTCGAGCGAAGGTCAGGGACTGGATACCTGGCGTCGCTCGGCTTTCTATCATCTCTGGACAACAGGCACCAAAGAGGTACGGCGCAGGATCGGTTTTGGCGATCCGACCGATTTCATCATGCTGGAGCAGATCCATGCGTCGGGCCATACCGATTATGTCGCCATGGCGCACCGTTTCGCGCCGGCCGGCACGATCGGCGAGATGGATTGCTTCTTCTCGCACTTTTCCACCAAGCATCCCGAAGGCTTCTCGGAGCATGATCTCGCCATCCTGCGCAAGCTGGTGCCGGTGCTGGGACTCGCGATCAAATGCGTGGCGCTCGCCCGCATCGCGCGCACCATCGCCGAGGTCTATCTCGGCGAGGATGCGGCGCGCCAGGTGATGGACGGCAAGATCTCGCGCGGCAAGACTGAGCGGATTTCGGCCGCGCTCTGGTTTTCCGACCTGCTGAACTACACGAAGATTTCGGACAATTCGGCCCCGGAAGAGATCATTCCGTTGCTCAATGAATATAGCGAGGTGGTGATCACCGCGATCCATGAGGCCGGCGGCAATGTGCTGAAGCTGATCGGCGACGGCGTGCTTGCCATCTTCAAGGGCGAGGATCCGGCGCAAAGCTGTTCTGCGGCTCTGCAGGCGGAGCGTCTGCTGCGGCAGAAGCTTGCGGCGCTGAACGCGGCGCGCGAGGTGGACCGGCGGCCGACGACCGATGTCTATATCGGCCTGCATATCGGCGATGTCTTCTACGGTAATATCGGCAGCCAGGACCGCCTTGATTTCACGGTCATCGGCCCGGCCGTCAACGAGGTGAGCCGCATTGCCTCGATTTGCCGTTCGGTCGATCTCAACGTGCTGATGTCGTCGGATTTCGAAGCGGCGATCCCCGAGGCGGAGCGCAATCTTCTCGCCTGTATCGGCCGCTATGCTCTGCGCGGCGTCAAGCGCCCGCAATTGCTTTACACGCTGGAAAGCGCGCGGCTGAACGGCTGACCAGCAAGATCCATCCGCGTTCAGAGCCCGCATAGGATGCATAAGATGCAGGGGCAGTTTCCCACGCCTTCTAGGAAATGTCAGATTCGTCGTGTGTCATGTGAATGTTTGACATTTCTCCACGAAAGTAGGAAGAAACCTATGCAAGTTATGCATCCTATGCACTCTGCTGATGGTCCGGTCGGCCTGAGGCATAGGCGACTCGAATTCATTGCCCGAGCGATGGACCGGATCCGTTGCGGATCGTTTCACATTTTCGCACGACAGGCTTCAAGCTTAGGCAAGATCTGCGAGGCTTGAGTGCCTGCATAGGCTGCAGGGGCCGCATAGGCACTTCCCTACGCCTTACAGGAAATGTCGGATTATGTATCCGTCATGTGAATGTCTGACATTTTTCCACATACGACCAAAAATGCCTATGCAGCCTCTGCTGCCTATGCACAGTGCCGCTCATCCGGTCGGCTGTTCGCTCCGAGCAACTGCTCTAACGCAGCAATCCCTGTCCGCCGTCGATCCAGACGGGCGTGCCGGTAATATGCCTGGCGCGTTCGGAGGCGAGGAAGAGGATCGTTTCGGCGACATCATCGCTTGATCCCGCCCTGCCGCCGGTGATCGGGATTTCGCCCTCCGGCCAGATGACGGGCACTTCGGTTTCCTCGCGATGGCGCGATGTGGTGTTGGCGGAAATGCTGGTGTCGATCGCGCCGGGACAGACGGCGTTGACGCGGATGCCGTGTTTGCCGAGCTCCAGCGCCAGTTGCTGCACCATGGCGACCTGGCCGGCCTTGGTGGCTGCATAGGCCGTGGCGCCCGGCGTCGTGAAGGTGCGTGTGCCGTTGATCGAGGAGACGACGATGATCGAGCCGCCGTTCATCTTCAGATAAGGGACGGTCAGATGCAGGGTTAGATAAGTGCCGCGCAGGTTCACGGCCATGGTCTGATCCCACTCGTCGGGCTTGAGGTCGTCGATCGGCGCCCAGACGCCATTAATGCCGGCATTGGCGACGACGATGTCGATGCCGCCGAGGCTTTCGGTCATCCTGTCGATGGCCTTGCGCATCTGCGCTTCATCACTGGTATCGGCGGTCAGTTCGATCGCCTGGCCGCCGGCGGCAATGATCTCCTGGCAGGTCTGTTGCACCTCGCTTTCGGTGCGGCTCAGCACCGCCACCTTTGCGCCTTCGGCGGCGAGCTTCAATGCGGCTGCTTTGCCGATGCCGGAGCCTGCGCCGGTCACCAGTGCGATCTTTCCCTGCAACTCCATAAACCGCTCCTCTTCGCGCTTGCCGGTAAGGCAATGAATTGGAGCGGCTCTTGGTTCCGGTACGATCGTTCCACGAGATTATTTCAGAAGGCTATGACGCAGCGCCCACTTTTCCGGTCCGTGAACGGCGGCGAAGAGCAGGCCCGCTAGGAAACTGAAGTGATCGACGAAGAAGCCGAACTCGGCCTGGTTCTGCTGCCAAAGCGACGGGCCATGAAAAGAGAAGGCGAGGAAGATCACATAGACAGCTGCGAGCAGGCACGCTTCGCTGAAGAAGGCGCCTGTGATGAAGGCAAGCGCCAGCGCGATCTCGAAGAAGGCGGCGACCCAGGCGAGGAATGTCGCCATCGGAAAGCCGGCCGAGGTGATGTAGCCGGCGGTCGCGCCGATATCGGCGAACTTGAAGCCGGCGGCCATGAAGAAGATGAAGCTGAAGATGATGCGGGCAATGATGATTGCGATTGCTCTGGCCATGTGGAATCTCCTCTTTGAGCTTCCACCATGACGGATGAGGTGTCCGCTATCCGACAGGGCGAATGAAAAAGGACCGCTTTCGCGGCCCTTCTTTTTTTACCATTCGGCGAAGCTGCCATCTTCGTGGCGCCAGATCGGGTTGCGCCAGCGGTGGCCTTCCTTGGCGCGCTCGATGACATAGGCTTCGTCCACTTCGACGCCGAGGCCTGGGCCTTGCGGAATGGAGACGAAACCGTCGGCGTATTGGAAGACTTCCTTGTTGGAGATGTAGTCCAGGATGTCGTTGCCCTTGTTGTAGTGGATGCCGAGGCTCTGTTCCTGAATGAAAGCATTGTAGGAGATGGCATCGACCTGCAGGCAGGCGGCAAGCGCGATGGGACCGAGCGGGCAATGCGGGGCGAGCGCCACGTCATAGGCTTCGGCCATGGCGGCGATCTTGCGGCATTCGGTGATGCCGCCGGCATGGGAAAGATCGGGCTGGATGATGTCGACATAGCCGTCGGAGAGAACCGACTTGAAATCCCAGCGGGAATAGAGGCGTTCGCCGAGCGCGATCGGTGTCGAGCAATGATTGGCGATTTCCTTCAGGGTTTCGCGATGCTCTGAGAGGACCGGTTCCTCAATGAACATCAGCTTGTAGGGCTCGAGTTCCTTGGCGAGAACCTTGGCCATCGGCTTGTGCACACGGCCGTGGAAATCAACGCCGATGCCGATATGCGGGCCGATCGCCTCGCGGATGGTCGCAATAGTCTCGACCGCCTTGTCGATCTTCTCGTTGGTATCGACGATCTGCATCTCTTCACAGCCGTTGAGCTTGATCGCCTTGAAGCCGCGGGCGACGACGTCCTTGGCGTTGCGGGCGACATCAGAGGGGCGGTCGCCGCCGATCCAGCTGTAGACCTTGATGCGATCGCGCACCTGGCCGCCGAGCAGCGAATGGATCGGCTGGCCGAGCGCCTTGCCCTTGATGTCCCAGAGCGCCTGGTCGATGCCCGAGATTGCCGACATGTGGATGGCGCCGCCGCGGTAGAAGCCGCCGCGATACATGACTGTCCAGTGGTCTTCGATCAGGAAGGGGTCCTTGCCAACAAGATAATCGGCGAGCTCGTGAACGGCGGCCTCGACGGTTAGAGCACGACCTTCGACGACCGGTTCGCCCCAGCCGACGATGCCCTCATCGGTTTCGATTTTCAGAAACAGCCAGCGCGGTGGGACGATGTAGGTGGTCAGTTTGGTGATCTTCATGGAAATCGTGCTCTCGTTTCGCTTCGTGTTCCCATCAGCGGCCGAGCCGCCGATATTGTTCTGAGTTCTGTTATTTCGTCATTTCTTTATCTCGTTCGGCCGGCGGCGGTCAGGTCGCGTTTGGCGAGGTCGAGAATTCGGTTGACGCAATCGCGCGCGCCCGCCGCGTCCCGCAGACGCAGTGCCTCGACCACCTTGCCATGCAGGGCAAGCGCCTCGCGGTGATCAGGCATGGCGAGGTTCGAGGCGTGGAGCGCAAATTTCAGGGCGGCATGGATGGCGCTGGAGAGGCGATGGAAGACCTGGTTATGGCTCGCCTTGAGAAGCACCGTATGGAAGAGGAGGTCGGCCTCGGTGAAAGCTTCGGAATCGTCGCGCGCCGACTGCATGCGTTGCCAGGCATCGTCGAGATTGGCGATCTCCTGGGCGGTCGCGCGGCTTGCAGCATATTCGGCGGCAGCCGGCTCGATGGTGCGGCGGGCTTCAAGAATGCTGGCAAGCAAGTCGAAATCGCCCAGATGCGGTCCCATCCATTCCAGCACATCCTGATCGAGGATATTCCACTCGTCCTTGTCGCAGACGGTGGTGCCGATGCGCGGCTTGCCGCGCACAAGTCCCTTGGATTCCAGAACCTTCAGGGATTCGCGTATGACGGTGCGGCTGACGCCATGGAGTTCGCAGAGATCGTTTTCGCGCGGCAGCAGTGTACCGACAGCATAGCGGTTGGCGCAGATATCTTCGGCAATCGCCGCCGTGACGTTACGGCGAACGCGCGGCCGGCGCTCGGGCGCCGAGCTCTTTTCGTCGCGTCTTGCTGCAGGCTGCATCGAAAGGCTCCTCGTGACCGGTCTTTTAAAGCAATCATCATACATAAACAATGCTCTTGTATGATGATTGGCATTCAATCTGGTGTCGTCTTCCGCGGATAGAGGACTATATTGCCGGTCGTAAGGGCAGAATGTCCTTCGCGGTGGAGCGGCGCAACGCTTCGACAATCAATCGAAACAGGAGGACGGCATGCAGATCAATCGTACAGCTTCGGCCCAGTGGTCGGGTGGTCTCAAGGACGGAAAGGGGCAGATCTCGACCCAGAGCGGCGCGTTGAGCAATTATCCCTACGGCTTCGCAAGCCGCTTCGAAGGCATTGCCGGCACCAACCCGGAAGAGCTTATCGGCGCTGCCCATGCAGGCTGCTTTACCATGGCGCTGTCGCTGATCCTCGGCGAAGCCGGCCTCAAGGCCGACCATATGGAAACCTCGGCCAAGGTGACGCTGGAAAGCGTCGAAGGCGGCTTTGCCATCACTGCCATCCACCTGTCGTTATCGGGCAGCATTCCAGGCGCCGACCAGGCGAAGTTCGAAGAACTTGCCGGCATGGCGAAGGCTGGTTGCCCGGTTTCCAAGGCACTTTCCGCCGTTCCTATCACGCTCGACGTCAAGCTCGTCTGATCTTTCAAACCTGTTTTCGTTGCTATGCCGCAGCTGCCCAGGCTGCGGCATTTTTGTTTGCATCGCAAAATCATTGACAAATGAAGGATGATATTTTACGACTGACGAAATTCAAAATTCGTCAGTCGTTAATATCGGGCCTGAAACCATGAATGACATCGCGGAAAATACGCTGGACGTCACACGGCAGGAAAATATCACCCGCATCCTGGATGCGGCCGAGCGGCTTTTCCGCCACTACGGCTATTCCAAGACGACCGTCGCGGATGTGGCCCGCGACCTTGGCATGTCGCCTGCCAATATCTACCGTTTCTTCGCCTCCAAGGTTGAGATCCACCAGGCGATCTGCGGACGCATGCTGGCGATGAGCTATGAGCTTGCAGCCAATATCTGCGATCAGAAGATCAGCGCTCCCGACCGGCTGCGCCAGTTCGTGCGCAGCCAGTATCAGCTGACGCTCGACACCATGCTCGATCAGCAGAAAGTGCATGAGATGGTGATCGTCGCGATCGAACGCGACTGGCATGTCATCGAGAAGCACATCGACTCCATTCACGCATTGATTGCCGACGTTATCCGCGACGGCATCGCTGCCGGTGAATTCGCCGACCAGGACCCCGAGGTCGCCTCCCGCTGCTTCGGAGCGGCGACCATCAATCTCTGTCACCCGCAAATGGTTGCCCAATGTCTTGCCAAGACAAACCGGGCGACCGTGGACGAACTGATCGAATTTGCGATCAGGGCACTCAGAAAATAAGCGCGGCAAAGACCGTCAAGAAAAACCCGAAACGATCAGGAGTGCGAAAGATGTTTTCGCTCAAGACCTTCAGCAACCGCGTGCCGTCCGTCATGAGCCTCGCGCTCCTTAGCGCGGTCGGGCTCGGCGTCGCCGGCTGCACGGAAGAAAAGGCAGAGGTCAAGGACGTTATCCGTCCGGTCAAGGTGGTCGAAATCGCCAAGGCCGGCGATACCCGTACGCTGGATTATTCCGGATCGGTAAGGGCGCGCACGGAAATGAACCTCGGCTTCCGCGTCGCCGGCAAGATCACCGAGCGTCTCGTCGATATCGGCGAACAGGTGAAGCCGGGTGACGTTCTCGCACGGATCGACTCGACCGACTACCAGCTTGCGGTGAAGACTGCCGACGCCAATCTCGCCGCTGCCGAAAAGGCTGTCGAGACCGCTGATATCGTCAACCGCCGCGCCGAGCAGCTGTTCGACAAGAATGTAGCGCCGAAATCCCAGGTCGAGCAGGCTTCGCTCAGCCATGACCAGGCGATTTCGAGCCGCGATGCTGCGGCTTCCGCGCTCGACCAGGCGAAGAACCAGGTGAGCTACACGGAACTCAAGGCGGACCATAGCGGTATCGTCACCACCATCAATGCCGATGTCGGACAGGTCGTGGGATCCGGCACGCCGGTCGTTGCCGTTGCCGTCGATGGCGAGAAGGAAGTGCAGATCGCGGTGCCGGAAAACGATATCGCCCAGTTCAAGCCCGGCAAAACCGTGAAGGCGAGCTTCTGGTCCGATGACAAGCTGGTGCTTGATGGCACCGTTCGCGAGGTCGCGGGCAGCGCCGACCAGCAGTCGCGCACCTTCGCTGTGCGTGTCAGCCTGCCGAACGACCCGCGCGTGCTGCTCGGCATGACGGCGACGATCGAGGCCGATGTCAGCAACAGCGATACGTATGTCTCCATTCCGCTCAGCGCGCTGGCGCAAAAGGACGGCAAGAAGGTCGTTTGGACCGTCGATCGCGGGACGGCGACCGTACACTCCCGTGGCATCGAGGTCGCCGATTTCACTGGTGATGGCGTGCGCGTAACCAATGGGCTCGACAATGGCGATCTCGTCGTTGCCGCTGGTACCCAATTCATGAGCGAAAACCTGAAGGTCAAGCTTCCCGATCAGCAATCGGCTGCCGCCGAAACGGACGCAGCCGTCCGCTGAACGGCTCAAGGAGAGGGAACAGGATCATGGACGCCAACAGCACTGAAAAGCGCCCCTTCAATCTTTCGCGCTGGGCGATCGGCCATCCGGGCATCGCACGCTTCCTTTTCGGTTTGATCCTGATCACCGGCGTGCTCGGCCTGACGCGCATGGGCCAGAAGGAAGATCCGGACTTTACCTTCCGCGTCATGGTCGTCCAGGCGCTCTGGCCGGGCGCTTCCCTTCAGGACATGGAAGACCAGGTCACCAACAAGATCGAGCGCAAGCTGCAGGAAACCCCGCATCTCGACTGGGTAAAGTCCTATACACGCGCAGGCAGCACGATCATCACGGTGCAGGTGAAGGGCGATACGGATTCCGCCCAGGTGGCCGATGCCTTCTACCAGGTGCGTAAGAAGGTCGGCGATATCAACGGCGACCTGCCGCAGGGCCTGCTCGGCCCGTATTTCAACGACGAATTCGGCGATACCTTCATCACGCTGCATTCGATCAGCGGCGACGGCTATTCCTATCCTGAGCTGAAAAAGTACGCGATCCAGGCGCGTGACATGCTGCTGACAACGCCGGGTGTCGAAAAGGCGGTCATCATCGGCGACCAGCCGGAGAAGATCTATATCGACGTCTCCTCCAAGGCGCTCGCCGAGCGCGGTCTGACGATCCTCGACCTGCAGAATGCCATCAAGGGCCAGAACGCCGTCGATCCTGCGGGCAGTGTCGATACCGGTCTGCGTTCGGTGCGCATCTCGGTCGAAGGCAATGTCCACAAGGTGGAAGATATCCGCGAACTGCGGCTGCGCTCCGGCAATCAGGTGACACGCCTCGGCGATATCGCCACCGTCACGTCCGGCCTCGAAGATCCCTACCAGCGCAAGTACCGCTATAATGGTCACGACAGCGTGCAGGTCGGCGTCGTCATGGCCAAGGGCTTCAAGGTCACTGACGTCGGCAAGGACGTCGACGCGACCTACAAGCGCTTCGAGGACTCGCTGCCTTATGGCGTCTCTGTCGACCAGATTTCCAACCAGCCTGACGTCGTGACCGATGCGGTCAGCGAATTCATGCATGCGCTCGGCGAAGCTCTCGCCATCGTGCTCATCGTCTCGTTCCTGTCGATCGGCTGGCGCTCGGGTCTGGTAATCGCCATCGCCATTCCGCTGGTATTGGCTGCGACCTTTGCCATCATGTACGAACTCGGTATCGACCTGCAGCGCATTTCGCTCGGCGCGCTGATCATCGCACTCGGCCTGCTGGTCGACGATGCGATGATCGTCGTGGAACTGATGGAGCGAAAGCTCGAGGAGGGTCTCGTCAAGATCGATGCGGCGAGCTTCGCCTATTCCTCGACCGCCTTCCCGATGCTGACGGGTACGTTGATCACCACGGCCGGCTTCATTCCCGTCGGCTTTGCGGCATCGACGGCCGGCGAATATGTGCGCTCGCTCTTCTATGTCGTCGGCATTGCGCTGGTGACCTCCTGGTTCGTGGCGGTCTATTTTACGCCATGGCTCGGCTACATGATCCTCAAACAGCGCAAGCATGCCGGCGAGCATCATGACGTGTTCGACACCCGCTTCTATCGCGGCCTGCGTCGTACAGTCGGTTGGGCGGTCCGCCATCGCGTCATCGTACTTGCGCTGACGCTTGCCACTTTCGTCACCAGCCTATGGAGCTTCCAGTTCATTCCGCAGAACTTCTTCCCGCAGTCCTCGCGTCCGGAAATCCTCGTCGATCTCTGGCTGCCCGAGGGCACCAGCATCAAGCAGGTGGAAGTCGAAGCCAAGGCGCTGGAAGCCAAGATGATGGACGATCCCGACAAGAAGTTTATCGCCACCTATATTGGCGAAGGTGCGCCGCGCTTCTTCCTGCCGCTCGACCAGCAGCTTCGCAACCCGAACTATGCCCAGCTCCTGATCATGGCCAATGACGAGCCGGCCCGCGAACGGCTGATCACCAAGCTCAGGACGATCCTCGCGGAAGATTTCCCCGACATCCGCGGCAAGGTCGATCGTCTCTTCCTCGGCCCGCCGACGGGCTGGCCGGTGCAGATGCGCGTGATGGGTCCGGATCGTGCCGAAGTGCGCAGGATTGCCGATCAGGTGAAGGAGCGCTTCACCAGGGATCCGATACTCGGTGCCGTTCATGACGACTGGCTGGAACCGGTGCCGGCGATGAAGCTGGTCATCGACCAGGACCGTGCCCGCGCACTCGGCGTCACCTCGCAGCGCGTTCGCCAGATGCTGCAGACCGCCATGTCCGGCGCGCCGCTCGACGACTTCCGCGATGGCGAGGAGACGGTCTCGATCGTCGCCCGCGAGCCGGACGCGAACCGTTCGCTGCTCTCGGCCGTCAACTCGGTCTATGTGCCGACGGATTTCGGTGGGTTCGTCCCGGTCTCACAGATCGCCAAGGTCGTGCCTGTCGTTGAACAGGGTCTCGAATGGCGGCGCGATCGCCTGCCGACGATATCGGTGCGTGCAACCCTGCCCGACAATGTCCAGTCGAACGACGTGGTGACCAAGCTCTATAACGACATGCAGGACCTGCGCGACAGCCTGCCTGCCGGTTACAAGATCGAGATCCAGGGCGGTGCCGAGGACTCGGCCGAAAGCCAGGCCTCGATCGCCGCCAAGGCGCCGATCATGCTCGTCGTCATCATGATCCTGCTGATGGCCCAGTTGCAGCACTTCGGCAAGGCGATGCTGGTCTTCGCCACCGGTCCGCTCGGCATCATCGGCGCGGCCTCGGCCCTGCTGATCAGCGGCGCACCCTTCGGCTTCGTGGCGATCCTCGGCGTCATCGCGCTGCTCGGCATCATCATCCGCAACTCGATCATCCTCGTCGACCAGATCGACCAGAATATCAAGGCGGGCATGCACAGGCAGGAGGCGATCATCAGCGCGGCCGTGAACCGCTTCCGGCCGATCACGCTGACGGCGCTGACGGCCGTGCTTGCGCTGATTCCGATCTCGCGCGGCGTCTTCTGGGGTCCGCTTGCCTACGCCATGATGGGCGGCATCCTGGTCGCCACCGTGCTGACCATCCTCGTGCTGCCGGCCGGCTATGCCCTGTTCTTCGGTCGTGAGCCGAAGGCCAGGAATAACGAACATGCCAATGCCAACCAGGAAGAGGCGGATGGGGATATCCATCATCCGCCGGCATTGGCAGCCGAATGAGGCAATGGCGCGGTCGAGGCCGCGCCATTTTTGTTTCGGCCCATAGGGTTCGGCAGGTAGCCGGTACAGCCTGATATTTTCCAGCGGCCGAGAAGACGGTGGCGCTAAACGGGAGTAAAGATCGCTCTATATAAGCTGGAGGGAGGTATGACCGTGGCCGATTACCGTCTGGAAGCGAGCTGGAGTCCGGTCGAAGGAAGCTTTGGGCGTTTCACCTTCACGCTATTCAATCTGTCCGCCAAGCCGCTGTCCGGCTTTACGCTTGCCTACACGTCGTTAACCCGCCTGGCGGACAAGCATGTCGCCGAGGGTGCGACACTGAAGCGGCGCGTGGCGAATTTTCATGAGTATTCTCCGCCCGAGGGGCTCACCATCAAGCCAGGTGGCAGCTGGCAGTTTACGGTGGAAGGCCTGACGAACGGCCCGAAACATGTCACGTCGGGCATCAAATCCGCCTACCTCACGCTAGCCGATGGCCGGCACGTGCCCGTCAGCTTTGGCGATCTGATGCTCGATGGTGCGGAGCGCGGCGAATTGCCGGAGCTTCTGCCGAAGGGTGAGGTGACTGAGCCATATTCGTTGCTGCCCTGGCCCTTGCACCTGTCGCTGCGGCCGGGCGATGTGCCGCCCGTCGCACTTTATCCGGCAGCCGGCTCGAGTGCCAAGAATATCAGGGCCGTGGAGAAGGTGCTCGCCCTCTACCAGCGGCTCTTTCCGGCGGACAACGTGCCTTTCACGCTGCAGCCGGTTCAGGGGGGCCGACAGATCCGCTTCAGGGGGGAATCCTCGATCATGGAGGCGGCCTATGAGCTACGTTTCACGGCACAGGAGATCATTCTTGGTACCGATGATGCGGCCGGGTTGCTTTACGGGTTGATCAGTCTTGTGCAAATGCTGCATGGGGCGCGCCATGATCCGGAAACCTTCCAGTTTCCGGTCTTCGGCACTATCGCCGATCAACCCCGCTACGTATGGCGCGGCTGTCATCTCGATGTCAGCAGGCAGTTTTATCCGGTCCCTGATATCAAGCGGCTGATCGATATCCTCGCCTGGAACAAGCTCAATATTTTTCACTGGCATCTGACCGACGATGAAGCCTGGCGGTTGGAGATCAAGGCCTATCCCGAGCTTACGGAGATCGGTGCGAAGCGCGGGCCTGACGAAGTTCTATTGCCGCAGCTCGGCGATGGCGCGGAGCCACGTTCAGGATTTTACAGCCAGGATGATGTCAAAGGGATCGTTGCTCATGCAGGCATGCTGCGTGTCGAAGTCGTGCCGGAGATCGATATACCCGGTCACAGCTCCGCCGCACTCCTCTCCCTACCGCAGCTCGTCGATGGACAGGAGGCACCGGACGGCTACCGGTCGGTGCAGGGATATCCCAATAATTCGCTCAATCCAGCGGTTGAATTCACCTATGAGTTCCTCGGCAAGGTGTTCGACGAAATGCTTCCGCTCTTTCCGTCCGAATATATTCATATCGGCGGCGACGAGGTGCCACATGGCTCCTGGCTTGCCTCGCCGCTTTGCAGAACGTTGATGGAGCGTGAGAAGCTTGCGGGTACGGCTGAACTGCAATCCTATTTCCTCCGACGGATCAAGGCGATGCTTGCCAAGCGCGGCAAGAAGCTTGCCGGCTGGAACGAGGTTTCTCAGGGCGGCGGCGTCGATCGCGTGGGCACGCTGCTGATGGCCTGGGAAAAACCTGACGTCGGCATCGAGCTGGCACGTGAGGGTTATGATATCGTCATGACGCCGGGTCAGGCCTACTATCTCGACATGGCGCAGGCAGAAGACTGGGGAGAGCCGGGTGCCAGCTGGGCCGGCTTCACGCCACCGGAAAAGACCTATGCTTACGAAGCCGAAGGCGAATTGCCGGAGGAGCTGAGAGAGCGGATGCGCGGTATCCAGGCCTGTATCTGGGGCGAGAATTTCGTCTCGCGGGCCTATTTCAACAGGCTGGTCTTCCCGCGGCTGCCGGCCATCGCCGAAGCGGCCTGGACTCCCTGTCTGCGGAAGGACTGGCTGCGCTTTGCCGCGATCGTCCGGATGTGGCCGACGCTTTAGAACTCTGTTTCTACGCGATCCAGCAAAGCGCCGCACCGTTTTATTGGAATTTCACTATGCAGCTTCAGCCTTGAGGCCCAGAAGGGCCGCGCCGATCAGGCCCGGTTCGATACGGCATTCACTGCGCACGACCAGCGGGCGATCGAATTTCCGCAGGATACGAGCGCGCACCGCCTGATCCAGCTCCGCCAGAAGCGGCTCCACATTCGAAAGACCGCCGCCGACGGGCACGATGGTTGCGCCTGTGATGTTGATGGCGAGTGCTAGTGGCGAGGCGACGAGATCGACATAGACGTCGATCGTGCGATTGGCCTTTTCCTCGCCATTGCGCCAGTTGGCGATGATTTCCTCGCTGGAGAAGTCGAGATCGTGCAGCGTCTTGTGCAGGCGTTCCAGACCACGCGCGCCGCCGACGGTATCGACACAGCCCTTCTGGCCGCAGCCGCAGGCATAGGCGGGGATGGCAACTGGCGGAGTGCCGGCCTGCGATGCGATGATCGGGCCATGGCCCCACTCGCCGGCAAAGCCGCCCGACGCATTGATGAGGCGACCATCTGAGACGACGCCGCCGCCGACGCCGGTGCCGAGGATGGCGCCGAAAACGATACGATGGCCGCGACCGGCGCCGAGTTCGGCTTCCGCCATGGCGAAACAATCGGCATCATTGGCGATCAGCACAGGCAGGCCGAGTTCATCCTCCAGGTCGGCGGCGAGGTTGCGGTCGTGGATGCAGGGGATATTGGCGACGATGAGGCGCTGCGTGTCCGGGTCGACGACACCGGCAATCGAGAGAGCAATGCGCAAGGGCTGTTCGCCGGTCTCGGCGATGATGTTCTTCAGCGTCTCGACGAAAGCCGGGAAGTCATCCTTGGGAGTCGGGCGGCGGCCAAGCGGTACGATGTCGGATTCCGAACGCGCAATCCCGCCCTTGATGGCGGAGCCTCCGATATCGAATGAAATAATCATCTGATGTCTGCCAATTGTCTGTGCTTGGCGTCTGCTCGCACTCTTGGCGGCGAATTACAAGGATTATTCGATAAATGAACAAAGCCTGATCGTTATGAGCTGATAATTTGATCCGCCAAGGTCATGCTATTGGCATATTGCATGGGCAAGCTTCCTATCATTCACCCTTCCGACGCCGGATCCATGACAATCGAAAATACCGAAACTCACAGAACCACCGCCCGCAGGCCGCGTCCGAAAGGCAAGCGCCTGTCTTCCATCCTGCGACAGATGGCGGCGGATCGAAGCCGCGAACGCGTGTCGATCGGCGACCTGTTCCAGACGATGGGCGACCGGGCGATCGGCGCGCTGATGCTGATCTTTGCGCTGCCGAACGCCTTTCCGACGCCGCCCGGCACCTCGTCGCTGCTCGGAGCACCGCTGATCTTCCTTGCCGCACAGCTTACCTTCGGCCTGAAGCCGTGGCTGCCGAAGGCGATTGCGGCGCGCTCCATGCTGCGGGAGGATTTCGAGACGATCGTCGGACGCATTCATCCCTGGCTTGCCTGGGCGGAGCGCATGCTGCAGCCACGATTGAGCATTTTCGTCGAGCCGCCGGCGGAATATCTGGCTGGCTTCTGCTGTCTGGTGCTGGCGATCGTTCTCGTGCTGCCGGTGCCGCTCGGCAATATCCTGCCGGCGATTGCGATTTCGCTCTTCGCCTTTGCCATTCTTGGCCGAGACGGGCTGTTCTCGCTTCTCGGCTTTGCCATGACGGCAGTCTCGCTCATCGTTGCCGGCGGCGTGATCTACGGTCTCGTCAAGGCGGCCATCTACATCGTCATGCAGTGGTTTGGATAAGGAAGCGACTGCTCATTTTTTCAACGCCCTCGACATTTGCCCGATTTTTGTTTTGATCTGGCGCCAGATAGACTCAAAGAAATTAATCGGCGGCGATAGATGGTAAAAAGAGCGGAGACTTCCGGACGGCTGGACGATGCGGCGCGCGCCGGCTGGCTTTATTATGTCGCCGGCCGCACACAGGATGAAATCGCATCCTCGATGGGTATTTCGCGCCAGTCGGCGCAGCGGCTCGTTTCGCTTGCCGTGGCCGAGCGGCTGATCAAGGTGCGGCTCGACCATCCGATTGCCGCCTGCCTTGAGCTCGGCAACCAGCTGCGCAAGAAATTCGGTCTGCGGCATGTCGAGATCGTTCCGAGCGATCCCGGCTCATCGTCGACGACGGTTGGCATTGCCGAAGCGGCTGCTTCCGAAATCGAGCGCTGGCTGAAGCGCCCCGATCCGATCGTGCTTGCCGTCGGCACCGGACGAACGCTGAAAGCGGCTGTCGACCAGCTGCCGGCGATCGAATGTCCCAATCACCGTATCGTCTCGCTGACCGGCAATATCGCGCCGGATGGTTCGGCCGCCTATTACAACGTCATCTTCAGCATGGCCGATGCCGTCAAGGCGCGGCACTATCCGATGCCGCTGCCGGTTCTCGTCACCTCGGCGGAGGAGCGGGAGCTTCTGCACGGTCAGCAACTCGTGCGCTCGACGCTGGCGATCAGCGCGCAGGCGGATGTGACCTTCGTCGGTATCGGCGAACTCGGCATCGATGGCCCGCTCTGCGTCGATGGTTTCCTTGAAAAAGACGAGATGATGGAACTGATGCGCGACGGCGCCGTGGGTGAGATCTGCGGCTGGATTTTCGACGTGGACGGCAGGCTGCTCGACAACCCGATCAACGAGCGTGTTGCTTCTGCTCCCATCCCGCCGCGCGATTCGTCCACGGTCATCGGAATTGCCAAGGGCAAGCGCAAGTTCAAGGCGATCAGAGCTGCCATCACAGGCCATCAGGTGAACGGTTTGATTACCGACGAAGAGACGGCTGAGTTTTTGCTCAGTAGTTGAGCAAAAATATATTCCCTTTAAATCAATGAGATAGATGTTTTGTTCGGCGTCGCAGCAACGATTGCCGATTGACAAAATCTGCCCGCTGATGAGTAATTGCCCATGAGCAAAGCGAATGCTCACACTCATCTTCTGGGAGGAAGATATGACATTGAGAACTTTCCTGCTGGGCGCTTGCTCAGCAATGGCGTTTGCCGGCATGGCTTCGGCCGAGACGCTGACAATCGCGACCGTGAACAACGGCGACATGATCCGGATGCAGAAGCTGACGGATGACTTCAAGGCGAAGAATCCCGGCATCGACCTTGAATGGGTAACCCTCGAAGAAAACGTTCTGCGCCAGAAGGTCACGACCGACATCGCGACCAAGGGCGGCCAGTACGACGTCCTGACGATCGGCACCTATGAAGTTCCGATCTGGGCAAAGCAGGGCTGGCTTCTGCCGCTCGACAACCTCGGCGACAGCTACGACGTGAATGACCTGCTGCCGGCCATCCGCAGCGGCATCAGCCAGGACGGCAAGCTCTATGCAGCTCCGTTCTACGGCGAAAGCTCCATGGTCATGTACCGCAAGGACCTGTTCGACGCTGCCGGCCTGAAGATGCCCGATGCGCCGACCTGGGATTTCATTGCAGATGCTGCAAAGAAGGTCACCAACAAGGACAAGGAAATCTACGGCATCTGCCTGCGCGGCAAGGCCGGCTGGGGCGAAAACATGGCCTTCCTGACGGCTATGTCGAACTCCTTCGGCGCCCGCTGGTTCGATGAACAGTGGAAGCCGCAGTTCGATCAGCCCGAGTGGAAGGACACGCTGACCTTCTACGTCAACCTGATGAAGGAAGCCGGCCCTCCCGGTGCTTCTTCCAACGGCTTCAACGAAAATCTGGCGCTCTTCCAGACCGGCAAGTGCGGCATGTGGATCGACGCAACGGTTGCTGCCTCCTTCGTAGCCGATCCGAAGCAGTCGCAGGTCGCCGACAAGGTCGGCTTTGCGCTGGCTCCGGACAAGGGCCTCGGCAAGCGCGGCAACTGGCTCTGGGCCTGGAACCTCGCCATCCCGGCAGGCTCTCAGAAGTCTGAAGCCGCCGAGAAGTTCATCGCCTGGGCAACGAGCAAGGACTACACCAACCTCGTTGCTGAGAAGGAAGGCTGGCTGAACGCACCTCCCGGTACCCGCAGCTCGCTCTATGCGAATGCCGACTACCAGAAGGCTGCTCCCTTTGCGAAGATGACGCTCGACAGCATCAACTCCGCCGATCCGACCAAGCCGACTGTGAAGCCGGTTCCCTATGTCGGCGTCCAGTTCGTGGCGATCCCGGAATTCCAGGGTATCGGCACGGCTGTCGGCCAGCAGTTCTCCGCAGCTCTTGCCGGCCAGATCTCGGTCGACCAGGCCCTGCAGAGCGCGCAGCAGCTGACCACCCGCGAAATGACCAAGGCGGGTTACATCAAGTAAAAACCTCCTGAGACGTACGGAATGCTTGACATTCCGCACCTCTGGGCCGCCGATTGCCCGAACTGCATCGGCGGCCGCTTTTTTCAAAGCTGTTTCGCAGCCATTTCCGCTTCAGATCAGACCGGTGATTGCTATGGCAACGTTCCACACTCGCTCCGCAGCACGCCTGATGATAGCACCTTCCGTGGTGCTGCTCTTCGCGTGGATGATCGTCCCGCTGGCGATGACGATTTACTTCTCCCTGCTGAACTACAATCTGCTCAGCCCGGGCATGGAGAATTTCGTCGGTCTCTTAAACTACCAATACTTCCTCACCGACCCGGCCTTCTTTGCCGCGCTCATCAACACGCTGGTTCTGGTTGCGGGCGTGCTCGTTATCACCGTGGTCGGCGGCATTCTCTTCGCATTGCTGCTCGATCAGCCGATGTATGGCCAAGGCATCGTGCGCATCCTGGTCATCGCGCCCTTTTTCGTCATGCCGACGGTGGCGGCCCTTGTCTGGAAAAACATGTTCATGAACCCGGTCAACGGCCTCTTCGCCTATATGGCGAAGGCTGTCGGCCTGCAGCCAATCGACTGGCTGGCCAGCGTACCGCTGTTCTCCATCATCCTGATCGTCGCCTGGCAGTGGCTTCCCTTCGCCACGCTCATCCTGCTCACCGCGCTGCAGTCGCTTGACGAAGAGCAGAAGGAAGCCGCCGAAATGGACGGCGCCGGCCCGATCTCGAAGTTCATCTACATCATCCTGCCGCACATGGCCCGCGCGATCACCGTGGTCATCCTAATCCAGACGATCTTCCTGCTGTCGGTCTTTGCCGAAATCCTGGTTACCACCAATGGCGGTCCGGGCACGCAGAGCACGAACCTCACCTATCTCGTCTATGTCCAGGCGCTGCTGCAGTTCGATATCGGCGGGGCATCCGCAGGCGGCATCGTTGCCGTCGTGCTCGCCAATATCGTCGCGATCTTCCTCGTCCGCCTCGTCGGCAAGAATCTGGAGGCTTAAGATGGCTAGGAAGGTTACTACCCAACGCAAGGTCATCATGACCGCGATCGCCTGGGCACTCGGCATCCTGATCTTCTTCCCGATCCTCTGGACGTTCCTGACGAGCTTCAAGACGGAGGCGGATGCCATCGCCTCGCCGCCGCAGTTCCTGTTCTTCCACTGGACGACGGAGAACTATGCGGAGGTGCAGAGCCGCTCAAACTATCTCAGCCACTTCATGAATTCCGTGGTGATCTCCTTCGGCTCGACGCTGATCGGTCTCATCATCGCCATTCCGGCCGCCTGGGCCATGGCCTTTGCGCCGACCAAGCGGACGAAGGATGTGCTGATGTGGATGCTGTCGACAAAGATGATGCCGCCCGTCGGCGCGCTCATCCCGATCTACCTCATGTTCCGCAATTCGGGCCTGCTCGATACGCGCACCGGTCTGGTGATCGTTCTGACGCTGATCAACCTGCCGATCATCGTCTGGATGCTCTACACCTACTTCAAGGAAATCCCCGGAGAAATCCTGGAAGCCGCCCGCATGGACGGCGCCTCGCTCGCCAAGGAAATCATCTACGTGCTGACGCCGATGGCGGTGCCGGGCATTGCCTCGACGCTGCTGCTCAACATTATCCTTGCCTGGAACGAAGCGTTCTGGACGCTTAACCTCACGGCCTCCAAGGCGGCACCGCTCACGGCCTTCATCGCCTCCTATTCGAGCCCGGAAGGTCTGTTCTATGCCAAGCTTTCGGCGGCTTCGACCATGGCGATTGCGCCGATCCTCATCCTCGGCTGGTTCAGCCAGAAACAACTTGTCCGCGGCCTGACTTTCGGCGCGGTGAAATAAGATCATAGGGAGAGAAACATGGGCAGCATTACCCTTCAAAAGGTTTCGAAGGTCTTCGGCGAGGCCAAGGTCATCCCTTCGATCGATCTCGATATCAGGGACGGCGAGTTCGTTGTCTTCGTCGGCCCGTCGGGCTGCGGGAAGTCCACCCTACTGCGCCTGATCGCCGGCCTCGAAGATGTCTCCGGCGGCAAGATCGTCATCGACGGCAAGGATGCGACCGAGAAGGCGCCATCCGAGCGGGGTCTGGCGATGGTGTTCCAGTCCTATGCGCTCTACCCGCATATGAGCGTGCGCAACAACATCGCCTTCCCGCTGAAGATGGCGGGCATGGACAAGACAGAGATCGACCGCAAGGTGGACGATGCCGCCCGCGTGTTGAATCTCGGCGACTATCTGGATCGCAAGCCGCGCCAGCTTTCGGGCGGCCAGCGTCAGCGTGTCGCCATCGGCCGCGCTATCGTGCGCCAGCCTTCGGCCTTCCTCTTCGACGAGCCGCTGTCGAACCTCGATGCGGCGCTGCGCGTCAACATGCGCATTGAAATCAGCGAGCTGCACCAGCAACTCAAGACGACGATGGTCTACGTCACCCACGATCAGGTGGAAGCCATGACTATGGCCGACAAGATCGTGGTGCTCAACAGGGGCAATATCGAGCAGGTCGGTTCGCCGCTGGAGCTATACCGCAGCCCGCGAAACCTCTTCGTTGCAGGCTTTATCGGCTCGCCCAAGATGAATTTCATCAAGGGGCAGAATGCTGCGCAGCTCAATGCGCACACGATCGGCATCCGTCCCGAACATGTGCTGCTGTCGACCGAAAGTGGCGACTGGAAGGGCAGGGTCATGGTGGCCGAACATCTCGGCTCCGACACGTTCCTGCATGTCGATGTCGAGGGTATCGGGATGGTGACGGCGCGCAGCAACGGCGATTTTGCTTCCAAGGCCGGCGACACGGTCTACCTGACGCCGGACAAGACGCGCATTCATAAATTCAACGAGAGCGGCCTCGCCATCTGAGGCGGCCGCGGCTGGGGGCAGACATGCGGACCGGGCGCTCTCGTCCGGCCGCGCTACCGGGAGGACGAAAGCCCTTTCGCAAGACCTTCAAGAGGACTGAAACATGACGTGCAAATTATCGCTGGCAACGCTCGCCGAGGCAGCAAAGACTGCAGCCATTCCGGCCTATGACCGGGCGTCGCTGAAAGCCGGCATCGTGCACTTCGGCGTCGGCAATTTTCATCGTGCCCACCAGGCGATCTATCTCGACGACCTCTTCAACGCCGGCAGTGACCACGATTGGGCAATCATCGGCGCCGGTGTGCTGCCTTCGGATGCGGCCATGCGTGACAAGCTCGCGGCGCAGGATTTCCTGACGACCGTCGTCGAGCAGGACAACAACAAGACGGCGGCGCGGGTGACTGGGCCGATGATCGATATTCTGCCGGTCGGTGAACCCGCTGTTGTCATCGCCAAGCTTGCCGATCGTGAGATCCGGATCGTCTCAATGACGATCACCGAAGGCGGTTACTTCATCGATGCCTCGGGCAAGTTCAATCCGGCGCATCCGGCGATTGCCGCCGACGGACAGAACCCGGCGATACCGAAGACGGTCTTCGGCCTGATCGTTGCCGGCCTGAAGGCGCGTAAAGACAAGGGCATCGCGCCCTTCACCGTCATGTCCTGCGACAACATTCCCCATAATGGCGTCGTCACTGCGAATGCCGTCGTCGGCACGGCGAAGCTCTCTGATCCGGCTTTTGCCGACTGGATCAAGACCAATGTCTCTTTCCCGAACGGCATGGTGGACCGCATCACGCCGGCAACCAGCCAGCGCGAGATCGATTTCCTCAAGGAGAATTTCGATATCGAGGACAACTGGCCGGTCTATTGCGAAGAGTTCAAGCAGTGGGTGCTGGAAGACAAGTTCCCGATGGGCCGCCCGGCGCTTGAGAAGGTCGGGGTTACCTTCGTGCCCGATGTCACGCCCTATGAGCATATGAAGATCCGAATCCTCAATGGCGGCCATGCGACGATCGCCTATCCGGCGGCGCTGATGGATATTCATTTCGTGCATGAGGCGATGGAGAATGATTTGATCCGCGCCTTCCTCGCCAAGCTCGAGAACGAGGAAATCATCCCGATCGTGCCGCCGGTGCCGGATACGTCGCTCGCCGATTATTTCAAGCTGATCGAGCGCCGCTTCCTCAACCCGAAAATCGCCGACACGATCCCGCGCCTGGCGCAGGACGGTTCCAACCGCCAGCCGAAATTCATCCTGCCCTCGACGCTCGACAATCTGCGCCAGGGCAGAGATGTCGTCGGCCTCGCGCTCGTCTCGGCGCTATGGTGCCGCTACTTCTTCGGCAAGAGCGACAGCGGCAAGGAGATCGTCTTCAACGATGCCAGTGCCGACCGTCTGCATGAGGCGGCGGTGAAGGCAAAGGACGATCCGGCAGCCTTCCTCGTCTTCGACGATATTTTCGGCGACGTGGCGAAATCAGATCTTTTCCGCAAACGTTTCACCCACGCGCTGAAAACCTTGTGGGAAAAGGGCACGAAGGAAACGTTGCAGCTCTATCTCGACGGCAAGCTCGCAGTGTAAAGAATCACGGTGGCGACGTTTCTGCCGCCATCCCGGCCTTGCGGACAAAGCAGGACGGTTGCGTCCGAACTGAACTCAGGTTGGGTCTTCCATGGCTGATGCTGAACCACGGCTGGTCATTTTCGATTGCGACGGCGTGCTCGTCGACAGCGAACCGATTTCGATCAGCGTTCTCATCAAGGCGATGGCCGATCTCGGCGTGGCGATTACCGAGGACGAGGCCTATGAACGCTTCCTCGGCAAGAGCCTCGCAACCCTCATCTCCATATTGGAGACGGAATTCAACGTGCATGCCAACGAGGAATTCCTGGAAAGCATCCGCACCAATCTCTATGCCCGTTTCCGCACTGAGCTGAAGGCCATGCCGGGCATTGGCGATACGATCGATGCGCTTGGCGTTCCTTGCTGTGTTGCATCGTCCAGCCAGGTCGAGCGGATCAAACTGTCACTCTCTGTCACCGGACTGCTTCCGAAGCTGCCGAACATCTTCAGCGCCACCATGGTCAAGCGCGGCAAGCCGGCGCCTGATCTCTTCCTTTATGCGGCCGACCAGATGCATGTGGAACCCCGTGACTGCATCGTCATCGAGGACAGTCCGGCGGGTATTGCTGCAGCCAAGGCGGCGGGCATGACGGTCTTTGCCTTTACCGGCGGCTCGCACGCAAACTTTGCCGGCTACCGTGAGGAACTCGACCGTCTTTCACCGGAAGTCGTGTTTGACGCCATGCCGGAATTGATACACCTTGTCCGCAAACAAAAGCTGGACGGGACTCAGCATTGATGCGTGATCATGTGGTTGCGGTGGATGTCGGCACGAGCAGCGCACGCGCCGGTGTCTTCGATACGCATGGCCGCCTGCTTGCCAAGGCTGAGCATCCGATCGTCATGAACCGGCCGCGCGAGAACCATGCCGAACATGATTCCGAGGATATCTGGTCGGCCGTTTGCACTGCCGTGCGTACAGCTATGGACCAGTCAGGCATTGGGGCTGCCGCAATCGGCGCGATCGGTTTCGACGCCACCTGTTCGCTTGTGGTGCGCGATACCGAAGGCAGGCAGATCAGCGTTTCCACCGGCGGTGAGACGCGGTTCGATACGATCGTGTGGCTCGATCATCGGGCCCTGAAGGAAGCCGATTTCTGTACGGCGACGAAGCATGAAGTGCTGGAACATTCCGGCAATGTCATGTCGCCGGAAATGGAAATGCCGAAGCTGATCTGGCTGAAGAAGAAACTGCCGGCGACCTGGGAGAAAGCCGGATACTTCTTCGACCTTGCCGATTTCCTGACCTGGAAGGCAACCGGCTCGGCTGTCCGATCCCGCTGCACGCTGACGGCCAAATGGAATTACCTAGCTCATAAGGAAAGGGGCTGGCAGCAGGATTTCCTGCAGCAGATCGGTCTTGAGGATTTATTGCTGCGCGGCAGGCTGCCTGAGGAGACAGTGGCCGTTGGGGAGAGCATCGGCAAGCTGACGCCGCGGGCTGCCGAAGCGTTGGGCCTGACCACCGATTGCCATGTTTCGTCCGGGATGATCGATGCCTATGCCGGCGCGCTCGGCACACTCAGCGGCTATGCCGGCGATCCGGCAAAGCTCGAGCAGCAGCTTGCGCTGATTGCAGGGACATCGAGCTGCATCGTCGCCTTTTCCCTTGAGCGGAAGCCGAGCGAGGGAATGTGGGGGCCCTATTACGAGGCGGTTTTTCCGCAATCGTGGCTCGTCGAGGCTGGCCAATCGGCCGCCGGTGCGCTGCTCGATCATATCGTGCGCATGCACGCGGCGGGTGGTGAACCGACTGCGGCGCTGCACCAGAGGATCGTCGCCCGCATCGCCGAACTCAGAACAGAAGAGGGTGACACGCTCGGTGCACGGATCTTCATTCTCCCGGATTTTCACGGCAATCGGTCGCCACTGGCCGATCCGCATGCTGTCGGCGTCATCAGCGGGCTGACGCTCGATACCTCCTTCGACGGGCTCTGTGCGCTCTATTGGCGGACCGCGGTCGGAATTGCGCTTGGCATCCGCCACATCCTCGAAAAGATGAGAGATCACGGCTACGTGCCGGATACGCTGCATGTGGCCGGCGGGCATGTGAAGAACCCCGTTCTGATGGAGCTCTATTCGGATGTGACGGGCTGCAAGGTCATCGTACCTGACATGAACGAGGCGGTACTGCTCGGCACCGCGATCGCCTCATCGGTTGCGTGCGGCTTACACAAGGATTTGGCGACGGCTGGCAAGGCGATGTATCCTGGCGGCTCTGTGCGGCTTCCCGACAGGAGCAAGCAGGCGCTTTACGATCACGACTATCGCCGATTTCTTGCCATGTATCGCCATCGGGCGGAACTGGAAGCGGTGGAATAGTTTAGCGATTTGCCGTTTCGCCGAGGATAGTTGCAAATTCCACCATGCGTCGGCGGCGTTGGCTTGCCTCTTCGCCGGCGCCCAAAATGACCGCCTCGGACAGACAATCGAGCAAGGCGATCAGCGGCGGCAGGTTATCCATGTCGGGCGCGCGGGCAGGCGGCAAAGGCAGGACGACGTTTGACTGTTCGGGCAGCCAGTCCGCATGCTGCGCGGAAATCAGGATCACCTTGTAGCCGTAACGCCGGGCAGTGCGCGCAAGCAGCCGTGACCTGGCGAAGCGCCGACAATCGATGATGACGAGCACGGCGTCCTCGACGAAGGAACGGGCGAAAAGCTCCGCGAAGCGGTTACCCGCGCCGTCGATCGCACGCACGCTGTCGCGGGCCAGGGTCAGTCGCTGGCAGAAATGATTGGAGAAGCCGGCGAGTCTGGCATGGGTGGCGACGAAAACCTCTCTGGAGGCGCCGATCATCGCGACGGCTTCACTCCAATGCGGCTGTGCGGTCAGATGATAGATGTGATGCAGCGCTTGTATCTGCTCCGCCACGAGAACGGCGAGCGGCTTGCCTTCCGACGCATCCGTCTGCAGCTCCGTCATCGCGCTCTGGAACTGGACGGGTGAGGTCGTTGCCGTCTCGCGGATCTCCACCTTGACGCTGTCCAGGCCCTGGTAGCCGAGCGCTCGCAGGAAACGGCCGACCGTCATCGGCGAAAGATCAAGCCGGTCGGCAACCGACGCAGCGGTTTCGAACGGCAGGTCGTTCAAATGTTCGGTGAAATATTTCGCGATTCGTCGTTCGGCGGGCGTGCCGGATTTCGCGTATTGCCTAAGTTTCTCTACAAAATCTTCCACGTCGCAGCCTCCCCCATTTCCTCAGAGGCCTTCCGTGGATTCATGCAGAGCCGAATCCTTGTTTCTTAATATTGTCCGGAAGCTCTTCTTAGGCCCACACGTATTTCCAACATTGAGAACTATATATTAGCATGTAATTTTCGACAAGTTTTCTATTCAAGCATGTAATTTTCAACTGACTTGCCGGGAGGACGCCGGCTCCCTACATCACGCTGCGTAACGGAGACGCCAGAGAATGATCCTTGACGCCGCTCGCCTTTCGCTTGCCAACCTGTTTGCGCCGGAGACCCGGTCGGCTTTCTGGAAGGTTCTCGGACTGACGGTGCTGGTGTTGATTGGCTTGTGGTTTGCGCTGCGCGGCCTGTTCATCAGTTTTGTATTTCCCTGGGTGGTCGGGTTCTTTCCCGAGATGCCTGACTGGGCCGGTTGGCTCAGCTTCGTTTTCCTTGTCGCCGCCGGGATCGGCCTTGCGCTCGGGCTGGCGCTGCTGCTCTCGCCGGTTACGGCGCTGATTGCCGGCCTCTTTCTCGACGATGTCGCCGAGGTGATCGAAAAAAGGGACTATCCACAGGATGCGCTGGGCAAGGCCATGCCGCTCGGCCCTGCGATGGCGAGCTCGATCAAATTCCTCGGCGTCGTGATCATCGGCAATATTATCGCGCTCTTCCTGCTCTTCATTCCCGGCGTCAATCTCGTGGCCTTCTTCCTCGTGAACGGCTATCTGCTCGGGCGGGAATTCTTCGAGTTCGCGGCGATGCGCTTCCGTTCGCCGCCGGAGGCGCGGCTGTTTCGCGCCAAGCATGGTTCGACCGTCTTTCTTGGCGGTCTGATGATTGCACTTTTCCTGGCGATTCCCATTGTCAATCTGCTCACGCCGCTCTTTGCCGCAGGCATGATGGTACATCTGCACAAGCTGGTTTCGGCTCGCGATCCCGGTTTCAAGGTCTAGCTGGGCAGCGCTGCGGCATCATACATCGCCGCAAATTCTGCACTCGGCGGGATCGGCTTGATGATATCGATCAGCACGCCATTCGGGTCGGCGGTGATGAAATGGCGCTGGCCGAAATCCTCGTCGCGGATCTCCCGGAGGATCCGCAGGCCTGCCTCCGTGCAGGCGGCATAGATGGCATCCACGTCCTCGACCTCGAAATTCAGGAGCAGGCCGGAAACCTTGCCGCGGCCCGCAGCCGGGATGGTTTCGTGGCTGCCGTCGAGCACGGCGAGTGTCACATGCTCATCCTCCGTCGATTGCAGATGAACGTACCAGTCGCTTTCGAAGAGTGGCTGGAAACGGAAATGGCGGCAATAGAAGGCAGCCGTGCCGGCAACGTTATCCGTCATGATGACGGGATAGTAGCTCGTCGATTTCATCCTTTTCCTCCTTTTGATTTTACGTACACATTGTATGTTTTTGTATTTAACATACAGGCAGATTGTATGTAAAGAGGAGCGATGAGCCGCAGCAATCGCGAAAGAACCGAACAGACCAGGCAGGCCCTGATGGATGCCGCGCGGCGGCTTTTCGTCGAGAAGGGATATGCCGAGACGGCCACGCCCGATATCGTTGTAGAGGCCGGTGTCACGCGCGGTGCGCTCTATCATCACTTCGAAGACAAGAAAGCGCTCTTTCGGGCCGTGATCGAAAGGGAGGCGACCGATGTCGCCGACGAAATCGAGCGGCGCACAAAGCGTCAAATCGAACCGCGTGACGCACTGCTTGAAGGCGCCGCGGCCTATTTCGATGCAATGGAAGTGGAAGGGCGGACGCGACTGCTTCTGCTTGAGGCGCCGGCGGTCATCGGCTTGCCCGCGACTGCGCAGATCGATGCCGAGAATGCGGAGGCGACATTGAGGACAGGGCTCGAAGCCTTGCTGCCGCAGGCCAGTGCTTTGCTCGGACCACTGACGACGATGCTGTCAGCGGCTTTCGATCGCGCGGCGATCGCCATCGAAGCAGGCGGCAGTCGTGAGGACTACGAGCAGGCGATAGCTACCTTACTCGACAGCCTCGCCGATCACCTGCGGCGGTAACTCGACCAATGGTGCGGGGATATCGCTGCTCTTCTCCGGCGATTTGCAGATATCGGCGATGACGCAGCGCTCGCATTCCGGGCGACGGGCCTTGCAGGTATAGCGGCCGTGCAGGATGAGCCAGTGATGGGCGTGATAAAGGTATTGCTTCGGCACCACCTTCATCAGCCGGTCTTCAACCTCGTCCGGCGTCTTGCCAGGTGCGAGCCTGATGCGGTTGGCGATGCGAAAGATATGGGTGTCAACCGCCATCGTCGCCTGGCCGAAGGCCATGGAGAGCACAACATTGGCGGTCTTGCGGCCGACGCCCGGCAGGCGAACCAGTTCCTCGCGCGTCTCCGGCACCTTGCCGCCGAATTCATCGACCAGCATCTGCGAAAGCGCGATGACGTTCTTCGCCTTGTTGCGGTATAGGCCGATCGTCTTGATGTATTCGCGAACCTTCTCCTCGCCAAGATCGAGCATTTTCTGCGGCGTATCAGCGATCTTGAAGAGCGCGCGAGTCGCCTTGTTGACGCCGGCATCTGTCGCTTGCGCAGAGAGTGCCACTGCCACGACGAGGGTGAAGGGATTGGTGTGTTCCAGCTCACCTCGCGGCTCCGGACGCTGGATGGAGAAACGGCGGAAGATCTCCTCGCGCTCGGCTAATGAATAGGCCGTTTTCACCGCCGCCGCCGGCTTGCGGCGGACGATCACATTCGAGTTTTGCGACGATTTGGTAACGGATTTGAGTTTCGGATTCGTCATGGAAAATCTATACTCACTGGCCATGATGGAAAGCAACGCCGACAGCCGTAACGATCAGCCTGTTTTCGCAGCCGAACTCTTTCCCTACCGCTCGCTCGGCCGGAAGGGCTTCAAGGTGTTGCTCAGTGTTTCCGGCGCCATCTGCTTCGTGTACGGCATGTTTTTCATCGTCACCGGTGCTTGGCCGATCGGCTTCTTTTTCGGGCTGGATTTCCTGCTGCTCTACGGCGCCTTCTGGCTGAGCTACCGATCCGGCAGGGTGCGGGAAGAGGTGACGGTTTCGCGCACAGATGTGTCCGTGCGCAAGTTCTCTCCGTCCGGCCGTATGATCGAGCACCACTTCAATCCATTCTGGACGCGCTTCCTCGTGCGGCGGCATCAGGAAATCGGCATTCTCTCCATGCATATTTTCGGGGGGGGCAAACGTACGGATGTCGGCTCCTTCCTCAATCCCGACGATCGGGAGAGCTTCGCCAAGGCTTTCAAGCGCGCGCTGGCAACGGTAAAACAGCGTATCTGAGGCATTGCGTAAGAATCGGGGCGCAAGAAACGGGTGGTTTGGCTGCCCGCCCTTGATTATCTCCTTTGTAAAGGAGAAAGACGATGAACATGATCGCGAAGCTCGACACAGATATCACTCCTGATGGCCCTGATTACGATATCGTCCGTCAGGTCATCGAACTCATCAGCGAGGAATATCGCGACCAGCCGTCGCTGGAAGCGATTGCCGCTCGGCTGCACCAGTCGCCGACGCAGCTCCAGAAGACCTTTACCCGCTGGGCCGGCCTTTCGCCGAAAGCCTTCCTGCAAGCCGTGACGCTCGACCACGCCAAGCGGCTGCTGCGCAAGGAAGAAATGCCGCTGCTCGAAACCTCCATCGAGGTGGGTCTTTCCGGTCCCAGCCGCCTGCACGACCTGTTCGTGACACACGAGGCAATGTCTCCGGGCGAATGGAAGGCGAAGGGCGGCGGGCTGACGATCCGCTACGGGTTCCACACCTGCCCCTTCGGGACGGCCCTCGTCATGGTGACAGACCGCGGCCTCGCAGGCCTCGCCTTCAGCGATTCCGGTGATGAGAAGGCCTGCCTTGAGGATATGACCTGCCGTTGGCCGAATGCGGAATATGTGGAAGACCGTCAAGCGACGGCGCCTTATGCCGAGCGTATCTTCCAGCCGGGCCGTTGGACGTCGGACCAGCCGTTGCGGGTCGTGCTGATCGGAACGGATTTCCAGGTCAGCGTCTGGCAGAGCCTTCTGAAAATCCCCTTCGGCAAAGCCGTGACCTACAGCGATATTGCCAAGGACATCGGCCGGCCGACTGCCATGCGCGCGGTCGGTGCAGCAGTCGGGGCCAATCCGATTTCCTTCGTCGTGCCCTGCCACCGCGCGCTCGGGAAAAACGGAGCATTGACCGGTTACCATTGGGGTCTGACCCGCAAACGGGCCATGCTTGGCTGGGAATCGGCACACGCCTGAGCGATTGGGATCAGCCGAAGCCGTTCAGGCGGCTTCGGCGAGTTCCAGCAGTGCCTTTGCCGCGCTCTCGTCGGTGATCAACGTATTACAGCCGATGCGCTTGATCGTTGCGCGGATCGCGACCGCACGATGCGCGCCGCCGGAGGACAGTACGATGTGTTTCGCCTCCTTCAGCGTATCGAGATCCACCGACATCACCCGCTGATTGATCGAGTGGTCGACGGAATTGCCGTCCTTGTCCAGAAAGTTGAACATGGTGTCGCAGACACAGCCGGCATCAATCAGCTGCTGCAGTTCGGCCTTCGAAATCCATCCCTCGGACAGCGACGTCGAATGCGGGCCTATATCGCCGCAGCTGACGATCGCGAGATCAAGGTTTTCCGCCAGCCGATAGATCGTATCGAGCCCGCATTTTTCGATGAGGTTGCGCTTGGTCTCGGTGGAATCGACGAGCAGCGGCGCAAGGAACATATAACATTCCGCTCCGAGCTGATTGGCAAGGCGCCAGGTGTAGTCGATTGGGTTTGTCTGGTGGACGGCGACGATGCCGCCGAGCAGGGAGACGATCTTGCAATTGTCGCGTCGTGGCGGCCGGAAGCTTGCGAGAGAGGCCGTCATGGTGCGGCCCCAGCCGACGCCGATCGTATAATCGTCCGGAATGGCTTCCGACAGGAACTGGCCGAGCGCCAGACCGACATTCTTTGCCAGTGAATTCACGTCACAATTGGCGGGTTCCGGCACGACGATCGCCTCATCGAGGCCATAGGCGCGTTCCAGCTTGACCGAAAGCTCCACGCAGTCGCCGATCGAGTCGTTGATCCATATCTGAACTTCGCTGCGCTTCATCGCCTCGTCGAGTAGGCGGATGACGGTCGTGCGGCTGATGCCGAGCTGTTCGGCAACATCTTTCTGGGTCAGGCCTTCATTGTAATAGAGCCATGCAGCCCGCAGCCGAAGCGAGGAGGCTTCGGAATAAGCAGTATGCGTGCCGCGTTTCAGCTTGACCACATCTCCTCCCGCGCCGATTTCGCCCTAGATCTTTGCTATCGATAGCATAAGGTTGTGGCATCGGCTTTGTTCCCGCGATAATGCCGGGTGTGACACTTATGTCAATTGAAATGCACAAATGTCCTTGACTTTTCGTTGCCGGAGCGGCGATAGTCAGGGTCGACAACATCGTTCTTGTCCGTCCGAGGAGGACAATGTGCGGGCATGCGGAAAGTCTCGACCGGCCTTTAAGCCGCAGGCGGCATCGCTTGCGATGTGCTCGTCGTATTCCGGCGTTGGGAGCCCCGCCCCCGGGAACACCGCCAGTGTCTCTCACGTTTACGACTCACCCGTGACGGACGCGCGACTATTCGCCTGCTGTATGCAAACCATCTGTCCTTAGATCACCTCTTTGCCGGGCGGAACTCGCGCCGGTCCGCAGCCCAAGTTCACAAAGGAATTTGACCATGACATCCAAGCTTGACCAACTCCGCGAGATCACAACCGTCGTCGCCGACACCGGCGATATCCAGGCTGTCGCTCGCCTGAAGCCGGTTGATTGCACGACCAACCCTTCCATCGTTCTCAAGGCGCTCGGCACCGACATGTTTGCCGACGACATGAAGGAAGCGATCGCCTGGGGCAAGAAGCTCGGCGGTAATGCCGATGCTACGGCCGCAGCCGTTGCCGATCGCCTCGCGATCTCCGTTGGCGCAGCCCTCGTAAAGCTCGTCCCCGGTCGCGTTTCGACCGAAGTCGATGCCGATCTCTCCTTCGATACGGAAGCGTCGCTGAAGAAGGCACGCAGCATCATCGCGGCCTACAAGGAGCGCGGTATCGAGAAGGACCGCATCCTCATCAAGCTCGCTTCCACCTGGGAAGGCATTCGCGCAGCGGAAGTCCTGCAGAAGGAAGGCATTGATTGCAATCTGACGCTGCTGTTCTCGAAGGCTCAGGCAATTGCCTGCGCTGACGCCGGCGTATTCCTGATCTCGCCCTTCGTCGGCCGTATCCTCGACTGGTACAAGAAGTCGACCGGCAAGGATTTCACCGCCGAGGAAGATCCGGGCGTTCTGTCCGTCCGCGACATCTACAACTACTACAAGGCCAATGACATCAAGACGGTCGTCATGGGCGCCTCTTTCCGCAACACCGGCGAAATCGAAGCGCTGGCCGGTTGCGATCGCCTGACGATCGCTCCGAACCTGCTCGACGAACTGTCCAACGATCAGGGCAAGCTTGAGCGCAAGCTGTCGCCGGAAACCAAGAAGGCCGAGCCAAAGATCACGGTCGACGAGAAGACCTTCCGCTGGATGATGAACGAAGATGCCATGGCGACCGAAAAGCTCGCAGAAGGCATTCGCGCATTCGCAAAGGATCTCGGCACGCTGCGCAGTCAGGTCCGCAAGGAGCTGCAGCTCGCTGCTGCGTAAGGCCGCGCAAGCCGCACTTTGATGAAAGGCGCGGGTGCCGCTGGCATCCGCGCCTTTTTCATGTTGATATCAAGGGCATAGAGGCAGGAGTATCGTGGTGGCTGACGAGGATGACGGAAATTCGCTGGTCTCGATTGTCTACAAGCATGCAAGCTTCTTCCTTTCGGTGCTCGGCGGTTTCATCGTGTTTCTACTGCTGACCTCGCGGGAGGTCAGCGCCAGCAACATCCTGTTCGGCTGGAATGCCTCGGCGATCTTCTTCATCGGGCTGAGCTGGCGCAAGATGCTTCGCGCGACCGTTGAGAGCATCAAGAAGCGATCGGAAGATCTCGATTTTTCCGATACTTTCCTGCTCTTCCTATCAATCGCAGCGGCTCTCGCCAGTATTGCCGGAATCGGTATCGAGCTCCATTCGATCAAGGATGCACCGGCAGATGTCGCGCTGTGGCGTGCGGCTGCGGCGATCCTGACTATCCTGATCTCCTGGTTTTTCCTGCACACGCTTTTCACGATCCATTATGCCCATTATTTCTACGGCGGCTCGGATAAGTGCGAAGGGCTTAAATTCCCTGATGGAATCGAGGAGCCCGCTTATTGGGACTTCCTCTATTTCTCCTTCACAATCGGTGTCGCGGCGCAGACGGCCGATGTAGCAGTGACCTCGACGAGGATGCGCAAGTTCACCCTGCTGCATGCGCTCCTGTCGTTCCTGTTCAACACCACCATTCTGGCACTTGCGATCAATGTTGGCGCAAGCCTGCTTTAGAGCCTTGCTGCAGACCGGAAGAAGCTCTCGAACTCCGCAAGGTCACCAGAGGCGACATCCGAAATCGCCCAGAACGTCAGTCCGCCATCCGACCATTGCACCATGTTGTAGCCGTCGTGCTCCGTTGTCGTTTGGGCACCTGAAGCCGCAGGCCAAATGAACAGGTTGATGACATGGCCATGGCGTCTGTACACGAGAGCGGCGACGGCACGGCCGCCGATATAATCGACACGTCCGCCGACCAGCGGGAAACCATCCTTGGCGAGATCGCTGACGGGCGGCGAAAAATCGATCCTGCCATTGAACCAAGGCTTTACCGTGTGCTGATCCGAGGTCAGGACGTCGGTCAGATGATCCGCCATCATGGATCGAACATGGCTTGCCATGATCTCGTCCTGCAGGATCAGGGTCTGCGACGGCGCATTGACGAACAGAAAAGCACTTGCCGCGAGCACCGCCAAGGACGGTACGAAGCTCCATTGCCGGATGAAGTCGAAAGTGCGGCGCCGGAAAGGCGCTTGGCGTGGCACCGGCAGGCTGGAGCTCGCCGCCGTCTGTTCGAAAGACAGCATGGAAAGTACCTGTGAACGCAGAGCCTCCGGCGGCCTCCATCGCACGCCATCCTGATCGATGATCTTCCTCACGGCAGCGACCCCTTCCATCTCCGCCCGGCAATTTTCACAGGTCGCCAGATGATCCTCGAACTGTGCTGCATGAACGGAGTCGAGTTCGCCGTCGATAAAACCATGCAGCATGATGCGCCATTCGGGGCAGCCTTTCTGATGGGCTTCACTCATCCTGCCGCCTCGCTCTTGTTGCATGCATCCCAGATGTCGGCGAATTCGCGCCGTGCTCTCGCAAGGCGCGACATGACGGTGCCGATCGGTGCATCGATGATTTCGGCGATCTGCCGATAGGAGAGATCTTCGAGTTCACGCAGGACGAGGATCTCCCGCATCGTTTCCGGAAGCTTGCTGATGACGGATCGTACACGCCGCTGCTCGCTTGCCCGGATCATCGCCGTCTCCGGAGAATCTTCTTCCGAAGCGATCTGGTAGCCTTGATCCTCATCGGGGTCGGCACCATCGGCGTCGTCAAGATGCCGCTCGAAATGTGTCTTGCGACGATCCTGCTGGCGCCAGACGTGGCAGCAGTTTCTGACGATCGCAAAGAGCCAGGAACGCGGATCGCCGCCGCGATAGGTCTCAAAATTTCGGTAGGCTCGCAGGAATGCTTCCTGGACGATATCTTGCGCGGCCTCGGCATCGCGGCTGAGGAAGCGGGCGAAATTATAGGCCGCGTCCAAGTGCGGAACGATCACGTGCTTGAAGCGCTGCATGAATTCATGCTGCGCGGTCGCATCGTCCTTCGACGTGATACGGCTGTCGGCCGATTTTTCAGCTGCCATAAGGTGGAACAGCCGCACAGCGCCCGCCAAAAGCGTTGCCAGCGCTGATGTTCGAATGCGTGTCTCTGGCAGCGGCCGATTGAGCAGCAGCATCCAGTCGAGCGATCCGACGGGATAGGTGATCTGAGCGTTTGTCATCATCTTCCCTGCTTCAACAGCAGCCGATTTGCACGCGAGAGCCGCGGTCACATGCGGGTCCCTTGCAGTCTAGACCGATCGGCGCGCGATTTTATTCCAAATAGCGCCGGTTTATTTGCACGCAGCGGTACGAAAGATGTGCGCCGTTAAAATAACAAAGCATTTTCAATGGCTTGTCGAAAATATCGTTCGGGCCGGGAATAACAGCGCCCCGCTGGCGATCTAGTTCGTCAGCGAGGGCGTCAGATGAATTGCAGTCTTCGCCAGTCGAAATACCATCAACAAGAGGAGGCATATTCATGTTTACCATGTCACGTCGCGCCGTCCTGGGATCGGCCGCTGCTGCGGCTGCATTCGGCCTGTCATCGAAGCTCGAATTCGTCATGCCGGCACTTGCCGCGACACCGTTGGAGCCGACGGTCGGCTTTTATAAATACAAGGTCGGCGATATCGAGGTTACGGCGATCTATGACGGCATCTGGAAAAAACCGCATGATCCTGCATTCATCAAGAACGCCTCGATCGGGGATACCAAAGAGGCGCTTTCCAAGGCAGGGCTGACGACCGAATTCATGCCGATCCCGCTGACGGTGGTCGTTTTGAAAGTCGGCGGGCGGCTGATCATGATGGATGCCGGCTCAGGCGTCGGTCAATGGCAGGAAAATGCCACACATCTTCCGGCGAATATGGCGGCGGCCGGTATCGATTATAAGAAGATCGATACGATCATGATCTCGCATTTCCATCCGGACCATGTCTGGGGCCTGATGGAAAAGGGAACGAACAATCCGGTCTTCCCGAATGCCGAACTCATCGTCAATGCTGCTGAATATAATTGGTGGACGGCACCGGGTCGTGTCGAGAAGCTCGCTGAAGGTCGGAAGCCGGCCGGCAAGCGCATCGCCGCCGTTTTCCCGACGTGGAAGAACTGGAAGCTGGTGGATGACGGGGCCGAGGTTGCTCCCGGCATCAGGCTGCTTTCAGCGCCCGGCCACACGCCCGGCCATTCGACCTACCTTGTCACCTCGGGCAACAAGCAACTGCTCGTCTCCGCCGACATCATGTATGTGCCGGCGCTGCTTGCCCCGCATCCCGAATGGCAGGGCAGCTACGACCAGGACGGGCCGACAGCCATCGACACGCGTCGCCGTCTCATCGATCGCGTCATTGCCGACAATATCGCGATCTGCGGCTCCCACTTCCCGTTTCCCGGCTCGGGCACCTTCGTCAAGGACGGAAGCGCCTATGCGTTCACCCCAACAATCCAGGCCTGAAAGGCCGAAGGAGGTTACAATGATGAAGTATGCAATTCTGGGATTCATCTGGGTTTGCGCCATTTCCGCCGGCTTTTCCGCGGTCACCGCATTTCCAGCCTTCGCCGTCGACAACATGGAGTCGACCGACGCTCCGGACCTGACTGCGGTGCGGGCCAAGATCGACGCCAAGGACTATACCGGCGCGCTTGCAGAGCTGCGCGATCTTGCCGAAGATAATCAGCAGGCGGACGTCTACAATCTGATGGGGTTCACGCTGCGCAAGACCGGTGATTACCGGACGTCGCTGACCTATTATACCAAGGCGCTGGAGCTTCAGCCCGATCATAAGGCGGCACGCGAATATCTCGGTGAACTCTATGTCGAGACCGGCGATATGGCGAAGGCTGAAGAGCAGGTGGCGGTCCTTAAACAGCTTTGCCCCGGCGGCTGCGAGGAGCTCGAAGACCTTCAGGGAGCCATCGCCGCAAAGGGCGGTAAGTGACCGACATATCAACGGCAGGAGCAGGCGGTTCGCCGCCTGCTCGTGATAAAGTGGAGGATATGATGGAAAACGCTGCAAGCTGGCCTCGGCTGGCCGATCTCATTCTTCTTCTGGGTAGGCTTCTCCTATCCCTGATCTTCCTGCATGAGGGTTCGTCGCTCATCTCAGACATCACCGCGACGCTTGCTATCTTCGAAAAGCTTGGCCTGCCGGCGCTGGTGACGTTTGCCGTCATTGCTCTGCAGCTCGGTGCCGGCCTTTCTATTGCTGCCGGTTTCCTCAGCCGGCTCGGTGCGGTGGCCCTCGGGCTGTTCTGCCTCGCGACGGCTTTTCTGTTCCACACCAACTTCGCGAACCAGAACGAACTGCTGCATTTCGAGAAGGATCTCGCAATTGCCGGCGGCATGTTCGTGCTTGCGGTTTCGGGTGCAGGATCGGTGTCTATCGACAATCTCATGAAAAGGCGGGTTAAGGGAATGCATCCCTGGCTGACGGCGGTGCTGTAGCGAACTTGTTTTGAAAAGCTGCCGTCGTCGTTATGCCATCTGGCATAGCCCCGTGGCTAGAAGATCGCCTGTCCTGCCATCAAGGCCAGGATGAGGAAGATCAGGAAGACGACGAGGAATATGCCGAAGAGCACGCGGGCGATCGTCGCGGTCGCCGCGGAGATGCCGGAGAAGCCGAAAAAGCCGGCGACGATAGAAATTACCAGAAATATAAGAGCCCATTTTAACATGGATATCTTCCTTCCGTGATTGCCGGAAGAAGACGCGCCAAAACTGATTTTGTTCCAGATCGGTTAGAATGGAACGGCAATCCTTGAAGGCGTGCTGCTCCGGCCTGCAAGGGCTTTTCAAAGGTGTCTCGATCTGTTTGAAGGGATCATCATCGATTTGCCCCATCGACGAAAGCCACCCTCCATGCACGCTTTTCTGGACCCCCAGGTCATTTCCGCCTACCTCGAAGTCATCATGATCAACATCATCCTATCAGGGGACAATGTGGTCGTTATCGGTATGGCAGCTGCAGGCCTTTCCACCGAGCTGCGCGGCAAGGCGATCGTCACCGGCATTGCCGCAGCCGCCGTTATCCGCATCGTTTTCGCCGTCATTGCCGCGCAGTTGCTCGTCATCAAGGGCATCAATCTCGTCGGAGGTCTGCTGCTTCTGTGGATCTGCTGGACGATGTTCAGGGAATTGCGCGAGGCAGAGGAAGAAGGGACTGGGCAGGAAGCCGGTCACCACGCTCACAAGCCGAAGCTTTTCCGACAGGCGATCGGCCAGATCATCTTTGCGGATCTTTCCATGTCGCTCGACAACGTCCTGGCCGTTGCCGGTGCTGCGAAGTCGAACATGAATGCCTTGATCTTCGGCCTTATCCTTTCCGTCGTCCTCATGGGTGTCGCATCCAACTTCGTGGCAAAGCTGCTCAACCGCTTCCGCTGGATCGGCTGGATCGGCCTTGCCATCATCGTCTATGTGGCGTTCGACATGATATGGGAAGGCGGCATTGAGCTGCTTGCGCTCTACGGTCAGGCCTAATAACCGGGTCTAGATTTTCAGGCTTGAGAGCAGGGAGATAAGCTGGGACTGGCGCTGTGTGCCAGTCTTGGCGAGAACCTTCTTCACGTAGCCGCGCGTTGTCTCATAAGTCAGGCCGGATATTTCGGCGATCTGGCGCGGCGACGAACCATCCATCAGCAGGCGCGCTACCGTCGTTTCCTGAGGAGTGAGCGAAAAGAGCCGGCGCAGCAGATCGCGGCTCGGGGCCGCGCGTTCGGAGAGATCCGTGATGATGGCGACGGCGGCGGAATGCGAGAAGAGTTCGGCCGGTACTCCGTTCAGTCGCTGAGCACGGATTATCAGCGGCGCCTTTCCCGGGCGGGAAAACAGAACCGGCGTGGAGACGGCCGGATTGGTGAAAGGCTCCTTCGAAAGGATTGCCTGCAGATGGCGGCGCAGGAGCCCCGTCTCCTCCTGACTGAGAGCAACGAGCTCCCGATCGAGAACCCGGATATTGCCATCGAGCAGCATCTCAGCGCGCTGGTTCAGCCGGGTGATGCGGCCAAAACGATCGAAGAAGACCACGGCAGTGCCGGCGAGCTCAAATGCCTCGCTCATGCTGTCGATCTTGGCGACATGCAGCGCGCGAATGATCTCGGCTGCGGCGGTCAGTTTCGACTGCATCTTTATGAGCAAGCGCTCGTCATCGCGATCGAACGGCTGGTCTTGAATGCGACGCTGCAGGTTGATGCTTAGCATCGTATCGCCGGAGGTGAAGCCCACCATGGCGGAGTAGCGGAAGCCGAAGCGGGCCAGGAACTCCGTATAGAAGATCTGATGGTTGAACTCCTCATCGCCGGCGATGTCGTGTTCGATGATGACCCCCTTGGCCATCGCAACCGCCAGGCCGCGTTCGCGGAAGTCGCGCTTGTACCATTCTTCGTCAAAATAGACCTGGAAGGCCTCCAGCAGATTCGGCGTGCTCAGGAAGCCGGAGGGGAATTTCCCGCGCACCGGCATGATATGCGTGCCGATGGAGCCGGTGGCGCCGCTGATCTGCTCCAGCGTGCGCTCCCAGCTTGCCGGCACCAGAGCGGATTCCAGCAATCCGTCCAGGGCCGTTTCGAGCTCGGAGATGTCGATGCGCGTCGCCATGGGTAAGTAATGCCTGACCGATTTCTTTGATCCAGTGAAGAACCACGTTTATCGCGGGTTGCCATATATAGCGAAACGGCAATTCCACGCTCAGAAATAGTATCTGCAGTTGTATTGTGACAAAGTGACAAAAGTCACTGATGGCGGCAGTGACTTTTGAAGAAGATTAAGACGCTTCTGTTCAACTATCCGTGATTGATCATCACATGGCGAACTGCCGTATAGTCTTCCAGGGCGTAGACAGACATGTCCTTGCCGTAGCCTGATTGTTTCAGGCCACCGTGCGGCATCTCATTGACCAGCATGAAATGCGTGTTGATCCAGGTACAGCCATATTGCAGGCGAGCAGCAGTCTTCATGCCGCGGCCGACATCCTTGGTCCAGACGGAGGAGGCGAGGCCGTAATCGCTGTCGTTTGCCCAGTTCACCGCATCCTCGACATCGGTGAAGCGGGTAACAGAGACGACGGGGCCGAAAACTTCGCGGCGGACGATTTCATCTTCCTGCGTGGCGCCTGCAATAACCGTCGGCGCGAAGAAGAAGCCCTTGTCGCCCGAGACCTTGCCGCCGGTGGTGATTTCCATATGCTTGTGTTCGGAGGCACGGGTGACGAAGCTTTCGACACGATCGCGCTGGCGCTTGGAAATCAGCGGGCCGATTTCGTTGTCGGTGTCATCGGCGTGGTTGAAGCGGATGCTGGAAACAGCGGAGGTCAGATCGGCGACGAAATTGTCGTAAACCTTCGCATCGGCATAGATGCGGCAGGCGGCAGTGCAGTCCTGACCGGCATTGTAGTAACCGAAGGTGCGGATGCCGGCGACCACGGTATCGATATCGGCGTCGTCGAAGACAATGACCGGCGCCTTGCCGCCAAGTTCCAGATGGGTGCGCTTGACGGTCTTGGCGGCAGCCTGCAGCACTTTCTTGCCGGTCGCGATGTCGCCGGTGATCGACACCATATTGATTTTCGGATGGTTGATCAGCGTGTTGCCAACACTCTCGCCGCGGCCGAGGATGACATTGACCACGCCCTCGGGGAGAATATCGGAAAGGAGCTTTGCCATCTTGAGCGCTGTCAGCGGCGTCTGTTCAGACGGCTTGAAGACGACGGTATTGCCGCCGGCTATGGCGGGCGCCAGCTTCCAGGCCATCATCATCAATGGATAGTTCCACGGCGCAATCGAGCTGACAATGCCGATAGGGTCACGGCGGATCATCGAGGTGTGTCCGGGAAGATATTCGCCGGCGACCGGTCCGTGCAGATTGCGCACCGCACCGGCAAAGAAGCGGTAGCAATCGACAATGGCCGGGATTTCGTCATTCAGCACGGCATTGATAGGCTTGCCACAGTTCAGTGCCTCGAGCGTGGCGAAGCCCTGCGCGTCCTTTTCGATGGCATCGGCGATTTTCAATAGATAGGCGGAGCGTTCGGATGGCGTCGTCTGCGACCAGGCGACAAAGGCCTTCTCCGCCGCATCCACGGCGGCATCGATCTGGCCGAGCGAAGCTTCGGCAAGGTTCAGCACGGTCTCACCCGTCTTCGGGTTCAGGATGTGCTCTTCCATTTCCGTGCCGGTCTCGAAGCGGGAACCGATCAGCATTTGCGTGTCCATGGGCGTTCTCCCTTGTGGTTGATCGAGTGGGAGCGGAAGGGGCTCCGCGTCCCACTCCGGGTTATTTGCCGGCGCCGGCGATCTGGTCGCCGTCGCGCGTAAGGTAATAGGCTGCCAGGATCGGCAGGAAGGTGACCAGCACGACGACCATCGCGACCACATTGGTGACCGGGCGCTGGCGCGGGCGGATCAGCTCTTCGAGCATCCAGATCGGCAGGGTGGATTGCTGGCCACCGGTGAAGGTGGTGACGATGACCTCGTCGAAGGACAGAGCGAAGGCGAGCATGCCGCCGGCCAGGAGCGCCGTGCCGATATTCGGCAGGATGACATGGCGGAAGGTCTGGAAGCCGTCGGCGCCGAGATCCATCGAGGCTTCGATCAGCGAGCCTGACGTGCGCCGGAAGCGGGCGACGGCGTTGTTGTAGACGACAACCACGCAGAAGGTGGCATGGCCAAGCACGATCGTCCAAACCGAGAAGGGTATGTCGAACAGGCTGAAGGCGGAGCGCAGCGCGATGCCGGTGATGATGCCGGGAAGGGCGATCGGCAGGATGACGAGCAGTGAGATCGCCTCGCGGCCGAAGAATTTCGTCTGGCTGACGGCGGCCGCGCAAAGCGTACCGAGGACCAGCGCGATTGCCGTTGCAATGCAGGCAACCTGCAGGGAGAGGCCAAGTGCCGACCAGACATCCGGCCGGTTCCAGGCGATGCCGAACCATTGCAGCGTCAGGCCGGGTGGCGGCCACTGATAGCTCTTCTCCTCGGTCGTGAAGGCGTAGACGAAGATCAGCAGGATCGGCAGATGCAGGAAGAGCAGGCCGCCGGCCGCGGCGATCTTCAGGACGAGGGGTGATTTCTGTCCGCGGTCAGAGCGCATCGAAGGCCCCCATGCGTTTGGCGAGCCAGAGATAGATCGCCATGATGACGATGGGTACGACGGAGAAGGCGGCGGCGAGCGGTACATTGCCGGCCGTTCCCTGCTGCGTATAGACGGCCTGACCGATGAAGAGGCGGGAAGAGCCGATGATCTGAGGGATGATGTAGTCGCCGAGCGTCAGTGAGAAAGTGAAGATCGAACCGGCGACTATGCCGGGCAGCGCCAGCGGGAAAAGCACAGTGCGGAATGTCTGGCGCGGGGTGGCGCCGAGATCGGCGGACGCTTCGATCAGATTGCCGGGCACACGTTCGAGTGCTGCCTGCGTCGGCAGGATCATGTAGGGCAGCCAGATATAGACGAAGACGATGAAAGTGCCGAGATAGCTGACGGAGAGCGAATTACCGCCGACAACAGGCAAAGCGAGGACGCCGTCGAGCAGCCAGGAGAGATAGAGCTTGTCGAAGAGCCAGGTGAGGATGCCTTCCTTGGCGAGGATCAGCTTCCAGGCATAGATCTTGACGAGATAGCTCGACCAGAGCGGCAGCATGACACCAAGGTAAAACAAGGCCTTCCATTTTCCTTGCGCATAGCGGGCGGCGTAATAGGCGATCGGGAAGGCGATGACGGCGGAGGCCACCGTCACCAGCGCCGCCATCAGGACGGTTCTGACGATGATGTCGAAATTGCCGGGGTTCAGGAGCTGGGCATAGGTATCGAGGGTGAATTCGTGGTTCACCATCCCCGAGAAATCATCGATCGAGAAGAAACTCTGCAACAGCAGCGCGATCAGCGAGCCGATATAGATGATGCCGAGCCAGAGCAGCGGCGGCGTCAGCATCAGGAACAGAAGGAGTTTCGGGTGACGCCAGAAGCTATCCGACAGGCCGCCGAAGAAACCGCCGCGGCGCGGCAGGATCGAGGTTTCCGCCTTGATCATCGCCAGAGCCGTCATGCCGCATCATCCATGTAATGCACGTCGCCCTGCTGCCACACGAGGCGGATGGCGGTGCCGATATCGGGGATGTCGCTGCCGGCCGGCAGCATGACATGCAGGCACGTTCCCCTGATATCGACGGTAAGCCGGGTCGCCGCGCCGAGGAAGCTGGCATTCTCGACCCTGGCTTCGACGCCGTCAGCGGCGAGGTGAATTGCCTCGGGACGCAGGCTCGCCCAGCGCTTCTCGCCGCCAAGAGCCGTCATGACGTCAGGGGAAATGACATTCGACGAGCCGACGAAATCGGCGACGAAGCGGGTCTTCGGACGGCGGTAGATATCCTGCGGCGTGCCCTGCTGGACGATGCCGCCATTGTTGAAGACCGCAACACGGTCAGCCATGGAGAGCGCCTCCCCCTGATCGTGGGTGACGAAGATGAAGGTGATGCCGAGGGCGCGCTGCAGGCTCTTCAGCTCTTCCTGCATCTGCTCGCGCAGCTTCAGATCCAGAGCGCCTAGGGGCTCATCGAGCAGGAGCACCTGAGGCTTGTTGACGAGTGCGCGGGCGAGCGCCACGCGCTGCCGCTGGCCGCCGGAAAGCTGGCCGGGGCGGCGGCTGCCATAGCCCGGCAGTTTCACCAGTTCCAGCGTCTTTTCAGCCTCTTTGATCCGCTCCGCCTTGCCGACGCCTTTGACCATCAGTCCGTAGGCGACGTTGTCGAGGATATCGAGATGCGGAAAGAGCGCGTAATCCTGAAAGACGGTGTTCACGTTTCGGCGATAGGGCGGGATGCCTTCGGCGGTTTCGCCGAAGATTTCGATATGTCCCGATGTAGGCTGTTCGAAGCCTGCAACCAGCCGCAGGCAGGTGGTCTTGCCGGAACCGGACGGGCCGAGCATAGCGAAGAACTCGCCGGGTACGATTTCGAGATCGACGCCATCGACGGCGCGCACCGCGCCGAAATGGCGAGAGACCTTCTGGAAACGGACGGCGGACGTCATGGGGGCTCCGGAGCTGTATTATCTGAGAGAGGCTTTGATCTTCAAAAAGACCCCGCCCCAAACCCCTCCCCACAAGGGGGAGGGGCTTAATCTGCCGCGCCCACGCTCAAACCTTTCGGCGTTTCGGCAGGAATGCGGCGGCGCCACTCTGGTCCCTCCGCCTTGTGGGGAGGGGTTGGGGAGGGGACTTTGTTTACGTGAACCGGCTTGGCGTTACCGCCCGCCGATCACACCGATATAATCCGATACCCAGCGATGATAGGGTACGCATTCGCTCTCGCTTGCGCATTTGGCGACCGGCGTTTTCCAGAACTTGATCTTGTCGAAGTGATCATAGCCGTTGGTATTGCAGCCTGCATCGGTCAACAGTTCATTGCCCTTGCAGGCAGCCGGAACGGATGGCACGGCGCCGAACCAGGCGGCAGCATCACCCTGGACCTTGGCCTTCAGCGAATGTTCCATCCACATATAGGCGCAGTTCGGATGTTCGCTGTCGGCGTGCAGCATAGTCGTATCGGCCCAGCCGGTGACGCCTTCCTCGGGGAAGGTGGAGGCGATCTTCTGTTTGTCGGCCTGCAGCAGGTTGACCTGGAACGGCCAGGAACCGGAGGCGACGACACCTTCGTTCTTGAAGTCGTCGACCTGGATCATCGCATCGTGCCAGTAGCGCGAGACGATCTTGCGCTGGCCGCGCAGCAGGTCGAGAGCGGCCTTGTACTGGTCCTCGTTGAGCTCATAGGGGTCCTTGATGCCGAGATCGGGCTTGTGCGCCATCAGATACAGAGCGGCATCGGCGATGTAGATCGGGCCGTCATAGGCCTGCACGCGGCCCTTGTTGGACTTGCCGTCCGGCAGGTTCTGTTCGTCGAAGACGATGTTCCAGCTCGTCGGCGCCTTATCCTTGAAGGCGTCGGTATTATACATCAGCACGTTCGGCCCCCAGAGATAGGGCACCCCGTAATGGACGCCGTTCACCGTATTCCACGGCGCATTCTGCAGGCGCTCGTCGACAGTCTTGAAGCTCGGGATGAGATCGGTGTTGATCGGCTGGACGCGTTTACCGGCAACGAGGCGGAGGGAGGCGTCGCCTGAGGCGGTGACGAGGTCGAAACCGCCTTCGTTCATCAGCGCCACCATCTCATCCGAGGTGGCGGCGGTCTTGACGGAAACTTTGCAGCCGGTTTCCTTCTCGAAGTCGGTGACCCAGTCGTAATTCTTGTCGGTCTCGCCGCGCTCGATATAACCGGCCCAGGCGACGATGCTGACGGCGCCTTCCCCCTTGCCCAGTGTCTTCAGGGGTTCGGCAGCAACAACCTGTGTGGCGAAGCTCAGACTCGCGAGCGCAGCAGTGCACGATTTCAGAAGATTCATCGTCTGTCTCCCGGTTCGGTGCCGCTTTTGCGGCGTTTTGTTCCCAGAAGAAAGGGTGACGCGGAAAGGCCGGTTTCGCAAATTCATTTATCAGAAAGGCGATATCGGAAATTCCGATATCTAGCGGGATCTTCCCGATCGCATGTTCTCGGCGATGGCCACGAAATCGCGTGCGGCCTGCGGCAGGCTGGAGCCCCTGCGCCAGACCATGCCGACCTGCACGACGGGCAGGGCGCCCGAAACATCGCGGCTCTCTATGCGGTCACCTTCCAGCGACCAGGGGCGGTAGACGAGATCGGGCAGCAGCGCGACGCCGGCGCCGGTCGCAACCAGGCTGCGCACCGCTTCAACCGAGCGGGTGCGGAAGGCGACATGCGGGCGGGCGCCGAGTGCGGTCAGCAGCTTGCCGGTATTCTCCTCGATTTCATCCACTGTCAGCATGATCAGAGGCTCGCGGGCGATATCGGCGATGGAGATGATATCTGCCGAAACCAGAGGATGGCCCATCGGCAGCCAGAGGCGATAGGGTGAGGTTTCCAGAATTTCGGCCTGCAGAGCCATGCGATCACGCAGATTTGAAATCACCATGACGGCGACATCAAGCTCGCCGCCGACCAGCAGATGCTCAACGTAACTGCCATTGTCCTCAATGGCGCTGACCTCCACACCTGGACAGGCGCGGCGATAGCGTGCCAACAGGTCCGAGAGCACATAGCCTGCAACGAGCGAGGTGACGCCGATATTGAGCGTGCCGGAGGGTATGTTCTCCTGGCCGGAAAAGCTGGTGCGGGCGTCGGAGACGGTTGCCAGGATTTTCGTGGCGTGCCGCAGGAACTGATGGCCGTTGTGGGTGACTGACAGCCCCCGCGGGTGACGCTCGAACAGCACGACGCCAAGGTCGTTTTCCAGTTCCTTCAGCGCCTCCGTTATCGAGGATTGGGAGATCGACAGGTTCTGCGCGGCGCGCGTGACCGAACCCTGTTCGGCAACGGCGACGAAATATTGAATCTGGCGAAGCGTGAAGGCCATGGCATTTTAGAGCATGTGCTTGAGTGATCTGGCAAGCTTGCGAATGGCTGGACCTTTTTTGGTATTTATTCAATTCGAGACAAAGTTGGACGGTCCACTTAAAGATTCGGAAACGTCATTTCCCTAGCTTCACAGTCACTTGTATTGCGTTGGAGTTTTCAGATGGCGGAGCAGTTGGCGTGAAGGCCTTACTGCGCATATTCCGGCCTTCCCGGAAATTGGCTTTGATCATCGGTGGTAGCGCCCTGTTAGCGGGCGTTTCCGGCGGTGCTGCGGTTTATGTCGGTAAAGACAGGCTGCTCGGTGATGAGGAATCCGCTGATGGCGTGGCCTGCACCGACGTCAATCTGGTGACGATCAAGAAGCAGGATCACGTCTGGGTCCGCAAATACATCAAGACCGAACCTGTTGACGGCATGACGCGCATCAAGACGGCGTTGCGTGTCGCTCAGGCGGTCTATGAAGCGCAGAAACCCGACCTCGTGCAGGTCGTCGTCCTCGACGAGAATGGTCCGACCTTGCGTTCGGATATTCGCGGCCGGGCGATCGGTGCCGATGTGGTCTATATTGCGCATCCCGACAAGATGGTCGAAGGGCTCGACGACAAGCCCTATACGGCCCGTTATTATGACGGCAAGGCGAGCGAGCAGGGCCTCTTTTATGGCGAGCGCATCGAATTGCCGGACGATCGGATCGCGGCGCTGAATGCGAGCCTTAAGGATCCTGCCGATTGCATCGATCCGGTTGCCGTTGCTTCCACCAAGAAAGAGAGCAAGCCGGAGGCCAAGGAGCCTGAGGAACCGTCTGCTGAAGAACAGGCTGCCAAAGATGCCGCTGCTCCGGGAGAAGCCGCCTCCGCAGAGGCACCGCCGGCCAAGAGCGGGCACTAACCCGAAAATCGTCAGGCCGCAGGCCTTATGTTTTCCATCATCAATAGGAATCGCAAAACGGAGCGTCCTTACCGGCGCTCCGTTTCTTCATTCAAACAGCGTGTTATTCAGTCGGCCTTGTTACGGCGAGCCGGGAAGAGAATGACGTCGCGGATCGACGGTGCGTTGGTCAGCAGCATGATCAGGCGGTCGACGCCGATACCGAGACCACCTGCGGGCGGCATGCCCTGGTCGATCGCATCGAGGAATTCTTCGTCGAGCTGCTTTTCCTTCTCACCGCGGGCATGGGCCTGTTCGAGCTGCTCCACCATGCGGCGGCGCTGCTCTTCCGGATCGTTGAGTTCGGAGAAGGCGTTGCCGAGTTCCCAGGCATTGCAATAGGTCTCGAAACGTTCGACGAGGCGCGGCTCGCCCGGCACTTCCTTGGCGAAGGGTGAGATGTCCTTCGGGAAATGGGTGACGTGCGAGGGCTGGATCAGCGTCTGCTCGACCCTCTCTTCGAAGATGAAGGCGAGGCATTCGCCCCAGGTCCAATCCTTCTCGACCTCGAAGCCGGCAGCCTTGGCTGCGGCGCGGGCTTCCTCGTCGGTCTTGATCGCCAGGAAGTCGATACCGGTCGCTTCCTTGACGGCATCAGGCATCGGGACGCGCTTGAACGGCCCCTTGAAGGACATGGTCTTGTCGCCGAAGGGGAATTCCGTTGTCCCGTGGATGGAAAGCGCCAGGCTCTCAAACAGCCGCTCGACGAGGTCCATGATATCCTCGTAATCGGCGTAAGCCCAGTAGCACTCCATCATGGTGAATTCCGGATTGTGCCGGGTGGAGACGCCTTCATTGCGGAAGTTGCGGTTGATCTCGAACACTTTGTCGGTGAGGCCCGAGACCAGCGTGCGCTTCAGGAACAGTTCCGGCGCGATGCGCAGGTACATGTCGAGCTTCAGCGTGTTGTGATGCGTCTTGAACGGCTCGGCGGTCGCGCCGCCGTAGACCGAATGCAGCATTGGCGTTTCGACTTCCATGAAGCCGTCATTTTCCATGAAGCGGCGGATGCCGGAGAGGATCTTCGAACGCTGCTGGAAGCGCAGCTTCGATTCCTCATTGGTCATGATGTCGAGGTGGCGCTTACGGTAGCGCAGCTCGATGTCGGACAAGCCGTGCCACTTTTCGGGCATCGGCAGCAGCGACTTCGTCAGCATCTCGATCTTCTGGGCGTTGATCGTCAGCTCGCCGCGTTTGGTGCGGCGCACGACGCCTGTCACGCCGATGATATCGCCGATATCGATCATCGGCAGCAGGGCACGAGCCTCTTCCGGGGTCGTGTCCTTGTGACTGAAAATCTGGATCTTGCCGCCGGCGTCGTGGATGTCCATGAACATGCCGGAGTTGCGCGACGAGTAAACGCGGCCGGCGACGGTCACGACATCCTGTGTCTCGACGTCAGGTTCCAGGCCCTCGTATTTCGCGGCCAATTCGGCATTGGTCAGCGTGCGGTGGAAATGCGCCGGATAGACGTCGCCGATCTGCTCGCGCAGCAGCTTCAGCTTCTGGGCGCGCACTTCCGTTGCGTCGGAAGAAAGGGTGTTTTCGGTCTTGTTGTCAGCCATTGTCGAAATCCTCTGACTGTTCTTACTTCGCGCCGACGAGGGCGGCGACGGCCTGCGAGGCGAGCTTGAGGCGCTGGCGAACGACCGAGCGGCCGAGGATCGCCATGGAATCGAAGAGCGGCAGCGAGCGCGACGAGCCGGAAACGGCGACGAAGAGCGGGGCCACCACGACCTTCAGTTTCTTGCCCATGCGGTCGGCGATGGCGCGCAGTTCGGCTTCGATCGTCTCGACGTTCCATTCCAGGATCTTTTCGAGATCCGGCTGAACCGTGTTGAGGATCTCAAGGATCTCTTCCGGCGGCGACTTGATCTTGGCGAAGTCTGACGGCTGCAGGCCGAGATCGGACTTCAGGAGGAAGCCTGCAAGATCCGGCAGTTCGCCGAGCTTCGAGATACGCGTCTGCGACAGGCGCAGGCCTGCCATCAGGCGATCGTTTTCCATCGCCCAGTTGAGCACGCGGTCGCGGAAGTCCTCTTCCGACAGCTTTTCGCGGATCCAGCGTCCGTTCAGCCAGTCGAGCTTCTGGATGTCGAAGATCGCGCCGGCCTTGGAGAGGTTCTCCGGATCGAACTTTTCCGACAGCTCGTCCATCGTCAGCAGCTCTTCGCCTTCGGAGATCTGGATGAAGAACAGGCCGAGGAAGTTCATCAGCGCTTCGGGGATGTAGCCGAGCGCGGAATAATAGGAGATCGAGGTCGGGTTCTTGCGCTTCGACAGCTTCGACTTGTCGGCGTTGCGCATCAACGACAGATGCATGAACACTGGCTGGCCCCAGCCGAAATAGCGATAGAGCAGAATGTGCTTTGGCACGGATGCCAGCCACTCTTCGCCACGCGCGACGTGGGTGATCTTCATCAGATGGTCGTCGATGACGTTTGCCATATGATAGGTCGGCATGCCGTCGGCCTTGATCAACACCTGCATGTCGACGGAATCCCACGGGATCGACACATCGCCATAGACGCCGTCGGTGAAGTCGCACGAGCCTTCGGTCGGGATCTTCATGCGGATGACGGTGGTTTCACCGGCTGCCATGCGCGAGGTGACCTCCTCGGCCTTGAGCGTCAGGCAGAGGCCATCATATTTCGGCGGCTTGCCGGCGGCGCGCTGGCTTTCGCGCATCTGCTCCAGCCGCTCAGGCGTGCAAAAACAGCGGAAGGCATGGCCCTTGTCGAGCAGTTCCTGGGCGTAGGGCTGATACATGTCCTTGCGGTCGGACTGGCGATAGGGGCCGTAGGGGCCGCCGATATCGGGGCCTTCCTTCCATTCCAGCCCGCACCATCTCAGCGCATCCAGCACTTTGGTCTCGAATTCCGGGGTCGAGCGCGTCGCATCGGTATCCTCGATGCGCAAGATGAACTCGCCGCCGTGCTTCTTGGCAAAGAGATAGTTGAAGAGAGCGATGTAAGCGGTGCCGACATGCGGCTCGCCGGTCGGCGAGGGAGCGATGCGGACGCGGACGCCGGAAGCTGTCATTTTATGTGCCCGTCAATGAATGCCGAGCGGCTTTTCAATGAAAGCGACGTCCGGCCTGGAGAATGCAGATATCTATCAGAAATCGGCTGGAGCAAGGCGTCTGCCCGCATAATCCGCCGATTATCCGTGTGGCTGCGCTTAGGCCATATTCAAAAGGGCGCGTCAAGAAAAACCGCTTCCAGCGGGCCTCTTCCGGCCCCTCCGGGCGACCGTTTCGAATGATCTGTTCTTCGAGGTGAAGCCCGGCGACGACATGAAACAGGCGATGTCTGTGCTTTTCACCACGGCCACCATGCACAGAGGAACCTCCGCCTTACCGAGTAAGGCGGAGAATTGGGTCTCAGATGGATGGACCGCCTTAGTGGCCGCCCTCACGCTTTCGCCGGCGCGCGTTCCTCGCCAGCATGTTCAGCATCTCCACGAGGGCCGAGAAGGCCATGGCGGCGTAGACGTAGCCCTTCGGCACGTGGAAGCCCATGCCATCGGCAATCAGCGTCGTGCCGATCATCAGCAGGAAGGCGAGCGCCAGCATGACGATCGTCGGATTGCGCTCGATGAAATTGGCCAGCGGCGTTGCGGCGACGAGCATGACCGTGACGGCAGCGATGACGGCGATGATCATGATCGGCAGATGCGGGGTCATGCCGACGGCGGTGATGATGCTGTCCACCGAGAAGACGAGATCGAGCAGCAGGATCTGGCCGATCGCCGAGGCGAAGCTTGTACCTGTTGCGCCTGCAATGAAATTCTCGTGCTGATCCTCCGGATCGACATTGTGGTGAATTTCCTTGGTGGCCTTCCAGACGAGGAAGAGACCGCCGGCGATCAGAATGAGATCCTTCCAGGAGAAGCCGTGGCCGAAAAGCTCGAAAAGAGGTTCGGTGAGCTGGACGATCCAGGCGATGGTGCCGAGCAGGGCAAGACGCATGACGAGAGCAAGAGCGATCCCGGTCTTGCGGGCTCTTTCCCGATGCTCGGGCGGCAGTTTGTTGGTGAGGATGGAGATGAAGATGAGGTTGTCGATCCCGAGAACCACTTCCATCACCACGAGCGTGACAAGCGCCACCCAGGCAGCCGGGTCCTGAATGAGCGTCATGATATCCTGCATCGGCGTATTTCCCCCTTGCGTCGCATATGGACGCGGACAATGTATCGTTGCGGCCCTGCCGGGCAAGCGCCGCAAGGGGGTATACGAAAACGGTCAGGCTTTTATTCCTTGACCGGCAGCCAGATTTCCGTTCCGCCCATCCCCGTGTGGGGATCGAAGCGCTCATCGTAGCGTTCGAACATGTCGGGCATGCTGCCGTGTTCGAGGCCTGAAGTCGGCCACCAGTTGCCGAAGATCAGGTCCATCGTGGCCGGTATACCGGAAACATGACCGCGGTGAGAGAAGACGGCGTAGCGCTGCGCCGGCAGCTTCAGTGTGGCAAAGCCATCCGGCAGATCGTCCGCATCGGATACCTCGACGGCCGCCATGTAACGGAATTTCTCTGCTTCTCCATCGATATGGGTGCAGATCCCGTAGGCGACATTACCCTTCTGGTTGGGGATATGGCCGAAATGCTGGTTGAACTTCTGCCAGAGCGAGGGGATCGCGGCATTACCGCCATAGGCGTAGGTTTCCTGCAGGCCGGCAAAAAGCATCGGCTGAAGGGTTTCGAAACGCGGCGGTTCGAGATCGGTAAGGCTTGCGGTTTTCATCCTGATAGGCTCCATCAAAGCGAGATTGCGAATGTGCCCCTGTCGGCGCACCGCTTCCGGTGTCATGCCGAATTGGTCGCGGAAGGCACGGGTGAAAGCCTCGTGCGAGCCGTAGCCTGCGTCGAGGGCAACCTCGAGAATGCTGGATGAGCCTGAGATGAGAGACAGCGCGGCGCCGCTCAGACGCCGTGCGCGGATATAGCCGCTGATCGAATGGCCGGTTACCAGACCAAAGACGCGCGAAAGATGGTAGCGCGACAATCCGGCGGCTTCTGCGATCTCATCGAGGCTTATATCGGTTTCGAAATGGCTCTCGATGAACCATATCGCCCGTCCGATGGCGCTCATCTGTTCTCCCCTGGTTGCCGCTTCATTCCTAGATGAAATGCGGCGGCCGGATTTGATCGCTATTGCGCAAATCCGGCAGAAAACCAATCAGGGTCGGGATGGGGATCAGGCGGGCTCGTGTTTGCGCACGCCATAGGCGGCCATGAAGACAAAGATCGCGCCGCGGATGACGCGCTCAATCTCGTTGCGCGGCGGCGGGCCTTCCATGTTGCCGAAGAGGCGCAGCTTGAAGAAGCTGCCGCTTGCAAGGTCGAGAAACTGGCCGGCGGCGAGATCGATATCGTCGATCTTCAGGGTGCCGGCTTGCACATGCCGCTCCAGGAAGTCGTGCATGATGGTGCGCAGGTTCTGCGGCCCCTTGAAGAAGCGCTGACAGAGAAGGGGCATGCGCTCACGCACACCGAGCACGGTGCGCATGGCGTCGATGACCTTGTCTTCGGTCATATGGGTGACGAAGGTTATCCCGAATTCGTATAGGCCGGCCTCGACATCGTCGTGCTCCGCAAGGACCATGCGCACGGCTGCGACGAAGGCGGCGCGCTCGGTCTCGACCATGGCGTGGAAGAGTTCTTCCTTGTTGGCGAAGTAGACATAAAGCGTTCCTTTGGAAACGCCGGCCTCGCGGGTCACGTCATTCATGCTGGCCGCGTCGAAGCCCATCTTCAGGAATACGCGCCTGGCACCATCAAGGATCTGCTGGCGCTTGGCGGGATCCTCACCCGCAGCAAAGCGGCCTCCCGGAACGGGTGGGCTGAATACGGCGGTCTCCTCGGGCTTCAGTGTCATGTCTCCTTAACCGTCTTGGCGAATTCGTGTTTTCTTTTAAAGAAATCGAACCGATTGGTTCTATGCATCTTGATATGAAGTCAAAAACCATTTATGTCAACTGAACCGAACCGTTCAGTTCGATTATTTTACTCCAGATCGGTAGCCTGTCTATGTCGACAAACCAGAAAAGCAACGTCGCGCGCATCGTCAGCGAAAATGCCGACGCCGAAGAGGCAAAAGCGGAAACCGCAGTTCCCGTTGAAGCCCCGAAGGCCGAGGCACCGCAGACGGCTCCCGCGCAGTCCGCGCCTGCTGTCGCACTGGCTCCGTCTGCCCCGAAGAAGCGCCGTAGCCTCGTACTGCCCGTCATCGTGCTCGCTTTTCTCGCCGGTGCCGGCTGGTATGGCTACGACTGGTGGACCAATGGCCGCTTCATGGTGTCGACCGACGACGCATACATCGAGGGCGATATCGCGACGATATCGCCGAAGGTCACCGGCTATGTCGCGAAGGTGAATGTTGTCGCCAACCAGGAAGTCAAGGCAGGCGACGTTCTCGCTACCCTTGATAACGGCGACTACCAGAACGCCCTCGACCAGGCCAACGCTCAGATCGAAACCGAGCAGCTGTCGCTCAGCCGCATCGATGCGCAGATCGAAGGCGCCAAGGCGAGCCTCGTGCAAGCCCAGGCCCAGAAGACTGCCCTCGAAGCCACCGTGCGCGGCGCGGAGATCAAGCAGAAGCGTCAGAGCGACCTGCAGGCGAAGTCGGTCGGCACCACCGCAGATCTCGATGACGCGAATACGGCTCTTGATCAGGCGAAGGCAAATCTTGCCGGCGGCGATGCCAATATCGTTGCTGCCCAGGCCAATATTGCCATCCTCGAAGCCCAGCGCAAGGAAGCTGAGGGTTCCGTCCGTACGCTGGAAATCCAGCGCGACAAGGCCGCCCGCGACCTTTCCTTCACGGTGCTGAAGGCACCCTATGACGGCGTCGTCGGCAACCGTTCGGTTCAGGAAGGCGATCTCGTCTCGCCCGGCCAGCGGCTGATGGCGCTCGTGCCGACCCGCCAGCTCTATATCGACGCCAACTTCAAGGAAACGCAGATCCAACATCTCGTTGCCGGCTCGAAGGTGAACGTGCATGTCGATGCCTATAGCGATTATCCTGTTGTCGGCACCGTTGAATCGATCGCGCCGGCCTCCGGCTCGGTCTTCTCGATGCTACCGCCGGAAAATGCGACTGGTAATTTCACCAAGATCATCCAGCGCGTGCCGGTTCGCATCGCCTTGCCGCAGGATGCGCTTGATAGCGGCCGCCTGCGCGCCGGTCTCAGCGTCGTCGTCGACGTCGATACCCGCACGGCGCCGGTGAAGTAAGCGCCAGGGCGGAGGTAATCCCATGGCCGGGAGCGCGACAGCAACGGCAGGTTCGATCCCGGCAGCGCCTGCGCATGCCGCCGATCGCATGGATCCCAAAAGGCTCATCGCTTTCTTCGCGATGGTGCTTGGCATGTTCATGTCGATCCTCGACATTCAGATCGTCTCCGCTTCGCTCGCCGAAATCCAGGCAGGCCTATCTGCCGGCACGGACGAAATCGGCTGGGTGCAAACTGCTTATCTGATCGCCGAAGTCATCATGATCCCGCTGTCGGGCACGCTGGCTCGTATCATCTCGACACGGTATCTCTTCGCAATCTCGGCTGCCGGTTTCACCATGGCGAGCGCCCTGGCCGCAACGGCGACGAATATCGACCAGATGATCGTCTACCGTGTCATTCAGGGCTTCATCGGCGGCGGCATGATCCCCTCGGTCTTCGCGGCCGCCTTCACGATCTTCCCGCCGTCGAAGCGTGCGATCGTCTCGCCGATCATTGGCCTCATCGCGACGCTGGCGCCGACCATAGGCCCGACGGTCGGCGGTTACCTGAGCCATGCCTTCTCCTGGCACTGGCTGTTCCTGGTCAATATCGTGCCCGGTATCATCGTCACGATCGTCACCTGGAATTTCATCGATTTCGACAAGCCGGAACTGTCGCTCTTCAAGAAGTTCGACTGGTACGGCCTGCTGTCTATGGGTGTTTTCCTTGGCGCACTGGAATATGTGCTGGAAGAAGGCAATTCGAACGACTGGTTCAATGACAGCTACATCGTCATCGGCGCCGTTGCCTCCGCCGTCGCCTGTGTCGTCTTTTTCTACCGGGCCTTCACGGTGGAATTTCCGGTCGTCGATCTCACGGCCTTTGCCAACCGCAATTTCTCCTTTGGTTCGGTGTTCTCCTTCGTCATGGGCATCGGCCTTTACGGGCTCACTTATATCTATCCGGTCTATCTCGGCCGCATCCGCGGTTACGATTCGCAGATGATCGGCGAGACGATGTTCGTGTCGGGCCTTGCGATGTTCTTCACCGCGCCGATTGCTGGCCGGCTGTCGACGAAACTCGACCTGCGTTTCATGATGGCGATCGGTTTCGTGAGCTTTGCCGCCGGCACCTACATCATGACGCATCTGACGCAGGACTGGGACTTCTACGAACTCTTCATCCCGCAGATCCTGCGCGGTTTCGGCCTGATGATGTGCATGGTGCCGATCAACAACATCGCGCTCGGCACCCTGCCGCCGCAGCGTATCCGTGGCGCATCCGGCCTCTTCAACCTAACGCGTAATCTCGGCGGCGCCGTTGGCCTTGCTGTTATCAACACCGTGCTGACCACCCGACAGGACGTGCACTACGAACGCCTGCGTGAAAACGTGCACTGGGGCAACACGGCTGCGATCGACCAGATGAACAACATGACCAACAACTTCAATAATTGGGGTCTGGATGGTGCGAATGTTGCAGTCAAGCAGATGGTCGGCTTGGCCACCAAACAGGCGATGATCCTTTCGTTCGGCGACATTTTCCTGATGCTGACTGTGCTTTTCCTGGCGATGGTCCTTGGCGTCTTCATGATCAAGAAACCCGCACCGCAAGGCGGCGGGGGAGGCGGTGGCGGCCACTGACCTCCGGCCGTCATTGCGAGAAAGGCCCTCTTCGGAGGGCCTTTTTGTTTTTCTGCACAGGTGGCTTCAGTTCCCCTTCAACAGGGTGTTTGCCACCTCGCGCACTTTTTTGATTTACGTACATCAAATTTGGCGCTAATGGTCTCGTCCAGGAGGAGTGATGAGGCCAACCGTTCATGATATCGCCGCTGCGGCGGGCGTCAGTCTTGCGACCGTGGACCGGGTTCTGAACCAGCGTCCGGGTGTGCGCCATGTGACGCGGGAGAAGGTCGAAACCGCGATCCGCGATCTCGGCTATGTGCGCGACGTGGCCGCTGCAAACCTCGCCAAAGGTCGCGTCTATCCGCTGACCTTCATCCTGCCCGCCAGCGACAACTCCTTCATGCATGGCCTGAATGCCGAAATCCGCACAGCGATCGCGCGCTCGGTCGCCGAGCGTACGGATATCCGCATCGTCGAGGTGCCCGCCTTCGATCCGCAGGCGCTGGTGCGTGAGCTGGAAATGCTCGCGGCCGAAAAGCCCTCCGGTGTCGCGCTTGTCGCGACTGATGCGCCTGACGTGCGCGCCGCCGTCGACCGGTTGGTGAAAGATGGCATTCCGGTCGTCACGCTCGTCTCTGATCTGACAGGATCGCTGCGCCACCACTATGCCGGCGTCGACAATATTGCGGCAGGGCGCACCGCTGCGCGTCTGCTCGGACGCTTCCTTGGCGGCGCCAAGGGCGAGATTGCCATTCTCGCCGGCTCCATGCTGGTACGCGACCATCGCGAACGCCTGGAGGGCTTCGCCGCCATCATGGCTCAGGAGTTTCCGGCGCTGCATCTACTATCGGTTCTCGAAGGCCGGGACGACCCTGAAGTTGCACACATGCTGATTGCCGATGCGCTTGGGAAGAACGACGGCATCATCGGCATTTACAGCCTCGGTGCCGGTAACCGCGGTCTGATCCGGGCGCTCAAGGAAAAGGCAGCAGACAGGTCGCTGACGGTGATTGCCCATGAATTGACGGCGCATACGCGCGCTGCGCTTCTCGACGGCACTATCGACGCAATCCTCAATCAGGATGCCGGCCATGAAGTGCGCAGCGCGATCCGTGTTCTCAAGGCAAAGGCGGACGGGCTTTCGGTCATCGACGCACAGGAGCGCATTCGCCTCGACATATTCCTGAAAGACAATCTGCCGTAACGGCAAAGGGAGAAATACCACATGTATCTGGGTCTCGATCTCGGAACTTCGGGCGTCAAGGCGATGTTGATCGATGGCGATCAGAAGATCATCGGCTCCGCCAATGGTTCGCTCGACGTCTCGCGTCCGCATTCCGGCTGGTCCGAACAGGAGCCGGCCCATTGGGTACGCGCCACGGAAGAGGCCGTTGCCGGCCTCAAGGCCAAACATCCGAAGGAGCTTGCAGCCGTCAAGGGTATCGGCCTCTCCGGCCAGATGCACGGCGCCACTCTGCTCGACGCCTCCGATAAGGTGCTGCGTCCCTGCATCCTCTGGAACGATACGCGTTCCTATATCGAGGCTGCGGCCCTCGACGCCGATCCGCGCTTCCGCAAGCTGACCGGCAATATCGTTTTTCCAGGCTTCACCGCACCGAAGCTTGCCTGGGTCGCCAAGAACGAGCCCGAGATCTTCGCCAAGGTCGCTAACGTTCTGTTGCCGAAGGACTATCTGCGCCTCTGGCTGACGGGTGAACATATCTCTGAGATGTCCGACTCGGCCGGTACGTCCTGGCTCGATACCGGCAAGCGCGCCTGGTCGCCCGAACTGCTGGCTGCAACCAATCTCGACGAGAAGCAGATGCCGACGCTTGTTGAAGGCACCGAGCAAGGCGGCAAACTGCGCGGTGAGCTCGCTTCGGCCTGGGGCATTTCCGGCGATGTCGTCGTTGCCGGCGGAGCAGGGGACAATGCGGCTTCCGCCTGCGGCATGGGTACGGTCAGCGATGGGGCTGCTTTCGTTTCGCTCGGCACGTCGGGCGTTCTCTTTGCCGCCAATGCTGCCTATCTGCCGAAGCCGGAAAGTGCTGTTCATGCCTTCTGCCATGCGCTGCCGGATACCTGGCACCAGATGGGCGTTATCCTCTCTGCGACCGATGCCCTGAACTGGCATTCGTCGGTTACCGGCAAGTCGGCCGCTGATCTCACCGGCGAACTCGGCGAAAGCCTGAAGGCGCCGACCGGCGTCACCTTCCTTCCTTACCTCTCTGGCGAGCGCACGCCGCACAATGATGCGGTCATCCGCGGCGCCTTCATCGGCCTCGAGCATGAAAGCAGCCGTGTCGTGCTGACGCAGGCAGTGCTCGAAGGCGTCTCCTTCGCGATCCGAGACAATCTGGAAGCGCTGCGTTCTGCCGGCACGGATATTTCCCGTGTCACGGCGATCGGCGGTGGCTCGCGTTCACGCTACTGGCTGGCCTCTATCGCCACCGCGCTCGGCGTTCCCGTCGACTTGCCTGCGGACGGCGATTTCGGTGCTGCCTTCGGTGCTGCCCGCCTCGGCCTGATTGCGGCAACGGGCGCCGATCCGGTTGCCGTCTGCACACCGCCGGTCACGGCCGGCACGATCGAGCCAGTCGCCGCGCTCAGCGGCGCCTATGAAGATGCCTACAAGCGCTACCGCTCCGTCTACCCGGCGATCAAGTCGCTGGCCCATTGATCCATCCATACGAACTGAACCCAAGGAGAACCCAAATGAGCACCGGATTTTTCGGCGACATCCAGAAAGTGAAGTACGAAGGCCCTGACAGCACCAACCCGTTGGCCTTCCGTTACTACCAGCCGGACGAAATCGTTCTCGGCAAGCGGATGGAAGATCATCTGCGCTTCGCAGTCGCCTACTGGCACACGTTTACCTGGCCTGGCGGCGACCCCTTCGGCGGTCAGACCTTCCTGCGTCCGTGGTTTGAAGACACGATGAAGGCTGCCAAGCTCAAGGCTGACGTAGCCTTCGAATTCTTCTCGCTGCTCGGCGCGCCCTATTACTGCTTCCACGACGCCGACGTGCGCCCGGAAGGCAAGAATTTTGTCGAAAACACCAAGAACCTGAACGAGATCGTCGACTACTTCGCCGAAAAGCAGGCTGCCTCCGGCACGAAACTGCTCTGGGGCACGGCGAACCTTTTCTCGAACCGCCGCTACATGTCGGGTGCTGCGACCAACCCGGATCCGGATGTCTTCGCTTTCGCCGCTGCGACGGTCAAGACCTGCATAGACGCCACGCAGAAGCTCGGCGGAGAAAACTATGTTCTGTGGGGTGGCCGCGAAGGCTATGAAACCCTGCTCAACACCGATATCGGCCGCGAGCTCGACCAGCTCGGCCGCTTCCTCAACCTTGTTGTCGAGTACAAGCACAAGATCGGCTTCAAGGGCACGATCCTCATCGAGCCGAAGCCGCAGGAACCGACCAAGCACCAGTACGACTACGACGTTGCGACCGTCTATGGCTTCCTGAAGAAGCATGGCCTCGAAAACGAAGTGAAGCTCAACATCGAGCAGGGCCACGCGATTCTCGCCGGCCACTCCTTCGAGCATGAGCTGGCACTCGCCAACGCTCTCGGCATCTTCGGCTCGATCGACATGAACCGCAACGACTACCAGTCCGGCTGGGATACCGACCAGTTCCCGAACAATGTTCCGGAAATGGCGCTTGCCTATTACCACGTTCTGGCAGGCGGCGGCTTCAAGACCGGCGGCACCAACTTCGATTCGAAGCTGCGCCGTCAGTCGCTCGACCCGGCAGACCTGCTGATCGGCCATATCGGCGGCATGGATTGCTGCGCCCGCGGCCTGAAGGCCGCTGCCAAGATGATCGAGGACAAGGCGCTCTCCCAGCCGCTCGCAGACCGCTATGCCGGCTGGAATTCGGCTGAGGGACAGAAGCTCTTCCGCGGCGAATATTCGCTGGAAGAGATCACCCATTGGGTCGAGAGCAAGGACGTCAACCCGCAGCCGAAATCCGGTAAGCAGGAACTGCTCGAAAACATTGTCAACCGCTACGTTTGATTGCCGGTTTGATTTTACTGGAAGAGCCGGGGAGCGAAGCTTCCCGGCTTTTTCGTTTACGGAGACGGGAGATGGCCAGTTGTGCTGGTCGGGCAGACGGAAATCTGGCATGCCATCAGTGGCGGTGGAGAAAACGTTTGGAGCGTTTCATGACTGACGATCGCAAGCTGCACTGGGAAAATGTCTATTCGACCAAGGGCGAGAATGATGTCAGCTGGCTTCAGGAAAATCCAGCACCCTCCCTCGAGCTGATCCATCTGGTGCAGGCAAAACAATCGGACGCCATCGTCGATGTGGGCGGCGGAGCTTCAAGGCTGGTCGACAGCCTTCTTGCCGACGGGTTCGGCGATGTGACGGTGCTCGATCTTTCGGCGGCAGCCCTCGATACGGTGCGAAAGCGCCTTGGTGCCAAAGGCAACGAGGTGATGTGGATTGCCGCTGACGCGACCCTTTGGGAGCCGCCGCGGACCTATGATATCTGGCACGACCGAGCAGCCTTTCATTTCTTGACCGATGCGGCCCAGCAAGCAGCCTATATCGAGCGGCTGAAACGCGCGTTGAAAATGGGCGGACATCTAGTCATGGGGACTTTTGCCCTCGATGGGCCGGAAAAGTGCAGCGGCCTGCCTGTGGCGCGTCATAGTTCCGACAGTCTGGGAGAGCTAATCGGACCAGGTTTCGAGCTGATCGACAGCCGCCGCCACGATCATTCGACACCCTGGGGTAGCGTGCAGAGGTTTCAGTTCAGCACGTTCAAGCGGATCGCGTAATCGGAGGGGAAGCTCCGTGTTTCAAAGCTGGGCTTCGATGGCTGCCCTGTCTATGACCGACCAGACGCTCTCGATCTTTCCATCCAGAAACTCGTAGAAGACGTTTTCGGCGAACTGCACTCTCCTGCCGTTGACGGGAAGACCGAAAAGTTCGCCCTTCGGTATGCAGTCGAACTGCAAACGGCTCGCCACACGTGGCGGCTCGCAGATCAGGAGCTGGATGTCGAAGAAGAGATCGGGGATGGCGCGAAAATCACCTTCCAGCATTTCCCGATAGCCGGACAGGCCGATGTGCTTGCCATTGTAGCGAACCTCTTCGTGGACGAAATTTCCCAGGTTTGCCCAGTCCTGTTCGTTCAAGCAAGCGATGTAGCCTCGGTATCTATCGGCCAGCAGTGTCATTTCGGTTGCCTCGTCTTCGCAAAGGAGTCTGTCGGCAAACTAGAACGGGGCGGAGATCAGGCAATGGCAGATGGTTGGTCGAGGTTTCGAGGCTACCGCTTCTGCCAGTTACGCGGCGGTGCGGAGACCGAATTGCGCACCACAAGATCCGGCCGCAGCAGGATTTCCGTCTCGGCAGGACGGCCATCGGAGAGGAGCTCCAGAAGCAGCGCCATGGCCTGCTTGCCGATTGCCGTGCGCGGCTGGCGAATGGTCGTCAGCGACGGGCTCATGAAGACGGCTTGCGGCACGTCATCGAAGCCGGTGACGGAGAAATCCTGCGGGATGTTGTAGCCGCGGGCGTTGAGGCCGATCATGACGCCGATTGCAGTCTGGTCGTTGACGCACATGAAGGCGGTGGGCAGCGTGTCGCGCATGAAGAGCTGCTCCACAGCATGGCGGCCGCTCTCGATTGTGCCGTCGCCCTCCAGCACGATACGCATGTCCTTGGGGACACCGGCTGCGTCGAGGCCGGCGTCATAACCCTGCCGGCGGCGGCTGTAGGCGAGGCGGGTGCGGGAATCGCCGATAAAGGCGATCTTGCGGTGTCCCTCGGCCAGAAGCAGGTCGACAGCCTTCCTCGCGCCTTCCATATCGTCGACGCCAACATAGGGAATGCCGCCATTGAAGACGGGTTCAAAGACGCCGACGCTCGGCGGCAGCTGCGCCGTCACCATCTGATGGCCGAAGGGCAGGATGCCGGTAAAAAGGATCAAGCCGGCCGCCTGGTTGGAATTGAAGAATTTCAGATATTCCAGGCCGCGCTGCGCATCATTCTGCGTGTGGCCGATCAGCACGCCGTAGCCATGGGCCCGTGCCTCGTTTTCCAGGCCGATCAAGATATTGGAAAAGTTGGGGTCGCCGATATCGGGCGCCACGACCAGGATCATGTTGGAGCGTCCAAGCCTCAGGCTGCGCGCCATGGCATTGGTCGTATAGCCGGTGATGGCGATCGCCTGGTTGACCTTCAGGCGCGTGGAATTGGCCACCTTTTCGGGCATGTGAATTGCCCGCGAAACCGTCGCGATGGAAACCTCGGCGATCCGGGCGACGTCTTCGATTGTTGCGGGCGTGGAATTCGACACGGGGGCTCTGCCTTGGGCTGTCTTCGCCGCACACTACACAGACTTGTCGGGAGGTCAAAGGCGACTGCCAACAAGTCTGTGTAAATCCCCGATGTAAACCTTTACATGCCTGATGTAAAGGTTTACATATGCCCAACATAAGCGGATGGGAGCCGCAGGAGGAAATCATGACCGTGGATACCGCAGAGGCTGCACCGGTGGTGTTGTCCGCCAGGCGCATTTGCAAGTCTTTCAGCGGCGTGCAGGTTCTTTTCAGCGTCAACTTCGATCTTCGCGCCGGTGAAATCCATGCGCTGATGGGTGAAAACGGCGCCGGAAAATCCACCCTTGTCAAGATTCTCTCCGGCTTCGAGCAGCCAACATCGGGTGAGATCCTGCTCGATGGCAAACCCATAGTGCTGCCGCCGAATGGTGCTGCCGAGGCGCTGGGCATCGTCATCATCCATCAGGAATTCAATCTCGCTGAACATTTGACCGTGACGGAGAGCCTGTTTCTCGGCCGCGAGGTCACGCATTTCGGCGTGCTCGATCGCAAGTACATGCGCGGTGAGACGCGCCGAGTGCTCGACATGCTCGGTTCGCATGTCGACGAGAATGCGATGATCAGCTCGCTTTCCATCGCCGACAAGCAGATGGTCGAGATTGCCAAGGCGATCAGCCGCGATGCGCGCGTGGTCTTCATGGACGAGCCGACGGCGGTTCTGTCGCGCGAGGAGATCAATATGCTCTTCAAGCAGGTGCGCAAGCTTCGCGATAAGGGCACCAGTTTCGTCTTCGTTTCCCACAAGCTCGACGAAGTCATGGAACTGACCGACAGGGTCACGGTCCTGCGGGACGGCCAATGGGTGAAGACGGCGCCGACCTCCATGCTGGACGGCGAATCCATCGCGCAGCTCATGGTCGGCCGCGAGCTTTCCAGCCTCTATCCCGCCAAAGTCGAGCCCAATGTCGACGAGGAAGTTGTGCTTCGCGTCAGTTCGGTTTCGACCGGCTACGTGCAGGATGCGAGCTTCGAAGTGCGCAAGGGCGAGGTGATCGGGTTTTCCGGACTTATCGGTTCGGGTCGTACCGAGCTGATGGAAGCGATTGCCGGCCTGCGCTCGCGCCTGTCGGGCGAGGTCGTCATCCACGGCGAAAGCGCGTCTTCGGGTGATGCGCGCGCCGCCAATCGCGCCGGCCTTGCCTATATGACCAAGGATCGCAAGTCGAAGGGGCTGCTGCTCGGTTCGGGCATGATCGCCAACCTGACACTGCAATCGCTCGAACGCCATGTCAGCCATGGTTATCTGAGCCCGAATAGCGAAGCGGCAGCGCTTGCAAAGGCCAAGCGGCGCTTCGACATCCGCGTACGCGACGGCAATATCGTTGCCGGCCGCATGTCTGGTGGTAACCAGCAGAAGCTGCTGCTTGCCAAGGTCATGGAAACAGAGCCGCAGATCATCATTATCGACGAGCCGACGCGCGGCATCGATGTCGGTACCAAGCAGCAGATCTATCATTTCATCTCGGCGCTCGCCCGCGACGGGCGGTCGATCATCGTCGTCTCCTCGGAAATGCCTGAGATCATCGGTCTCTGCACACGCGTGGCTGTCATGCGTGAAGGCCGGATCGTCGGCATGCTCGAGGGGGATGAAATTTCCGAACAGGAAATCATGCGTTACGCCGCGGGGCTGAAGCGTCAGGCGGCTGCCTGAGCCGGCACGGCGCGGCACGGGCGTGCTGCGCGCGGGACAAACAAAGTGCCCAGCAGTCATGGGACGGGAGGTTGGTTTTGGACATGAGTGTTAACGAGGAGACCAGGGAAATCCGGCGCAGATCCTGGCGTGACGTCGATCTGCGCGCGGTTGCGCCCTTTGCCGCACTGGCCCTGCTCCTCATCGTGGGCGCACTGGTCAATCCGAATTTCATCGGCATCACCAACCTTACGAATGTCGCGACGCGCTGTGCCTTCATTGCCATCATCGCTGTCGGTGCGACCTTCGTGATCTCGGCCGGCGACCTCGATCTTTCCGTCGGCTCGATGGTGGCCTTCGTCGCCAGCCTGATGATCCTGCTTATCAATTCCGGTGTCATTGCCGATCCGGTGCTGATGCTGGCGGCTGCTGTCGTCTTCGCCGTGGTCGCCGGTGCGCTCTGCGGTCTCGCAAACGGCCTCATCACGACAGTCGGCAAAATCGAGCCCTTTATCGCGACGCTCGGTACGATGGGCATCTATCGCGGCCTGACGACATGGCTCTCGCAGGGTGGCGCGATCACGCTGCGCTCGGCAGATATCCAGACGCTCTATCGTCCGGCTTATTTCGGCAGCATTTTCGGCATGCCGGTGCCGATCGTCGTCATCCTGGCTGTTACCGCCGTTGCGGCCTTCATTCTCTACCGCACGCGCTACGGCCGGCATGTCGTGGCTGTCGGTTCGAACAGCGATGTTGCCCGCTATTCCGGCATTGCGGTCAACCGCGTGCGCACAATTGCCTTCGTCATCCAGGGCTTCTGCGTGGCGATCGCCGTGCTGCTCTATGTGCCGCGCCTAGGCTCGACCTCGGCAACGACCGGCATCCTGTGGGAACTGCAGGCCATCACGGCTGTCGTCGTGGGTGGTACGGCGCTGAAGGGTGGTGCCGGCCGGGTATGGGGCACGATCTGCGGCGCCTTCATTCTCGAGCTCGTTGGAAACATCATGCTGCTTTCGAATTTCATCAGCGAATACCTGATCGGCGCAATCCAGGGTGCGATCATCATCATCGCGATGCTGGTGCAGCGGTCGCTGGTGCGCAAATCGTAAGACAAGTGCTTCTCGGATTGGCCGGGCTATCCAGGGCACCCGGCCCGGATTGAATAAGTCCCTGATATTTTTGGGAGGAAATAGCATGCGCAAGCTCATGTTGGGTCTGGCGGTTGCGGGGGTGGCTTTTGCCGGCGCAGCCTACGCCCAGGACAAGAATTACACGATCGGCGTGTCCATTCCGGCCGCTGACCATGGCTGGACGTCGGGCGTCGTGTTCCATGCCGAGCGCGTTGCCAAGAAGCTGATGGCCGAACATCCGGGCCTGAACGTCATCGTCAAGACCTCGCCGGATGCCGCAACGCAGGCAAACGCCGTGCAGGACCTCGACACGCAGGGCATCGACGCACTCGTTATCCTGCCGTCGGATCCGGATCCGCTCGTCAACGCCATCAAGGAAGTCAAGGGCAAGGGCAAGTTCGTCGCGCTCGTTGACCGCGCGCCGTCGAATAACGACAATTCCGTGCGTGACCTCTACGTCGCCGGCAACAATCCGGCACTCGGCGAAGTCGCCGGCAAGTATATTGCCGAAAAGACCCCGGAAGCTGAGGTCGTCATCATCCGCGGCTTGCCGATCCCGATCGACCAGCAGCGCCAGGACGGTTTCGACAAGGGTATTGCCGGCTCCAAGGTAAAGGTTCTCGACCGCCAGTACGGCAACTGGAACCGTGACGACGCCTTCAAGGTCATGCAGGACTATCTGACGAAGTATCCGAAGATCGATGTTGTATGGTGCCAGGATGACGACATGGCAGTCGGCGTTCTGCAGGCCATCGAGCAGGCCAAGCGCACCGACATCCAGTATGTCGTTGCCGGCGCCGGCTCCAAGGACATGGTCAAGAAGGTCATGGATGGCGACAAGCTGATCCCGGTTGACGTTCTCTATCCGCCGGCAATGGTCGGTACGGCCATGGAACTGACGGCTGCTGCGCTCTACGATCAGGTTCCGGTTCACGGCAACTACATCCTCGACGCAACGCTCGTTACCAAGGAGAATGCCAAGAACTTCTACTTCCCGGATTCTCCGTTCTGATAATACTTTCATGCATGCGCCCATTCGAAAGGATGGGCGCATTTTTCATGCCTTCAGACAAGTTGAAGCCAAAATGCGGCACGTACCTCTTGCCGATCCGCGGTGAGCGTGATTAGGTCCAGACCGCGTTGATTTTGGCCCACCCGCTAAATCTTTCGCACTGGCGGGGAGGCGCCTTTTCTTTGTCGAACGGCGCACTAAGATTTATCGGAAACGTTTACGATCGATATTCAGGGAGGAATCTGACATGAAGACGATCAAGGGACCGGGCCTGTTCCTCGGACAGTTCGCGGGTGATACCGCTCCTTTCAATTCCTGGGACGCGATCACCAAATGGGCGGCCGATATCGGCTACAAGGGCGTGCAGGTTCCGACCTGGGCAAGCCAGCTCATCGACCTCAAGAAGGCGGCGACCTCCAAGGACTACTGCGATGAATTCGCTGGCAAGGCGCGTGAAAACGGCGTCGAAGTCACCGAGCTTTCCACCCATTTGCAGGGCCAGCTCGTTGCCGTCCATCCGGCCTATGACGAAGCCTTCGACGGCTTTGCGGCGCCGGAAGTGCGCGGCAATCCGAAGGCGCGTCAGGAATGGGCCGTCCAGCAGGTCAAGTACGCGCTGACGGCTTCCAAGCATCTCGGCCTCAAGGCGCATGCGACCTTCTCCGGCGCGCTTGCCTGGCCCTTCATCTATCCGTGGCCGCAGCGCCCCGCCGGTCTCGTCGAGACCGCTTTCGACGAGCTTGCCCGTCGCTGGAAGCCAATCCTCGATCATGCAGACGAAAACGGCATCGACGTCTGCTACGAAATCCATCCGGGCGAAGACCTGCATGACGGCATCACCTACGAGATGTTCCTGGAGCGCGTCGGCAATCATCCGCGCGCCAACATGCTCTACGACCCGTCGCACTATGTTCTGCAGTGCCTCGATTACCTCGACAACATCGACATCTACAAAGACCGGATCAAGATGTTCCACGTCAAGGATGCCGAGTTCAATCCGACCGGACGCCAGGGCGTCTACGGCGGCTATCAGGGCTGGGTCGAGCGTGCCGGCCGCTTCCGTTCGCTGGGCGATGGCCAGGTCGATTTTGGCGCCGTCTTCTCGAAGATGACCGCCAATAATTTCGATGGCTGGGCCGTGGTCGAGTGGGAATGCGCTCTGAAGCATCCGGAAGACGGTGCGCGTGAAGGCGCTGAATTCGTTGCGGCACATATCATCCGTGTCACCGAAAAGGCCTTCGACGACTTCGCTGCCGGCGGCACCGATCAGGCGGCCAACCGACGCATGCTGGGCTTGTCGTAACCGGATCAGGATTTCGAGGAGAATACTATGGCAATCGAAGCATCATCCGAACAGACCCGCGAGCCACGCATCCGGCTCGGCATGGTCGGCGGCGGCGCAGGGGCTTTCATCGGGGCCGTCCACCGTATCGCAGCGCGTATCGACGATCAGTATGACCTGATCGCCGGCGCACTGTCGTCGACGCCGGAAAAGGCTGCCCAGTCCGGTCGCGATCTCGGTCTCGATCCGTCGCGCACCTATTCCAGCTACCGGGAAATGGCGATCCGCGAAGCGAAGCTGAAGAACGGCATCGAAGCCGTCTCCATCGTCACGCCGAACCATGTGCATTATGACGCCGCCAAGGAATTCTTGCGCCGCGGCATCCATGTCATCTGCGACAAGCCGCTGACCTCCAACCTTGCCGATGCCAAGAAGCTGAAGAAGGTTGCCGACGAGAGCGGTGCACTGTTCATCCTGACGCATAATTATACCGGTTATCCGATGGTTCGTCAGGCGTGCGAAATGGTCGCCAATGGCGAGCTTGGTGATATCCGTATCGTCCAGGCCGAATATCCGCAGGACTGGCTGACGGAAGCGATCGAGCAGTCCGGCCAGAAGCAGGCTGCATGGCGCACCGACCCGGCACAATCAGGCGTCGGCGGTTCGACAGGTGATATCGGCACGCATGCCTATAACCTCGCTTCGTTCATCACCGGGCTGGAGCTCGACAGCCTTGCTGCCGATCTCGACAGCTTCGTGCCTGGCCGCCGTCTCGACGACAACGCCCATGTGATGCTGCGCTTCAAGGCCAAGGGTTCGGAAATGCCGGCGAAGGGCATGCTCTGGTGCAGCCAGGTGGCGCCGGGTCATGAGAACGGCCTCAAGGTGCGCGTTTACGGCACCAAGGGCGGGATCGAATGGGTTCAGGCCGATCCGAACTATCTCTGGTACACGCCGTTCGGCGAATCCAAGCGGCTGATCACCCGCAACGGCGCCGGTTCCGGCGCTGCCGCCGCCCGCGTTTCCCGTGTTCCGTCGGGTCATCCTGAAGGTTATCTCGAAGCCTTTGCGACGATCTATACGGAAGCCGCGCATGCCATCAACGCTCACAAGAAGGGTAAAGCGGTCGACAAGGCCGTCGTCTACCCGACCGTCGATGATGGTGTGAAGGGTGTCGCCTTCGTCGAAGCCTGCGTGGCGTCGTCCAAGCGCAACGGGGCTTGGGTCAAGGTCTGAGCTTCTGAGCCGATAAGGCGCATGTCGTTAAAAAAGCCGGGGCGCTTCGATATCGCCTCGGCTTTTCCATTTGTGGTGATCAGGCGGTAGCCGTCGTGCGACCGCGCTTCAGCAGATTATCGACGCTGAACGGACCTGCGCCGGCGGCGACCAGGTAAAGGAAAACGAAGCAGAACAGGATCGCCGCGACGCCACCATTCTGTGCCGGGAAGAAGCTCTTCGATGCGTGGCCGATGAAATAGGCAAAGGCCATCAGGCCGGAAAGCACGAAGGCTGCGATGCGGGTCTGGAAACCGATGAGTACCAGGAAGCCGAGCGTGAGTTCGATAAGGCCGGCAACCCAGGACAGCGAACCGACGGGCGGCACGCTTGCCGCGGCCGGGAAAAGCAGGATCTTCTGCGTTCCGTAGCTGAAAAGCACGAGGGATGAGACGATGCGCAGCAGGCTCAGGAGATGCGGCTGCAGCAAATGGATCGAAGAGAACATTCGTTTCCTTTCATATTGCGATGCTCTTTCCGTGTAAGGATCGCGGTCGCAACAGCAAATCACGACTGCTGACATTGGCGTTATGAGATTGGGAAGAGGGCGTCTGGCGGGCTTGCAGCTGTCTTGTTTTTCTTCCTGCAACGTTGCAGTTTTCTTTCCGCCGGCCTGTACTTTGCCATCAGGCTTGGCTAAACCCCCGCGCAAACGGTCAGTCCACAACTGAGAGATGGGATTCACAGATGATCGATCCGAAAAAGCTTGCAGACCGCTTCCCCGGTGATTTCACCTTCGGTGTTGCCACCGCTGCCTTCCAGATCGAAGGCGCCAGCAAGGCAGATGGCCGCAAGCCGTCCATCTGGGACGCCTTCTGCAACATGCCCGGCCGCGTCTATAATCGCGACAACGGCGATGTTGCCTGCGACCACTATAACCGGCTGGAACAGGACCTCGATCTCATCAAGGACATGGGTGTCGAGGCCTATCGCTTCTCGATCGCCTGGCCGCGCATCATCCCCGACGGCACAGGCCCGGTAAACGAGGCCGGCCTCGATTTCTACGATCGTCTCGTCGACGGCTGCAAGGCACGTGGCATCAAGACCTTCGCAACGCTCTATCACTGGGACCTGCCGCTGCTGCTCGCCGGTGACGGCGGCTGGACCGCGCGTTCGACGGCCTATGCATATCAGCGTTACGCCAAGACGGTCATGAACCGCCTCGGAGATCGCCTCGACAGTGTTGCCACCTTCAACGAGCCATGGTGCATCGTTTGGCTTAGCCATCTTTACGGCATTCATGCGCCGGGCGAGCGCAACATGCAGGCCGCGCTTCATGCCATGCACTACATGAACCTGGCGCATGGTCTCGGTGTCGAAGCGATCCGTTCTGAAGCGCCTGGTGTGCCCGTCGGTCTGGTGCTCAACGCTTCGTCGATCATTCCGGGCTCGGACAGCGCGGCCGATCTCGCCGCTGGCGAACGCGCGCACCAGTTCCATAACGGCGCCTTCTTCGATCCGGTCTTCAAGGGCCAATATCCTGACGAGTTCGTCGAAGCGCTCGGCGATCGTATGCCCATCATCGAAGACGGCGATCTCAAGATTATCAACCAGAAGCTCGATTGGTGGGGTCTGAACTATTACAAGCCGGAGCGCGTTGCGGATGATGCGAGCCGGAAGGGCGATTTCCCCTGGACGGTGGAAGCGCCTCCCGCAAGCGACGTGAAGACGGATATCGGCTGGGAAGTCTATTCGCCGGGCCTCAAGCTGCTCGTCGAAGATCTCTATCGCCGTTACGAGCTGCCGGAATGCTACATCACCGAGAACGGCGCCTGCGACAACACCGATGTGGTCAACGGCGCGGTGGATGACGTGATGCGCCTCGACTATGTCAGCGACCATCTCAATGTCGTCGCCGACCTTATCAAGGACGGTTATCCGATGCGCGGCTACTTCGCCTGGAGCCTGATGGACAATTTCGAATGGGCGGAAGGCTATCGCATGCGCTTCGGCCTCGTTCACGTCGATTACAAAACGCAGGTTCGCACGGTCAAGAAGAGCGGCAAGTGGTATCGGGAACTTGCCAGCCAATTCCCGAAGGGGAACCACAAGGCCGTCTGAGGCCAGGTATTTTCGGCAGGGCATTGATGCCCTGCCGATTCAGATCGCGTTCAACGTCTTTGCCGCGGCGAGACGTTTTCCTCTCGTCATTTTCCGCCCGTCGCGGAAATTGAGGGCAAGTAGCGTCAGCTGCACGCAGCCAGCCAGAACTTCGAGCGTCTGCATGGCATAGAAAACACCGTCAAACAGGCCTGCCGCCGCGCGAAGGTAAAGCAGGATTGCCAGGGGCAGCAGGATCAGCAGCCCGTTTGCGGCGATAATCTTCATGCGTCCGCGTTTCCTTTCGATAGCCGGCGAATGACGACCTCTGGCCAGCGAAAATCCGCTGCCGCCAGTGATTGCCAGCATCGGGATCAGCAGACAGAGACCGGTAAGGATCGCTTTCTTGACGGTAAGAATAGCAGTCGTATCCAGAAGAAATTCGGAGATCAGCGTTGCGGTCAGAAAACCCGCAATCAGGACCATGGCAAGAGTGCCTGCGCCGGCATGAACGATCGTTTTCATCTCTGCTCCTCGCTTTCCGTGGCGTCCAGCGCCAGCCGTTGGTCGAACCTGTTCAGGAGATCGAGCGCCGCCCGCAATTCCGGTGCATTTAGTCCGCCGGCCAGCGCATTGGCCCAGCCGGTATGAAGCGCTGATATCCGCGCATAGCTCTCAGTGCCTTGCGGTGTCAGCACATAGAAGGGCGAGCGCTGATGGCGCGGGTTGGGCCGCTTTTCGATAAAGCCATCTTCCTCGAGCTTGTTCACCTGCTTTTGGGCGCCCTGCCGGGTCGTGCCCATCATCTCTGCAATTCCCGGCACCGTGATATGACCTGGGGACAGCGAAATTGCTCCGAGTACCTGCCAGCGGGCACTGGTGAGGTTCAGCGATGCGCCCAGCCGGTCGCCGCCATCCAACAGTCGTCCGTTGATGCGGAAGACCATCAGCATGATGTCCGTCAGCAGATCGGCTTCGATCGTGCGCTTCAAAATTCGCAATCCTCCGTTTCCAATAATGGAAACTAGTTACCATTATTGGAAACTAGTTGTCAACTTGCGAAAACATGCGGTATTCAGGTAAATCCTGAGCCGGATTCTCGATAGTTCCCATGATCTTAAGCGTTTCTTGACCCTTGACTGCGAAGATTTCTCGAACGGGGAGTTGTATGAATTGCCGGCAGTCTTGAGGTCTAAAAGCAGCGGATCGGGTTTAGGCCGCCATACCACGGTTACTGGCGTGCTTTTTTCCTTTGCGGTCATTGTCGCAGTTGTCACCATCATGGTTCTGACAGCGCTGGAGCGCGTCTCGGAAAATGCCAATGTGCTCGATGACGAGCGCTCGCGTGAAACGACCGTCGGAGCGCTCAAGACCTTCGAAGATCAGCTTGCCGCCACGCTTGACGACTATGCCGCCTGGGATGATGCGGCTGCCAATGTCTATGAGCCGGAGGGCATGGCGTGGACGATCAGCAACTACGGCGAGATGTCCCTCAATAGCCCCCTCTTCGATATGGCCATCGTCATTGACGACCAGAAGAAAACCGTCATGGCCTATCAGGACGGTTTGCCAATGCAGATGTTGGTCAGTGATTTCTTCTCCCCCTCGCTTTGGCGGCTTCTGGACAAGGTTCGTGCACCTGATGCCGGCGAGAAGCCGGAAGCCATCGGTTTCATCAAGACCGCAAGAGGCATTGCCGCCGTTGGTATCGCGCTGGTGCGAGAGAAGTCAGGTGAGCTTGATATGCCTGCCCGTCAGCATCGCTATCTGATTTTTGCCCGGCATCTTGATGATGCAAAAATATCTGCTCTCGGCACCACTTATGTGCTGAATGGATTGCGGCTGGTGCCTGCGGATTTTGCCTCGGCCTATTCGGTGGAAATTGCAGATCCTGCTCGCGCGGTTCTTGGCAAACTTGTCTGGGTGTCGCGTTCGCCCGGCGATATCGGTTATGCGCAGGTCAGGCCCATGGTCATCCAGGCGCTTGGTCTCGTCGGCCTGTTCTTCGTCGTCCTCCTCATCATCGGCTGGCTGGCCGGGCGGCGCCTGAAGGCGGAGGAAAACAGTGCGCGTGAAGAAGCACTTCGCGATCGTCTGAGCGGCCTTTCCAATCGCGATGGCCTGGGGCTTGCCGTCGACAGCTTCGTTGCGGAAGCCCAGCAGACGAAGCGGAACGTCCTGCTGCTCTATCTCGATCTCGACGGCTTCAAGGAAGTCAACGACAGTTATGGGCACGGCACCGGCGACCAGCTGATCCGCGCTGTTGCGGCAGGGTTGGACGTGCTGATCCCTGAGGATGCCGTGCTCGCGCGCATCGGCGGTGATGAATTCGCGATCGCTTTCCTTTCGGATGCGGAGAATGCGGCCGCGCTGCAGCTTGCGGAGCAGATCCTCGATTTCCTTGCCGAACCGCTCGAAGTCGGCCGGCGTATCGTCGTGGTCGGCGCCAGCATCGGCATCGCCATGTCGTCGCTCGGTTCGATCGGCCGGGAGGAACTGGTGCGCCGCGCCGACCTTGCCATGTATAAGGCCAAGGAAGCCGGCCGCGCCCGCATGACGCTCTACGATCCGGCCATGGATACCGATCGCGCGCAGCGCAATGCGCTGGAGCTCGATCTGCGCATGGCGATCGAAAGCGGCGATCTCACGCTTGCCTATCAGCCGCTCGTCGATGCCGCGACGCATGAGATGAATGGCGTGGAGGCGCTGGTGCGCTGGAACCGGCCGGGTCACGGTCCTGTTTCGCCTGAAGTTTTCATTCCGATCGCAGAGACCAGCGGGCTCATCGAATCCCTCGGCCTTTTCGTACTGCGCAAGGCCTGCGAAACAGCAAAGCAGTGGCCGGAGCTGAAGATCTCGGTCAACGTTTCACCGGGCCAGTTCCGCAATCCGGCCTTCACCGATTATGTTCGTTATGTGCTGAAGCAGACGGAGATCGAGGCGAGCCGCGTCACGCTGGAAATCACCGAAGGCTACATGATCCAAAATCCGCAGCGCACGCGCCAATCGATCGAGCGACTGAAGTCGCTCGGCGTCAAGGTGGCGCTCGACGACTTCGGCTCCGGCTTTTCTTCGATCGGCTACCTGCGGCAGTTCGGCTTCGACCGCATCAAGATCGACCGCTCGCTCGTGACCGATATTACCGGCGACAGCCGGCAGCGGGAAATGCTGCAGGCGACGGTCGCACTTGCGCGCGCGCTGGATATCCCCGTCACCGCGGAGGGCATCGAGACCGAAGAGCAGGCGGTTGCGCTCCGCCTCTTCGGCTGCGACAGTCTGCAGGGCTATTTCTTCGGCAAGCCCATGCCCGCCGACCAGATCAATGGCCTGTTGCAGGAGCGCCGCGAAGCCCGGGTCCTGCGCCGGATCGCAGGCTAAAACGTCGCTCTATCTCTTTGTTTTCATGCAATTCCGGACGCAAAACCGCTACGCAGTTTTGCTGGAATTGCTCTACGTGCCGATATGCTTCTGGCCGCGCTTCTTGGCGAGCGCGATCTGGTGCTGGCGCTGACGATAGCGCAGGCGGTCTTCTTCACTGCGCGTATCGTAGCAGTTGCTGCAGGAAACGCCTTCCTCGTAATAGGGCGAGGTGACCTCTTCTGCCGTGATCGGGTTGCGGCAGGCGTGGCAGAGCTTGTGCTCGCCTTCCTTCAGACCATGCTCCACTGAAACGCGCTCGTCGAAGACGAAGCATGCCCCGTCCCAAAGACTTTCCTCCTGCGGCACTTCCTCCAGATATTTCAGGATGCCGCCCTTGAGGTGATAAACCTCTTCGAAGCCCTGTTCCTTCATGAAGGCCGTCGCCTTCTCGCAGCGGATGCCGCCGGTGCAGTACATGGCGATCTTCGGCTTGTTGTGCAGGCCGGGATTGTTGCGCACCCAATCCGGAAACTCACGGAAGGTCTTGGTCTTGGGGTCAACCGCGCCGCGGAAGGTGCCGATTGCCGTCTCGTAGTCGTTGCGGGTGTCGATGACGATCGTATCGGGATCGGAGATCAGGGCATTCCAGTTGCTTGGATCGATATAGGTCCCAACCACCTTGTTGGGGTCGATATTCTCGACGCCCATGGTGACAATTTCTTTCTTCAGCTTTGCCTTCATGCGCAGGAAAGGCATTTTGGATGCGCGGCTTTCCTTGTGCTCCAGGGCAGCAAATTCCGGCTGTGCACGCAGGAAGGAGAGGACGGCATGGATGCCGGCATCCGGTCCTGCAATCGTGCCATTGATGCCTTCATGGGCAAGCAGAAGCGTACCCTTCACGCCATTCTCCTCGCAGAGCGCCTGCAATGGCGCCTGCAGGCTCTCGAAGCGTGGCAGGGATACGAAATGATAGAGCGCTGCCACCAGGAAGGGGCTTGTTTGGGTCGCATTGTCGGTCATGCGCGTGGAAATACAGAATATGTCGTCCCTGCGCAATGACATTACGCAAGGACGGCATTGTGGGATTGTGCCTATCCGCGCGCCTTCCATTCGGCGTAGGACCGCATGCCAAACGCAGCATCCGGCTCTTCGTCGAGCACGCTCAGGAATTCGATCGAATGTCCGTCGGGATCGTTGAAATAGAGCGACAGTGCCGGCACCCAGCCGATGACGATCGGTTCGGTGATCGGCTCGCCGTGAAAGCCATGCAGCTTCAGGCCCTTGTGGATCAGCAGCGCCGGCGCCCGCATCATTTCTTCCCGCGACAGGCGGAAGGCCATGTGCAGGCGCATCTTCAAGGGGCCGGTGCCGGTTTCCCAAAGGCCGAGCATGGCGTTCTTCTTGCCGTTCACCCAGAAGAAGGCACTGCGGCGCTCGGGAAATTCGGCGGCGAGCTCCAAGCCGAGAATATCGCGGTAGAAAGGAATGGAGGTCTTCAGATCGGCGACGGTGAGATGGGTTTCATAGATGCCCTGGATCTGGGGCGTCGCGGCATTGTCTGCAAACATATTTTCCTCGATCGGTTCATTGACCGGGTCGAGGCTAAGACCTCAAGTAAAGTTGAGGTCAACAGATCAAATGCGTCAATTGCCGATAGACACCCAGAGCAGTTCCAGACGCTGGGCCTCATCGTCAGGATCATCGCCATAGAGTGTTTCGGCGTCGCTTAACGCTTCGCGCCGATCCTCCTGCTGGCGGAAGATGATGGCATCCAGCAGATGGGCGAGATCGTCGTTGCGGGTGAAGAGCTGCGGTTCTGCCTCCACGAGGCCTGAAAGCACGGCGAGATCGTTGATATGGCCGAGACGTTCAACAAGGTCCTTGGCGAAGTCGCGCTTGGCCTTCATGGCGCTTGGCCAGAGATCGCGCAGAAGCGCGTGATAGAGGCGATAATCGTAGGAGCGCTTGCGCAGCTCGTGGAAATCACCGGCCGCTGTGTCCTCTTGGCAGGCATCGAGCGCCTCCCTGGCGCGCGATGCCGTCCTGCGCCAGCTTTTTGCCAGCATACGGGCATTCTTGCGGTGGCTTTTGTCGAAGGCGACATCGTCGAGTGCCGCGATCGCTTCCCGCAACTTGCCGGCAGCATCATGCAGCCTTTCCTCAAGGCCGCTTTCGGCCTCCGCCATCCAGTCGCGCCGGGCTTCCAGAATGGAAACGATACGGCCGAGCGCCTCGGCCTCTTCCAGATTGCGAGCATTGTCCTGCAGGTAGCGGGCGGTACCAACGATTGCCGCGGCATCGCGGATGGCCGACAGCGACCGTGCCGTTTCTCTCAGCCGGGCATTTTCCCGCTTCTGGAATTCCGGCACTTCGCGGGACACAAGACGATAAAGTGAACGCAGCCGCTTGATGTTCTTGCGGAAGGCGTGGATCGCCTCATGGGCGCCTTCCGGCCGCTTGTCGAGAACGGTGATGGCACGCTTCAGCTGCTCCTCAGCGGTGCTTCGGAACTCGTCGGTAAAGTCGGCCTCAGGCCGTATGCGATAGCCCATGCCTGTCGTGCTCAAATTCTGTGGCCAGCGCCTGATTGGAATAACGGAAATCGCCCGTGACCTCGCGGCCGAGCCAGGCGGGTAGGGGAGGATTGTCAGTTTCGGCTTGCATCTCGACTTCAGCGATGACGAGGCCGCGATGGGCGCCGGCAAAGACATCGACTTCCCAGACGAAACCTTCATAGGGGACGCGGTAACGCGTCTTTTCGATGACGATACCGATGGCGTTTTCCAACAGTTCCTCGGCGTCGGAGACAGGGATCTCGTATTCGAATTCATCGCGGGTGAGGGTGCCGCGGCCGATTTTCATCGTCAGCCGCGCGGTCTTCTCATCAAGGATGCGAATCCGCACAGAGCGATCATCCATCGAGGCGACATAGCCTTGTTTCAGGACCGACTTGGACTCTACGGCAGAGCGCCATGCTTCGCCGCGTACGAGGAACTTCCGTTCGATCTCTTTCGCCATACGAATGAACCTTTTGTGACGATCGTCGCACGGTACCCCAATTTATAATGATTTAATACCCGGCTTGTCTTAGGGGCCGGTTTTATCTCGACAAGCCTCTGTGGGGGCGCTATTCGAAAATCGATTTCAATCGTTTAAGGGAACCGTGGCCATGGGCGAGAAGACAGAAAAACTCCTTTCCATCCTGAAACTCCAGCCCGTCGTTCCGGTCCTGATCGTCGAGGACGCGAAGTCGGCCGTGTCTCTCGCTCGAGCCCTCGTTGCCGGCGGCCTGAAGGCCATCGAGATCACGATGCGCACCCCGGCCGCTCTCGATGCCGTGCGCGCGGTTGCTGCTGAAGTGGAGGGTGCTGAAGTCGGCGCCGGCACAATCCTCAACGCCGCTCACTGGGAAGCCGCCGTGCAGGCAGGCTCCAAGTTCATCGTCAGCCCCGGCACGACCCAGGAGCTTCTGGATGCCGCCGCCGATTCTCCGGTGCCGCTGCTTCCTGGCGCCGCCACCGCAAGTGAAGTCATGGCCTTGCGCGAAGAAGGCTATCAGGTGCTGAAGTTCTTCCCGGCCGAGCAGGCCGGCGGTGCCGCCTATCTCAAGGCGCTTTCCTCCCCGCTTGCTGGCACGCTCTTCTGCCCGACGGGCGGCATCTCGCTGAAGAATGCCAATGACTATCTGTCGCTGCCGAACGTCATCTGCGTCGGTGGTTCGTGGGTCGCACCGAAGGAACTGGTTGCTGCGGGCGATTGGGCAGGCATCACCAAGCTTGCCTCCGAAGCGTTCGCGCTGAAGGGCTGAGCTCTCAAAGCTTGTCGGTTTTTAGAGCAGATGGATTTTGAACGAGGGTGGCCGCGCCGCCCTCGTTTGTTTTTCGGCAGTCGCAAACCTATGTTCTCCTCCAGCCTCTAGAACAGGGAGAAGATGAGGACATGTTCGACGCGAAGAAGCTACTCGACCAGTTTCTGGGATCACAAGTGCCGGGTGTGGGCGGCAGCGTGCGCGACCGGGCGGGCGACGCGATCCAGATGGCGAAGGACAATCCGTTGAAGACCGCCGGTCTTGCCGCCGTCCTTCTCGGCACCAAGACCGGTCGTGACATTGCCGGCAATGCCGTCGCCATCGGCGGTCTCGCAGCAATCGCAGGTCTCGGATATCAGGCCTGGAAGAATTATCAGGCCGGGCAAGCGCCTGCGGCACCCTCTGATGCGCCGACGGCGAACAATCCCGTTCTCCTGCCTCCGCCCACGGAATCCGGCTTCGGTCCGGCCTCGCCTGCGACCAGCAATGAATTCGTGCTCATCCTCATCCGTGCCATGATCGCTGCCGCCAAGGCCGACGGTCATATCGACGATGCAGAGCGCGCGCTCATCATGGACAAGGTCAAGGCCGCCGATGTCAGCGGCGAGGCGGCGAGCTTCATCGAGCGCGAGCTTTCGGAGCCGACGGACATCGATGCGCTTGTCGCAGCCGCCGTGACCGAGGAGCAGAAGGTCGAGCTCTACACAGCCTCGCGCCTGACGATCGAGCCGGATTCGCGTGCCGAACGCGGCTATCTCGATCTGCTTGCGGGCAGGCTCGGTCTTCCCGATCAGCTCGTCGACCATATCGAGGCGACGGTTTCCTCCGCCAAGATCACCCTCTCTCAATGATGTCAGCGGTACAGTGATCCTGGGGCCAGTTGCCTTTGCGAAGCGGCTGGCCTATCCACTCCCGGACAAGAGGAGTGAGCATGTCCATGAGCCCGGAAAGCCGTTCGCAGGCGATCGCCGCCGCTATCATTCTGTTTTCTGCCGGGCTGGTGATCTACTTCCTGCCGACCATCGTGCTGTGGATCGGCAGTTTCTCGCCGACATTGGCCGTCATCGTCGGCGTCTGCCTGCTGATGTGTTTCTTCGGCATATTCTGGCTGCGGGCGCGCTATCAGCGCAGCAGAAAGCCCTGAAGACTATCCCTGCAGGGAGGCTCCGAGCAGCAATACACCCATCAAGATTACAAGAATTGCACCTGATATCTCGATCGCATTGCCGATCCAGACGGAGGCGGACGAACCGCGGCCGGAGAGGCGCACCGCGGTGCTCTTGGCAGTGACGGCGAGCGTGGCAAGAATTGCAACGGTAATGGCGGTGCCGAGCGACATGGCGACGACCGAGAGCACGCCGCCGAGATAAAGCCCGTTCAGCAGTGAGAAGGTCATGACCAGCAATGCGCCGGAGCAGGGGCGCAAGCCCACGGCAATCACCGCAGACCACGCCTCACGCGCGCTAAACTTGTCGCCGCTGACCAGCGAGGGATCGGGTAGGTGTGAATTGCCGCAGGTCTCGCAGACCATGCCGGGCACATAGGTATGGCCGGGGTCCACGGCCTGCGCCTTGCCGTTGAAGCTGAAATTGGCGCGCTGGCGTTCGGCGGCATTCTCCTTCCAGTCCAGCATCATGCTGACAGGCCCAGCCGGCGTTGCCATGAGCCGACGGCGTGGCAGGCTGCCGGCCATCGAGCGCAGCTTTCGGAAGAGCAGCCAGCCACCGAAGAGGATGACCATCACGAAGCTTGCGATTTCCATGGCCTGTGTTGCCATGGTCAGTGTGATACCGGTGCCGCGCAGCACCAGCCACGCGCCGCCGACAAGCACGACGGCCATAACGCCCTGGACGAAGGCTGAGATGAAGGAGATGACGATGCCACGTCGAAGCTCGACTTCGTTGGCGATCATGTAGGACGAGATGACGGCCTTACCGTGGCCGGGGCCGGCGGCATGAAAGACGCCATAGGCAAAGGAAAGGCCGATCAGCGAGGAAAGCTGCCAGGGATCCTGGCGCATCTCCTTCAGCGCGCCAGTCAGCGCACGATAGAAGGCCTGCTGCTCGTAATTCACGTAGAGAAAGAGTGGCGCCAGCGGCCCGCCCGTCGGCTGGAAGCTCGGCTCGGCCGTGCCGATGCCGAGCGGCGATTGCGCATGGGCAGCGACGGACATGACAGCGAGCGCAAGCAGGGCGAGGGGCAGGCGCTTTATCAGCATGTGACCTCCAGCCGCGTGGCAAAGAGCTTCGACATATTGGTGCCGGTCGGATCGTTGAAGAAAGCGTCGGTCAGCGACTGCTTGTTTTCCGAGATTACCTCGTCTGCGTCCGGGCGCACGACCGCGTGCTTGCAAGCCTTGAAGCCGTCGCCGACCGTGGCGAGTTCGTTGTCGGTCGGGAAGTCGATCGAGGTGTAGAGCGTCGGATCATAGACGCCGAAGGTCAGCTTGCCCTTCAGCGGCATCTTTTCGACCGGTTTGACCGCAAAAAACATCAGAAGCTGACCTTCCTTGTAGTCGACGTGGATGATGTCGGGCTTCTGGACGGTGATGTTCTTCCCGTTGATCGTCAAGTTCATGTAGTAATCGTAGTCGGCAAGCGAATCTCGGACCGTCTTGCCGACCTCGGCAAGTTCGTTCGGCTCCAGCTTCAGATCGGTGTTCTTGTCGAAATCCATGACGACCGAAGAGGAGAAGACCTCATCGAAGCGCCAGACATTGCGCAGTTCCTGAATGCTGCCGTCGGGTGCTGCGACAACTTCCAGCCGCGCTTCCACGAAGATATGCGGATGGGCGAAGGCGGTGGCGGGGGCGAGCGAAAGAAGCCCAGCCGTCAGAAGTGTCGATCTTTTCATGCTTACCCGCTGCCCTGTTCGGTTGGGGTGATTTCTCACCAGAAAATGGGACGGAATTGGGACCGCCCCTGCGACGCTTAGGCGCGCATCCCGCTCGCTTCAGGGATGTTTCTTGAACCAGTTGTAAAGGTAGTCCACGAAGATCCTGACCTTTGCCGGCAGATAGCGGCGGTGCGGATAGACGGCATAGATGCCGCGGTCAGTCGGAATATAGTCGTTGAACAACGTCACCAGCCGGCCGTCTTCGATCGGTTTGCGAGCGATGAAGTCTGGAATCAGCGCAATCCCGATCCCTGAGAGCGAGGCGCGCAGTGTCGCGTGCGGGCTGTTGACTTCCATCGGGCCGGAAACGGCGACCGCAAAGGAGGTGCTGTCGGGATTGTAGAAGCGGATGCTCGCCTGGTTGCGGGAATTGGTATCGACGATGAAGGGCACGTTGGAGATATCGCTCGGGTGCTCGATGTTGGGGTAGCGTTCGAGGAATTCCGGCGTGGCGCAGATATGGACGCGGAAATCGGAGATCTTGCGGGCGATCATACCGGAATCTTCGAGTTTGGTGACGCGGACCGCGACGTCGAAGCCTTCCTCGATCAGGTCGACGAATCGGTCGTCGGCGGCAATCTCCAGCTGCAGGTTTGGATTTTCCTTGGCGAAGTCGATCAACGACTGGCCGACATCGGCATCGACGAAGGTGCGCGGCACAGAAACCTTCAGGCGGCCCTTCAGTTGCGCATTGTTCTCCCGCACGAGGTCGGCGAGGTTATCGATCTCCTTCAGGATGTCGGATGCCGTGCGATAATAGGTGTGTCCGGCCTCGGTCATCGAGAACTGACGGGTGGTGCGATTGAGCAGCAAGGCGCCGAGTTCGTCCTCCAGTTCGCGCACGTATTTCGAGAGCAGGGCCTTGGAGCGGCCGGTGCGCCGCGCAGCAGCAGAAAAACCTTCAGCTTCGACCACATCGATGAAGGCGCGTATGCGGGTCAGCGTGTCCATGATTCCTCCGATCTGTTTCAGAATATTGAACAAATCTGGCTGCTTTGTTCAATTTATTTTTTGGGGCGCAATCAAAAATTCTCTTGATTATGTCGGCGAATATTCTTATTTCCCACTCAGCCCAAAGTCGCACGTGCCCATGGGTGTCCGCCGAACCCTCGAATTGGTGAGGAAATCGGTAAGGTACCTGGAATTAACCCCTCCAGTCGCTATTCCGGCCAACCGGAAAATGCGAGGACGCCTGAAGCAACGACGGTGCGGGCCTTTTTGTTCTCTCCCTGCTTTCCATCAGCGGGGGTTACTGAAGAGGCACACCTTCATTGCCGGAAGTGCGGCAGGGATACTCCCTCCAATCCATGGCAGACAAAGCCGAACCCATACCGCGTCAGCGGCGTTGGTTCACTATTCGCGCATCAAGCGCCGTCAAGGATCCGGGGTCTCCACCGGCTGGTTCCTGAGCGGTTCTTGTATGCCCTTTGTCCTCCGGTTCGTGCCGGAGCTCTGGAATTGGAAGAGGGAATCGATATGACCACCCAGCGCATCCGCGACTTTCTCGCAACCCGACGTCCCGACGGTCCCTGCCTCGTGGTTGACCTCGATGTCATCAGAGACAATTTCCACGCCTTCCGTCACGCGATGCCGGACAGCGCGATCTATTACGCCGTCAAGGCCAACCCGGCTCCGGAAGTCCTGAAGCTGCTCGCCAGCCTCGGTTCCAACTTCGATTGCGCGTCCGTCGCAGAAATCGAAATGGCGCTGGAAGCCGGTGCGACCGCAGCCCGTATCTCCTACGGCAACACGATCAAGAAGGAACGCGACGTCGCCCGTGCGCATGCACTCGGCGTCAGCCTCTTTGCAGTCGACAGCCACGAAGAAGTCGAGAAGATTTCCCGTGCAGCTCCGGGTGCTCGTGTATTCTGCCGCGTCCTGACGGACGGCGAGGGTGCCGAATGGCCGCTGTCGCGCAAGTTCGGCTGCGTTCCGCAGATGGCCGTCGACGTTCTCGTCTATGCTCACCAGCTCGGCCTGCAGTCCTACGGCGTCTCGTTCCATGTCGGCTCGCAGATGACCAAGGTCGATGCCTGGGATTCGGCTCTTGCCGATGCCAAGCGCGTCTTCGTCCAGCTTGCCAAGCAGGGCATCCACCTGCAGATGGTCAATATGGGCGGCGGCTTTCCGACCAAGTATCTGCGCGATGTTCCGTCCGCAGAAGCTTACGGCAAGTCGATCTACCAGGCGCTTCGCACGCATTTCGGCAACCAGATCCCGCAGACGATCATCGAGCCGGGCCGCGGCATGGTTGGCAATGCAGGCGTCATCAAGGCTGAAGTAGTGCTGATTTCCAAGAAGTCGGACAATGACGACGCCCGCTGGGTCTTCCTCGACATCGGCAAGTTCGGCGGTCTCGCCGAGACGATGGACGAAGCCATTCGCTACCCGATCCGCACCGAGCGCGACGGCGACGAGATGGAGCCCTGCGTGATCGCCGGCCCGACCTGTGACTCGGCCGACGTGCTGTACGAAAAGAACCTCTATCCGCTGCCGATGTCTCTGACGATCGGCGACGAGGTTCTGATCGAAGGTACCGGCGCCTACACGACGACCTACTCGGCAGTCGCTTTCAATGGCTTTGAGCCGCTGAAGGCCTACGTCATCTAAGGTCTTGTTTCTGCCAGCCCCGTAACCAGCCGGGGCGGCAACTTCACAATTTCCAGTCATCACCGCTGATAACGGTATTGGGTACGGGAGGCCAAGATGGTCGCTGTTCTTGATTCTGTCCGCGCATTCTTTGCGCCTGTTACTTTCACTATCGATGCGGAAAATCCGTCCGACGTCGTTCCTCGCGAAACCCTGCTCGATCGCGTCATGGGTCCGGATCGCCGCAAGAAGTCGTCGGAAATGATCCGCCGCAACCGTGTGCCGGCCGAAGGCCTGGCGCTGGTCGCGCGCGACCGCGACGGCCATGTGATCGGCACGGTGCGTCTGTGGAATGTCGAAGCCGGCATCAACTACGAGGGTACGCCGCTCGACGCGCTGCTGCTCGGCCCGCTCGCCGTCGATGGTAAGCATGGCGGCAAGGGCATCGGCTCTGCGCTGATGCGCGCGGCGATCCTCGAAGCAAAAAACCGCGGCCACGGCGCGATCCTGCTCGTCGGCGATGCGGACTATTACGAGCGTTTCGGCTTTTTTGCCGAGAAGGCTCGTCACCTTGTCATGCCCGGCCCCTTCGAACGCTCGCGCTTTCTGGCGCTGGAGCTCGTCGAGGGCTGGCTTGGCGGCGCGGCCGGCATGATCGTCCCTTCGGGACGCATGCTGGCCGGCGCGCCGGTCCGGAAGGCGGCCTGACCGGCAAAGCCCCTCCCATTCTCCGGGAGGGGCTTTTTGTTTAAGGGCTATCACTGATAGCTCAGGGAGCCTTTGCCTCGACGCGGCCATTGCCGATCAGCCAGCGGACGGCTTCCTGCACGGCTTGTAGTGAGCCGTGCCGCGGCGCGAATCCGAGCAGCCGGCGGGCTTTTTCCATCGAACAGTTGGGGCTGCGGGCGATATGCTCCCAGGTGGCTCTGGCCTCTTCCGGGTTCTGTTTTTTTGCCCAGGCCTCATAGGGAAGGAATTCCAGCTTCGCTTCCTGGCCGAACCAGGCCGCCATCGCCTCGGCGTAGCCTCGCAGCGTGACAGCCTTTTCCGATACCGCGTGGAAGGCCTCGCCAATCGCCGCCTCGGGCTTTGCGATGGCGGCCATGAAGAGTTCAGCAATGTCGTCGGCATGGACATGATGCACCGTTTCCATGCCGAAATTCGGCAGCGCAAGCGTTTCGCCGCGTGCCAGCGTCGTGAAGACAGCGGGGTTGAAATGGCCGGCGGGGTTCAACGGGTTCCAGCCGGGACCGACGATGTGGCCGGGATGGATCAGCGTTACGGGAAAGCTTTTCTCTCGCGCCCTCCGCAGCAGGTCGAATTCGATCGCCGCTTTCTTCACGCCGTAGTCACCGAAGGGCTTCTTCGGTGCCTCCTCCGGTGTCGGGACCACCGTTGAGAAACCATGCGTCCAGATCGTGCCGGTATGAAGAAAATGGCGGACATGACCCTCAAGCGCGGTTGCGAGCTGTTCGTTGCTTTCGGGCGTGAAGCAGATCATGTCGATGACGATCTCGCCCTCCAGCGCACGGATCGCATCGCCGAAGCGGCCTTCGGCTTCGAGCGCTGCGCGGTCCATATGCCTGATATCGGCGCGACTCCATGCTTCATGCGCCTTATAGGGCGCGGCCGTGCCGCGGCTGATCGCCACCACCTCATGGCCGGCCTCGACGAGGCGGGGTACGAGATAGGTGCCGACATGTCCTGTTGCTCCGATGACGATCACGCGGGCCATGCAGTCTCCTCCAGATGCGAATATGGGCTGGTCATGCGCAGTATGTCGTGCCGCTTCGCGGAACTGCAAGTGGCCAGTGCGCGGATCATAAAGTTTCACGTCCGCGTGAATCGGCGCTTTCCGCTGCTGATTTCACCGCGTAGCTGCGCTAGCTCATCGCTCCATGATCAAGCGCCTCGCTCTCTGCCTTCTGCTGCTCGCCCCCATTGCCGCTCTCGCCCAGCAGCAGGGAAGCTCCGTTTCGAATCTCCTGGATAGTCTCGGAAGTCGGGATGAGCTGAAACCGCTGAAAACCGTCATTGTCGCCCGTAATGGGCGCGCGGTGGCAGAGCATGGCTATCGCGGTCATACGCCGTCGGAGCCGAGCAACATCAAATCCGCTTCGAAATCGATTATTTCGGCGCTGGTCGGCATTGCTATCGGCAAGGGCCTGCTGGAAGGGCCGGATCAGAAGATCGCGCCGATCCTGAAGGCGGATCTGCCTGCTTCTCCGGATGCTCGCCTCAACGATATCACGATCGGCAATCTGCTCTCCATGCAGGCGGGGTTGGATCGCATGTCCGGGCCGAATTACGGCCGCTGGGTCTCCTCACGCAACTGGGTGCGTTTTGCGCTCTCGCAGCCTTTCGTCGATCAGCCGGGCGGGGAGATGCTCTATTCCACGGCCTCGACGCATCTTCTCTCCGCTATTTTGACCAAGGTCGGTGGCAAGTCGACGCTGGCGCTGGCGCGAGAGTGGCTCGGTCCCATCGAGGGCTTTAGCATCGGTGCTTGGGAGCGCGATCCGCAAGGCATCTATCTTGGCGGCAACCAGATGGCGATGAGCGCCCGATCCTTGCTTGCTTTCGGTGAGCTTTACCGCAACGGCGGGCGCACGGACGAAGGCAAACAGGTGGTTCCGGCGGACTGGGTTGCCCAATCCTGGCAGCGCCGCACCAATTCGCGCTTCTCCGGTGATGAATATGGTTACGGCTGGTTTACGCGGCAGATCGGCGGAGAGCAGGTGCATTTCGCCTGGGGCTATGGAGGCCAGATGCTCTATATCGTGCCGTCGCTCAATCTCACGGTCGTCATGACCTCGGAGGAGAGCGGCCCTTCCGCGCGCAACGGCTATCGGGATTCGCTGCACGGCCTGCTGGCTGATATCATCGGCGCGGTACGGGCCGCCTGACGCTGAAAAACCAAATGTCGCTAAATTTTTAGCGAAGCATCCAATCAAACTGCAAATCGCTTCCTGTAGGGTCCGCGGTGTGGGACTTCGGGATAGGCTCGATGCTGCTGGATCTGCGGACAATTTATTTCATCGTTGCGGTGAGCTGCGTCGTTCTGAGCGCTCTCCAGTTCGCTGCCTATGCGACGGGCCGCTTCGAACGCTGGCCGCTCTGGTGGGGCGCCAGCAACCTGCTCGTCGGTATCGGTTCCTTCCTCGTCGCGCTGCGCAATCTCGTTCCCTACTATATCTCCATCGATGCGGGCAATGTGCTGACCATCGTCGGCTACATGCTGATGTTCTTTGCCGTCCGCGCCTTTGCGGGACATCCCATCGACCGGCGCTATTCCTGGCTCGTGATAATCTGCGGCAGCATGCCGGTGGCGCTTTTCATCAGCGATCCCGCAGCGATATCTGAGCGTCTCCTCTATGTCTCGGTGATCTGCTGCCTCTGCGATATCACGATCGCCAGGGAAGCAGCCGGCATTCTCCGCCGCGAGAAACTTTATTCGGCGGCTCTTCTTCTGGGGCTTTACGTCGTCACCGCGGCGATCTTCGCAGTTCGCAGCCTTCTAGCCGCAACCGGAGACATCGGCGGGCCGGATCCCTTCGGCGGCAGCGTCATCCATAGCTGGATGGCGGTATCGGCCGTGGCCTTCATCATGCTTCGCAGCATGGCAATGGTGCTGATGGCGGCCGAAAGGAGCCGGAACCAGCTCATCGAGCTTGCTCATCACGATCCCCTGACCGGAACGCTCAACCGTAGCGGCCTTGCCCAGCATGTGCCGTTGCTTACCGGCCAGCCGGTATCGCTCCTCGTCATCGATATCGACAATTTCAAGCAGTTGAACGACCAGCACGGTCATGCCGCCGGCGACGAGGTCCTGCGACTTTTCTCTAAAGTGTCGAAGGGCATCATGCGCTCCGGAGATCTGCTCGCCCGGCAAGGCGGAGACGAATTCCTGGCGGTGCTCCGCAATGTCGATCGGGAAGAAGCGGTAGAGATCGCAAACCGCATCCGTCTTTCCTTTGCGGCAACCGTCATGCAGATGCCGGACCTGGCGATCTTCCCGACACTGAGCATCGGCGTTTCCACACGCATGAACGAGAGCGGGGATTTTGAGCGGCTCGTGCAGAAGGCGGATGAGGCGCTCTACCGTTCGAAGCGCGAAGGCCGCAACCGCGTCGAGGCGGCAGGGGAAAACCAGCAAGCCGCTTAGATATTCTGATCCATTGTCTCGGCCGGAATTTCATCATTGCGATGAATACGCACGACAGCTGCCGGAACGCCGGCAACCGTGCAATGAGCCGGCACCGGCTTCAGCACGACACTGCCGGCCGCAATCTTGCTGAAAGCACCGATCTCGATATTGCCGAGGATCTTCGCACCGGCGCCGATCATCACGCCGTGGCGGATTTTCGGGTGGCGATCACCTGTCTCTTTGCCCGTACCACCAAGCGTAACGTTCTGCAGGATAGAGACTTCATCTTCGATGACGGCCGTCTCGCCGATGACGATGCCCGACCCATGGTCGAGCATGATCGAGGAACCGATCCTTGCAGCCGGATGGATATCCGGACCGAAGACCAGCGAGGCGAGGTTTGAAAGCCAGCTCGCAATCTCGACACGGCCAACCATCCACAGGGCATGGGCAATGCGATGGGTCTGCAGGGCGTGAAAGCCCTTGAGGTTCAACAATGCGTGCAGATAGGTGGTGCAGGCGGGATCTCGTTCGCGCACGGCCAGAAGATCGGCTTCGATGGCGGCGCCGATATCGGGGTGTTCCTGCAGTGTGCTGTAAAACAGCTGGAACAGGTCTTCGGCATCGACCCTCGCGACTGAGAGGCGCGCCGAAATCACATGCGCGATGATGTCAGCGTCATTCTCTGCGCGGATGATCTGTGTTTCAAGGAGTGTCCGCAGGGTTGGTTCCCGCGTTGCCAGATCGACCGCTTCCGTGCGGATTGCCGACCAGACGGACCAGAACGCGCACGGCTCATCGGCGGCAGCGTTATTCGGAACAGGCATTGTCGGGTCCTTCTCAAAAATCTTCTTGCGACGGCGTGTCAGCGATGGGCTGGGCCGGGATCATACACCGGTTCTGGTAGGCGGCGCCAATGATAGAGCATGTCGGGCTCTCTTTCCTCGTTGCCGCTGCCGTCTGTTTCTTCAATGGACGAGAATCCATGTGATTCATAGAAGGCACGGGCGCGGCGATTTTGCTGGAAGGTCCAGAGGCGAATATCGTCCATATCATTCATTGCCGAAGAGAGAAGCGTCGTACCGATTCCCGCACGCTGGGCGTCGGGCAGAACGTAGAGCTGCTCGATCCAACCATTGCCGTAGGCGATAACGCCAACCAGCCGTCTGTCGACAAGCGCGCCAAGAACCGTGTGTTCTCGCAGCAGATGTGTTCGCCAGTATTCCTCGTCTTCCTCAGGGGCGTGAAGATCGGGAAGGTGCGGCATCACGCTCCATAGTGCGATGCGCCGCACCATGGCAGCCTCATACATGTCCTTGGAACCCAGGGCTGTAACTTCGACAGCCATGGGATCAGGCCGTCGCAATATCCACGACGCCGCAATCGCCGGTCTCGGAAGCAAAAGCGAGCAGCTTGCCGTCCTTGCTCCAGCTCATACCGGTGATAGCGCCCTTGCCGGGGCGGCGCAGTAGCGCTTCCTTACTGTCGGCGAGGCGAACGGCAAGGATCATGCCGTCGATGAAGCCAATGGCGAGTATATCCTCGACCGGGTGGAATTTCACCGCAGTTGCCATGATGTTGGCGCGCGTGCCGAGCTCCAGTGGCGCCTTGCCCATCGGACCGTCCTTGCCCTGGAAGGGCCAGACGATGGCGGCAGGCGCACCGGAGGAGGCAAGCCACTTGCCCTTGGCGGACCAGGAGAGCGACTTCACCTTGGCCGGATAGCCGGTCATACGCATGTGGCGGGCTTCGGTGCCCGACTTGACGTCGAGCTTCCAGCCGTGAAGCGCATTTTCCTGCATTGATGTGACCAGGAAATTGCCGTCGGGCGAGAAGGTGACGCCGGTGTGGGCGCCCTTCCATTCGAGATCAACAGGCTTGGCGCTTGTGCCGACCCAATGCAGCGATACGCCGTTATAACGGGCTGCTGCGATGCGCAGGCCCTTGGGTGCGAAGGCGATGCCTTCGACCGTGCGCTCTTCGGGAAATTCCTTCGTCGTGCCATCGGTGAGGCGCACGAGCGTGCTCTTGCCATAGGAATAAGCGATCGCACCCTGCGGGCCGGCGGCGACTTGCGAAATCCACTTGCGCGGGGCCGAGGCAATTTCGCTGACGCCGCCGTCAGCGGTAATGCGCAGCACCTTGCCATCCTCGCCGCCCGAAATCAGGCTTTCGCTGTAGGGGTCGCGGATCGCTGTCAGCATGCCCTGATGGGCTTCGATCACCTTATCGCCGCCATCGAGCCGGTGAAAGGTACCGTCGGCATTCGCGAAAAAGGGGACATCACCTAAAAATTCGACGGCCAGAACGTGGCCGTCGAGATCAAGCGGTGCAACTGTGGGCATCAGGCAGTCGCCTCGCACGCCTTGAAGGATTCTTCCAGCTTTGCGCGATCAAGGTCGCGGCCGATGAAGACGAGACGGCTTTCGTGCTTTTCGCCATCCTTCCACGGACGCTGGTGATCGCCTTCGATGATCATATGCACGCCCTGGACGACATAACGCTCGGCGTCCTCCTTGAAGGCGATGATGCCCTTGAGGCGCAGAATGTTCGGGCCCTGCGTCTGGGTGATCTTCTGGATCCAGGGGAAGAAGCGCTCCGGGTTCATCTCGCCGCCGCGCAGCGAAACGGACTGCACCGTTATGTCATGGATGGCCGACATCTCACCATGATGATGGTGGTGATGGTCGTGGTCATGATCGTGATGATGGTGGTCATGACCATGGTGATCATGATCGCAGTCCGGGCCGCAGACATGATCGTCATGGCCGTGCTCGAGGAAATGCGGATCGTTTTCCAGCGCGCGCTCGAGGTTGAAGGCGCCCTGGTTCAGAACGCGGGCAAGATCAACGCCGGAACGGCTTGTCTTGTAGACGCGAGCAGCGGGGTTGATGGCGTTCACGATGTCTTCGATCTGGGCCAGTTCTTCTGGCGTGACGAGATCGGTCTTGTTGATGATGACGACGTCGGCGAAGGCGATCTGGTCTTCGGCCTCGCGGCTGTCCTTCAGGCGCAGCGGCAGATGCTTGGCATCGACGAGGGCAACAACGGCGTCGAGTTCGGTCTTGGCGCGGACGTCATCATCCATGAAGAAGGTCTGGGCAACCGGAACCGGATCGGCGAGGCCGGTGGTTTCGACGATGATGCCGTCAAAACGGCCGGGACGGCGCATCAGGCCCTCGACGACGCGGATCAGGTCGCCTCGGACCGTGCAGCACACACAGCCATTGTTCATTTCGTAGATTTCTTCGTCGGATTCGACGATCAGGTCGTTGTCGATGCCGATCTCGCCGAACTCGTTGACGATGACTGCATATTTCTTGCCGTGGTTTTCGGAAAGGATGCGGTTGAGCAGTGTCGTCTTGCCGGCACCGAGATAACCGGTGAGCACGGTGACGGGGATGGGCTTCTGCTGTGTCTGGATCGCGTCGGTCATGAGAACCTCGAAAGTAGGATATTGACCCCGAGGGCAAAGTGCGGGGCCTGAATGGGTCGGTTTCATATAGGCGCTTGGAAGCGGCAGTTCAAAGGGTTTTGTATGTTATAAGATCACATTGCTTTCTATGCAAAGCCGCGCCTTCATCGCAGCGTTTCTGTGTCGAAAGCATCGACATCCTGCAGCAGCTCCACCAATCCGCTGACCGCATGGGCTATCAGCGCCTCACCCTTTTCTGCAGTCGCCTTTTTCGCATTGCCTGCAGCGCCTTGCGGGTTGAGATCGGACATCTTCCAGCCGAAGGCATGCGGGCCATAGGCGCGCAGGTGCTTGAAGCACCGGGCGAACTCTGTCTGGTTGGAAGGGAAGTCGGCAGCTTTCTCCATATCCACCCTGTCCGGATAGAGCGCCAGCATGACGGATGTTTCGATATCTCCGCCATGAATGTCTACAGCCTTTTCATCCGGCAAGATCACACCCTCCGGCAGGCCGAAGCGGGTCCAGCTCGTGGAGACGGCCAGCATGCTGAAGCGCACACGCGCTTCCGTGGCGACGATGGTCATCAGCGGCGAGTTGCCGCCATGGGCATTCAGCATCACGAATTTGCGGATACCGAGCTTCGAGAGGTTTTCAGCGATATCGAGCCAGCGCTTTACGGCTGTATCAAAAGGGAGCGTCTTCGTTCCTTCAACATCCATGTGCTCTAAGGAGTAGCCGACCGATTCGATGGGGAGTACGGTGACGGGCAAACCGGCCGGCAGGGCGGTTTTCAGCCTGTTGACGATGCCCTGCGCGATCAATGTGTCGGTTTCGAAGGGCAGATGGGGGCCGTGCTGTTCATGTGCGCCGAGTGGCAGGACCGCTATCCACCGGCGGCGTGCCTCCGGAGCGAGTGCCGGATCATTGTCCTCGAAACGGAACGACGGAACCAACATCGGCCTTGCCTCTTGTTTATGACGAGATGATGGGCAATGTCATAACCCAGCCTGGGCAGTGCTTAAAGATCAAAGGGATGGCAATGGGCAAGAAGCATAAGGACGGCAAGAAGCACAAGAAAAAGAAGGACCAGACCGAGTATACGCTTGTCGATCTTTCGCCGGCTCTGACGCAGGCTGCTCGCTCCATGCGTACGGTCCTGTCGCGCAACCTTCTTGAAAGTGGTCTCTATGCCGGCCAGGACGGGGTCATCACTTCCCTTGCCGAAAGCGATGGTATGACAGCCGGCGGGCTTGCCCAGAAGCTCGGTGTCAAGGCGCCCACCATGACCCGCACCATCGGCCGCATGGAGGCTCAGGGCTTCCTGGAACGCAAGCCTGACGCCGAAGACGCCCGCCTCACCAAGGTATACCTCACTGAACTCGGTCGTGGCAGCGTGCAGGCAATCGAGCTTGCGGCTTCCTCCTGCGACAAGCTGGCGACGCTTGATTTCTCCGAAAAGGAGATCCGCAATCTGGTGCGTCTGCTCAAGGCGATCGACGCCAATCTGCAGGCGGAGGCAGTGCATGTCGACGAAGATGAGGAAGACTGAAAATTTCCTCAAAAGGCGAATTGCCTGCGCCGCTTAAATCTTTTAATTAAACTTTTTAAGGCTGGCGTTGCACTGCGGCAGCCGTCGACCAGCTTCACGCGTTGCCTGGAGGAGGAGACGTGGTTCAGAAGATCAAGCTTTCGACGATTGCCGAAACACTCGGCATATCAACGGCGACCGTTTCCCTTGCCTTACGCGATAGTCCGCTGGTTGCCGGCAATACTCGCGAAAAGATCAAGGAACAGGCCCGCGCGCTCGGTTATATCTACAATCGCCGCGCCGCCAGCCTGCGGACGTCACGCTCCGGCATTATCGGCGTTGTCGTTCACGACATCATGAACCCGTTCTACGGGGAAATCCTGAAGGCGATCGAAAGCGAACTCGATCGCAGCCGCCACACCTTCATTCTCTCCAATCACTACGATTCCGTCGAGAAGCAGCGCACCTTCATCGAAACCCTGCTGCAGCTCGGTGGTGACGGGGTCATCATGTCGCCGGCGATCGGCACGCCGCCGGAGGATATCCAGCTCGCGGAAGAAAACGGCATGCCGGCGATCCTCGTCGCCCGTTCCATGGACAGCCAGGATGTGCCGACTTATCGCGGCGACGACAGCTACGGCATTTCGCTTGCCACCAACCACCTGATCGGCCTCGGCCATCGCACGATCGCGATGATCGGCGGTACGGACCAGACCTCGACCGGGCGCGACCGCTATCAGGGCTATGTCAATGCGCTGCGCAAGGCCGGCATCGAGGTCGATCCGAACCTGCGCATTCCCGGCCCGCGCTCGAAGCAGGGCGGTTTCGAGGCGGCGGTGCATTTCCTCTCCCTGCCGCAGAAGCCTACGGCGGCCGTCTGCTGGAACGATCTGGTCGCGATCGGTCTTATGAACGGCATAGCGCGTGCCGGCCTTGTGCCCGGCAGCGATATCTCGGTGACCGGCTATGACGATCTGGAGGAAGCCTCGATTGCCACGCCGGCACTGACCACCGTCTGGAACGGCCAGACAGAGGTTGGACGTCTTGCCGCCCGCGCCCTACTTGATCGACTTGCGGGCAGTCATGAGCCTGATGGCATCCATCTCATCAAGCCGGAAATGCGTATCCGCCAGTCCACAAGCCCTTATCGGCCGCGTTCCTGACCGCCGAAGCCAAGAGGAAAAGCCATGTCCCGCATTGCCGTTCTCGTTCCCGGGAAGATACATGATCGCGTTCTCGCCCAGCTGAAGGATCGTTTCGAGGTAGTAACTGTCGATCGCGACGAGACGCTGAAGCTCGATGCCGAGACGGCGAAACGTATTCGTGGAGTGGCGCTCAGCGGAGTTTTCCCGGCCGCCTGGTTCGAACAATTGCCGAATGTGGAGATCGTCGCCAGTTTCGGGGTGGGTTACGACGGCATCGATGCGAAGCTTGCAGGTTCGAAGGGCATCATCGTCACCAATACGCCCGACGTGCTGAACGACGAGGTGGCCGACACAGCCATTGCGCTTCTGCTTAACGCCATTCGCGAGTTGCCGAAGGCCGAGGCCTGGCTGCGGGGCGGCAACTGGAAGCCGGGTTCTGCCTATCCGCTGACGCGCTTTTCCCTGAAAGGCCGCCATGTCGGCCTCTATGGCCTTGGCCGCATCGGTCTTGAGATCGCCAAGCGCCTGGAACCCTTCAAGGTGAAGATCAGCTATCACACCCGCTCCCGCCATGCCGATGCGCCCTATGATTATCATCCGACGCTGAAGGGTCTTGCCGAGGCCGTCGACACGCTGATTGCGATCGTGCCGAAAACGCCGCAGACGCACCGTACGATCAACGCGGATGTTCTTTCAGCGCTCGGCCCTGATGGCATCGTCGTCAATGTCGGCCGAGGCTGGACGATGGATGAGGATGCGTTGATTGCTGCGCTCAATACAGGCACCATCGGTGGCGCCGGCCTCGATGTCTTCTATGACGAGCCGAACGTGCCGGCCGGTCTGCTTTCCGCACCGAATACGGTGCTGGTGCCGCATGTCGGCTCGGCCTCCATCCCGACGCGCAATGCGATGGCGGATCTGGTGGCGGAAAACCTCATCTCCTGGTTCGAGCAGGGCAAGCCGGTGACACCCGTGGCGGAAACCCCGGTCAAGCAATAGGCCGTTCCCCACTCCTTCCGTGAAGGCGGAGAGCGCGTTTCGCTTGTTCCTATTTTGCCGTTAGTCTTTTTCCTGTTTCCCACTTGGTCGACCGGGAAGGATTGGCTATGATTGGTTCCGGCCGCGTCCATTCCCAGCGGCCGTGATTTCATCGGCGGCATTTCGCCGTCTCAAGCTTACACATAGCGATTTGATCGGGGAGCGTCTGCTCCGCCCGGCGACTTTTCGTGCGGGCAGCCGGCGCCTCTGGAAGGAGGCAGAAATGGATTATCGCAAGCTCGGTCCCAGCGGGGCCATCGTCACCGCATATTGCCTGGGTACCATGACCTTCGGGAAGGAGTCCGACGAGGCGGCTTCCTTCAAGATGCTCGACGACTACTTCGCCTGGGGCGGCAATTTCATCGACACGGCAGACGTCTATAGCAACGGTGTATCGGAGGAGATCATCGGTCGCTGGCTGAAGGCGCGTCCGACGCAGGCAAAGCAGGCCGTCATCGCCACCAAGGGTCGCTTCCCAATGGGCGACGGGCCGAACGATATCGGCCTTTCCCGCCGCCACCTCAATCAGGCGCTGAACGACTCGCTGCGCCGCCTCGGCGTCGAGCATATCGATCTCTACCAGATGCATGCCTGGGATGCGCTGACACCGATCGAGGAGACGCTGCGATTCCTCGATGATGCCGTTCGCGCGGGCAAGATCGGTTACTACGGCTTCTCCAACTATGTCAGCTGGCACATTGCCAAGGCTTCCGAGATCGCCAAGGCACAGGGCTATACGCGCCCAGTGACGCTGCAGCCGCAGTATAACCTGCTGATGCGCGACATCGAGCTCGAGATCGTCGATGCCTGTCAGGATGCAGGCATGGGCCTGCTGCCCTGGTCGCCGCTCGGCGGCGGCTGGCTGACTGGCAAGTACAAGCGCGACGAGACGCCGACAGGTGCGACGCGCCTCGGCGAAAATCCCAATCGCGGCGGCGAGGCCTATGCTGCCCGCAACGCGCAGGAGCGGACCTGGGATATCATCAGCACCGTCGAGGAGATTGCCAAGGCACGCAGCGTCAGCATGGCGCAGGTGGCGCTTTCCTGGGTGGCCGCGCGCCCGGCCGTGACCTCGGTCATTCTCGGCGCACGCACATCCGAACAGCTCGCCGACAATCTCGCTGCGGCGGAATTCGTGCTTTCGGCGGAAGAGACGGCAAAGCTCAACGAAGTCAGCGCGCCGACGCCGGGGCAATATCCGTATGGTGCGAATGGCACCAACCAGCGTCACCGCAAGATCGAAGGCGGCCGCTGAGCCAATGAGTTGGAGATGAAGAAGGCCGCCGGAGCGATCCGGCGGCCTTTCCGTTTTCAGGCGATTGCTTGCGCCGGAAGCGATGGCAACTTACTGGCGGCGTAATCTCTGACGGCATCGCCGAAAGCGATAAAGAGCTTGTTCGAGGGCTTGTCGGTCTCGGCCCAGTATTCCGGGTGCCACTGTACGCCGACTGCGAAGGCCTTGGCGTCAATGACGGAGACGGCTTCGACCGTGCCGTCCTCTGCTGTAGCTTCGACCTGCAGGCGCGGGGCGGTCTTGGCGATCGCCTGGCGATGCAGCGAGTTGACGCGAATTTCGCCGGCGCCGATGATACCGGCGATGCAGGAGCCTTCCTTGACGAAGACGCTCTGGCGGATCGCATACATGCCGTCGCGATCTTTCACATCGGGTTTCCGGTGGTCCCAGATGCCGGGCTGGTCCTGGATTTCGCTCGCAAGCGAGCCGCCAAGCGCAACATTCAATTCCTGAATGCCGCGGCAGATGGCAAGAAGCGGGATGGCACGATCGATGGCGCGGCGGATCAGCGGCAGGCTCGTGGCGTCGCGGGCGGGATCAAAGGGGCCATCGGCTTCGGTGGCTTCGAGGCCGTAGAGCGAGGGGTGCACATTGCTTGCGGAGCCGGAAACCAGCACGCCGTCCACGCGATCGAGAATGGCATCTATGTCATAGCCTTCTTCAAAGGCAGGAATGATGAAGGCCATTACGCCGGCGGCATTCAGCGCCGCGCGCACATATTGATGCTGCACGGCATGCCAGGTTGCGCCATCAAGGCTGCGGATATCGGCGGGAATCGCAACGATCGGTTTCGTCATTTTTGCCCCGAAGAAAACAATATCGGACGTTTGTGCGGCCAGATCGACCGTGAAGTCAACGCTTGGATGCACGCGGTGGCCAAATTGCGGCGGTTCAAAAGTCCGGTGTTTAGTGGAAGTTGACTAAATAATTGATTTTAAAGTTTTCCAGCTCTTTCAAGTTTCAAACGCGACGATATTGGAATGTCGGTAAATACATCCAATATTGTTGGGGATCGTGTTGCCGAGTGTCATCCCTTGAATTACATTCCAGCCGATTTCTGCAACCTGTGTTCGTAATTTTCGTGCGGCTTGACCGTATCGTTAAGAGGACGGACCAAGAGGATTGACGGCATGTCGGAACCGAAGACGACGGCACTCGAGACGAAACCTGACTTCATGCCCTCGATCGCAGCCGGCGGCCCGCCCGCCGTCGTGACCGTCGTGCTTCCGCCGGAAAAGGCTGGCGATATCAGCGATCTAGCAGAGCGGTATCGGTTGGCGACGGCAGAGCCGCATACGCTTGTTACCTTCGGCCAGGAAGCTATCAGCAGTTTCGGTGCCAAGCTGGATACTATTCTCTCGCAGATTACCAACGCCCAGTCGCCGGTGCTTTTCGAGCTTTTCCGCACGATTCGCGAGGGTGTGAAGGATGCGGATCTGAAAGAGCTGGAGGCAAGCATCCGAGAGAAGCTGAAGGGAAGCTTTCTCGAACGTCTGCTGATGGCGGTCGGTCTTGGCGACCCTGCCAAACGGTTGAAGGCCGTGACGGATGAAGTGCGTGGCATGCTACAGAGCAAGGCGAAGTCGCTCAGCGATCTCATCAAGCCGATGGAAGCCCAGATTGATGAGGAAAGCGGCAAGCTCATTCTCGAAGTCTCGCGTATGAGCACCCTGGCGGAGGGATATCGCGATACGATCGTTTCGCTTGGGGTTTTCGTCGAGGCCGGCCGTCGCATCATCGCTGACGCAAGCAGGGATCTCGAACGACTGAAGCAAGAGGCGGTCTCGGGCGATCCGCTCAAGGTTCAGGAAGCTCGCGACTTCTCGCAGAAGCTGGATATCTTCCAGAACCGCGTGCTCGTTCTTGAAACGGCCTACGCCAAGGCGCCGACGGATCTCGACTCGATCGGCATTGCGCGGGGTGCGGCCCTTGCGACGCTCGCTGATACCGTCACCTCTGCCAATGCCGAATTCAACGACATCAAGTCGATCCTGATCAGGCTGCATGCGCTCTTCCAGATGCAGTCGATCCAGCAGATCAATGCTATGCGGCGTGAGCTGCGGGCCTCGCTGCAGCAGTATGGCTCGCAGGTGCTCGAAGATGTTTCGGTCAATGCGGTAAAGGCAGCCGGCGAAACCCGCCTTGCGGATGCCGATCTTGTGCTCGGTACCGCCCAGCGGCTGCGGGCGATCGCTGACAAGGTCGTTGCCGAAGGCGAGCGCAATAAGGAGCGCTATGCCGCCGCCCGCACCAAGCTTGAACAAGCACGCCAGATCGTGATTGCCCGCCCGATCTGAGACCTCAGGAGAAGACAGCGCATGGCAACCTTTAATCTCAACAAGGGTCAGTCGTTCCAGATCCAGAAAGAGATCCAGCTCGTTCATTCCGGACTGGTCTGGGATCCGCCGGAAGGCTCCGGCCCGGCCTTCGACCTCGATGTCCATTGTTTTGCGCTGGTTCATCCTGGTGGCGATTCAAACCGGGCGCGGCTCTACAATGACGGTTCGCATGCGCTGTGCTACGCGTTCGTGCGCAGCTCCAGCAATCCTGAGGGATCACTGTCCAAGAATGCCGACGGATCCTTCCAGACGGATGACGGCTCCATGTGGCATGAGCGCGACGACCGCACCGGACGTGGCGCTCTCACCAAGCCGGAGCCCGATGACGATGGTGATGACGATCATCATGGCGGCGGTCATCACGACGAGGGCTTTCGCGAGGAGTTCAAGATCGTGCTGGCGAAGCTGCCGCGAGAGATTTCCGAGCTCGCCGTCTGGGCAACGATCCACGATGCCGCTCGCAAGAAGCAGGATTTCGGCAAGGTCAAGAACGCCTATATTGAAGTCTGCGATGCCATGGACGATGAGCTCTGCCGCTATCAGCTGACGGCCGAATTTGCCGGCAAAACGACGATCCAGGTTGCGTCCTTCCTGAAGCAGGCGGACGGATCCTGGAAATTCTATGCCGTCGGCGCGGGATCGAATGCCGGGCTCGGCGATGTCATCCAGGCCTATCTCGGCTGAGCGGAGGCTCTGCTTGACCAGCGGCAAGGCAGATGAACCGCCGGAGAAAAAGCCGGGCGGATCACCCAGGGTGCTTTTCCCGGAAAGTGCCGCGCCTCAGGCTGTCGCCGCTCCGAAGGACGGAAATCAGCCGAAGATACTCTTCGGTGCGCCCCGTGCTCCCACGCCCAAGGGCGATCGCCCGCGGGTTCTAGCCGCTGGGGAGGTGAGGCAACGCATCTCCTGCGGCGTCGCCGACCTTCAGGGCATGGACGCGAACGCGACCGAGGCTGTCGCAAAAGCGGCCTTGCGGATCGTCGACAGCACCAATCTCGATGATCATTATTTCGATGATGTGGTCCGCTTTGGTGCTCCTCTGCAGACCGAGCACGGCAGACTGGCGGAAAGCGAACTCAAGATCGTCGGCAGTGAAGTTGTGGCAGAGGGGAGACGGTTTGCGGCCGAATTGTTGCAGTGCCTGATGGACCTCGATCCGGAAAGGGTGTTTGCTGTCCGCGGCGGTTTTCTCAATACCGTCAAGGCTCTCGCCGCGCCCCGTGATCCAGCCGGCCTTTTTTCTCGCCTCTATCCGGAGGTGCGGGCTTTGGCGACTGAACTTAATGCGCTTGCGCCCGAGATTGTCGCCGTTGCCAAGCAGGTACGCGCTGTCGGCAAGGCCTATAAGTCGCTCTCGAATAACCTTGCCGGGCATATTCTTGCCGGTCGATTCCTCGTCCACCACATCGACAGCCTTCAACTGCCCGACCGCGAGCGGCAGGCTCATTATGCCTCGCAGTCTGAAGCGCTGGAAACACGGACATCAAGCCTTTCGGCAACGAAGACGACCGTCGAGATGAGCATCTGGACCGTTGCGGCCGTCTCGCAGGAAATCGAAGCGCTCGCCCGCTTGGCCGAGGGCCTGCTGCAGGAAGACCTGCCTGCCTGGCATGCGGCATATTCCGCAGCCCTAACGGCAGCGCGAACCGCTCAATCGGCGGAGCAGGCAAGTACAAGGGTGCCGCTTCGCGACCTTCACACCCGCATTCTTGGAAAACTCAAACTGGAGAGGAATAGGCCGTGACGACATTCAAGCTACAGAAGCCGGAGGAAGAAGTTCGCCGCGTCGGCTTCGTTTTGCAGAAGCAGGGCATTCACGAGCGCATTCCGGCGCAGGTCGGCATCAATATCGATGTCTCGGGGTCCATGGGCGACCTTTTCAAATCCGGCGCTGTGCAGGCAGCGCTGGAGCGCATCCTTCCCGTCGCTCTCTATTTCGACGATGATGGCCATATCGATACCTGGGCTTTTTCCAACAAGCAGAATATGGCGTCGCTGACACCTGCCACGGCCAAGAATTACGAGGGCTACATTCAGCGCGAGATTGTCGGCAACAAGGATGTCCAGCCAATCCTGTGGGGTGGCACTGATTACGGTCCGGTCATCCGCTCGAACCTCATGACTTACGGGCTTATGGAGGAAGAAGGGGCAGGTGGCCTGCTCGGCATGATCTTCGGCATGCGGCGCGACGCCTTCGGTGAAGAAACGCGGTCGGGCATTCCGGCAATCAATTATTTCCTGACAGACGGGGAGAATTCCGACCGGGACGCGGCCTGGGACTTGCTGCAGAAGGCCGAACAGGCTGAATCGCAGATTTACTATGTCATGGTCGGTATCGGCGACGAGAAGTTTGAATTCCTGCGTAGCGCCGCGGAGCATTTCCCGAATGTCGGTTTCGTCAGCGTCAGGGATCTCGGAAAGTTCGTCGGCAGCGACGATGCCTACGAAAAACTGCTTCCGGCCGAACTCTGCACCTGGCTGAAACATGAGCATGACGACGAGGACGACGATCATCATTGATCCCGAAGGCAAGCCCGGTCGCTTCATCGCGGAAGCGGCCGGCACGATACAGCTAAGCTGCTGATTCCGATGGATGTGTGGCGTGTGCCACAGAAGCGTCGTGATCCCAAAGACTAATAGACTAAAGCTTGAAACGCTTCTTCCGCCATGCTTAGCTTTGCCATTACTGCGGGTAGGGGTGAGGATTGACCACGCAGTGCCATCTATACGGGAGGTTTTTGATGGATCGTCGTTCATTTATGAAGAAGGCGGGAACAGCCGGCGCCGGTGCCGTTGCCGCGACTGCTTTGGCAGCACCTGCAATTGCGCAGGAAAACCCGAAGATTGCCTGGCGTATGACCTCGTCGTTTCCGAAGAGCCTGGACACGATCTATGGCGGCGCCGAAGATATTGCCAAGCATGTTTCGGCTTCCACTGATGGTAATTTCACGATCCAGCCTTTCGCAGCCGGCGAAATCGTCCCCGGCCTGCAGGCCGTCGATGCGGTGGCGGCCGGTACTGTCGAGGCAGCCCACACCACCTCCTATTATTTCGTCGGCAAGGACCCGACCTACGCCATCGGAACTGCCATTCCGTTCGGACTGAACAGCCGCCTGACCAATGCCTGGTTTTACCAGGGCAACGGCAATACACTGATGAACGAATTCTATGCCACGCAGGGCATGTATGCCCTGCCGGCCGGCAATACCGGTGCGCAGATGGGCGGCTGGTTCCGCAAGGAAATCAATACGCTCGACGACCTCAAGGGCGTCAAGATGCGCATTGCCGGTCTCGCCGGTCGCGTCATGGAGAAGGTAGGCGTCATCCCGCAGCAGATCGCCGGCGGCGACATCTATCCGGCGCTGGAAAAGGGAACGATCGACGCGGCAGAATTCGTCGGCCCCTATGACGACCTGAAGCTCGGCTTCCACAAGGTGGCGAAGTACTACTATTACCCGGGCTGGTGGGAAGGCGGCCCGACGGTGCATGCCTTCTTCAACCTCGATAAGTGGAGCAGCCTGCCGAAGCACTATCAGGCAGCGCTCAACGACGCCTGCGCCTTCGCCAACACCAACATGCTGGCAAAATACGACACGAAGAACCCGAGCGCGCTGAAGCAGCTTGTTGCGGAAGGCGCAACGCTGCGGCCGTTCAGCCAGGAGATCATGGAGGCCTGCTTCCAGGCCGCGATGGGCATCTACGGCGAAATCTCAGGCACGAACCAATATTTCAAGAAGATCTACGATGACCAGACTGCTTTCAAGCGGGATGCCTATCTCTGGATGCAGCTTTCGGAATACACGTTCGATACGTTCATGATGATCCAGCAGCGCGCGGGCAAGATCTGAGGAGCCCCCGCCGCTAACATTGGTGGTTTACACGCACACGATACCAGAACCCCGGATTTCGATCCGGGGTTTTGCTTTTTTGCTGGCTATTTGGCAGGCGCCGGCGGCGCTCCCGGCAGGCCATTCAGCGGCGGCAGGGTCAGGCCCGGGATCTGCGGCGAGCCGTTGTTGCCGCCGAGCGGGGGCAGGCCGAGCTGACCGCCGAAGCCCGGGACTTCAATCTTGATCGAGTTCGGGTCGACCTTCGGGCCATGGTCCAGCCAGTAGGTCACCGATTGTGGCCAGAAGATCACGATCGCCACCAGGATCAGCTGCATGCCGACCCAGGGAAGCGCACCCATGTAAATATCCGAGGTCTTGACCTCGCGGCCGGCGATCGAGCGCAGGTAGAAGAGCGCGAAGCCAAAGGGCGGGTGCATGAAGCTCGTCTGCATGTTGACGCAGATCAGCACACCGAACCAGATCAGGTCGATGCCGAGATTGGAGGCGACCGGGGCGAGCATCGGGATGACGATGAAGGCGATCTCGAAGAAATCGAGGAAGAAGGCGAGCACGAAGATGAAGATGTTGACAAAGATCAGGAAGCCGACCGGGCCGCCGGGAATGCCCGATAGCATATGCTCGATCCAGCGCGAGCCGTCCATGCCCTGGAAGACCAGGCTGAAACAGGTGGAGCCGATAAGGATCATCACAACCATGGAAGTGATGTGCGTGGTCGATGTCATCGCCTCGCGGATCAGCGGCCAGGTGAGGCGCCGGTTCATGGCCGCGAGCGCCATGGCGCCGACGACGCCGAGCGCGCCGGCTTCCGTCGGCGTCGCAAGACCCATGAAGATCGTGCCGAGCACGAGGAAGATCAGCACGATCGAAGGCACCATGCCCATCAGCACCTTCATGAGCAGCGCCCAATTGAAGTCGCCGCGCACTTCCTTTGGCAGCGGCGGCATCGATTTTGGCCGGAAGATCGACAGCACCAGGATGAAGAGCACGAAGATCGCTACCTGCAGGATCGACGGGCCGATCGCGCCGCGATACATGTCGCCGACCGATTTGCCGAGCTGGTCGGCGAGAACGACGAGTACCAGCGAGGGCGGGATCACCTGGGTGATCGTGCCGGAGGCGGCGATGACGCCGGTAGCAAGGCGCGGATTGTAGCCGTAGCGCAGCATGATCGGCAGCGAAATCACACCCATGGTGATGACCGAGGCGGCCACCGTGCCGGTGATCGCGCCGAGCACGGCGCCGACAAGGATGACAGCATAGGCCAGGCCGCCGGGAACGCCACCGAAGAGCTTGCCGGTGCCTTCGAGCAGATCTTCGGCCAGCCCACAACGCTCTAGTATGGCGCCCATGAAGGTGAAGAAAGGGATCGCGAGCAGCAGATCGTTGGAGACGATGCCGAAGAAGCGCAGTGGCAGCGCCTGCAGGAAGACCTCTCCGAAATGCCCGGTCACAATGCCGATGATACCGAAGAAAAGGCCGACGGCGGCGAGCGAAAAGGCGACGGGGAAGCCGTAGAGCATGAAAATGACCATGCCCAGGAACATCGCCGGCGGGATGATACCGTAGTCAAACAAATTTGTTCCTCCAGGCGCGCGTTACTGCAGCGGCTTTTCGTATTTCGTATCGATCTCGATCGTGCCGGACAGCGCGGCGATCCTCTTGATCAATTCCGAAATGCCCTGAAGGGTCAGAAGCGCGAAGCCGGCAAAAAGCACCAGCTTCACAGGCCAGCGGATGAGGCCGCCGGCATTGGCGGAAACCTCGCCCTGCTGATAGGCGAGTAGGAAATAGGGCCAGCAGAGAATGGAAAGGAAGATGCAGGCCGGGATGAGGAAGACGATCAGGCCGACGATGTCGATCCACATCTTTGCCCTGTCAGAGACAGAGCCGTATATCAGATCGACCCGCACATGTTCGTTCTTGCGCAAGGTGTGCGAGGCGCCGAGCACGACGACGAAGGCGAAGAGATACCACTGGATCTCGAGCCAGCCATTTGAACTGTAGTTGAAAGCGTAGCGGACGACGGCGTTTCCGGCGCTGATCAGGCAGCAGAACAACACCATGTATTCGGATAGTTTGCCAATGAACTCGCTGATCGAGTCAATCAGCCGACTGACGGCCAGGAATACCGACATTCGCCTCCCCTTATTGTCTTGCCGTTTTCGGCAGTTCTCCCTCTGCAATCGGTGTAAACTAGGGTTTTTGAAATTGGAAGGATAAATGACCCGCCTTGGAGTATAGTCTTATGCGGCTAGACCCTGTGATCCCTTTGAAAAATTCTGGCAACTCAGGCGCGGATATTTTTTTCAAAAACCTCGCGAGAAAGCTGTATTATCGCGCCTTGGATGAGTAGCTCATCCTATGGTTTTAGAAAAATTGACCAAATGTTTGAACCGTTTGAAATCAATTTTTAAAGGGTTCGGTTTACATTTCCCGCGCACAGGGAAAGTATGGATGAAGCCACATAACCCGAACAGGGTCCCTAAGGATGTGTATCTGTCGTTTGTGAGTTCCCTCTCCGGGAACCGCATGACGCTTCTCGCTGGCGTCATTGTACACTCCGCCACTTTCCTTGCTGTTGCTGCTAAGACTGACTCTCCCGTCTATATATTCTTGGCTGTCGCCGTCATCATGGTGTTCTGCGCCCGCATGGCGATTTTCCGGCTGTTCGATAAGGTAGACAAGGAGAAGCTCTCCTTTGCCGAGATCGAGCGCTGGGAGAAGATTCTCGTGGTCGGCGCAGCCGGCATTACTACACTTCTTGGCATCGGCAGCGGCTATGCCATCTTTTTCACGCGTGATTCCTTTGCCGAGCTCGCCTGTATTGCAGTGACCATGGCGACGATGGTTTCGGTCGTCGGCCGCAACTACGGCTCGCGCATGGCGGTCGACCTGCAGACCTTCTCCTGCTGTCTGCCGATGATCATCTGCAGCGTCATGACGCTCGATTTCTACCGCGGCATCCTGTCAGTCTTCCTCATTCCGTTCTGGCTGACGACACGGGCCATGGCCACCGGCGTGCGCGAGTTCCTCTATGAGAACGTGATCGCACGCCGCGAGATCGCTTCGATTGCCGATCGCTTCGATACGGCACTGAACAACATGCCGCATGGCCTCGTCATGGTCGACGAGGAGAACCGGATCCAGGTCATCAATCGCAAGGCCTGCGAACTCTTGAAAATTGGCGTGCCGGACCGGCTGAAGGACCGCGATCTCGGCGCTGTGTTGCGTTACGGCGCACGCTACAGCTTCATGGACGCTTCGCAGCCGGAGCTGATCCTGCGGCAACTGACACAGGTGGCCGAAGGCAGCCTGTCGCGCACGCTCATTCATTTCCCTGAGGGACTGTCGCTGGAATTCTCGGCAAGCCGGCGCGCAGATGGCGGTGCGGTATTGATCTTCGAAGACGTTTCGAGCCGTGTGAAGGCCGAGCAGAAGATCCTGCATATGGTGCGCTTCGACGCGCTGACCGGCCTGCCGAACCGCGAATATTTCGGCCATCTCGTGCAGGATTATCTCGCCAGACATTCGAAGAAACGCGGTCCCCTCGGCTTTATGATCCTCGATATCGACGAGTTCAAGCATGTCAACGACATGCGCGGCCATGTGACCGGTGACCACCTGCTCTGCGCCATCGCCGTGCGGGTCAAGGAGATGGCCGGCAACGCCATCGTCGGCCGCCTGATGGGCGACCAATTCATCCTCTTCTTCCCGCATGCGCGTGACCGGCAGGTGTTGGATGCCGACATCCGCAAGCTGCATGCCGCGATCCAGGGTCAATATGAAGTCGATCAGGTGACCTTCCTCGTCTCGCTCAGTGCCGGGTACGCCGTCCTCGAGAGCGACGCCTTCGCCATGGACGAATGGAGCGTCAAGGCTGACCTTGCGCTGTTCGAAAGCAAGTCGCGCTTGAAGGGCGGCATCACCGGTTTCGAGCACGAAATGGACGGTCGCTATATCGAGCAGCAGAAGCTCAAAGCGGATCTGCGCGAGGCTGTGGCTGCAAATGCGCTGCACCTCGCCTTCCAGCCGATGTTCAAGGCTGATGGTACGCGCATCGAATGCGCCGAAGCACTGGCTCGCTGGGTGCATCCGGAAAAGGGCTCCATTCCGCCCGACGTCTTCATCCGCCTCGCTGAAGAGATGGGCATCATCTCGCAGATCACGCGTTTCGTGCTCTTCAAGGCCTGTGAAGAATGCATGAGCTGGCCGGATCATATCGCCGTTTCAGTCAACCTGTCGGCGCGCGACCTGCGTGACGCGGACATCCTGTCGGTCGTTGCGGACGCGCTGGCGTATTCCGGTCTTGAGGCATCGCGCCTGCATCTGGAAATCACCGAAAGCAGCCTGATCGACGAGCCGGCGGTCGTGCGCGCCATCCTCGCCGAATTGCGAAGCCGCGACATCACCATCGCCATCGACGATTTCGGCACCGGCTTCTCCAGCCTCAGCTATCTCGACACGCTGCCGCTCGACATCGTCAAGATCGACCGTTCCTTCGTGCGTAACATCGTTGAAGATACGCGCCGTCTGAAACTGTTGCGCGGCACGGTCCACCTTGCCCGCGAGCTCGGCCTCAAGATCGTCGTCGAGGGTGTCGAGACCCCGGAGCAACTGGCGCTTCTCAACAAGCACCGCAGCACGGATCTCGTACAGGGTTACGTCTTTTCCCCGCCAGTCCCCTCGAAGGAAATTGGCATCCTCTCCCACGCTCTCAACCGCCGCACGGCACCGCGTCGCCGCAGCAAGGTCGCCTGATCAGGGCGCTACCTGACGGTGTGACCACGGGCATACTCGCGGCCGTTAACCTTAATGATTCAAATACGTCCAAAATTCTTATCAAATCTTGCGCTTTACTGAATGTGGTATGATTAATGACCCGTTAACAACGGGGTGCATCTATGGCGTCTGTCCCTTTGAGTACGAGCGACTTTTCGAAAAAGGTTCTCGAAGTTCTTGATAATGTCGAATATCGCCGCGTCGAAAGCACTGAGGACATGGAAGGTGTCGAGCGGCTGCGCTACAAGGCCTACAAGGCGCACGACACGCTGGCGCTGGCCCCAAAGGGACTGCTCGACGACACGGATTTCGATAGCCATGCTCATGTTTTCGGGCTCTATTATTACGGCGAGCTGGTCAGCACGATCCGTATCCACCATGTGACACCGGAACATCGCGTCAGCCAGTCGGCCGGAGCCTTCCCGGAAGCAATCGATGCGCTTCTCGATGCCGGCCTCAGCTTGATCGATCCGGCGCGTTTTGCCGCCGATCCTGATCTGACCGCCGATCTGACCTGGATTCCCTACCTGACGCTGCGGCCAAGCATCGTCGCGGCCGCGCATTTCCGTGCACATCGGGTTCTGCAGTTCGTCCGCCCGCCGCATGCGGCATTCTACAAGCGTGTCTTCTATGCAGACACCGTCGTGCCGGGCCAGAAGGCCAAAAATTACGGGATCGACATGACGCTGATGGCGACCAACGTCGTCGAGGTCGGCCGCAAGCTTCTCACGCGTTATCCCTTCTTCATTTCCAGCGCCAGCGAGCAGCGGATGATGTTCGCGCGCGGCCCGGAAAACACGCGGCCTTCGCTCACCATCGTTCCCACCGCCCGTTTCGTGCCGGAAGGCCAGCTCGGAACGGATCTGCCGCTTTGATTCTTCCATAGGGAACGCCCTCTCCACATCAGGAGAAGGGCGTTCCTGCGGCATTCTCATGCATTGCGCTTTCTCCCGTCATTGTGTAATCCCTGCGGGTGGGGATTTGCCTCGCCGAGGCGAGGGAATCAGGCAGCGCTAAGGCATTTCAGGGAGACGATATTCATGGCCGAACATCATACCGGACCGGTCGAGACCGGCGCGCCGATGGACTACAAGGAACATGAAAAGACCTACAACATGTTCATTGCCGGCACGAAATACGGCTCGATGCTTCTGATCGCCCTGATGCTTGCCATGGCTGCCGGTTTCTTCGGCGGCGCCGGTTTCCTCGGCGGCATCCTCGTCTTCCTCATCATCCTCGTTGCCGGCATCTTCCTGCTCCGCTAAGCGCGGCCTGCGGGAAGACACGGTCTTCCGAACTTTGTGATGTAGATGCTTGGCCCGTGCAGGCAAGCAGCCTGCCACGGCCCAGCTGACCCGGAGGAGGGGGCAGTTGGCCAATATCGTTTTCGTAGCAAAGGAAATCACGGGCGATGAGACGCGCGTTGCCGCGTCTGTCGAAACCGTGAAAAAGATAAAGTCGCTCGGCTTCGATGTCATCGTCGAAGCGGGCGCGGGGGCACTTTCTCGCATTCCGGATAGTGAGTTCGAGGCCGTGGGCGCCGCAATCGGCACGTTCGCAGATGCCGCGTCCGCCGATGTGGTCCTCAAGGTCCGCCGGCCGAGCGAAAGCGAAATTTCCGGCTATAAGACCGGTGCCGTCGTCATTGCCATCATGGATCCCTATGGCAATGACGAGGCGGTCGCCGCGATGGCCCGCGCCGGTCTTTCCGCCTTCGCCATGGAGCTGATGCCGCGCATCACCCGTGCGCAGTCGATGGATGTGCTTTCGTCGCAGGCCAATCTTGCAGGCTATCAGGCGGTCATCGAGGCAGCAGTCGTCTATGACCGCGCCATGCCGATGATGATGACGGCAGCGGGTACTATTCCTGCCGCTAAGGTTTTCGTCATGGGTGCGGGCGTTGCCGGCCTCCAGGCGATTGCGACGGCGCGCCGTCTCGGTGCCGCCGTTTCGGCAACCGATGTCCGCCCCGCAGCGAAGGAACAGGTTGCATCTCTCGGCGCGAAGTTCATCGCTGTCGAGGATGACGAGTTCAAGGCGGCGGAAACGGCCGGCGGCTATGCCAAGGAAATGTCGGCCGACTATCAGGCGAAGCAGGCTGCGCTCGTGACCGAGCACATCGCCAAGCAGGACATCGTCATTACCACGGCTCTCATTCCCGGCCGTCCGGCGCCGCGGCTCGTCTCGCGCACCATGCTGGCCTCGATGAAGCCGGGGGCGGTTGCTGTCGATCTCGCAGTCGAGCGGGGCGGCAATATTGAAGGTGTGGTTACAGGGCAGGTCGCCGATGTCGAAGGTGTGAAGGTGATCGGCTTTCCGAACATGGCGGGCCGTGTGGCGGCCAGCGCCTCAGCGCTTTACGCCAAGAACCTCGTCACCTTCCTGGAGACGATGGTGAGCAAGGAAACGAAATCGGTCGTGCTCAACCTCGAGGACGAGCTCATCAGGGCGACTATGCTGACCTATGCGGGGGATGTCGTGCATCCGGCATTCGGCGGCGCCAAGAAGGGGGATAACTGATGGCCAGTGAAGCAATGGACAAGGCTCTGGAGCAGCTCGACCAGGCCGTCACCGCGGTCATCACCGCTGCTGCCCAGGCGCCTGAAGCGGCAAGTGCCGCCACCGGCGGTGCGATCGATCCCTTCGTTTTCCAGTTCGCGATCTTCGTGCTGTCGATCTTCGTCGGCTACTACGTCGTCTGGTCGGTAACGCCGGCGCTGCATACGCCGCTGATGGCCGTTACCAACGCGATCTCCTCGGTCATCGTCGTCGGTGCGCTGCTTGCCGTCGGCATTTCGACCAGCGGTCTTGCGACCGGCTTCGGTTTCGTTGCGCTCGTGCTCGTCTCCGTGAATATCTTCGGCGGCTTCCTCGTCACGCAGCGCATGCTGGCGATGTACCGCAAGAAGGACAAGTGAGGGGCCGATGACCAATCTTGCAGCCTTCCTCTATCTCGTCTCCGGCGTTCTCTTCATCCTTGCGTTGCGGGGGCTCTCGCATCCGGCGACTAGCCGCAAGGGCAATCTCTACGGCATGATCGGCATGGGGATTGCCATCCTCACGACGCTGGTGCTGGCGACGCCTGACTTCGGCGGCTTCGTGCTCATCATTCTCGGTCTTGCCATCGGCGGCAGCGCCGGCGCCTATATTGCCCGCACCATTGCCATGACCTCGATGCCGCAGCTCGTTGCCGGCTTCCATTCGCTGGTTGGTCTTGCCGCGGTTCTGGTCGCGGCATCGGCGCTCTATACGCCTGATGCTTTCGGTATCGGCGAGATTGGCCAGATCCATACGGAAGCACGCATCGAAATGGCGATCGGTGTGGCGATCGGCGCGCTGACCTTCACCGGCTCGATCATCGCCTTCCTGAAGCTCGATGGGCGCATGTCCGGCAAGCCGATCCTTTTGCCCTTCCGCCACCTGATCAACATCGCCCTCGCTGTCCTGATCGTGCTCTTCATCATCGGTCTGGCGGTGACTGAGAGCCACCTGGATTTCTGGGCGGTCGTTGCGCTCTCGCTGTTACTCGGCATCCTGCTGATCGTGCCGATCGGCGGCGCAGACATGCCTGTCGTCGTGTCGATGCTGAATTCCTATTCGGGTTGGGCTGCCGCCGGCATCGGCTTCACGCTCGGCAATCTGGCGCTTATCATTACCGGTGCGCTGGTCGGCTCATCGGGTGCGATCCTGTCCTACATCATGTGCAAGGGCATGAACCGCTCTTTCCTTTCCGTCATCCTCGGCGGTTTCGGCGGCGAGATGGCAGGCGGCGCGGCGGATACGTCGGAGAAGATCGTCAAGCTCGGCTCGGCTGAGGATGCGGCCTACCTGATGGCGAATGCCTCCAAGGTCATCATCGTGCCGGGCTACGGCATGGCGGTGGCGCAGGCACAACATGCGTTGCGCGAACTCGCCGACAATCTCAAGAAGAACGGCGTGGAAGTAAAGTATGCGATTCATCCGGTCGCCGGCCGCATGCCGGGTCATATGAACGTGCTGCTTGCCGAGGCCAATGTGTCCTATGACGAAGTCTTCGAGCTTGAGGACATCAACTCGGAATTCGCCCAGGCCGATGTCGCTTATGTCATTGGCGCCAATGACGTCACCAACCCGGCGGCGCGCGACGACAAGTCCTCGCCGATCTACGGCATGCCGATCCTTGACGTCGACAAGGCCAAAACATGCCTCTTCGTCAAGCGTTCGCTCGGCTCGGGTTACGCCGGCATCGACAACACGCTGTTCTACAAGGACGGCACGATGATGCTGCTCGGGGACGCCAAGAAGGTGACCGAAGAGATCAACAAGGCAATCGCCCACTAACCGAAAAAGCCCGCTTCGGCAGGCTTTTCTTTTATCGGTGCATTGTCAGATCTCGCCCGGCACCAGCGTCATCTTCTCGACACCGATGGCGAGATTGAGACCTTCTTGCGCCTGCAGGTTCAGCGGCTGCAGCATGAAGGCCTTGTCGGTGCCACCGGCAATGACTTTGGCACCTCCACCGGCGCCGAGGCTGGCATCTGCGCCGATGCCGTAATATTCGCCGGCGAGTGCGAAATCAGGCATGTTGGTGCCGGTCTTGGCGAGCACCTGCCAGATCATCACGCTCTTGCCGGTCTGGCCGATATCGATGCCGAATTTCTCGATCTTGCCGGCATAGACCGCCTTAGGGCCACCGGAAGCCGGCGTATAGGTGCAGATTAGGTTTTTCTCAGAAGTGACGATCAGTCCCTGACCGCCATCCGATCCGCAGACGAGCCGGCCAAGCGACATATAGTCGGCTGCTGCGGCCGAGCTGGCCCAAGTCGCAGCCGAAACGATTGCAGCGGCAATCATGGTTTGCTTGAACATGGTCCTTCTCCTTTTGAATGACCTGTTCGAAACGGGCGATTGCAGTGATTGTTCCGGTCGCGCTACTCGCGCTCCATCGTCCCACGCTGGGCTGTGAGGGTCCAGACGAGACCTTCCGGATGGAAGTCGACATCGACCTTGCCCCGGAAAGCGGAGGCGGCATGCGCCTTGATGACGGTGGTCCCGAAACCGGTGCGCGACGGCGGGCTGACGGACGGGCCACCGCTTTCAGTCCAGGTGAAACGCAACATGTTGTCCTCTGCTGGCTGCCATTCGAAGCGCACACTGCCCTGTGGCACGGAGAGCGCTCCGTACTTCACCGAATTGGTGGCGAGTTCATGCAGCGCCAGGCCGAGATTCTGCACGGCATCGGGCTTGAGGATGAAATCCATGCCCTCGATTTTCACCTGCTCGCGAGCCTGTGGAAAGGCCTGGAGATGAATATCGATGACGCGATGCAGCGAGACGCCGGACCATTGCTCGCCCGTCAGAAGCTCGATCGAGCGCACGAGTCCTTCAAGGCGGTGAGCGACGGCCAGCCGGAATGTCTCGACGCTGTCGGCCTGCTTGGAGAGCTGGCGCATCATTGCGAGAACAAGCGTCAGCAGGTTCTTGGTGCGATGAACCAGCTCATGCATGACGAAGCGCAGCCGGTCTTCGCTCTGGCTACGGTCGAAAGAGGCATTGGAAAGCGCAATCGCCACCTGGTTGGCCTCGATGACACTGGTTTCGACGGGGGAGACGATATGGCCTTCGCCGAGCCGGTTCGCCATGTCTGCTATTTCGCGGATCGTCGAGCGGACCTGCCGGGCAACGGCATAGGTGGCAAGTACGGCAACGAGCAGCAGCACAAGGCCGCCGATCAGTAGGAAGCGCCAGGTGCTGAGGATCGGTGCCTGGGCGGTGGCGATCGGCCCCCATACCACGGTCTTCCAGGACCAGCCGGGAATCTGCGCATAGCCCAACAGGGCGTGCGGGAGGATATCGCTGTCTTCGAAAACGCCGCTGGATGCAACGAGCGAAGGCAGGATGCGCGGGTCGAAGGGTTCGCCAGGCTGCAGATTGGCAGGGCCGCGGCTCGCCACGACATGACCACCCTGATCGATGACCGCCGCTGACCAGCCGGAGGCAAGGCCCTCTGTCGTGACTAGCTTTGCAAGATCGGTGGCATTCTGGGTGATGATCAATGCGGCGACAGGATCCTCGTCACGCGGCAGCGTGACGTTATAGACCCACATGCCGCTCGTCGCGCCCATGAAGACGTCGGAGGCTTCGATCCGGCCGGACTTCATCGCGGCTTCCAAAGCCGCGATGTTCGTCGTCTTGCCGAGCGGCGTGCCGAAGGCGCGACGGGTATTCAGAAATTGCTGCCCGGCTCTGTCGACCGCGATCACATAGAGCGTATCGCCGCGCAGCGCTGTTTCCGTGCGATTGTAGAAAGACTCATAGTCGCCGCTCTCCAGCTCCGGCGAGGAGGACAGCAGCCGAAGCGTCGTTGCCATATCCTGAAGCTGGCGGTCGATGGTGCGTGAGAGGGCGAGCGCATCCTGCGCGGTTTCGCGCTTGAGCGTAGACCGCTGATTGTCTTCCAGCTGCATGAGAAGAAGGGCAACGAAGGCAAAGATCGGCAGTGCAATCGCCACGGCCATGGCGATAAGATATGTTCCGATGGAAGCTTTCGGAAAAAGACGTACGGCGAACCTCATCGATACCGCCCCCGAACTGCCGGGACTGGATGCTGGGGAAGCTCGGTTTCGCAGAGTCTAACGAAAGCAAGAATCCGCATCGCTCGCAAACGCCCCTTACATTTCGTACCGCCCAATAGCCCGCTATCAAAGCGGGGTCATGTTAGGGGGCGGGGCATTTGGTTGCAACCTACTAAAATAGTCAGGTGCAAAATCGTCAATTTTTTAAGGACTATCCTTCGTCGGTGAAGCGCTGCAACCGGAAGGGCGCGAGGCTTTCGTCACTCTTACCTGACAGAAGCTCGTCGGCAGCAAGCATGCCCGCAAGCGGGGCAAGCGTGACACCGGAGTGCATGACCGTGGCATAGAGACCCGGCAGGCCAGCATTGCCGATGATGGGAAAACCATCAGCCGGTGTCGGGCGATAGCCGACCGTGAAGAAATCAAGCTTCAGATCGGCATTGTCTATGATCATCGCTTTTACGCGTGCGAAGAGTTCCGCTGCACTTGCCTGATGATCTTCACCGGGATTGCCGCCACCGAAATCCGAGCCGGCGATGATACGGCCTTCCGCCGTCTGGCGCATATGCAGCTGCGGTGTCATGACGAGGCCGTTCAACCGCTTCGAGACAGGACGGGAGTGCACGATCAGGCCAGCTGGTGCAGACAGCGGCAATGTGATCCCCGCTGAGGCGGCGATCGGAACTGCGCCTGCACCTGCGGCCAGCACGACGTGATCGGCTTCGAGCATGCCTTCCGACGTTACGACCCCGACGATTCGTCCAGCACTCTGCAACAGACCGTTGACCGTGGCATGAACGAACGTCGCACCATGTGCTTCGGCATCAGCAAGCATCAAACGTGCGGCGGCAACAGGCTCCACCGCACCTTCTTCTGCGACATAGAGGGCGAAATCCGGATATTCGCCAAGGCCGGGTTCGAGCAGAGCGCTTTCTTCCCGGTTCAGCCGGCTGATACCGTAGCCCCAGCGGCCATGTTCATCGGCATAGGCTTCGAGATCGGCCGCCGGCATATCCCAGCAGAGGCTGCCGCACCAGGCGAGCGGCAGGCCGGGTAGTTCCCGTGCCAGTCGCTTCCATTCGGCCATCGCCCGACGGCGAAGATGGAAATAGAATTCGGGATTGCCCCAGCTTGCATTGATCCAGGCAAAAGAGCAGGGTGTCGCCACGCCGCCGAGTTCTTCGCCAACGACGGTGACTGCTGCACCCTTGTGTGTGAGATGCCAGGCAATCGAGGCGCCGATAATGCCGGCGCCGACGACAATCACATGCGGTTTCGCTGTCATCGTCGTCACCTCTTCCCGTTATCCGTCAGCCGGTGGTGCCGCCGACGCGGGCAAGTCCGTCCCGGGCCGGCTGGTATTTCGGATCGAGGCCAACAGCGTGGCGGTAGGAGCGGATGGCCTTGTCCTTCTCGCCGCGGCGCTCGTAGACGAGAGCCTGGTTTGCCCAGGATTCGGCGAGGTTGCCGTTGAGCTCGATCGCGTGGTTGAAGTCGGCGAATGCGTTGTCGTTGTCGTTCAGCGCGATATAGGAAATGCCGCGGCCATTATAGGGCTCGGGCGAGTTCGGCGACAGCGAGATCGCCTTGGAGAAGTCGTCGATCGCCTTATCCTGCTGATTACGCTTCTGATAGATCAGGCCGCGATTGTGATAGGCGCGACCATCGGTCGTGCCGAGCTGAATCGCTTTTGAGAAATCGTTGAAGGCCTGATCGTCCTGGCCGGCCATGCGATAGACATTGCCGCGACCGATATAGGCGACGTCATAGCTCGGATTGATCTGCAGGGCGGCGTTGTAATCGGCGATTGCCTGCGGCTGCTGACCCATGTTGCGGTAGACCAGCGCGCGGTTGGCATAGGCCTGGAAGAAGCGCGGGTTGATCTGCAGCGCGGTGTTGAAGTCGTCGAGCGCCTTGCGGAATTCGCCGGCGCGGCCATAGGCTGAGCCGCGAACGTTATAGCCTTCCGGATCGCGCGGATTGGCGTTGATGACGCCGGTCAGCGAAGCGATGTTTTCCTGCGAGCCCTGTGCCTTGTCGATGCGGATCACGGCATCCGAGGTGTTGGTCGTTTCACAACCGGCAAGGCCGAGCGCGGCGGCGAGCGCCAGCGAGACAAGCATGACCGATTTCTGCGAACGCAAAGAGCGGGACGGATTGAAGGTTATTACAGCCATTCGGGCTCGCTTTCCCCATGCATCATATCCGGACAAGCGGATATGCAATCTTCAGCGGCAAAAAATTAAAAAGGCGGCGGCGACACTGATCGCCCCCGCCACACATGCACCTGAAAACGTCGAAAAAACGACGGCACCGCCTCAGCGTGCTGCAACCAGACCTTCGCGCTGAGCGCGCTTGCGGGCCAGCTTGCGAACACGACGAACAGCCTCGGCCTTCTCGCGAGCACGCTTCTGCGACGGCTTTTCGTAGTAGTCGCGCATCTTCATTTCGCGAAAAATACCTTCGCGCTGCATCTTCTTCTTGAGAGCGCGGAGAGCCTGGTCAACATTGTTATCGCGGACAAGTACCTGCACGAGAATCACGTTCCTTTGGTTTGCTTAATGCCGAAAGGCGGCGCAGCGCCTGGGGCAAAAAAATAACGTTCGCGCGGCCGCGGCCTTGCGATTGGTGTTGCGAAATATCAGATCGACGGAATGAAGTCCAGACGGGATATGCGATCGGTTGGAAAAATCCCGCCCATGCCTCTACGGAGCTAGGAGCGTGGCTTCTCGGGTTTCGTTTCGTCCAGAGCTGCGATCGCTTCTTTCAGCGCGGCGATAACACGGGAGCGATCCGCCGGCTCAAGCCGAGCCGTGTCCAGATGCAGGTCCAGTCCGGCCAGATGTTCGCTGAGAATGCGGCTCTTGTGATCGGCGCCGAGCATCAGCCCGTCCACGGCGTAGGGTACGATCTCCCGCTGGATACCCTTCATGGTGATCGGCGGCAAAGGATGGGCATCAACAATATCTTTCACCAGCGCATAGGTTTCGTAGCTGATGACGATCTCCCCGCCCTGGGCGATCGATTGCAGGCGTGCGGCGAGGTTCGCTTCGGCACCGATGATCGTATAGTCCATGCGGTCACTGCTGCCGAAATTGCCGACGTTGCAATAGCCGCTATTGATTCCCATGCGCACCACGAAGGGCTCCTCCGTGCCGTTCCGGCGCCATCTCTCCTTCAGTTCGCCGAGCCGGCGTTGCATGTCGACTGCCATGCGCAGGCAAGCCTTGGCATCTTCTTCGGCTCCCTTGGTTTCCGGATCGCCGAAGAAGACCAGCATGGCATCGCCAATGAACTTGTCTACCGTGCCGCCATGTTTGAGCGCGATCGTGGACATTTCGGTCAGATATTCATTCAGCATTTCCGTCAGCGCTTCCGGCTGCAGACGCTCGGTCGTGGCGGTGAAATCCTTGATGTCGGAGAAGAAGATCGTCAGGCGCTTTCGCTCGGTATGGACGACCACATCCTTCTGGCCGCTGAAGATGCTCTTGTAGATCTGCGGTGAGAGATAGCGGGAAATCTTCAGGGAAACGCTGGCGAGGAATTCGTTAGCTGCTTCAAGATCGCGGTTGGCACTGTGGATGACGCGCGTCTGCTGACGCTGCAGAACAATGAAGCTGATGCCGATGATGGCGACGAAGAAGAAATAGCAGAGCAGATATTTGAAGGCGAGAACGTTGCTCGCATAGGGCTGGCGGATGATGACTTCCTGAATGCCGCGCACATCGCCTACCTTCCAATCCCTGTTCGGGCTTTCAGGATGAGTGTTGTGACAGGCGACGCAAGCCTGGCCCATGATCACAGGCGTGATAAGCCGCAGCGTATCGGTAAGTCCGACGCGGGTGAGGTCGGTCAGTGTTTGGCTGGAATTGGCGCGCAAGGATGCGAGTGAGGCCGTTTCGAAATTGTCGAGATCGTGAGGCGCGCGATTCTTGAAGGGCAGGTCAGAGAGGAAGCGGTAGGTGATGTTGGCCTGCTGCTCCTTGATGACGTCGCCGAGTTCCAGTGAAAGCGTGGCGGGTAGCGGAATGGCGCCTGGAATATTGGCATAGTTGTGTGAGACGACCGTGCCGCTGACATCGCCCGCCTGATGGGCGGCGAGCACTCTGCCGACGACATTCGCTGAATAATAGGAGCGTATGCTGGTGACGAGCGAACTCATGTCCCGCGCCTGCCGGCGCAGCGCACTTTCGGAGAGGTCGCTGATATCAAGCCAGACGGCGAGCGGCAGCCCGGCCAGCATCGCCAGCACGACGGCGATCAGCCAATAGCCGCTTCTGCGGGCGGCAGAGGCCGAGTTTTCCGCAGTTCTTGCCGTGGTCTCTCCTTGCGGATCTGCCATGGCTCATCCCTTCGACAATGATCGAATTGTTAAATCCCCTGAAGGAGAAAAACATTTCGTCGCATGCGCGGCAAGGCCGAAGCTGGAAAGTCTGGCCGCAACGGTTGGCCAAATCTGGAAGTAATTGCTTACTGTGTTGCTGTTACACCGGAGCGAAAATGCTTGGGCGGAACCGACAGCCATATTTCACACGGTTTTTCAGCTTCTGAGCATGAACGAATAGTCTTTGGCGTCAAACAAGCGTAGCTTGCCGGCGGACAGGAAAGCTTTGGTGCGCTTGTAAGGGACTTCGACGGAAGCATGACGCGTTTGCAGCAGATCGGTGTCCTGATCGGCCTCGTCATCGTGGCTGCACTCACGATGTTCCGAGCAAGCGATCCGCCGGTGCTCAGGCAGGTCCGCGACGTTACCTTCGACGAATATCAGCGCCTTGTGCCGCGCAGCTTTGAGGCCGTGCCCGTCAGAGTCGTCGATATCGACGAGGCTTCCCTGCGGGAGTTCGGCCAGTGGCCTTGGCCCCGCGACAGGCTGGCAATGCTGGTCCAGCGTCTCTCGGATATGGGAGCGGCGGCCATCGCCTTCGATGTCATCTTTGCCGAGCCCGACCGGATGTCGCCGCGCAATGTCATCCAGGAGGTGGAGGGCGTCGATCCAGCGCTTGCGGCGCAATTGCCTGACAATGACGAGATATTCGCGCAATCGATCGAAGGAAAGCCAGTCGTTCTCGGCTTCGGGCTTTCCAACGAAGGCAACTACAAGCCGCCGGTAAAAGCCGGTTTTGCCTTTATCGGCGAGAGTCCGCTGTCGGCACCTCCGCATCTTGGTGCTTCGACGCCGCTCCGGCCGGGGCTGGAGGCGAATGCCGCAGGGCTTGGCCATGTCAGTCTCAATCCCGGCAGCTCGTCATCGGTGGTACGCGCAGTGCCGCTGTTCCTTAGCGACGGAGAGCAGTTTTATCCCAATCTTGCGATCGAAGCGTTGCGGGTCGCGCAGGGTGCCTCGACCTATGTGCTGGCCGGCGCACCCGACCGGGCAGGGATCATCACCTCTGCAAAGATCGGCGATTTCATCATTCCGCTGACGGCTGCCGGAGAGATCTGGCTTTATGTGACGCCGAACCGGGCAGAGCGCTATATCTCGGCCGGAAAGGTCCTTGCTGCCGGTGGAGCGGCCGCTGATGTCGCTGCCCAGGTCGAAGGCAGCATCATCTTCATCGGCACCTCTGCTGTCGGGCTGCAGGACATTCGCGCCACCGCTCTCGGAGAAAATGTGCCGGGTGTTTCGCTGCAGGCACAGACTGTCGAGCAGATCCTTTCGGGACGCTACTTGTCGCGGCCGGACTGGGCCGACGGGCTGGAGATCCTGTCTATTGCCGTGGTTGGCTTCCTGCTCGTCATCATAACGACCTTCGTCAGTCCGGCCGTGGCGCTGGTCTGTGGCCTGGCGATCACCGCGATGGCGCTTGCCGCTTCGTGGCTGTGCTTTCTTTATGCCGGTCTGCTGTTCGATCCGCTGGCGCCTATTATCAGCGGCTCCATCACGCATTTCGCGGCAACATCGTTCCGCATCCTCGTCATCGACAGGGAGCGGCGGGAGGTGCGGCGCGCCTTCGGCCATTACCTCTCGCCTTCGCTGCTCCACAGGATCGAGCATACGCCCGATGCGCTGAAGCTCGGCGGGGACGAGCGCGAACTGACCATGATGTTCGTCGATGTGCGCAATTTCACCGAGATCAGTGAAAGGCTGACTCCGACCGCCGTCGTCCAGTTTCTCAATACGCTGCTCGATGCTCTGAGCCGTCATGTTGTCGGGAACGAGGGAACGCTCGACAAATTCATCGGCGATTCCATCATGGCATTCTGGAATGCGCCGGTCGATGTTTCGGATCATGCGGCAAAGGCGCTGCGGGCGGCGCTCGCCATGCGGGAGACCCTAGCTGAGCTCAATGCTCATGACGCCTTCGGTTTCGGCAGCGCTCAGCAGGTGAGAATCGGCATCGGCATCCATACCGGTCTCGCCTGTGTCGGCAACATGGGCGCGAAGACACGCTTCAACTATTCGGCGGTGGGCGACGCGGTGAATGTCGCGGCGCGCATCGAATCCTGCTGCAAGGACGTCGGCTTCGATATCCTGATCTCCGGCACCACTGCACGGGCGCAAAGCGGGGCGGCGCTCTTGGAGGCAGGAGCCATTCCGCTCAAAGGAAAGAGCAGCCGAACGCAGATCTTTGCCGTGGTCGGCGATGAGAAGGTCGCTGCCTCGCCGGAATTCGGCGCGCTGCATCTCGTCCATGAGGAGGTAATGGGGGCCTTGCGCGAGCGTTCGAGGAACAGCCGCAAGCTGATCGGTGGGGCAAAACTCACCGGGGTACAGGTCCTGGCCGGCCTCACGGAATTCTATGAGCGGATATCGGCCAGGAACGATCATTTTCGGGAGGATATCGGCCTGCCGGAACAGCAGTCCGTCGAATAGTCAGTCAGCGGTTGCGGTCCCGATTTCCGTTTCCGCCCCAGCCTCGATTTCGGTTCTGATCCCGATTGTGGCTACGGTCACGATCCCGATCTCTTCCCCCGCTCTGGTCATTGCCGGCAGTTTGATTTTCGCCTCCGCTTCTTTCCTGCGTGCTCGGTCTGTCCTGATGGCTGCGGTCCTGGTGACTATCTGCCCCTTCCGTGCGGCTCGGCCTGTCAGGTGCGTCGTGCCGGTCCGGGCGACCGAACCCTTCGTGCCGGTCCGGCCTTCCATGATCGCCATGGTGGTCGTCTCTATCGTGCTTGTCCCTCCAGCCATGCCCGTCGTGTTTGTCATGCCAGTCGCGCTCCGGCTTATCATGGTGGGGTTTATCATGGTGGGGCCTGTCATGATGCGGCTTGTCGTGATGCGGTTTTTCCGGCCGCTGCGTCGGCGGAGCATCCTGCTTCTGTGGTTGCTGCTGGGGCTGTGGATCCGGATCTCGCGGTCGGGGTGTCTGGCGAAGCCGGTCTTTGCGCTCAGGGTCGACCGAGGCCATCCGGCAGCCGCCAAGTAGACCGAGGCCGCCCGTTAAACTCTGATTGCCAGAGAGGAAGGGAAGGGCGCGCTGGTTGCCCAGCCTCTGCAGCACGCTGCGGTTGACAGGCTGAGCATCCGTCATGTTGCCGTTCGGCCGCGCAATGACGCAATCGCAACGCTGCTGCAATTGCCGGCAGCCGCCAGGACCGCAAAAGGTCGCCGCGCCATTCAGCAGCACCACGGCAGTCGTACCGTCGGGGCCGACGTAGAAATCGAAAGCAGTGCCGCGCACGCCGATCGTGCCCGCCGGCGTCTGGATTTGGTAAGCCGAGGATTTCGAATTGCCGCTGACCCAGCGGAACGTACCCTTGGCCGCCTTGATGGAGAGGCGTTTGACTGAATCGGTATCGTCGTAGACATATTTGTCGATGACAACGGACGAGCCCCAGCCGACGGCAAGCTTGGTGCCGTCGCGGAAGATGAACTGGCCGAGCCCCGATTGGGAGGTGCGGATACGCTCGTTGCGGTGGACTTCGTCATTGACGATGATCGGCCCGCCCTGTCCCGTCACTTCGGTTTTGATGAGAGTCGCCTGGCCGACGGGTTCAGCGGCGAACGCCGGCCACGCGCCTGACAGCGCGAAGCAGATGCCCGCGATCCGTATGCTACGCCAACCCAACATCGTACACCCCACATAAGGGGATACTAACATTTCCAGTAGGCCCGTTCTGCCTGCCCTGTTGGGTGAGAAAAGGGTTATGTCGCATTTGCGAAGGCCGATCGCCGCCAAGCGGCGCGATGCAGCCGTCGCCGTGTCAAAACAAAAGCTCTTTCACGTCGCAAAAGAACCGTTGTGCCGCAATTCGATTTGCGATTTGTATGGCCACGACGAAAATGCCTTTGCCTGAAGGAGATGATGGCGGATGCGGAAATATTCGGTTTTTGCCGTAGCGCGGGAGGCTCTGCGCGGGCACAGGGGCTGGGAAAAGCAGTGGACTTCGCCGGAGCCGCGACCCGAATATGACGTGATCATCATCGGCGGTGGCGGTCATGGGCTGGGCGCAGCTTATTACCTTGCCAAGGAGCACGGCATCACCAATGTGGCGGTGCTGGAAAAGGGCTGGCTAGGCGGCGGCAATACCGGCCGCAACACCACGATCATCCGCTCCAACTATCTCTATGAAGAGAGCATGCACATTTACGAGCATTCGATGAAGCTCTGGGAAGGGCTGTCGCAGGAGCTCAATTACAATGTCATGTATTCGCCGCGCGGCGTGATGATGCTGTCGCACAATGTGCATGACATGCAGAGCTTCAAGCGGCATATCCATGCCAACCGGCTCTACGGCATCGACAATGAATGGCTGACACCCGAGCAGGCCAAGGCCTACTGTCCGCCGCTCGATATTTCGGCGACGGCCCGCTACCCGATCAATGGCGCCGCCTTGCAGCGCCGCGGCGGCACGGCGCGTCACGATGCGGTTGCCTGGGGTTATGCACGTGCGGCGTCAGACCGCGGTGTGCACATCATCCAGAATTGCGAAGTCACCGGCATTCGCCGTGGCCCGGACGGTCGGGTCACCGGCGTCGAGACCAACAGGGGCTTCATCGGCGCGAAGAAGATTGGCGTGTCGGCTGCCGGCCACACGACAACAATCATGAAGATGGCGGACGTGCGCGTGCCGCTGCAATCGAGCCCGCTGCAGGCACTGGTTTCCGAGCCGCTGAAGCCGATCTTTCCCTGCGTCGTCATGTCGAACACGGTGCATGCCTATATCTCGCAGTCCGACAAGGGTGAACTCGTCATCGGTGCGGGTACGGATCAGTATAACTCCTACTCCCAGACTGGTGGCCTGCAGATCATCACGCATACGCTCGACGCCATTTGCGAGCTTTTCCCGATGTTCCGCCGCGTGAAGATGATGCGCCAGTGGGGCGGTATCGTCGACAATACGCCGGACCGTTCGGCCATCCAGTCGAAGACGCCTGTTCCCGGGCTCTACGTCAATTGCGGCTGGGGTACCGGTGGCTTCAAGGCGACACCGGGTTCGGCCAATCTCTTCGCCCATCTGATCGCCCGCGACGAGGTGCACAAGTTCAATGCCGGGCTGACGCTGGAGCGGTTCCGCTCTGGTCGGCTGATTGACGAGGCGGCGGCTGCCGCCGTCGCGCACTGACAGGAGGACGACATGCTGCTGATCTATTGCCCTTACTGTCAGGAAGAGCGCTCCGAGCTCGAGTTCCGTGGTGCCGGTGACGCTCACATCGTTCGGCCGGCCAATATCGCCTCAATCTCTGACGAGCAGTTCGAAGAATATTTCTTCCTGCGCGACAATCCGAAAGGCCTGATCTTCGAGCGCTGGCGGCACATGCACGGCTGCGGGCGCTTCTTCAACGCGGCGCGTGATACCATCAGCGACAAGTTCATCATGACCTACAAGGCCGGCGAACCGAAGCCTGCTATCGGGACTGCGGCCGAGCCGCATGCGCCGGTCGAGACCTACGAAGCAGTTGAAGGAGAGGCCCAATGAGCGGCGCGAACCGTATTGCCGGCAAGGGCCGGCTGACGCCCGCCAAAACCGCGCGTTTCACCTTCGACCGCAAGAGCTATACAGCGCTCGAAGGCGATACTGTTGCCTCGGCCTTGATTGCCCATGGTGTGCATCTTGTCGGCCGTTCGTTCAAATATCATCGCCCGCGCGGGATTCTTTCGGCCGGAGCCGAGGAGCCGAATGCGCTGATCGATGTTGCGCGCGACAGCGCCCGTAAACAGCCGAATGTGCGGGCAACCGTGCAGGAAGTCTTCGACGGCATGATCGTGAAGTCGCAGAACCGTTGGCCGTCGCTTTCCTTCGATGTCGGTGCGGTTAATAACCTGTTCTCGCCCTTCTTCGCGGCGGGCTTCTACTACAAGACATTCATGTGGCCGCGGGCCGCCTGGAAACGTGTATACGAGCCGATGATCCGCCGTGCTGCCGGTCTTGGCGTCGCGCCCACGGAAGACGATCCCGACCACTATGCCAGCCGTTATGCCCATTGTGACGTGCTGGTCGTCGGTGCCGGTATTGCCGGTCTTTCGGCAGCGTTGGCTGCTGCGGAAGCCGGAGCAAAAATCATCCTCTGCGACGAGCAGGCGGAAGCCGGTGGCGCATTGCGCTTCGATGCCGGCGTGAAAGTGGATGAGCTTGATGGTTACGCCTGGGTGCAGAAGACCCTTGCACGCCTGAAGGCGATGGAGAACGTGGAGGTCCTGACCCGAACCACGGCCTTCGGCTACTACAACCATAATTTCATCGGCCTCGTCGAACGTGTCACGGATCATATCGCCCGCCCCGGCCGCGATCTGCCGCGCGAACGGCTGTGGCAGGTCCGCGCCAAGCGCGTCATCCTGGCGACCGGCGCCATCGAACGGCACATGGTGTTTCCGAACAATGACCGGCCGGGCATCATGCTCGCTTCGGCCGGGCGGATGTATCTCAATCATTATGGCGTTGCGGTCGGCCAGAAGGTCGGCATCTATACCGCGCATGATTCAGCCTACGAGGTGGCCTTTGACCTGAAGAGGGCGGGTGTTTCGATCGCTGCGATCGTCGATAGTAGACAGGCGCCGGGTGCAGCAGTATTGGCCGAAGCCCGTACGCTCGGCATCGATGTGCTGACCGGTCAGTCGGTCGTCAATACGTCGGGTGCGCTGCGCATCTCGTCGATGACGGTCGCGCGCAACGGCGGCGGATCACCACGCAAGATCGCCGTCGATGCGCTGCTGGTCTGCGCTGGATGGACACCCTCCGTGCATCTCTTCTCCCAGTCGCGGGGCAAGGTTGCCTTCGATGCCGAGACGCAGCGTTTCCTGCCCGGCACCTATGCGCAGGACTGCCTTTCCGTTGGCGCCTGCAATGGCACTGATGGTCTGCAGCAGACCGTCGAGGAATCGCTTGCCGCCGGCGAGCTGATGGCGCAGGCCGTCGGCAGGCAGGCGGGCAGCAAGATCGGCATTTCTGTCGAGCAGGCCTTCGACTGGACGGGTGGCATGATTGGTGCTGCCGAAGGTGCCGGGCCGGAGACGAATGCCAAGGCATTCATCGACTTCCAGCACGATGTCTGCGCCAAGGACATCCGCCTTGCGGTGCGCGAGGGCATGCATTCGATCGAGCATATCAAGCGCTTCACGACGAACGGCATGGCTTCCGACCAGGGCAAGCTTTCCAACATGCATGGCCTGGCGATCGCTGCCGAAATGCTTGGCAAGGATATTCCGCAGGTCGGTCTTACCACTTTCCGCGCGCCTTACACGCCGGTGACTTACGGAGCGCTGATCGCACATTCGCGTGGGCCCTTGTTCGACCCGACGCGCAAGACGCCGCTGCATGCCTGGGAAGAGGGCCAGGGAGCAGTCTTCGAAGATGTCGGCAACTGGAAGCGCGCCTGGTTTTATCCGCGCGCCGGCGAAACGATGCATCAGGCCGTTGCCCGCGAATGCCGCACGGCGCGCGAAGTTGCCGGTATCTTCGACGCCTCGACGCTCGGCAAGATCGAGATCGTCGGACCCGATGCCGCCGAATTCATGAACCTCATGTACACCAATGCCTGGGACACGCTGAAACCAGGCAAATGCCGCTACGGCATCATGCTGCGCGAAGACGGCTTCGTTTACGACGACGGCGTCGTCGGCCGTCTCTCCGATGACCGTTTCCATGTGACGACCACGACCGGCGGCGCGCCGCGTGTTCTCAACCACATGGAAGACTACTTGCAGACGGAATTCCCGCATCTGAAGGTGTGGCTGACCTCGGTGACCGAGCAGTGGGCTGTAATCGCCGTGCAGGGGCCAAAGGCGCGCGATATCGTGGCGCCGCTGGTCGAAGGGCTTGATATATCCAACGAAGCCTTCCCGCACATGAGTGTCGCCGAGTGTAAGGTGGCAGGTATTCCGGCACGTCTCTTCCGTGTCTCCTTTACCGGCGAGACCGGCTTTGAAATCAATGTGCCCGCCGACTATGGCCAGTCGGTGCTGGAGGCAGTCTGGGCCAATGCCGAGCCACTCGGCGCCTGCGTCTACGGCACCGAAACCATGCATGTGCTGCGCGCCGAGAAGGGCTACATCATCGTCGGCCAGGATACGGATGGTACGGTGACGCCTGATGACGCCGGGCTCTCTTGGGCTGTCTCGAAGAAGAAGGCGGACTTCGTCGGTATTCGCGGGCTGAAGCGGCCCGATCTTGTCAAGGACGGCCGCAAGCAACTCGTCGGTCTTGCGACGAAGGACGCGAAGCTGGTGCTCGAAGAGGGCGCGCAGATCGTCGCCAACCCGAACCAGCCTAAGCCGATGACGATGCTCGGTCACGTGACATCGGCCTACTGGTCTGAGAATTGTGGTCGCTCGATCGCCTTTGCACTGGTTGAAGGTGGCCGCAATCTGGTGGGCGAAACGCTCTATGTGCCGATGCCGGACCGGACCATTCCGGTCGAGGTGACGGATCTGGTGTTCTTTGACAAGGAAGGAGGCCGTATCCATGGCTGAGGTCGCAATTCGCAAACCGGCTCTCTCTGGTCTCCTTGCTGGTTCGGCGACGGTGCGCCTGACGGTGGCACCGGTCGCAAGCCGCCTTGCGCTGCGTGCGCCGGCTGAATCCGTATCGGCACTCTCTTCCGCGCTGGGGCTGACTTTGCCGACATTACCCAAGACCTCCGGCCGTGCCGGGGGGCGTTCGGCGCTCTGGCTCGGCCCGGACGAATGGCTCGTAATTGACGAGGCTGGTTCGGATCTTCCGGCGCTTCTTTCAGGCGCTGATGTCCTGCATTCGGCGGTCGATGTCTCCCACCGCAACGTCGGTATCATTGCTTCCGGACCGGGTGCGGAGACGACGCTGTCCGCCGGCTGCCCGCAGGACCTCTCTCTGGAAATTTTCCGGGTGGGCGCTTGCTCGCGGACGATCTTCGGCAAAGTCGAGATCGTGCTCTTCCGCACCGAGGAGGATACGTTCCGGGTGGAATGCTGGCGGTCGTTTTCGGATTATGTCTTCGGGCTGCTCGCCGAAGGCGCCGAGGACGCGAGCCATTAAGGCCTGCAAAGGTCCTTAAACGTCTTCCGGCCGGTCTTTCGGGTCGAACTGGATGATGGTGATCCAGCGGGTGGTGAGCGCCGGCTTCTTTTCGTTCTCGATTTCGATCGAGACATCATAGGTCGTCATCAGCATGCCGGCGCCGCGGAAGCGGGCGTCCGAGAGCACGAAGTGGCCGCGGATGCGGGTGCCGCTCTTGACCGGCGACATGAAGCGGACTTTGTCGAAGCCGTAATTGATGCCCATCGTCTGCTCACGCACGTTGGGCAGGCAATTGTAATTCATCGTCGACAACAGCGAGAGTGTCAGGAAGCCGTGGGCGATGGTTCCGCCGAAGGGACTTTCGGCTGCTGCGCGAACAGGATCGACGTGAATGAACTGATGGTCGCCGGTTGCCTCGGCAAAGGCATCAATCATCTTCTGATCGACGAGGATCCAGTCAGACAATCCTGTTTCCGTGCCAACCAGCCCCCGGACATCCGAGAGCGAAATTTCCATGACCATGCATTCCTCGTAAAAAGCCGCAGCCGCAAGCCTTATCGCGCATTCGTGACGATTGCGATAACGATTCGTACTCGCGGGTTTCGTGGATCAATTTTCCACGAAATAGGCAACCGAACGCGGCTCAACGGTGGCGCGACCACCGACTTTCCGTGCGCCATCCGGCAGAAGCTGGCGCCAGTTTGCTTCGCCGGCTGAGGGAAGCGTGAAGAGTTGATGCTGTTCGGAGCGGTTGAAGAGCACGGCGAGGCGGGTCTCTTTGCGGTTGGAACGATCGTGCGTTGCAAGCACTATGCCGAGGGTGGAGAGCGAGGGCGTTTCCCATTCGCTTGTTGTCATCGGCTCGCCGGCGAGCGAAATCCACTCCACATCGCCGTTACCGGAAAAGAAGGCCAGGTCGGAGAAGACCGAGAAACGGCGGCGAAGCGTGGCGACGAAGGCGGTATGGGCGATCAGGTCTTCGTCCAGCAGCTTCCAGTCGACCCAGGTGATCTCGTTGTCCTGGCAATAGGCATTGTTGTTGCCGTGCTGCGTGCGGCCGCCCTCGTCTCCGGCCGTCAACATCACGCTGCCGCGGCTGGCAAAGAGGGTGGAGATGAGCGCTATGACATCGGCCTTGCGGCGTTCCCGGATGACGGGATAGGCGGTTTCACCTTCGACGCCGTTGTTCCAGGAATGGTTCTCGTTGTGGCCGTCGCGATTGTTCTCGCCGTTAGCCTCATTGTGCTTGCCGCTATAGGACACGAGGTCGAGGAGCGTGAAACCGTCATGGGCAGCGAGGAAATTGACGCTTCGGGTCTCTGTCCCGCCGTTGGCTGAGAAAATGTTCGACGAGCCGGCCAGCACGGTCGCGAGCGAACCCGTCTTCCAGCCATCGCCACGCCAATAGCACCTGATGTCATCGCGGGCACGGTCGTTCCACTCCAGGAAGGGTGCCGGGAAATTGCCGAGCTGATAGCCGCTTGGGCCGATATCCCAGGGTTCGGCGATCATGATGCGATCGGCGAGCAGGTCGTCGGCGAGGATCGCGGCCAGAGTGCCGTTGCGGTCGAAGCCGTTTGCTGTGCGGCCGAGAACGGGAGCGAGGTCGAAACGGAAGCCGTCGATGCCGGCATTGCGGACGAAATGGCGCAAGCTGTCGATGATGAGCCGCTGGACGTAGGGATGGTCGCAGGCAACCGTATTGCCGGTGCCGGTATCGTTGACGAGCACGGATGGCCGGTCCGCTACGTGGCGGTAGTAGCTGAGATTATCGATACCGCGCAGCGACAGCGTCGTGCCGTATCGGTCGCTTTCGCCAGTATGGTTGAAAACGAGGTCGAGGATGACGGCGATGCCTTCCTCATGCAGCTTCGCCACTGTTTCGCTGAGCTCTACGATACCACCCGGCACGATACGCGGATCGAGTGCCATGAAGGCAACGGGATTGTAGCCCCAGCCGTTCGTCAGGCCGAGCGGCGGCAGATGCCGCTCGTCGATCCAGGCGGTGATCGGCATCAGCTCGACAGCATCGACGCCGATGCGCTTCAGGTGAGCGATTACGGAGGGATGAGCCAGAGCGGCGACGGTGCCGCGCTGAGCTTCCGGCACGTCCGGATGCAGGATGGTGAAGGGCTTGACGGCCACCTCATAAATAAAGCCGCCCGGTTTGAAGAGCGGCTTTCGGCTTTTGAGGGGCGCGTCTTTGGTGACGACCGACTTCGGGATCAGGTGCTGCGTATCTTCGCCGAAGATGCCGAGCCGCGGGTCGTAATGGAAAGGCCCATCGACCGCCTTGGCATAGGGATCGATCAGCAGCTTCGAGGGGTCGAACCACAGGCCGTTATCCGGAGCGTAAATGCCGTCCGCGCGGTAGCCGTAGCGCGCGCCTTCCTTCAATCCATCGACAAAAAGACGGAAGATGTGGTCGCTGTCGCGGGCCATGGGGAGCCTCGCATATTCCTTGCCGTCATCGTCGAAGAGGCAGAGATCGACCTGCGCTGCATGATGCGACCAGACAGAAAACTCCACGCCTGTTTCAAAGACGATGGCACCGCCCTGTGCGGAACTGTTGCCCCCCATATGCCCCCCCGGGATCAGGTGATCACGGTCGGCTCGTTGCGTCCCGTGCGCTCACGAATGTTGGCGATGCTTTCGGCGGCCGCGATGAGATCGGCGAGCGCTTCCTGCGTTTCGATATTATGGCGAGTCGAATCCGGCTCATAGCGTTCGATATAGACGCGCAGGGTTGCGCCAGACGTGCCGGTGCCGGAAAGGCGGAATACGACGCGGGAGCCGCCCTGGAAAAGGACGCGGATACCCTGATGTTCGCTGACCGACTTGTCGACAGGATCGTGATAGGCGAAATCGTCAGCCTTCTCGACTGTCAGATCGCCGAAGGTCTTGCCGGGCAATGTGGACAGCTGGCTGCGCAGATTGTCGACCAGACTGTTTGCGGCATCGCTGTCGACACCTTCATAATCATGGCGGGAATAGTAGTTGCGGCCGTAAGTCTGCCAGTGCTGGGTTACGATTTCCTGCACGCTCTCGCCGCGGACGGCCAGGACGTTCAGCCAAAGCAGAACGGCCCAGAGGCCATCCTTTTCGCGGACATGGTTGGATCCGGTACCGGCGCTTTCTTCACCGCAGATCGTCGCCATGCCTGCGTCGAGCAAGTTGCCGAAGAATTTCCAGCCGGTCGGGGTCTCGTAGATGCCGATGCCGCGCTTTTCCGCCACACGGTCTGCCGCGCCCGATGTCGGCATGGAGCGGGCAATGCCGGCGAGGCCGCCGGAATAGCCGGGCGCCAGGTTGGCATTGGCAGCGAGGATTGCAAGACTGTCGGACGGGGTGACGAAAATGCCGCGGCCGATGATGAGATTGCGGTCGCCGTCGCCGTCGGACGCAGCGCCGAAATCGGGCGCATCCTCACCCATCATCTCGTCATAGAGTTCCTTTGCATGAACGAGGTTCGGGTCCGGATGATGGCCGCCGAAATCCGGGAGCGGCATGAAATTGCGAACGGAGCCGGAGGGCGCGCCGAGACGGTTCTCGAAGATTTCCTTGGCATAGGGGCCGGTAACAGCACTCATGGCATCGAAGGCGATGCGAAAGCCAAGGCTGATAAGATTGCGGATTGCGCCGAAATCGAAGAGTTCTTCCATCAACGCGGCATAGTCCTCGACCGGGTCGATGACCGAGAGGATCATGCCGCCCGGCAGCTCTTCCTTGCCGATGCGGTCGATGTTGACGTCGGCGAAGTCGGCGATCTTGTAGCTCTCGATCGCCTTGGAGCGGGCAAAGATCGCGTCGGTGATCTTTTCCGGGGCCGGGCCGCCATTGTTGACGTTGTACTTGATGCCGAAGTCTTCGGTCGGGCCGCCGGGGTTATGGCTGGCCGAGAGGATGATGCCGCCGAAGGCCTTGTACTTGCGGATGATGTGAGAGGCTGCGGGCGTCGAAAGAATGCCGCCCTTGCCCACCATGACCTTGCCGAAGCCATTGGCAGCGGCCATCTTGATGGCCTTCTGGATGACTTCGCGGTTGTAGTAGCGTCCGTCGCCGCCGATGACCAGGCACTTGCCCTGATAGCCCTCCAGCGAATCGAAGATCGACTGGATGAAGTTCTCCGCGTAGTTCGGCTGCTGGAAGACGGGAACCTTCTTGCGCAGACCTGACGTGCCGGGTTTCTGGTCCTGATAGGGCGTGGTGGGAACGGACTTGATCATTTTAGTTCACATGCCTTTCGAGACGAGGCTTGAATACAGGGCAACATAACGTTCGGCGCTCTTCTCCCAAGAGACATCCGACTTCATGCCCTGCTTTTGCAATTGGGTCCAGACTTTTTGATCCGCGTAAAGGTGCATGGCGCGGCGCAGTGCCTGTAGCATGCTTTCTTCGTTTACAGGTGCGAATTGTATGCCTGTCGCCACCTTTGCCGCAAGTGCGGCATGATTGGCATCGATCACGGTATCGTTGAGCCCGCCGGTGCGCGCCACGATCGGCACGCAGCCGTAACGCAGGCCATAGAGCTGGGTAAGACCGCAAGGCTCGAACCGCGACGGGATGATGATGGCGTCGCAGCCGGCCTGCATGAGGTGCGACATCGGCTCGTTGTAACCGATGGAAACACCGATGCGGCCGGGGTTGCGGTTGGCGGCGGCGAGCAGCGCACCTTCGAGGGCTGCCTCGCCGGATCCGAGCACGACGAGCTTGCCACCGAGTGCGACGATCTTATCTGCAGTGCTTGCGACAAGATCCATGCCTTTTTGCCAGGTCAGCCGGCTGATGACGCAGAAGATCGGCGCGTCGTCATGGTCGAGATGGAAGAATTCCTCGATCGATCTGCGGTTCTCCAGACGGTTTTTCAGCGTCGTCGGGCCGTAGTGCGTGTGGACGACCGGATCAGTCGCCGGGTTCCAGATGTCAGCATCGATGCCATTGACGATGCCATGCAACACGTCACGGCGGCTGGCGATGACGCCTTCGAGACCCATGCCGAATTCGGGAGTGAGGATCTCGTCGGCATAGGAGGGACTGACCGTGGTGATGGCGGAGGCAGTCTGCAGGCCGCCCTTCAGGAAGCCAACGGTGCCGTAGTATTCGATGCTTTCGGTGGCAAAGGCATGGGGCGGCAGACGCAGGCCGGGGAAGATATCGGCGCCGAACTGGCCCTGGAAGGCGATGTTGTGGATCGTCAGGATGCTCGGCAGTTCGGGTGTCGGATAATAGCGCATATAGACCGGCACCATGGCGGCCTGCCAGTCATGGGCATGCACGAGATCCGGCCGCCAGCCAGGCAACAGGCCCGCGGCGATTTCGGAACCAGCCAGCGACAGGGCGGCAAAACGGCGCCAGTTGTCCGGGTGATCCTTGCCGGTCGTATCGAGATAGGGACCACCCGGGCGGTCGTAATAGACTGGAGCGTCGAGCACGAGGATGTCGAGACCCTGGTGCTCCACCTCCAGCACTCTTGCCGGCTGGCCGAGCAAGTCCGGAAACTCCAGCCGGACGACCGGATTCTGCAGCATCCTCATGACGCTGGGATATCCAGGCATAAGGGTCTTGGTTTCAACGCCGAAGGATTTGAGGGCTATTGGCAGGGCGCCTGCCACGTCGGCAAGGCCCCCTGTCTTGATCAAAGGGAAGACTTCGGACGAAACCGAAAGAACTTTCATAAGTCAGATATCCAGCTTGTCGATCATCGGCTGCGTGATCAGGCAAATGCCGCTTTCGGTCCGTCTGAAGCGCCGCGCATCGAGCTCCGGATCCTCGCCGACGACAAGACCTTCCGGGATGACGACACCATGGTCGATCACAACATCTTTGAGCTGCGCGCGCCGGCCGATCTTCACGTTGGGCAAGATGACCGCTCCATCCAGCTTGGAGAAGGAATTGGCCCGCACGCCGGTGAAGAGAAGGCTCCGGTTGAGGCTTGCGCCTGAGATAATGCAGTCGCCGGCGACGACGGACGAGGTTGCCGAACCGCGGCGGTCTTCGTCGTCATGGACGAATTTCGCCGGCGGGGTGATCTCGGCGTAGGTCCAGATCGGCCAGGACTTGTCATAGATATCGAGGGCCGGAACGATCGCTGTTAGATCGATATTGGCCTGCCAGTAGGCATCGATCGTACCAACGTCGCGCCAGTAAGGCTCATGTTCGAAATCTGAACGCACGCAGGATTTGGCGAAACGGTGGGCGACCGCTTTACCGTGCTCTACGATATAGGGGATGATATCCTTGCCGAAATCGCGGCTGGAGGTCGGATCGGCGGCATCACGTCGTAGTGCCTCGATGAGGAACTTCGTGCGGAAGACGTAAATGCCCATGGAGGCGAGGGCGAAATCCGGCTTATCCGGAATGCCTGGCGGATCGGCCGGCTTTTCGATGAAGGCGAAGATTTCGTCCTTTTCGTTGACATGCATGACGCCGAAACCGACCGCATCCATGCGCGGGACTTCAAGGCAGCCGATGGTCACGTCCGCGCCGGTATCGACATGCTGCTGCAGCATGTATTCATAGTCCATCTTGTAGATATGGTCGCCAGCCAGGATGACCATGTACTCGACGCCGTAATCCTCGATGATATCGATATTCTGATAGACGGCATCGGCGGTGCCTTCGTACCACTGCGTTTCGGAAACGCGCTGGGAGGCAGGCAGGATGTCGAAGCTCTCGTTGCGCTCCGGCCGGAAGAAGTTCCAGCCACGCTGCATGTGGCGGATCAGTGAATGTGCCTTGTACTGGGTGGCGACGCCGATGCGGCGGATGCCGGAATTCAAGGCATTGGACAATGCGAAATCGATGATGCGCGCCTTGCCGCCGAAATAGACGGCTGGTTTGGCGCGTCGGTCGGTCAGTTCCTTGAGGCGGCTTCCCCTACCGCCGGCGAGAACATAGGCCATTGCATCGCGGGCAAGTGGCTGAATGCGCTTTTCTACCATTTTCTCCTCCCACCAGTCACTAATTCTCAGGTTCAAGCATGATCGTCGCCAACGGCGGCAGGGTTATCGAGCAGCTTATCTCGCCGCCGGCATCGACGGCCTGCACGCGCCCGCCATTGCCCTTTCCGCTGCCGCCATAGATGTCGGCATCGGTATTGAGGATTTCCCGCCAGCGCCCCGCCGAAGGCAGTCGGATCGAGTAGTTCTCGCGATAGACAGGCGTGAAGTTCGTGATGACGGCAACCGGCTTCTGGCCGGGCGCCTTGCGCAGCCAGGCGAAGACCGAGTTCTCGTAGTCATCTGCGATCAGCCATTCGAAGCCGTCGCCTTCGCAGTCGCGTGCATGGAGTGCTGCCTTGCTGCGGTAGGTGAAATTGAGGTCGCGCACCAGGCGGCGCATGCCTTCGTGCATGCGATATTGGAGCAGATTCCAGTCGAGCGACTTGTTTTCGCTCCATTCGGCCCACTGGGCAAATTCCTGCCCCATGAAGAGCAGCTTCTTGCCGGGATAGCCCCACATGAAGGCGTAGTAGGCGCGCAGATTGGCGAATTTCTGCCAGTCGTCGCCCGGCATCTTGGCGATCAGCGAGCCCTTGCCGTGCACGACTTCGTCGTGGGACAGTGGCAAGACAAAGTTTTCCGAATAGGCGTAGAGCAGCCCGAAGGTCAACTCATTGTGGTGATGCCTGCGGTGCACCGGTTCGCGGCTCATGTAGCTCAGTGTGTCGTGCATGAAGCCCATATTCCACTTGAAACCGAAGCCGAGGCCGCCTTCGTGAACTGGTTGCGAGACTTTCGGCCAGGACGTCGATTCCTCGGCGATGGTCATGACGCCGGGATGCTCACCATAGATGCGGGTATTGAGGCTTTGCAGAAAGCGGACGGCTTCGAGGTTTTCATTGCCGCCATACTCGTTCGGGATCCATTCGCCGTGCTTGCGCGAATAGTCGAGATAGAGCATCGAAGCGACTGCATCGACGCGCAGACCGTCGAGATGGAATTTCTCCGCCCAGTAGAGCGCGTTGTTGACGAGGTAAGATACGACTTCGGTCCGGCCAAAATTGTAGATCGCCGTATTCCAGTCCGGATGGAAACCCTTGCGCGGGTCTTCGTGCTCGTAAAGCGCGGTACCGTCGAACCAGCCGAGACCATGTTCGTCGGTTGGGAAATGTGCCGGTACCCAGTCGAGAATGACGCCGATGCCGACCTTGTGACAGCCGTTGACGAAGCGGGCGAACCCCTCCGGCTCACCGAAGCGGGCGGTCGGGGCATAAAGACCGGTCGTCTGATAGCCCCAGGAGGGGTCGTAAGGGTGTTCGGTAATCGGCAGGAATTCGATATGGGTGAAACCCATGTCGACGCAATAGGGGATGAGGCTCGAAGCAAGCTCATCCCATGACAGCATGGAGCCGTCCTGGCGGCGCTGCCAGGAGCCGGCATGAACTTCGTAAATGCTGATCGGCTGACGGCGTTTGTCAGTCTCGCGCCAATGCTTCAGATGCGGCTCGTCCTGCCAGTCCTGTATAAGCTCGGCTGCGGTCACGGAGGCCGTCTTTGGGCGCAGTTCGCTGCGGCGGGCAAAGGGGTCAGCCTTCAACGGCAACAGAACGCCGTCATGACCGCGGATTTCGAATTTATAGGGAACGCCGAGCGGCACGTCGGGAGCGAAGATCTCCCAGATCCCGCTGTCGGAACGGAAGCGCATGACATGACGCCGTCCGTCCCAGTTATTGAAATCGCCGACAACGGAAACGCGCTGGGCATTCGGTGCCCAGACGGCAAAATGGATGCCGGTCGCGCCTTCATGCTTGATGCGGTGGGCGCCCATCTTGTCGAAGAGCCGCAGATGCGAACCCTGCCGGGCGTAATAATCGTCCATCGGGCCGAGTACGGGGCCGAAGCTGTATGGGTCCGTCACTGCCCATTCGGCGTCGGCGCGCCGGGCGCGATAGCGCACCGGCTGGAATTTTGTGATGGAGACCTGGCCGCCGAAAATACCGTCAGGATGGAGCTGGTGGAGATCGCCGATCGGCGTTCCATCCAGCGCCATTGCCGTGACAGCTTCGGCGCCCGGAAGGAAACACCTGGTGATGAAGGCCTCGCCGGCCTGATGCACGCCCAGGACGGCAAAGGGATTGTCATGCGAGCCACTGAGGATTGCCGCTATTTCGTCAGCCGAAATTTCCCAGGGAAGCTTCACTTCAGGGGCGGCTTTCGGCGGCTTCATCAAGCTCTCCAGATCTCGTCTGCATATTGCCGGATTGTGCGGTCGGAAGAGAACCAGCCCATCCGCGCCGTGTTGTTGATTGTCTTCTCATACCAGGAGGACTGGTTGGTCCAGATCTGGTCGACCTCGCGCTGGGCGGCGGCGTAGGCATCGAAATCGCCAGCGACCATGAACCAGTCATGGGAATATATGCCGTCGATGAGGCCGGTGTAGCGGTTGCGGTCGTCAGGAGAGAAGACGCCTGAGCTGATGGCGGCAAGCGCCTGTGCCAGCTCACGCGAACCTTCGATGATTGCACGAGGATTGTGGCCCTCGCTACGGATCTTGGCGACTTCATCTGCCTGCAGGCCGAAGATGACGATGTTGTCTTCGCCGACATTGTCGCGCATTTCGACATTGGCGCCATCGAGCGTGCCGATCGTCAGTGCGCCGTTCAGGCCGAACTTCATGTTGCCGGTGCCTGATGCTTCCATGCCGGCCGTGGAAATCTGCTCGGAGAGGTCTGCCGCCGGTACCATGACTTCCGCGAGCGTGACATTATAGTTCGGCACGAAGACGACCTTCAGCAGGCCGCGGACCGACGGGTCATTGTTGATGGTGCGGGCGACATCATTGATGAGCTTGATGATGAGCTTGGCGTTATAATAGCTCGGCGCCGCTTTGCCGGCGAAGAGTTTTACGCGCGGCACCCAATCCAGCTCCGGATGCGAGCGGATCTGATCGTAGAGCGCGACGGCTTCGACGATGTTGAGGAGCTGGCGCTTGTATTCGTGGATGCGCTTGATCTGGATGTCGAACATGGCCGACGGATCGAGCTTCACGCCCATGCGGCTGGCGACGAGATTGGAAAGAGCCACTTTGTTGGCGCGCTTCACGGCCGCGAACTTCTGCTGGAAACTCGGGTCCGTTGCAAACTTGTCGAGTGCACGCAGCTTCTCGGCGTCATCGAGGAATTCGTCGCCGATCGCTTCGCGCACCAGGCCGGTCAGACCGGGGTTGCACTGCTGCAGCCAGCGACGGGGGGTGATGCCGTTGGTCTTGTTGTTGATGCGATCAGGGTAGAGCTTGTGCAGGTCCGCAAAGACCGTAACCTTCATGAGGTCGGTGTGCAGCGCGGAGACGCCGTTGATCGAATGCGAGCCGACGAAGGCGAGGTTGCCCATCCGCACGCGGCGGTCACCGCTTTCATCGATCAGCGAGATCGAACGGATTTCGGTGTCGGAGAAATTCCGCGTCTTGCGCGCTTCGATCAGGATCTTGGCGTTGATCGCGTAGATGATCTGCATATGGCGCGGCAGCAGACGTTCGAAGAGCGGAACCGGCCAGCTTTCCAGCGCTTCGGGAAGGAGCGTGTGGTTGGTGTAGGAGAAGGTGCGGCGGGTGATATCCCAGGCCGTATCGAAATCCATGCCGTGCACATCGCAGAGCAGGCGCGTCAGTTCGGCAACGGAAACCGCTGGGTGCGTGTCGTTGAGCTGGATCGCCACCTTGTCCGGCAAGGAGGTGAAGTCGTCATACTGCTGCAGGTGACGGCGCAGGATGTCCTGCAGAGAGGCGGAGGAGAAGAAATATTCCTGGCGCAGGCGCAGCTCCTGGCCGGCAGGCGTTGCGTCTGCCGGATAGAGAACGCGGGTCAGGCTTTCAGCTCTGTTGCTCTCGCGCAGCGCGCCGATATGGTCGCCGGCGTTGAAGGCGTCGAGCAGGATCGGGTCTATCGGCTGTGCCGACCAGAGGCGCAACGTATTGACGCGTTTGCCACGCCAGCCGACGACAGGTGTGTCGAAGGCGGCGGCGATGACGCGCTCGGCCGGCTTCCAGACGTATCGTGGCTGCTCGTCATGGCTGTTGATGACCTCGATCGAGCCGCCGAAGCCGATTTCATAGGCGCTTTCGCGGCGCTCGAATTCCCAGGGATTGCCGTGCGCAAGCCAGTTTTCCGGCAGCTCGACCTGCCAGCCGTCCGCCATCTGCTGACGGAAAAGGCCGTGGACGTAGCGGATGCCGTAGCCATAAGCCGGAACATCGACAGTTGCCATCGACTCCATAAAACAGGCAGCAAGACGGCCGAGACCGCCGTTGCCGAGTGCGGCATCCGGTTCGAGGCCGGCAATGACGTTGATATCGACGCCGAGCGAAGCGAGCGCATCCCGAACCTCTTCCATCAGGTTGAGATTGGACACGGCATCGCGCATCAGGCGGCCGATCAGGAATTCGAGAGACATGTAGTAGACGCGCTTGGCGCCTGTTTCATAGACCTTGCGGGTGGACTCCATCCACTTGTCGATGATGCGGTCACGCACCACGAGAATGGTTGCCGTCAGCCAGTCATGCGGCTTGGCGACCTTGGCATCCTTGCCAATGCGGTAGGTCAGACGCTCGATGATTTCCTCAGCGAGGATTTCTGGCCGGGAACTGCGCGGAGCTGGTGAGGGGATGATCGGCTTCGAAACAGTATTCATGTCAGGTCTCGCCAATTTTGATTTGGTTACAGTATCTTACGCCTGATTCAATCGATTTGTCGCTTATACCGACAGGGCAGTTTATGCACCGTTATCACGCACTTGCAACAAGGGAATTGGGCAAACGAAAAATTTGCGGAACCTTCATATTCGACAGGCCCAAGGGACTTGATTTCAATCGGTTTTCCCGATCTGATGGGCCGAATAAAGTCTAAACGAAAAGCCGCCCCGGTTTGTTCCGGAGCGGCTTTTTGCTGTGGTGAAATACGGGCTGCGGCCGTCAGTTCGTCAGCAGTGTGAGAGCCTTCGTCGCCTCCTGTGCGATGCTGGTGAAGGATGCCACCAGTTTCTCCATGGTCTCGGCCTCATAGTAGTTGCCGCCCGGCGAAGCGCAGTATTGAAGCAGGCTCTTGCCCTTGTCTGGAGCCATGAACGCGACGGTGAAGATCTTGATGCCCGCTGTTTTGGTCGCATCGCATTGGTCACGAACATTTTGGTCGTAGGTCTTCTGCCATTCGCCTGTGTTGCCCGTCATTTCGCCGTCGGTCATCAGGACAATGTAGCGCGATACGTTTTTGTTGCCCTTGGCCTCGTGTGCCATGCTTTCAACATCAGAACCGTCCTGGGCTTTCTGGACGGAAAGAGTTGCTTGTCTCATCGGTTCGGTGGCATCCGTGCCGCCGGTCGCAGTAATGCCGCTTACATAGGTTGCGGTCGTCGCCGTGCCCCACGCCATGGCGCTCATGCTTTTGATCTGGGTCTTTTTTGAATTATAGATAAGACCATTATTGTAAGAGTATGCGCCAGTCCGCACGAGGCTGTGATCCGGATCGGCGGTGTTCAATGCCGAAAAGAGAGCATTGGCTGCCTGCTTGAGCGCGTCGATCTTGATAACATAGGTCTTGCACTTTGTGCCATTATACGTGGCGCAGGTGCTGGTTTTGTCGCCCATCGAACCCGACTGATCGAGCACCAGTTCCATCGAAAGGGCGCTCTTGGTGTCGTTCGTGCCGCTCGTCGTCGAGCTCGTCGTGCCGACATTCATCGTCTTGTAGCCGAGGACGCCCATGAACGGCGTGGTGGCAAGAGCGTAGGAGCTGTTCACCGTAACCTTAAAGCTCTTGCTGGTTGCCGTCGTGCTGGTGTCGATGTTGATGCTCGTTGCGGCCTTGATGTCGTCCACGGCGTCAGTGCCGACATAATTGGCCATCTGGCCGCTGACGAAATCCTTCGCAAGAGCTTCGGCGGCAGCGCTGTTGGCGGCCGTTCCGTTGGCAAGCGCGGTTGCGGCTGCCAGAGCGCCGGCGTCCGTCGCTTCCTGAAGCTCGCGCTTGGACAGGATCGCATTTGAATAGTCGATAGCCAACCCCGCGGCGCCGATAAGCACAGGCAGCAAGATGGCCGTCATGATACCGAAATTGCCGCCACGGTCGCGCCGCAGCCGATCAAGAAGCGAATGCAGGGTGTTCATCATGTCCACCGGTTCGAAGGAGCCCTATTTGGCTCTTGATGGACCAGATGACTTTAATGGGCGCTAAAGCCGGTCTCTAAAATTGCAGGCAACTGGCTGTTTTTTCCAATTTCGGGATTATTTGAGCGGAATTACGTCCACTGCCTGCACGGAACGCTGGCTGCCATAACTCTTGAGCACACCGATAACGGGAGCGACATCGGCATAGTCGCGGCCGTATGCGACGACGATATGGTCGGTTCCAGCAGGGATATTGTTGGTGGGATCGAGCTCAATCCAGCCGGCCGTTTCGCCGCACCAGACGCGGACCCAGGCATGCATGGCGTCAGCCCCTTCCAGCCGCTCCTTGCCCGGCGGCGGGATTGTGCGCAGGAAGCCGGAGACATAGCCGGCGGGAATGCCGAGGCTGCGCAGCGCGAGGATCATGACATGAGTGAAATCCTGGCAGACGCCGCGCTTCAGTTTGAAGGACTCCAGCGGCGTGGTGTCGACGGTCGTCGCTTCCGGATCGTAGGTGAAATCCTTGTTGATGCGAGCGCACAGCGCATAGGCGATCTGCATGATGGTCAGCGACGGCTGTACACAGGTCTTTGCGTATTCACTGATCGCCTTGGTTTCGGTCAGGCGCGGACTGTCGCCAAGGAAATGGTGGGGCGATTCCGAATCGAGCGACCAGATTCCGGCGACTTCCTCCGGCAGGTTAGCCAGCAGCGGCGAGAAGTCGGCCGACATGACCTGGCTTTCGACCTGCACGCGGGCCTGCATGCGGATATCGAGCGTTTCATGCGGCGAGCGCAGCAGGAAGGATGTTGCCGGATGCTGGAAGAAATCGACGAAATGCGACTGTTCGTCCGGCTGCGGCGAAATGCTGATCGAGCCCGCGACAAGCCGCTGGCGGTTCGCCAGCGAGAGCGGCATGAGGCGCATGATATGGCGCGCGCCTGACGCAGGCGTGTCGTAGGCATAGCCCATATGCAGGGTGAGATCGTATAGCACCGCCGTCATCCGAGATAGGTCTGTGCCAGGAGGTCGGAGAGGTGTTCCAGTTCGCGCTCCAGCCGATGATAGACATCGTCGCTCATCGTCTCCGGCGTCATGACGGCTAGGCCCGAATGCAGGCGCATCGCCTCGCGGTAGAAGGGCGACATCTGGCCGTTCATGAAGGCGTTTGGAAGCTGCTCCACCTCGCGATGGATCTCGTTCATCTGGAAGAGGATCGAGCGCGGATTAAGAGGATCGAGCGCCAGGAGATCGGTGACCGTCAGCCGCGCCGTGTTGACGTTGTAGCGGCGGCGGTGGGTCATGACGCTGTCGCCGATTTCGAGCAGCATGTCGAGCGCGCCATCGGGCGCTTCCGGGCCGGACATGTGGCCGAGCAGCCGCGTCATATGCAGGCCGCGCTCAATGTATCGGCCAAGCGAGAGGAAGCGCCATCCGGTGAAGCGGTACATGTTTTCATGCACGAGACCGGCGAAGCCCGCGAGCTTGCGCAGCAGGATGGTCATGGCGTGGCTGGCATCGTCACCGGCGGTGATAGTCGAGTGGAAGCGGCGGGCGGTCTTGGCGAGATCGTTCAGTGCCAGCCAGCCATCCGGCGAGAAGCGGTCGCGGATATTGCTCGCCGAATAGACGGCGCTGTCGATATTGCGCAGCAGCGATTCCGGCACAGGCTCGGCGGTGTCGATATCGACGGCGGCAAGATATTCGGTGACGTCGGCAAGCAGCGGCTGGTTCGGGTCGGCCGCCTCGGCATAACGTGCATGCCAGGCGCGCAGGATGCGCAGCGCCCCTTCGGCGCGTTCGATATAGCGGCCCAGCCAGAAGAGGTTATCGGCCGCGCGGCTCGGCAGGCTGCCCGGCATGTTGCGGGTGAAGCTGCCCTCGGCGGGCAGAAGAGTGTGGCGCTCGACCGGCTTGTCGCTGACGATCCAGACATCGGCCGCCGCGCCACCGGATTGCATGGCGATGGCGGCGACATCGTCTCCCGAGCCGATGCGGGCAAAGCCGCCGGGCATGATCTGCCAGCCGTTGGCGGTACGGGCGGCGAACACGCGCAGCGACATCGGCCGCGGCGTCAGCTTGCCGTTGACCCAGGCGGGTGTGGTCGAGAGGGTGACGACTTCCTGACCGACGAGCTTTGCGCCGTCGCTTGTCAGCCAGTCTGTAATCGAGTTCTTCGCTGTGGCGCGCAGCGACGAGCCGAGGACGGATTCGCCGCTGTCATCGAAGAAGGGGGCGCGGGAATAGGCCGGGCCGATCACCATCTTCTCGATATTGGCAGCCACGTGGTCACGCTCGTCCTTCTGGCCGCACCACCATGTGGCGATGGACGGCAGGCGCAGATCTTCGCCCAGCAGCTGGCGACAGACGGCGGGCATGAAGGCGAGCAGGGCGCGCGTTTCCAAAACGCCGGTGCCGAGCGCGTTGACGATGGTGATGGTTTCGGCGCGCAGCGACTCCACAAGGCCGGGGGTGCCGATATGCGAGTTCTGGTTCAGCTCCAGCGGATCGGCATAGGCGGAATCGAGACGCCGCCACAGAACGCCGATCGGCTTCAGGCCGGCGACGGTGCGCACCATGACGCGGCCGTTGACGACAGTCAGATCCTCGCCTTCCAGCAGCATGAAGCCGAGGTAGCGGGCAATGTAGGCGTGTTCGTAGTAGGTTTCGTTTGCGGGGCCGGGCGTCAGAACTGCGATGCGGTCGTCACCCGAATGTTTCATCGTCTGCAGTGCATCGCGGAAGGCGCCGAAGAAGGAAGCGAGGCGGTGGACCGGCGTTTCGGCGTAGATATCGGAAAAGGCGCGGGTGGTCGCAACCCGGTTTTCCAGCGCAAAGCCTGCGCCCGAGGGGGCCTGCGTGCGGTCGGCAAGTACCCACCAATTGCCGTCAGGGCCACGGCCGATCTCGAAGGCGCAGAAATGCAGATAGTGCCCGGTTGCCGGTTTTACGCCAACCAGAGGTCGTTGGAATTCCGGATTGGCAGCGATGAGGGCGGGCGGAAAGATGCCCTCCTCGACGAGCTCGTTGTCGCCGTAGATATCGGCAACCATCGCTTCGAGGAGATTGGCGCGCTGCACGAGGCCTGCCGAAAGAGCCTGCCATTCACGCTCGTCGATCAGCACTGGAATGTGGGAGAGCGGCCAGGCACGCTCGCCGCTGCCCTTGGCGCCGTAAGCCCGGTAAAAGACGCCGGCGTCGCGCAAATAGCGGTCGGCGCGGGCGAACCGCTCGGCCAGATCCTTTTCCGGCATGATGTTCAGATGGGCGAGGAAGCGCTGCCAGACCGGACGGATGGTGCCGTTATTATCCACCATCTCGTCGGCGATACCGGGCAAGGGCTCATAATCGAAGACCGCGTCCGCGCCGGCGCGTTCTTCGATTTCGTCCCTCAGTTCTAGTGCAGGCTTCTTGCCCATCAGACCCAGTTTCTTCAAATTCCAGCGGGCCGCCTCAGATCCAGCGTGAGCGGGAATTCAGGCGAAACCGTTTCGGCGCGCGGGATATAACCACCCGCCGTATGCCCCCACGGTTCGAAACGGGCAAGCCGCCGCGCTTCCGCTTCGTTGCCGTTGACCGGGAAGGTTTCATAATTCCGACCACCCGGATGGGCAACGTGATAGATGCAGCCGCCGATCGAACGTTTCGACCATGTATCATAAATATCAAAAGTCAAAGGCGTATTCACCGGCAATACAGGGTGCAGGCCAGAAGCCGGCTGCCAGGCCTTGAAACGCACGCCAGCGACCGACACGCCCGATGTGCCCGTCGGCATCAGCGGTACGATTCGGCCGTTGCAGGTGACGATGTAGCGCGAGACGTTGTTCGTTTCGAGCCGAACCTGAAGGCGCTCGACGGAGCTGTCGACGTAACGGACAGTGCCGCCCGGCGCGCCTTCCTCGCCCATGACGTGCCAGGGCTCCAGCGCCTGGCGCAGTTCCAGCTTCGAACCCTCGTATTCGACCTCGCCGCAGAAGGGGAAGCGGAATTCGAGCTGCGCCTTGAACCATTCGGGGCTGAGGTCGAAGCCGTTTTCGCGCAGGTCGGCGAGCACATCGAGGAAATCCGTCCAGACGAAATGCGGCAGCATGAAACGGTCGTGCAGTGTCGTACCCCAGCGGACGAAATTGCCATCGGCGGGGTTCTTCCAAAAGCGGGCGATCAGCGCGCGCACCAGCAATTGCTGGGCAAGCGACATACGCGCGTTCGGCGGCATCTCAAAGCCGCGGAACTCGATGAGGCCGAGCCGTCCAGTCGGGCCATCCGGCGAGAACAGCTTGTCGATGCAGATCTCGGCACGGTGCGTGTTACCGGTGACATCGGTCAAAAGATTTCGGAACAGCCGGTCGACGAGCCAGGGCAACGGCAGTTGACCGCGACCCGGCGCTCCGATCTGCGCCATGGCGATTTCCAGCTCATAGAGGCTGTCGTGGCGGGCCTCGTCAATCCGCGGCGCTTGGCTGGTCGGCCCGATGAACATGCCGGAAAAGAGGTAGGAGAGCGAGGGATGGCGTTGCCAGTGGAGAATGATGCTTTTCAGCAGGTCCGGGCGGCGCAGGAACGGGCTGTTGTTTGGATTGGCGGCGCCGACGACAACGTGGTTGCCGCCGCCGGTGCCGGCGTGGCGACCATCGACCATGAACTTGTCGGCGCCGAGCCGGGTGGCGCGGGCTTCCTCGTAGATCGCCGTGGTGATGTCGACGCAATCCTGCCAGTTGGAAGCTGGATGGATGTTGACTTCGATGACGCCTGGATCGGGAGCGACGCGGATAACGTTGATGCGCTCGTCCTGCGGCGGCGGATAGCCTTCGATGTGAACGGGAAGCTTGAGTTCGGCAGCGGCGTTTTCGGCAGCGGCGATCAGTTCCAGATAATCCTCGACGCGCTCCACCGGCGGCATGAAGACGCAGAGCCTGCCTTCGCGCGGTTCGACCGACAAGGCAGTGCGCACGGCACCACCTATGTCGCCAAGGGTCTGTTCGACACGGACGGCGTGGCTTTCGTCCGTCTGGAATGATGCTTCCGGCATGGCGCGGCCGGCGGGTACGAAGACATCAGGCAGCGGCGGGCGCGGTATCGACGGATCTGCGGGGTGGATATAAGGGTAGCGCGCCGGCGGGACATAGGGCAGCGTGCCGAGTGGCAGGCGATAGCCGATCGGGCTATCACCCGGTACGAGAAAGATCTTTCCGCGGCGCGTGCGCCATATTTCGCTGACCCAGGTGCGGCTTGCGGCAGCCTTGGCATTCCATACCTGAACGGGAAGGATATAACCCGTCGGCACGGTGAGGCCGCGGGCGAAGACGCGGGCAATGCGGTTGCGCTCCTCGGGGTCCTTCAGCTTCGAATTGGACGGATCGACATTTTCGGGAAGGCTGCCTTCCTTGATGATCCAGTCTGCAGGATCCTCATAGGCCGGCTGCACCATATCCGGCTTGATTGCCAGTTCCCTGGCGATCGCCGTCAGAAGCTTTTCGGCATCCTCGGCCTTGACGCCGGTATCCTTGCCTTCAGCGGCGATCAGGTCGAGGTTCTGCCAGATCGGTTTGCCGTCACGGCGCCAGTAGAGAGAGAAGGTCCAGCGCGGCAGGCTTTCGCCGGGATACCATTTACCCTGGCCGTAATGCAGGAAGCCGCCGGGCGCGAAGCGCTCCTGCAGCCTGCGGATCAGGCTGTCGGCCTTTTCGCGTTTGGTCGGTCCGACGGCGGCGGTGTTCCATTCCTCGGACTGAAAATCGTCGATCGAGACGAAAGTCGGCTCGCCGCCCATCGTCAGGCGTACATCCTCGGCTTCGAGGACGCGGTCGACCTTCTCGCCGAGCTGGTTGAGCTCGTCCCAGCTCTCATCAGAGAAGGGTTTGGTGATGCGCGGGTGCTCGGCGACGCGGGAGACCTTCATGTCGAAGGCGAATTCGGTTTCGGCCTCGCCGAAATAACCGCCGGAGATCGGGGCGGCATTGCTGAAATGCGGCGTGGCGGCGAGCGGAATATGGCTTTCGCCGGTCAGCAGGCCGGAGGTCGGATCGAGACCGACCCAGCCGGCGCCGGGCAGATAGACCTCCGCCCAGGCATGCAGATCAGTGAAATCGACCTCGGTACCTGAAGGACCGTCGAGGGCCTTCAGGTCTGGCGCCAACTGGATGAGATAGCCGGAGACGAAGCGGGCGGCGAGCCCGAGATGGCGCAGGATCTGCACGAGCAGCCAGCTGGTGTCGCGGCAGGAGCCCTTGGCGGTTTCCAGCGTCTCCTCCGGCGTCTGGACGCCGGCTTCCATGCGGATGACATAACCGATCTGCCGCTGCAGACGGGCATTGAGACCGACGATCATGTCGACCGTCGGCTGATCGGGCGACCAGTCGAGCGTCGGCAGGAGTGCCTTTAGGCGCGGGCCAGCCGGCTCCGGCATCATGTAGATCGAGAGATCTTCACGGAGCGATTCCGGGTAGTTGAAGGGCCACTTCGTCGCTTCCTCCTCGACGAAGAAATCGAAGGGATTGTAGACCGTCATGTCGGCAACGAGATCGACCTCGATCTTGAATTCGGTCACCGGTTCGGGAAAGACGAAGCGCGCGAGGTAATTGCCGTAAGGATCCTGCTGCAGGTTCACGAAGTGGTTCGACGGCGTGACCTTCAGAGAATGGCTCAAAACCCGCGTCTTCGAATGCGAGGCCGGTTTCAGACGGATGATCTGTGGGCCGAGGCGGACCGGTTTGTCATACTGATAATGGGTCAGATGATAGATGCTGGCTTTGATCGACATATTGCTCTTTTATCTGCTTGCCGTTGATCGGCTTAGCTGTTCCCAAAGCCAGTGTGTGCAATGCAGCGAAAGAATGCAAGGCGGAAAGGTTAACGCGGTGACGGCATTCAGGCGGCTCTGTTGAACGTCACTGATGCCTTCAGACCCCTACCGCCGCGCCCCGGTATCAGTACAAGTCTCGCATTGAAAAGATTAGCGATTTCCTCGACGATCGGCAGGCCGAGGCCGGCACCGGGTGCGCCGGACTCATTCCCGCGGGAGAAACGCTTTCTGACGGCTTCCAGCTTTTCGGGCGGAATACCCGGACCGTTATCCTCGACTTCCAGTCTGACCGTTTCCGCATCCTCCATAATACGGACAGTCACTTCCGCGCCCTTGCCGGCATAGGCGATGGCATTGCCGGCGAGATTGCGCAGCATCTCGCCGATCAGCAGCGGCTCGGCGCGGATCATCGCAGGCCCTTCGCCCTCGAAGCCGAGATCGATGCCGGCTTCGGCAGCGCGGGGGATCTGCTCGCCGGTGATCTCCTGAGCAATGGCCGTGAGATCGATGGCCGAGACCGTCAGTGCTTCCTTGGCGGTCGCGGCATCGATCTTGGCCATCAGCAGAAGCTGGGCAAGGATGCGCTCGGCATGGGCAACAGCCTGATCGCCTTTGAGTGCGGCATGTTGCGCCTCGTCGAGAGAACCGGCGCGGGCTGAAAGAGCAAGCTGTGTGCGGATGATCGTGAGCGGCGTGCGGAGCTGGTGGCTGGCATTGCCGGTGAAATTGCGCAGCGCATCGAGCGCCGATTGCAAGCGCACCATGAAGGAGTTGACCGTATCGACAAGTGGCTGCACCTCACTCGGAACGGATTGCTCGATCGGATGCAAGTCGCCCGGGTTGCGCTCGCCGATAGCGTCGCCGAGCTTGTAGAGCGGCCGTAGCGCCACCGTAACGGAAATCCAGACGATAACGGCGGCACCGGCTATCATGACGGCGAGGCGCAGCGCCGAGCGGACGAGGATTGCCTGCGCCAGATGACGGCGGGCAATGGTGGTTTCGGCGACGGTGACGACGAAGGGCACAGAGCGGATGCCGGTCGAGGCGGAGCGTCCCAATGTCGCCACACGGATCGGCTCGCCGCGGAAGATGTCGTCGGCAAAGGCGGCCGTATCGCCCTGCGTTTCCTTCAGCACCGGCAGCGCTTGGTAGCCGGTGATGAAATTTCCGGGTGGGCCGTCGACACGGTAGAAGACGCGGTCCTGTGCCGCCGATGTCAGCATTTCCAGCGCGACATAGGGAATATCGACCTCGAGCGTGCCGTCTTCGGCGACGACGACACGTTCGGCGATGGCCAGCGCCGAGCCGGCCAATACGCGGTCAGAAACGATGTTCGAGGTCTGGACGGCTTCGCGCCAGGTATCGGCGAGCGCCAGCGTGCCGATAACGGCAGTCGAAACAAGCAGCCAGAAAAGCAGTCGGCGCCGGAGCGAATAGGCCGCCGTCATGAGGGCTCGGGCAGCTTGTCGAGATAATAACCGATGCCGCGGGCGGTCCTAACCGTCAGTCCGTGCGGTGAAAGCCTCTTTCTCAGGCGGCTGACATATTGCTCGATGGCATTGGCGGAGATGTCGTCATCGAAGGCAGTCAGCGACTGCATGATCGCCTCCTTGGCGACGACCTTGCCGGCGCGCATGAAAAGAATTTCGAGCAGGCCGAGCTCGCGGGAGGGGATGTCGAGCGGCGTGGCACCGGCCGAAAAGGCGCGAGAATTCAGGTCGAGTGAGATCGATCCGAAGCTGACTGTCGAGGAATGCAGCCCGGCCTGGCGGCGCAGAAGCACGCGCACACGCGCTTCGAATTCAGCAATGTCGAAGGGCTTGATGAGGTAGTCGTCAGCACCGAGATCCAGGCCTTTCACACGCTCTTCCGGCGAGCCGCGGGCCGTCAGGACGAGCACGGCAGCCCGGCTGCCGCGGGCGCGCATGGCGCGCAGCACATCAAGGCCGTCCATTTCGGGAAGGTTCAGATCGAGAATGACGAGATCGAAATTTTCCGCTGCGATGACGGCATTGGCCGAAGCCCCGTCATGGACGACATCCACTGCATGGCCCGTGCCGCGCAAGATCGCCGACAGGCCGTCGGCCAACGCGATATTGTCTTCGGTAAGCAGGATGCGCAACGGATGTTTCCCTCGATTTTTCGGGGAGTTTATCAGGGATGACAGCCCGATGTCACAGCGATTCTGGGAATTGGTGAATGGAGGATAGCAGGATTTTATTCGCCTTCCGGCCCTGCGCATCATCAGCCCGATCGCCACGACGCCATGGGCCGGTTTCGATCCGCACCGAGATGTCGATGGCGGGGCGCAGACCGTCGTGGTAAGGACAAGGGGAGTTTGGGGAGGCTTTGCAGATGCGGAACCTGTCGGTCGGGCTTGTGGAAAGCCCGGAAGAGATCGATGCCGTTCGGCATCTCAGCCGTGCCTTCCGACAATGGCTTTACGACAACTATCCCGACGAGCGGGCGCAGATAGAACTTTACTACAGTCCGGAAAAATTCGAGGCTATGCTCGCCGACCTGCCGAAGATCCATGCAAGGCCACAAGGGGCAATGTTCCTGGCGCGGCTGGATGGAGAGATTGTCGGCTGCGTGATGCAGCATGAGATCGCGCCGAGCATATCGGAGATGAAGCGGCTCTTCGTTTCCGAGCAGGCACGCGGCAGTGGCGCAGCACTGGCGCTTTGCGAAGCGTCCCTCGCGCAGGCCAAGAAGGATGGCTACCGGATGATGCGGCTCGATACCGGCCATCGGCAGGTCGCTGCCCAGAAGCTATATCGCCGCCTGGGTTTTCGCGAGCGAGACGCCTACTACGAGATCCCTGATGATCTGAAGCCGATCCTGATGTTCTTCGAGCGCGAGCTTTGAGGTCTGGCTGTAGCCACCACTGGAAGCCGACCCTTGTCTGGCTTGTGCGGCTCGGGCATTCTTGCGCGATGAGGAGCCTTTTCATTCTGTTCCTGTGTCTGGTGCCCGGCTTTGCGGCAGCGGATCAGGTTTTTTATCCGGCGAAGTCGGGCAATACCGATGCGCCGGTGCTGACAGTCTATTCCTCGCTCGACGAGCCCTTGGCGCAGCCGATGATCCGCGGCTTTCAGGAGGCCAATCCGGATGTGGCAGTCAAATACGAGGACATGCTGACCGGGGATATTTACGACCGCATCGTCAAGGAAACGGATACCGGTCACAAAACGGCGGACTTCGCCTTCTCCTCTGCGATGGACCTGCAGGTGAAGCTTTCGAACGACGGCTATGCGCAGGTGAGCAACCTGCCGATGAGCGCCCAATGGCCGAAATGGGCGAACTGGCGCAACACCGCCTATGCGCTGACCTTCGAACCTGCCGTCTTCGTCTATCACAAGCCGAGCTTTGTTCATGAATCGGTGCCGAGCTCGCGGGCGGAATTCGTCGACTATTTGAAACGCAAGGGCAATGTGGTTTATGGGCGGATCGGGACCTATGACATTGAACGTTCCGGCGTGGGCTTTTTGTTCATGGCGCGCGATCAGGAACAGTTCGGCGATATCTGGTCGGTGATCGGGGCGATGGGGGCCGCCGGCGTGAAGCTCTACTCCACGAGTTCGGCAATCCTCGAGCGGGTGGCTGATGGGCGCTTCGTGCTCGGCTACAATATCCTCGGCTCTTATGCGGCCGACTGGGCCTCGCGTCATCCTGACGTCGGCATCGTGTTGCCGAAGGATTATACGGTCGTGATGTCGCGCATTGGCCTGGTGCCGCAGGCTGCCGCCGAGCCGGAACTCGGGCGGCGCTACCTTGCCTTCTTCATGTCGAAGGAAGGTCAGACGATCATGGCCCGCGAGTTGCAGATCCCGGCCGTCAGCCCGGAAGTGGCGGGCGAGAATACCGCCAATACGTTGCAGGAACTGCTCGGCGCACAGTTGCGTCCGGTGCCTGTCAGCCCCGGTCTGATGGTCTATCTCGATCAGGTGAAGCGGGCTCGGCTGATTGCGCACTGGAATGAGGTGCTGCGGACGCAGTAAAAACCTCGCTCGGCCAGTAGGAAACCTGTGGGCTGACCAAAATAAATCACATGTTCTCAATGACTAAGCGCTGATCCATTCGGCAGGAATGGTCCGAGCTCTAACTCAAGAATATAAAGGGCGAGGTTGCTGCTAGCGAACCTCGCCCTTTCGCATTTATGCCGTGACGGCAGCTACGGTCAGCCTTTGCGTATCACCACTTCCAGATATTCAGCCGGCACGACCATGGTGCCGTCCTTGGCGCGGTTGAAGCGGGCGATGAGCGCAAGGAAATCCTCTTCGAGAGCCGCCTTGCCCGGCTGTGGCAGAGCTTCGAAGGCCTTGTGGACAGGGCCGTACCAGGTGCGGAACACTTCCAGCCAGTGGGCGGGTGAGCGGTAGCGGAAATTATACATACGTGACGTCGCCTCGATGCTGGCCTGGCCGCCGAACATTTCTTCCAGCCTTGCCTTCGTGCCCCACAGCGCCGGCGACCTGAGGCCCGGCATCGGTGGAATATGCTTGCCTATCGTCTTGAAGACCTGGCCGATGAAGCTCTCCGGCGTCCAGTTCGCCATGCCGATGCGCCCGCCTGGCCGGCAGACGCGCAGCATTTCCTTTGCCGCCTTGTCCTGATCCGGCGTGAACATGACCCCGAAGGTGGAGACGACGACATCGAAGCTTGCATCCTTGAAGGGCAGGGCCTCGGCATCGGCCTGCTGGAACTCCACCGCCAGACCGTTTGCCATCGCCCGTTCGCGGCCGCGCTCCAGAAGCTCCGGCACGTAGTCGGTCGAGGTCACCTCGGCCCAACGCCGCGCAGCGGCAAGCGTCGCATTGCCGTTGCCGGCGGCGATATCGAGAACCTTTTCGCCGGAGCGCAGGTCCAGGGCTTCGCACAGGCTTTCGCCGACGATCTGCAGCCGGGCGCCGATGACGGAATAATCGCCAGAAGCCCAGGCGACCTGCTGGCGCGACTTCAACGCGGCGAGATCGGGTGTGGGCTGTGTCACGGCATTCGCTGTGGTTTGCATGGAATGTCTCCTCTCGTCTCGGCGAACGAAGGCCAGAGCCGCGAGCGCCCGCCGGTTTTTGATATCCAGATATAAGCGCAGCGTTCGACCAGCCTCTTGGAGTGCCCCAGGTCCGCTCGCAGGTAGATCGTGCCTCGGGTTGGGCAATCGGCCTAGTGTAGAAAATGGACTGGAACCGATACAGAAAATGGATCAGGCGGCGTAGGAGCTGCGCACCATCCAGTTTCCGATGCTTGTGGCGAGCGACATGTCGCCGATGAAGGAGATGCGTTCCCTGGCGATCTCGGTATCGAGGCTGGAATGGCCCATCCAGGCCGAGGTCATCGCCTTCAAATCGGCGGTGACGAAGAGGTCGACATCGTAACCGGGATCTGTGAGGCAGAGGTCCACAGGCGTGCCTAGCCGCGCCACGAGCCAGTAATGCCGTTCGTCACGCGGCAATTCGGGATAGGTGAACTGGATGACGCTGCGCTTGCGCGAGGGCAGGGCGGCGGCATTGACCTTGCGGCGCATGTTCCACATCAGAATGCGGGCATCGAGCTTTTCGAGGGTTACGTTGGCGTCGATATTGCGATGCGCCCAGGTGCCGAGCGCATGCACGATCGGCTCCAACTCGTTGGCGATCTCGGTCGTCCGATAGACGATCTCACCCGTGATGCGGTTTTCCGAGCGGGTGACGAGGCCGTTTGCCTCCATCTCGCGCAGCCGTTTTGCCATGAGGGTCGGTGACATTCCCGGTACGCCGCGTCGGATCTCGTTGAAACGTGTGGAGCCGGACCACATTTCGCAGAGCAGCAGCAAGGTCCATCGCGGCTCGAGCAGCTCGCACGCCTTGGAAACCGGACAAAACTGGTTGTAACCGCCATTTGCCATCGGATCGCCCTCCGCGGCCGAGTATCGGCCAAGTTCCTGAGAGCGTCCAGTACTGACAATGTACTAGTCCAGTCGCATTTCGCGGGAAGGTAGTCGAATTACGGCAAAAAAGTGTCTTGCCGCACTGGATATCCCGCCGATGTCAGCTAAATGACAGCTTCATATGATGGCTTGGGCTACTTCCTCTCCGTGGAGGCGGAGAGTTGAAGATTTTCCGGGAGGACTTCCGCTCGCTATCAGGACAATTGCGTCCACCGATCGGTGATCTCTCCTCATTTTCAAAAATAGCACAGGCGGTCCGCTCAGCCGCAGCACGGAGGACACATCGTGAAGCACACTTTCATCGCAACCCTTTTAGCAGCGGCCATTGCGCTGCCGGCCTATGCGGCTGATTATACCATCATCGCTCCGGCAGCGCCCGGCGGCGGCTGGGACCAGACGGCCCGCTCGCTGCAGACGGTGCTGCAGCAGGAAGGTATCTCCAAAAGCGTCCAGGTTCAGAACGTACCGGGCGCCGGCGGCTCTATCGGTCTTGCCCAGTTCAGCAGCCAGAGTGCCGGCAATCCGAACGCTCTCATCGTCGGCGGCTACGTCATGGTCGGCGCACTGCTGACCAACAAGTCCGTCGTCACGCTGAAGGACGTTACCCCGATTGCCCGCCTGACCGGCGAGTACGAAGCCATCGTCGTTCCGGCCGCATCCGACATTAAGACGCTCGCCGATCTCGTCACCAAGCTGAAGGCTGATCCCGGCGCCGTTTCCTGGGGCGGCGGTTCTGCCGGCGGCACGGACCACATCGCCGTCGGCCTGATCGCCAAGGCTTCCGGTGTCGATCCGACAAAGATCAACTATGTCGCCTTCTCTGGCGGCGGCGAAGCACTCGCCGCTATCCTCGGTGGCCAGGTCACGGCCGGCATTTCGAGCTACAGCGAGTTCGAATCGCAGGTCAAGGCCGGCACGCTGCGTCTGCTCGGCGTTTCCAGCGATGCCCGCATCGCCGGCGTCGATGCGCCGACCTTCAAGGAAGCCGGTACCGACGTTTCCATCCAGAACTGGCGCATGGTCGCTGCCGCCCCGGGCCTGACCGATGAAGAAGTCGCCTCGATTGCAGCAGACTTCGACAAGCTCCACAAGTCTGCTGCCTGGCAGGAAACCCTGAAGACCAAGGGCTGGGCCGACACCTATCTCGCAGGTGACGAGTTCAAGGCACAGCTCGAAAAGGATGTCTCGGCCACCGAAGGCATTCTCAAAGACATCGGTCTCGTTCAATGAGCGAAGCCGACATCTCATCGGCAACGAAGCGCCGCCCTGATTGGGCGGCGCTGGTCATTGCCGTCTTCCTCATTGCCGTCGCTGTCGTGGTGTTCTGGGATGCCTCGCATCTGAAGACGATTGCGCAATATGACCGCATCGGCCCGTCGACGGTGCCGAAAGTCGTCGCTCTCGGCCTGTTCTGTCTCGGCATCTGGACGGCGATCGAAGCCTGGCGCGGCGATTTTCCGGAACGCGAGCATCAGGAAGTGGCACCCGTCATCTGGATCGTCGCAGGCCTTGCCGGGCAGATGCTGCTCCTGCGCATCGCCGGTTTCTCAATTGCGACCGGCGTGCTCTTTGCGCTGACCGCGCGCGGTTTCGGCAAGCGCCAGATCTGGTTCTCGCTGCCGATCGGCATCATCATGAGCTTCATCGTCTGGGCGATCTTCTCGCAGCTCCTGCAGCTCACGTTGCCAGCCGGGCCGCTCGAACATCTGTTCTTCTGATAGCGCTCGCCTCGCGCCGGGCGCTTTCAGTTCTCTAGTTTTTGCGCGGACGGTCCTGTGCCCCCTCAGGAGCCGCCGCTTGGGATAAAACCATGAGCACATTCGAATTCCTATGGCAGGGCATTCTGGTTGCTGCGCAGCCGATCAACCTGCTCTACGCCTTCATCGGCGTGACCCTTGGCACCGCGGTTGGCGTACTGCCGGGCATCGGCCCGGCACTGACGGTCGCGCTGCTCTTGCCCGCCACCTACAAGCTCGATCCGGGCGGCTCGCTCATCATGTTTGCCGGCATCTACTACGGCGGCATGTATGGCGGCTCGACCACGTCGATCCTTTTGAATACGCCGGGTGAAAGCGCTTCGATCGTCACCGCGCTCGAGGGCAACAAGATGGCGCGTGCAGGTCGCGGCGGACCGGCATTGGCGACAGCGGCCATCGGCTCGTTCGTCGCCGGTCTCATCGCCACGCTCGGACTTGCTTTCGTCGCCCCCTATATCGTGAAACTGGCGTTGATCTTCGGTCCCCGCGAATATTTCGCACTTATGGTGCTGGCATTCGTGACCGTCTCTTCGGCCTTTGGGGATTCGGCGTTGCGTGGCCTCACCTCGCTCTTCATCGGCTTTGCGTTCGCCATGGTCGGGATCGACCAGCAGACGGGCCAGGCGCGCCTTTCCTTCGGCATACCCGACCTGCTCGACGGTATCGAGGTGACGACGCTGGCTGTTGCCATGTTCGCCATTGGCGAGACGCTCTACATCGCCGCTCAAGGAAAGCGCGGCGAGGACAAGGTGGAAGCGGTTCGTGGCTCGCTCTGGATGAACAAGCAGGACTGGGCACGCTCCTGGAAGCCGTGGCTGCGTGGCACGATCATCGGCTTCCCCATTGGCGCGATGCCGGCGGGCGGCGCCGAAATCGGCACGTTCCTCTCCTACGCCACGGAAAAGCGCCTGTCGAAGAACCCCGAGGAATTCGGCCATGGCGCCATCGAAGGCGTTGCCGGTCCCGAGGCTGCCAACAATGCATCGGCCGCCGGCACGCTGGTGCCGCTGCTGACGCTTGGCCTGCCGACGTCAGCGACAGCGGCGATCATGCTGGCCGGCTTCCAGCAATACGGCCTGCAGCCGGGTCCGCTGCTGTTTGCGACCAACCCGCAGCTCGTCTGGGGTCTCATCGCCAGCCTGCTCATCGCCAATGCGATGCTCCTAGTCCTGAACCTGCCGATGATCGGTCTCTGGGTTCGCCTGCTGACGGTTCCAAAGCCGTGGCTCTATGCCGGCATCCTGCTGTTTGCCACGCTCGGCACTATCGGGGCCAATCCTTCGGTCTTCGAGCTCGGCATGCTGCTTGGTTTCGGCGTGCTCGGTTATATCATGCGGATCTTCGGCTATCCGATCGCGCCCACCGTCGTCGGTCTCATCCTCGGGCCGCTGGCCGAGCAGCAGCTTCGCCGAGCGCTCTCGATCAGCCAGGGCGACGTGACCACGCTCGTCATGTCGCCGATCGCCTGCGGCCTGCTGATCGTCGCCGCTGCGGCCTTCCTCATTCCGCTGATCCTGAGATTGCGTGGCCGCGGCCAGGTTCTTTCTCAGCTCGCGGCAAATGAAGACTAAAACAAAAAGACGACCCCGACCCCTAATTCAGGCCGGCCGTGGCAACATGGCCGGCCTTTTCTTTGCCTTTCACAGCCTGTGCAATTTCGTCCTGAAGAAAAGCTAATAAGTATGGCTCTTGTTCTGTGGCGCGGTAATTTCGCAGTGACAGATCCAGCCGACGTTTAATTTAAATTTAAGCGAATCTCCCAATATTTTGCATCACCACTGCCCTGGATGCAGGCATGAAGCCCTCATCAGCCTGCCGCTTCCCCTCTTCTATCAGGAACATTGTATGAGACGCCCACGCGTAAAATTATTACTCTCCGTTGTCTTTGCCGTCATTGCCATCATGTTCGGCCTGCTTGCGTGGATGTCGATCAGCAGCATGCGGCTCTTGAACCGCCAGACGGAAGTCATCGCGACCAACTGGATACCGAAAATCGCTACCGGCAAAAGCATTGAGAGTGCTTTCTATCGGCTGAACTCGGCCTATTTCGAGCATATCCTGGCCGATACGCCCGAAGCAACGAAGACTGCGGAGACCGAGATCGCGCAACGCACCGACACGCTTTCGCAGCAGATTGAAAAGTACCGACCACTCGTTACCACCCAGCGCGGTGGTGAACTTCTAAAGGCTATCGAAGGCGGCGTCGCCGACTATAAGCAGGTTGCGGTGCAGATGATCTCTCTATCGAGTACCGGCAAGAAAGCGGAAGCGAAGGCGCTGCTTTCCGGCGACATGCGCACCAAGCTCGACAAGGCGTCCGGTTATCTCAGGGACCTGCTCGACTTCAATACGTCAAGCTCCGACAAGATCTACCGCGATGGCATCTCGGTCTTCCAGACGACGGTTCTGGCAGCCGCTATCCTGATTGCAGTCTGTGCTGCGATCCTGCTGGCTGCAGTGGCGTTTGCCATCATCGGCGTTGCCCGCCCCATCGAGATGATCACGGCTTCGATGAAGAAGCTGGCAGCCGGCGATACGGATAGCGCCATTCCCTTCCCGGGCCGTTCCGACGAGATCGGCGACATGGCTGGGGCTGTCGAAATCTTCCGCGCCAATTCCGTCGCCAATCGCCGTCTGGAGCAGGAGGGCGAGGCACAGCGCAATCTCACAGAGGAAGAGCGTCGTCGCAGCGCCGAACACGAACATATCAAGGCTGAGGAGATGCGACGGGCCACGGCTGGCCTCGGGGACGGTCTGAAGCACCTTTCCGCCGGTGACCTCACGTTTCAATTGAGGGAACCGTTTGCCGCCGATTTTGAATCGTTGCGTGCCGATTTCAATTCGTCGGTTACACAACTCGCCGATGTCATGCGTGCCGTCGCCGCCAGCGCCTCATCCATCGACAGCGGAACCCGCGAGATCAGCCAGAGTGCAGACGACCTCTCCCGCCGTACCGAGCGGCAAGCCTCCTCTCTGGAGGAGACGGCGGCAGCGCTTGACGAAATCACCGTCAATGTCGCGAATTCCTCCAAGCGCGTCGATGAAGCCAAGTCGGTGGCAATCCAGGCAAACGACAGCGCAGCAAAATCCGGTGCCGTCGTCGCTGATGCCGTCCACGCAATGGAGCGGATCGAACAGTCTTCGAGCCAGATTTCCAATATTATCGGCGTCATCGATGACATCGCCTTCCAGACGAACCTGCTGGCGCTCAATGCCGGTGTCGAGGCCGCTCGTGCCGGCGAAGCGGGCAAGGGGTTTGCGGTTGTCGCCCAGGAAGTGCGCGAACTCGCTCAGCGCTCTGCTCAGGCGGCTCGCGAGATCAAGGATCTCATCAGTGCCTCGACAGGTGAGGTTGCCGTCGGCGTGAAGCTGGTGCGTGAAACGGGTGGGGCTCTGAGCACGATCGGCGACTATGTCGTGACGATCAACAAGCACATGGAAGCAATTGCCACGTCAGCACGGGAGCAGTCCACGGGACTGACGGAGGTCAATTCTGCTGTCAACCAGATGGATCAGGTGACACAACAGAATGCTGCGATGGTCGAGGAGAGCAACGCGGCGAGTGCCACGCTGGCAACCGAAAGCCGCAGACTGCGCGAGCTGATTGCCCGCTTCGATCTCGGTCAGGGCAATGCTTCGACGCACCGGACCGCTACTCCGCCTTCTGCATCGGCCAAGCCGGCGGCTACGCGCACGGCTGGATACGTGAGTGTCGGAAATGTCGCCTTGAAGCAGGAATGGTCAGAGTTCTAACCGGCTGAATTGTTAGTCGAATTCCGAAGCGGCTCGGAGCGAACCTGAGCCGTTTTTCGTTTGCCGGCGAAAGAAATATGCGCTTCTTGCATGGCAGCGGTGATTTCTTGCGCGTTGTAGGTGCATCCGGATTTCCCCATCTAGGAAGGGTCAACGAAAGAGCGAGAGGAAAAGAAGATGTCCGCTTTCAGAAAGTCGATCCATAATGGTTTCCTGGCCCGCGCCATTGCAGCGCTCGGTGCCGCAAACGCAGTCAGCGCCGCTGTCGAAGGTGGCCGCAAGCCGCGCGCACGTGACCTGCAGGAACTCGGTATCGATCCGGTAAGCTTTGGCCGTGTCATCCGGTAAGACGTGCCGAATGCGTAGATTGAGTGTCAGATCATCTATTGAATGAATAAGCCCGCAACCGTTGGTCGCGGGCTTTGTTTTTTGGACTATGCAAGCCGCAGCACCAGACCACAGCGGCTTTTTAATTGTCAGGCGTGCAGGCGCTCCCGCTCGGGGACATCAGCTTCCTTCTGCCGCTCTTGCCTGTTGTAGCGGATCGAGGACCAGAGCGAGATGCCGATCAGGGCTGCGCCGCCAAGGCCGGTGATGACCTCGGGAATGTGCGTCAAGGTCTGCACATACATGATCACCGAGAGGATCAGAATGGCGTAGAAGGCGCCGTGTTCCAGATAGCGGTATTCGGCCAGCGTTCCCTTTTCCACCAGCATGATCGTCATGGAGCGCACATACATGGCGCCGATGCCGAGGCCGATCGCGATGATGAAGAGGTTCTGCGTCAGTGCGAAGGCGCCGATGACGCCGTCGAAGGAGAAGCTGGCATCCAGCACTTCCAGATAGATGAAGGCGCCGAGGCCACCCTTTGCCGCCTCGCTCATCGCACGCTGCGATGCATCGAGAAGGCCGCCGATGACTTCTACCACTAGGAAGGTCACAAGACCGTAGATGGCGCAGTAGACGAAGGTGGTCGCGTCTTCGCCTTCGAGGAGATAGGAGAACAGCAGGATCAGCAGGAGCACGAAGGCGATCTCGACACCCTTGATGGTAGCCGAACGCGCCATCAGCCGCTCCAGCGAGCCGATCCAGTGGACTTCCTTCTCATGGTTGAAGAAGTAGCTGAGGCCAACCATCATCAGGAAGGTGCCGCCGAAGGCTGCGATCGGCAGATGCGCATCATTCATGATGCGGGCATATTCGGCAGGTTCACGCGCGGCAAGCACGAGCGCTTCCCACGGGCCGATCTTTGCCGCGATGGCGACGATTGCCAGCGGAAAGACGATACGCATGCCAAAGACGGCAATAACGATACCCCAGGTCAGGAAGCGATGCTGCCAGACAGGGGTCATTTCTTTCAGCTTATTGGCATTGACAATGGCGTTGTCGAAGGAGAGCGAGATCTCCAGCACAGCCAGTACCGTGCAGATGAAGAAAACAGTGGCCATGCCACTCAGCGTGCCGGTCGACTGCCAGCCGAGAAATGCGCCGAGTGCCAGGCCGAGTGCGGTGACGATGAAGGCCCAGCGGAAATAGCCGAGCGAGGATTTGTGGGATTGAAGCTGGTTCATGGCTGCACCTCGCAGCCGCAAACCGTTTCTGAAGATGGGGTGAAAACAGAAAAACGCATACCACATAGGGCATGCGCTATTGGCATGGTGAGCTTTTTCATCGATGAAAAATCCGCCGGCTAATTTGCAGGCGGTACCGACATCACGAGAGCGCCGTAAAAACTCTCGCCAGAGGGGCCCGGCACCAGGGTTCCCCCGCAGCCGATGTCTGGATGAGGCGGCGGGTGCTCCACTAGGTAGTCATGTTGCTGCGCCAGTCAAGATGCACGGACGGGCAAGGTTATCGATTTCTTTGGAACCATACTGGCGCTCACCCGTTCCGTCCTAGCTGAGCCGATGAAACATCTCAGATACTCTTGAAGGAGGGCGACGATGCACAATTCGACCCATGTTCCCGACAAGCGCACGGAAGCGTCGGACCGTATGAAGCGGGCGAAACCCAATCGCATGCAGAGGGCGCAGGTTCTGCCCCCGCACCAAGTGGACCTGACGCTGACCCCGGGCGCAATACACGACATTCATGTGCCGGCGCATATGACCGGCAGCGACCTTTCCAAGGGCGGGCTTGATATCAAGAGCGACGATGCCAACGTCGCAAAGCCTGTGCGCTGAAAACCAGTTTCGCAACCGATAAGACAGGTGAAATACGAATGACGATCAATCTTGTGCCGCGGGATATCTTCATCCAGCACGAATATGAGTGGCAGGCCGTGCGCGAGGCGGCCGAACGCCGGCTCGATATAGGCAAGCGCGAGACGCCATCCGCGCAGTCAAGCGGGCAAACCGCAAGGCCCGCTGCTGCAACCTCGGCAGCGCAAGGCTGCTGAACACAGGGCAGAATTTGAATGAGACGCCCGGCCACGCGCCGGGCGTTTTCTTTTCCGACGAGTTCTGGTCTGGGAAAGCGACCCACGGCCATATCTTGCCAACCTTTCCGAAAGGATTGGACAGCGATAATCCGGCCCATTCAAGGGAATCGGATCGATGGCCAAGACAGCGACACGCCGCCGCAAGGCGCCGGCAAAAAGGAAGAGCAGTGCGTCCTCCAGCGGCGCGATGCCTTGGATGGTGATAGGCATCGCGGCGGTGGGCGCCATTGCCGCCTATGACAATTGGAAGAGCATCCGCCCGATGCTTGGCAAGGCACCTGCCGCCGTCATCAGTGAGGCGGCTGAAGGCAAACCTCAGACATCCAAGGAAGCGCCGAAGCAGGTTGCCGTTGCGGCTCCTGCTGTCAAGCCACGCCAGACAAACGATCCAGTACCACCTGCAGCGATCCCCTCGGCTCCGGTGCCGGCGGCAAAGATCGTGCCGGCCTCTATTTCTCCTGCTACCCCATCCTCGTCGGAAACCGCCAAGGCGGCTTTCGGATATTGCGGGCAGGGTGAGCATATCAATTGCGTCGGTGACGCAGGTACCTTCTGGTATAAGGGCGAGAAGATCGTCATCGCCGATATGGTCAGCCCGGACGTGGACCGTGCACGCTGCGAAGACGAACGGAAGATTGCCTTTGCTGCCAAATCGCGTTTGCTTGCGCTGCTGAATGCCGGTCCGTTCGACATGAATGCTGTCGGCAAGGCAGATGACCGGGGTGCGCCGCGTGTCATTTCGCGCGACGGGCGCTCTTTCGGCACGCGGCTTATCAATGAGGGCCTGGCCAGGAAGCCGGGATCTGCCGGCGGTTCCTGGTGCGCTTGAGGCCCCCGGTCTGACGATCGCTTATTTTCGCGTGTTATTTCCGTGCTGGCGCCTTGCCGCTGGTGCGGAAGCTGCCGGTGAAGGCCGAATCCTTGCTTTCGGCCGTGCATTCGATGGCAGTCGGCTTACCGGAATAAGGATTGCCGAAGGTGCACGAGCCGGCAACCTTCACCTCACCTGTCATCTTATTTCCAACGCCCGTGGTGACGAGGCTGAGCGGCAGTCGGGCATTGCCATTGGACGCGGGCTTGATGCCCTTCCCATCGCCCTGGAAGCCCAGCAGCTTACCATCAGAGGTGAAGATGAAGGTCACGGTGCCGTTGACGAGCGTCACGCTTGCCAGCTCTCCCTTGCAGCCCTTCGTGGCATCGAACTTGGCAACGACGAGCTTCTGGCACTTGCCACCAAGGGCAATGACGCCGGGCGCACCCGGAAAATTGTCGTCGGCCTGCGCTGCAGCTGCAAAAGCGAGGGTGGAGAAGGCGGCGATGGCAAGCGCGGATAATTTCATTTCGATTCGAACCCCATGTCCTGACGAGGCGAATCAACGCCTCGGGCTCTATTGTCGCGCATGGCATGGCTCTGTGTCCGAATTTGGTTTCGATCCCTTCGGATAAGATTTGAGACGAGCCGGTACAGGTGGCTTGGTCTGGAATGCGAATCCGGCAACTTAAAACCGGAAACTAAAGGCCTTTCGATTTCTCGAAAGGCCTTTGCTTTTCAGCGAATTAGGATGGTGGGCGTGACAGGGATTGAACCTGTGACCCCTACGATGTCAACGTAGTGCTCTCCCGCTGAGCTACACGCCCATCCGATGGCGGCGCATAGATCACAAAACCTCCGGAGCCGTCAATAGGCTTTTTTGAAGTTTTGTGACGAGCCGCCAAGAAGCCTTATGCGGCAAGCATCTTGTTGACCTCGTCAACGAGATCGCGCAGGTGGAAAGGCTTGGAAAGGACCTTTGCATCCTTCGGAGCCTTCGAATCAGGGTTCAGTGCAACGGCTGCGAAGCCGGTGATGAACATGACCTTCAGGTCAGGATCGAGTTCGGTCGCACGGCGCGCCAACTCGATGCCATCCATTTCCGGCATGACGATATCGGTCAGCAGCAGCGAGAACGGCTCCTCACGCAGGCGGTCATAAGCGCTAGCGCCGTTGTCGTAGGAAAGGACCTTGTATCCGGCCTTTTCGAGCGCCTTCACGAGGAAGCGGCGCATGTCATTGTCGTCTTCGGCGAGAAGTATCTTCTGAGTCATTAATCCGGACCGCTGATCACTGATGTTTTTCTAGGATACCAGCCGTCTACACTAAACTTCGCCCGGTAAACAACCGGTGAAATCACCCTAGCCACGACCGCCATCCCTTCTATGTAGTATGGACTTAAGGGCAGGCAACTGGCAACATAGCCGTCATAGCCACTTGATGACATGGTAAAGAGGGCAGAAAGTGCCGGAAATACGCGAATACGAGCTTTTTGAAGTGCATGAGCCCGTGTCGCAGACCATTCCTTTCGTCTACAACTCCCCTCATAGCGGTCGCGTTTATCCACCGGAATTCATCGCGCAGTCGCGGCTGGAAGGTATCTCGATACGCCGGTCTGAAGACCATTATGTCGACGAGCTGTTCGGCGCTGCCGTGGATCTTGGTGCGCCACTCCTCCTTGCGAATTTCCCGCGCGCCTACCTGGACGTCAACCGTGAGCCTTATGAGCTCGATCCGCGCATGTTCGACGGGCTGTTGCCGCCCTATGCGAATATCAACTCGCTAAGGGTTGCGGGTGGACTTGGCACCATTCCGCGCATCGTGGCCGAGAACATGGAAATCTATGCGCGCCGGCTGCCCGTTCAGGAGGGGCTGGAACGTGTCGAAAGCGTCTACAAGCCCTATCACTCGACGTTGCGGCGGCTGATTGCACGCACCCATGTACAGTTTGGCTTCGGCGTCCTGATCGACTGCCATTCCATGCCGGGCAACGTGCGCGTTGCCGGCAGCAATGCGCGGCCCGATTTCATCATCGGCGATCGCTACGGCACCAGCGCTTCGGCAGAGCTTTCGCGTACGGCAATCGGCATCCTCGAGGAAATGGGTTTTGCAGCGATCCGCAACAAGCCCTATGCCGGTGGCTTCATCACCGAACATTATGGCCGCCCGTCACGCGGGCTGCATGCGCTGCAGATCGAGGTCAACCGTTCGATCTACGTCGATGAGGTCACGCTGGAGAAGCGGCCCGATTTCGACATCGTTGCAACCGCCGTCACGTCGTTCATGCGGCAGATGGCTGAGTATGTCGAGAAATTCTCCGGCGACCGGGCGCTTGCGGCCGAGTGATTTCTGCCTTCAGGTCAAAAAAAACCGCGCTTTGTCAGCGCGGCTAAGTCTAGGGAGGAAACACCCAAGGAGGGTATTTACAGTCAGAAGACTGTAGGTAAGAAACTACTGCTGCATTGCACAATTGTCAAGCAATATATTGCACTGCAAAATATTTAGGCAGCTAATCGGAAATTGCCTGTTGTGTTTGCATTCCGCCGGTTTTTCGCTATGAAAAACGCCATTTCCCGCCAGCTATGTGGATTTCTCCATGCTTCCTGACCGTTCGTTCTTCAACCGTCTCGCCGAAGCTGCCAAGGCGGAAACCCTGCCGCGTTTTCGCTCGGGCACCAATGTCACCAACAAGCTGTCGTCCGGCTTCGATCCCGTCACTGAAGGCGACAGGGCGGCGGAGACAGCCATCCGTGCGCTGATCGAAGCGCATTTCCCGGAGCACGGTATTCTGGGCGAAGAACATGGCAATGTCGGCCTCGACCGCGAGCATGTTTGGGTGATCGACCCGATCGACGGTACGCGCGCCTTCATTTCCGGCGTTCCGGTCTGGGGTACGCTGATCGGCCTGCAGAAGAATGGCCGGGCGGTTGCCGGCATGATCGAACAGCCTTTCACCGGCGAGCGTTACTTCGGCGACGAAAACGGTTCGACCTATAGCGGGCCTGAGGGCGAACGCCGGCTGCAGGTGCGTGACTGCGGCGCTCTTTCCAATGCCATCCTCTTCACGACCTCGCCGCATCTCTTCGTCGGCGAGGAGATGGAGAAATATCGCGAGATCGAAAGTCAGGTGCGGCTCTTCCGTTATGGCTGTGACTGTTATGCCTATGCGCTGCTGGCGGCAGGCCATGTCGATCTCGTGATCGAGAACAGCCTCAAACCCTATGATGTCGGTGGGATCATTCCTGTCATCGAGGGCGCCGGCGGCATCATGACCACCTGGGACGGCGGACGGCCGGAAAACGGCGGCTCCATTATCGCTGCCGGCAGCAGGGCGGTCTATGAAGAGGCGATCGCCATCCTGCAGCGCTAACGCGCGTCGTGCAAAAGTGTGCAGCGGTTTTGCGATAACCACATGCGTAAAATAAGAACTTAAAGCATGGCGAGCGAATCCTGGAGACCGCGATGGGTTTAAGTTTCAGACGCCGATCGCCGTCACGTCATCGGTCGCCTCGGCGTCGCTGCCGGGAATGAAGGCGTGGAAGGCGGCAAGTGCTGCGGTACGATACATATCCCTTTCCTGGAATATCTCGTGGCGGGCGCCGTTGATCGGTACGAGCTGACCGGCGCGGAAATAACGCGAAAGCCTCTCCTGCACCGTATAAGGCACCAGCCCGTCGCGTGTCGGGGCGATGACGACAGAGGGAATGGTGATCGAAAAGAGATGATAGGGCTGGGTCACCCGGTCGATCGCCTTCATGCATTCATACATCCAGCGCGCGGTCGGCGCTCCCAGCGCAAGCTCCGGGTGGGCTTTTGCTATAGCCGCATTGCGCTCGAAGCGCGTTTCGTCCGATGTGAGCGGATTATCAAGGAATTGCAGCTCCTTCATCTTGCCGAGCGGCATCCCGCCGAGGCCAACAGCACAGAGTGAGCTCGATACCGTGCGGATGACGCCTTGGGAGGCGGCCTGGCCGATGAGGCCGAGGAAAGGGGCAGAGAGCACCATGCGCTCGATACGCGTCGAGAGATAGGGTGCGGCGGAAAGCGCAATCAGCGCGCCTGTGGAATGAGCAAGCATATAGAAGGGCAGGCGGGTATCCGGGAGCACGACCTTTTCGAGGAAGGCATCGAGATCGCGCTCGTAATCGGAAAAGCGGCGGATGTGGCCATGATTGCGTTTCTTAATCAGCCGAGGCGAACCACCCTGGCCGCGCAGATCGAAAGTCGCGACCCAGAGGCCCTTGGCGGTGAGATCTCGGATCGTCTCGAAATACTTCTCGATATATTCGCTGCGCCCGTGCAGGAGCACCACCGTTCCATGGGCGACCGGTGCCTGCGACCGGAAGACGGCATAACGCAACCTATGGCCGTCGTAGGTCTCGAAAAAACCTTCGGTGCGGTTCTCTGGCGCCGGATTGTCTGGGGTCGAGTAAAGAACCTGTTCCATAGGCAGAATGTTTCTTCGCGTGAGAGATATACTAGGGGATAGCGCAGAGGCCGGGAAAATCAATGGCGAAATTGTGGCTTAATATAAGCGAGGTATAATACATTAAGATTTTTCTATATGGCAAGCTTCGCGAAAGCAGAGACACGCTATGGTTAGTGCGAACGAAAGATTTGTCCCGGCATGAGGCCGGTTATCCGCACGTTCATGACTGAAGATTGGGGCGCCGGGAGGCTGGCCATGAGTTCGGTTTCTTCCGTCGGGCCTGTCAATTCCGGCGTCCACCAATCAACCGGTCCGCAGCGGCCGGAGTCCATTCTCGATTATTTGCAGTCGGACTATCTCGATATCGATCCGCCGGATGTGCATCCGGCGATCCTGAAACTGCTCAGCGACAATTCGAAGTCGCAGGCAGCTTTCGCGCGGGAATATTCTGCCGTCATGGCAATGCCGCAGAATGCCGACATTTCGCCGGAAAACGGCCAGTTCCTTGCGCTCGAGCAGATGATCGTTGACAATCGCGACGCCTTTCCGGCGGAGGGTTTCACGATCAGCACGAAGCTGCCGGGCGGCGGTTCCATCGTTGCCGAGGTGCCGCCTTCAAACAGCGGCGGCAAAGAGGACAGCAGTCCTTTGTCGATATTTTCAAGCAGTGATTCAGCTGCGCTGTCGCGCATCGTCAGCGCTCTCATGCTGAGCCATCAGGATGCCGCGGCTGATAGGCTGGATGCGACGCAGGATCAGCTTGCAGAGCTTTACGCCTGAAGAAAAAAGGCCGGCGGAGCTGAGGGAGCTCTTGGCCGGCCGAATTTAGGCTGAAGAAGAAGGGACGATACACTTCAGCCTTCGGGCCAGTGTCACCCGATGCCTCTATCTCTAGACAGCAGCGCCTGAACCTTCGCCGAACCTGCCGTTCATGCGGGGTTCACGCAGCCATCCCGGGTGCTTTGAAGAGGGCTTGAAGTCCCAGAAAGCCATACCCATCTGAACTCTGCGGACGCCAGAAGGGTCCGCGCAACCGTCCCGAAGCCGCCAAGAACGGGGTTTCAGGGCATGATATCGCAACACGTCGCTTCCCTAGGAGGACATCATGCGTCACGTAGACTTCTCTCCCCTTTATCGTTCCACCGTCGGTTTCGACCGCCTCTTTACCATGCTCGACAGCCTCTCCCAGCCGGAGCAGGTTCCGAGCTATCCGCCGTACAACATCGAGCGGACCGGTGAGAACACCTACCGTATCACCATGGCCGTTGCCGGCTTCGACGAAACCGAACTCTCCATCGAATCGCATGCCCACGCGCTCATCGTGAAGGGTGAAAAGCGCGAAGAAAATGCTGATGGCAGCGAGTTCCTATATCGTGGCATCGCAAAGCGCGCCTTCGAGCGCCGCTTCCAGCTTGCCGACCATGTCGAAGTGACCGCCGCTTCGCTGAAGAACGGCCTCCTGCACATCGACCTTCTGCGCAGCATCCCGGAGGCTCTCAAGCCCCGCAAGATCGCTATTGCTGCCGAGCCGGTCGAGGCTCCGAAGGCGATCGAAGCACAGGTCGTCAACAACTAATCCGCTTTGACGGATCAGACGGAAACGGCGCCCTCGCGGGCGCCGTTTTTGTTTGCGGTCATTCTGTTCAATCAGGCTGGGCTTGCCGCTTCTTCAAGCTGCTTTTCGGTGGCCCGGCGGGCTGCGGCGGCGGCATATTTCTGGGCGATGACGGCGCAGACCATCAGCTGGATCTGATGGAAGAGCATCAGCGGCAGGACGATTGCGCCGATCGACTGGCCGGCGAAGATGACGTTTGCCATCGGAACGCCGCTTGCGAGGCTCTTCTTCGACCCGCAGAAGGTGATGGTGATCTCATCGGCCCGGTTGAAGCCGAGCCAGCGGCTGCCATACATGGTGATAACGAGAACGAGCGCCAGCAGTACCATGTCGGCGATGATGACGGCGGCGATGTCGCCGATGGAGAAGGTGTGCCACAGGCCCTCGACGACGGCCGTCGAGAAAGCCAGGTAGACGACCATCAGGATGGAGCCGCGGTCGACCGGCATCAGGATCTTCTTCTTGGAGCGGATCCATTCGCCGATCCAGGGCTGCAGGATCTGGCCGACGACGAAGGGGGCGAGGAGCTGGAGCAGGATCTGTTCGAGCGCATCGAAGGAAAAGCCGCCGTGGCCGCCGACCGAAAAGAGCAGGCCGACGAGCAACGGCGTCAGGAACATGCCGAAAATATTGGAAGCCGAAGCCGAGCAGATCGCTGCCGGCACATTACCACCCGCCATTGAGGTGAAGGCGATCGAGGACTGCACAGTCGACGGCAGCACGCAGAGGAAGAGGATGCCGAGATAAAGCGGCTGCGGCAGGATCGAATCCGGGATGAAGCCTATCGCCAGGCCGAGGATCGGGAAGAGTCCGAAGGTGGTCAGCAGAATGACGAGATGCAGCCGCCAGTGTAGCAGACCGGCGATGACAACATCACGCGAGAGTCGCGCGCCGTGCAGGAAGAACAGCAGCGCAATGGCAAAATCAGTCGCCACACCGAACCAGCCGGCAAAGGCGCCGCTTGCTGGGAAGATCGAGGCGAGGATGACGGTGCAGACGAGCAGGATCGTGAATGTGTCGGGTAAGAAGCGGCGCATGGCGGTCTCGCTGAGATAAATGAGTCATTGTTTTGTCGCTCATTATGATACAGGATGCAAGGAATAACAGTTATCGCGAATCTGGATTCGCCTCATGCTGGACCTCTCACAGCTACGCAGTTTCGTCACCGTCGAGCAGATGGGTAGCTTCACGCTGGCCGCCGAGAGGCTGGGCCTCGGCCAGTCTACGGTCAGCCAGCATATCCAAAGGCTGGAAACTTCGCTGGGGCGACGGCTGCTGGAGCGCGATACGCATAAGGTCGTCCTGACCGGTGATGGCGAGGCCCTGCTTTCGCATGCGCGCGCCATGTTGTTGATCGAAGGACAGGTGCAGTCGCTGTTCAAGGGCGGCAGCCTGCGCGGGCGGCTGCGGCTCGGCGTTTCCGAGGATTTCGTAACGAGCCAGTTGCCGGCGGTGCTGGAAGATTTCGTGCGCTCGCATCCCTCGGTCGATCTGGAGCTGACGGTGGCACTGTCCGGCGTGCTCTATGAAATGCAGGATGCGGGGGTCATCGATCTGGTGCTGGCGAAACGACGGCTCGGCGATGAGCATGGAAAGCTCGTCTATCGCGAGCCGCTCGTCTGGCTGGCGCGTGATCCGGAACATGTACTCGCCGCCGGTCCGCTACCCCTGATCGCCTTTCCGCCGCCAAGTGTGACGCGGGCCATTGCGCTCGAGGCACTCGGGCGGCATGGCGTGCCCTGGCGGATTGTCTGTACCTGCGGCAGCCTGAGCGGGCTGACGGCTGCGGCGCGCGCCGGCATGGGCGTGCTGGTGCAGCCGCGCAGCATGGCGCCTTCGGGGCTGAAGGAGATTGCTGTCGGCAGGCTGCCCGTTCTCGAGGATGTCGAATTCGTGCTGGTGCCGCGCAAGGGGGCCGATCAGGCGCTGGTGGCGGCACTTTCGAATGATATTCTGAAGAAGGTCAGGAACTTGCGGTCGGCTTGAAACAAAATTCCCGCCGATACTGGCGGGATCTTGTTTTGTGACCGTGATGGTTGCCGTCGCAGGAACTCAGGCCGCCAGGCACTTCAGGAAGCCATCGACATCAGCTTCGTTGGTGGCGAAACTGGTGACGAGACGGACGAGCGTTTCGCCCTCCGAAACGAGGTCCGGCATGCCGGCCGGGATCGGCCACTCGTAGAATTTTGCGCCTCTGCCCTCAGCCGTTTTTGCCGCTGATTTCTGAATGACTGCGAAAACTTCGTTTGAGGCGGTCGGCCAGGCGAGCCGAGCCGAGTTGCTGGCGCCGATGCCTGCGCGCAGACGCTCGGCCATGCCGTTGGAGTGACGGGCGAGATCGAGCCAGAGGCTATTTTCGAAATAGGCGTCGAACTGGGCGGAGATGAAGCGCGACTTGGAGAAGAGCTGGGCGGCGCGCTTGCGGATGAAGGGCATTTCCTTCGCCTGCTCCGGATTGAAGAAGATGATCGCTTCCGCGCACCAGCAGCCATTCTTGGTGCCGCCGAAGGAGAGAATGTCGACGCCGCGTTTCCAGGTCATTTCGGCAGGCGTTGCATTGAGTGCGACGAGCGCATTGGCGAAGCGGGCGCCATCCATGTGCAGCGGCAGATTGCGCTTCTTGGCGATGGCGGAGATTTCGCCGATTTCCGGCAGAGAATAGACGGTGCCGATTTCAGTCGCCTGGGTGATGGTGACGGCACTTGCACGACCATGATGGACCGCGTCCTCAGGGAAGGCGGCAATCTTCGCGGACAGTTCTGCCGGATCGATTTTGCCGAAATCGCCGGCGACCGGCATCAGGCGGGATGCACCGGAGAAGAATTCGGGGGCGCCGCATTCGTCCTGGGCGACATGGGCTTCCTGATGGCAGAAGGCGATGCCGCCGGGGCGTTGCACGCTTGCGAGCGAAAGCGAGTTGGCGGCGGTGCCGGTGGCGACGAAGAAGACCGAGACCTCGCGTTCGAAGATTTCGGAGAAGCGGGCTTCAACCTTCTTATCGTAGTCGCTGTTGCCGTAGGCGGCGGCAAAATCGGCAGATTCAGCCAGCAGGCGCTCGGCAATGGATTTATGGGCGCCAGCCCAGTTGTCGGAAGCAAAAAACATGGAAGAAACCATTGAAAATGATGGGGCGGGAGTTAGGAAAGGGACATTACGCCAAAGCTTCACAGGATCAAGCGCGGAAGTCCTGATCCATCACAGAAATTGAACCGCGTAATCAAAAAACAAAATACTTTCTCGATGAGCAATTTTATGTCGTGGTTTCGACTGATTTGGCAATCTTCCGTCGCAAATTGGCGTTTTTTTAAGAGCACACTCTTGCGAAGAGGAATTGTTTCTGTCATTGAACTGATGAACTAGGACAGGGTTGCTGTCCTATTTTGGCCTTCCCGGCCGAAGAGGCGCCGAAAGCCCTGGAACAGAGCGGCTTTCACGCTATAGTTCTTTCGAGTGCTGAGCCTTCACATGGCGGCGCGCGGAGGCGAATGGCAGGCGCGGAACGCGACGGTTTGCTTTCCTTGAAAAGCAGACGTCTGCGACCGGATCTTCACGATGCAACAGCGCTGTCACGCGCCGGACCTATCTTAAAGGGTGCGGTGCGCGACGAAAAGCCGCCCGCAGCCCCGCGGGCTTCGACAGGAGGAAGACGATGACGAAGAAGACGCCATCCACGCAGATTGACCAGTTCGCAGCAGCAAACGTGCGCGCAACGGCCAATACGCGTAAATTCGCCTCCGGCTTGCCGAAAAAACAGGGGCTCTACGATCCGCGCAATGAACATGATGCCTGCGGTGTCGGCTTCGTTGCGCATATGAAGGGCCAGAAGTCGCATCAGATCGTCAAAGACGGTCTCTTCATTCTTGAAAACCTGACGCACCGCGGTGCCGTCGGCGCCGATCCGCTGATGGGCGACGGCGCGGGCATCCTCGTGCAGATCCCCGATCGCTTCTTCCGCGAGGAAATGGCCCTGCAGGGCATCACCCTACCGAAGGCCGGCGAATATGGTGTCGGCCATATCTTCATGCCGCGCGACGAAAAGCAGATCGAGCACTTCAAGAAGGTGATCAAGGACGTCATCACCGAAGAAGGCCAGGTCCTCATCGGATTCCGTGACGTTCCGGTCGACAATTCCTCGCTCTCCAAGGCGCCGGCAATTGCCGCGACCGAGCCGCATCACGTGCAGGTCTTCATCGGTGCCGGCAAGGATGCCGCGACGAACGATGAATTCGAGCGCCGGCTCTTCACGCTTCGCAAGGTGATCTCCAACCGCATCTATGACGAGTTCGACGGCGAGGAGAGCCACTTCTATCCGGTGTCGCTGTCGAGCACGACCGTCGTCTACAAGGGCATGTTCCTGGCCTATCAGGTCGGCGCCTATTATAAGGACCTGGCGGACCCGCGCTTCGAGAGCGCCGTGGCACTCGTACACCAGCGGTTCTCGACCAACACCTTCCCGTCCTGGAAGCTTGCGCACCCGTACCGCATGGTCGCCCATAACGGCGAAATCAACACGCTGCGCGGCAACGTCAACTGGATGGCGGCGCGCCAGGCCTCTGTCTCCTCTCCGCTGTTCGGCGAAGATATCTCCAAGCTCTGGCCGATCTCCTATGAAGGCCAGTCGGACACGGCCTGTTTCGACAACGCGCTCGAATTCCTCTTGCGCGGCGGCTATTCGCTTTCGCATGCGGTCATGATGCTGATCCCGGAAGCCTGGGCTGGTAACCAGTCCATGTCGCCGGAGCGCAAGGCATTCTACGAATATCATGCTGCTCTCATGGAACCTTGGGATGGCCCGGCTGCCGTTGCCTTCACCGACGGCAAGCAGATCGGCGCGACGCTCGACCGCAACGGCCTGCGTCCCGCTCGTTATCTCGTCACAGACGATGATCGCGTTATCCTCGCCTCCGAAGCCGGCACGCTGCCGGTTGCCGAAGAGAGCATCATCCAGAAGTGGCGCCTGCAGCCAGGCAAGATGCTGCTGATCGACATGGAAGAAGGCCGCATCATCTCCGACGACGAGGTGAAGGCGCAGCTTGCAAACGCGCATCCCTATCGCAGCTGGCTTAACCGCACGCAGCTCATCCTTGAAGACCTGAAGCCGGTCGAACCGCGTGCGCTTCGCCGCGACGTCTCGCTGCTCGATCGCCAGCAGGCCTTCGGCTACACGACGGAAGACACCAAGATCCTGATGTCGCCGATGGCGACGACGGGTCAGGAAGCGATCGGCTCGATGGGCACGGATACGCCGATCTCGGCCATGTCCGAGAAGTCGAAGCTGCTTTACACCTATTTCAAGCAGAACTTCGCGCAGGTGACGAACCCGCCGATCGACCCGATCCGTGAAGAACTCGTCATGAGCCTTGTGTCATTCATCGGTCCGCGTCCGAACATCCTCGACCACGAAGGCATGGCAAACGCCAAGCGTCTCGAGGTGCGCCAGCCGATCCTGACCAATGGCGATCTCGAGAAGATCCGCTCGATCGGTCACACGGAAGACCGTTTCGACACAAAGACACTTGATTTCACCTATGATGTGGAGCGTGGCGCCGAAGGCATGCCCGAGATGCTCGACCGCCTCTGCGAACGGGCGGAAGCGGCCGTCAAGGGCGGTTACAACATCATCGTGCTCTCCGACCGCCAGATCGGCCCCGATCGTATCGCGATCCCGGCGCTGCTTGCGACCGCTGCCGTGCACCATCACCTGATCCGCAAGGGGCTGCGCACCTCGGTCGGTCTCGTCGTCGAAACCGGCGAGCCGCGCGAAGTGCACCATTTCTGCCTGCTGGCTGGTTATGGTGCTGAAGCGATCAACCCCTATCTCGCCTTCGACACGCTGCTGGATATGCATGCCAAGGGCGAATTCCCGAAGGAAGTCGACGCCAGCGAAGTCGTCTATCGCTACATCAAGGCTGTCGGCAAGGGCATCCTGAAGGTCATGTCCAAGATGGGCATCTCGACCTATCAGTCCTATTGCGGCGCGCAGATCTTCGATGCGATTGGCCTGCAGTCGGAATTCGTCGACAAGTACTTCTTCGGCACGGCGACGACCATCGAAGGCGTCGGCCTGGAGGAAATCGCCAGCGAGACGGTCATCCGCCACAAGTCAGCCTTCGGCCGCGATCCGCTGCTCGCCAGCACGCTCGATATCGGCGGCGAATATGCCTACCGCATGCGCGGCGAAAGCCATGCCTGGACGCCGGATGCCGTGGCTGCCCTGCAGCATGCGGTTCGCGGCAATGCCGAGGATCGCTACCGCGAATTCGCCGAGATGGTGAACACGTCGGCGCTCCGTATGAACACGATCCGCGGCCTCTTCAAGATCAAGAGCGCCGAGGCACTCGGCCGCAAGCCGGTGCCGGTCGACAGCGTCGAGCCGGCGGTCGATATCGTCAAGCGCTTCTCCACGGGCGCCATGTCCTTCGGCTCGATCAGCCGCGAGGCGCATACAACGCTGGCGATCGCCATGAACCGGATCGGCGGAAAGTCGAACACCGGTGAGGGCGGCGAAGAGAGCGATCGCTACATGCCGCTGCCGAATGGTTCGTCGAACCCCGAGCGCTCGGCCATCAAGCAGATCGCGTCCGGCCGTTTCGGCGTGACGACGGAATATCTCGTCAATGCCGACGTGCTGCAGATCAAGGTCGCGCAGGGTGCCAAGCCCGGCGAAGGCGGCCAGCTGCCCGGCCATAAGGTCGATGCGGTCGTTGCCAAGACCCGTCATTCGACGCCGGGCGTCGGCCTGATTTCGCCGCCGCCGCACCATGACATCTATTCGATCGAAGATCTGGCGCAGCTGATCTACGACCTGAAGAACGTCAACCCGACCTCGGATGTCTCGGTCAAGCTTGTCTCGGAAGTCGGCGTCGGCACGGTTGCCGCCGGTGTTGCCAAGGCGCGCGCCGACCACATCACGGTTGCCGGTTTCGACGGCGGCACGGGCGCTTCACCGCTCACCTCGTTGAAGCATGCAGGCTCTCCCTGGGAAATCGGCCTTGCCGAAACCCAGCAGACGCTGGTGCTGAACGGTCTGCGCTCGCGCGTTGCCCTACAGGTTGACGGTGGTCTGAAGACCGGCCGCGACGTCGTCATCGGCGCGCTGCTTGGTGCCGATGAATTCGGCTTCGCGACGGCTCCGCTGATCGCTGCCGGCTGCATCATGATGCGCAAGTGCCATCTCAACACCTGTCCGGTCGGCGTGGCGACGCAGGATCCCGTCCTGCGCAAGCGCTTCAAGGGCACGCCGGAGCACGTCATCAACTACTTCTTCTTCGTCGCCAACGAAGTGCGCGAAATTCTGGCCTCCCTCGGCTTCACCAGGCTCGATGAGATCATCGGCGCTTCGGAGTTGCTCGAGAAGGACGAGATGCTGGCGCACTGGAAGGCTAGGGGACTCGACTTCGCGAAGATCTTCCACAAGGTCGATGCACCGAAGGAGGAGACCTACTGGACGACGCGTCAGAAGCACCCGATCGACGACATTCTCGACCGCAAGATGATTGCGGCGGCCGAGCCGGCGCTGGCATCGAAGACGCCCGTTGCCTTCGAAGTCGACATCAGGAACGTCGATCGTTCCGCCGGTGCGATGCTCTCGGGCGAGGTGGCCAAGCGTTATAACCATCGCGGCCTGAAGGAAGACACGATCAACGTCACCCTCAAAGGAACAGCAGGCCAGAGCTTCGGCGCATTCCTGGCACGCGGCGTGACCTTCAACCTGATCGGCGACGGCAATGACTATGTCGGCAAGGGCCTCTCGGGCGGCAAGATCATCATCCGTCCGCCGGAAAACTCGAGGATCGTCGCTGAGAACTCGATCATCGTTGGCAATACCGTTCTCTACGGTGCGACCGAGGGCGAGTGCTACTTCCGCGGTGTCGCGGGTGAGCGTTTCGCAGTTCGTAACTCCGGTGCGATCGCCATCGTCGAAGGCGTGGGCGATCACGGCTGTGAATATATGACGGGCGGCGTGGTCGTCGTGCTCGGCGAAACGGGCCGCAACTTCGCGGCCGGCATGTCGGGCGGCGTGGCCTATGTTCTCGACGAGGCCGGCGATTTCGCCAGCCGCTGCAACATGGCCATGGTCGAGCTCGAGCCGGTTCCGGAAGAGGATGACATGCTGGAGAAACTGCACCATCACGGCGGCGACCTCATGCATAAGGGACGTGTCGACGTCTCCGGCGACATGACGCGTCACGACGAGGAGCGCCTATACCAGCTGATCTCAAACCACCTGCACTACACGGGCTCCACCCGCGCCAAGGAAATCCTTGAGCACTGGGCTGACTACCGCCCGAAATTCCGCAAGGTCATGCCGGTTGAATACCGTCGCGCGCTTGAGGAAATGGAGCGCAGCCGGATGGGCATCGCTGCCGAGTAGTTGCACCGAACAATCCGCCACGCCTGAAAAGCGCGTGGCGGGTGACTGAAATATCTCAATGACACACGACGATGAGCCACGAGCTTGAAGCTTGTGCAACTGCGTGGATGGCGACAGGGGATATGTTCGAATGACGGTCAAGACAAACAACCTGCCTCCGCGATCGAGGCTGAACAGACAACTGGCCGCGGGCGAGGCGGTCATGAGGGTAAGGGACGAAAATATGGGTAAGGTTACAGGTTTTCTGGAAATCGACCGGCAGGTAGCGAAGTATCAGCCTGCGTCGGATCGTATCCGTCATTTCCGCGAATTCACGATCCCGATGTCGGACCCGGAAGTGCAGAAACAGGCAGCCCGCTGCATGGACTGTGGCATCCCCTATTGCCACGGCCCGACCGGCTGCCCGGTGCATAACCAGATTCCGGACTGGAACGACCTCGTCTACAACAACAACTGGGAAGCAGCGATCCAGAACCTGCATTCGACCAACAACTTCCCTGAGTTCACTGGCCGGGTCTGCCCCGCGCCTTGCGAGGAGGCCTGCACGCTGAACCTCGAGGATACGCCGGTCGCCATCAAGACGGTCGAACAGGCGATTGCCGACAAGGCTTACGAGCTCGGCTTCATCCGTCCGCAGCCGGCAACGATCCATACCGGCAAGAAGGTTGCAATCATTGGCTCCGGCCCTGCCGGCATGGCGGCCGCCCAGCAGCTCGGTCGCGCCGGCCATGACGTGCATGTCTACGAGCGTGAGACGAAGCCCGGCGGCCTGCTGCGTTACGGCATTCCGGATTTCAAGATGGAGAAGAACTTCATCGATCGCCGCGTGGAGCAGATGAAAGGCGAGGGCGTGACGTTCCATTGCGGCGTCAATGTCGGCGTCGACGTCAAGGTCGAGCAGCTGCTCGCGGATTATGATGCCGTGCTTTACTGCGGCGGCTCCGAGACGCCGCGTGCTGCCGGCATTCCGGGTATCGATCTCACCGGTGTTCACGATGCAATGCCGTATCTGGTTCAGCAGAACAAGCGCGTCGGCCGCGAGAATATCGACAGCACCGGTTGGCCGTCCGATCCGATCCTGGCCGGAGCCAAGCATGTCGTCGTTGTCGGCGGTGGTGATACGGCGTCGGACTGCGTCGGCACGGCCTTCCGTCAGGGTGCGGTCAAGGTGACCCAGCTCGACATTCGTCCGCAGCCGCCGGAAAAGGAAGACAAGCTCGCCGTCTGGCCGTTCTGGGCCACGAAGATGCGTACCTCCTCTTCGCAGGCCGAAGGCGCGATCCGCGAATTCCAGGTCGCCACGCTAGAATTCGTCGGCGAAGATGGTGTCCTGACAGGCGTGAAGTGCTGTGAAGTCGATGAGCGCCGCCGGCCGGTTCCGGGTACGGATTTTGTCATCAAGGCAGATCTTGCCTTTATCGCCATCGGCTTCAGCGGTCCGTTCAACGACAGCGTGCTGAAGGAGCTCGACGGCAAGCTGATACTCAATATCGACAAGCGCGGATCGACCAACGTCGTTGCCAACGACCTTGACTACAAGACCTCGATCGACAAGCTCTGGACGGCGGGCGACGTGCGCCGCGGCCAGTCGCTGGTGGTCTGGGCAATCCGCGAAGGCCGCCAGGCCGCGCGCGCGATCGACGAGGCGCTGATGGGCTCCACCGTCCTGCCGCGCTGATCGGCCACAAACAATTCGTCGAGCAATAAAACTCCGCCGCATTCCGGCGGAGTTTTTCGTGGTGCGACCGGTTGACGCGCCGCGGCTTCCGGCAAGCTTCATGCAATTCCCGAGCTGCAGTTTTCCTGCGTATGCAGGCCCGAACCGGCCTGCGGCGACTGGCCGGACATGCCCCCGCCCGTTCAGTCGTGAGGCGTTTCACTGTTGGCCGCGGCGCAAGGGACATGGTTGCTGCGGACCATCACAAAGGACAAACCATGGTTTCCGCAATCGACAGTACGCGGCTGGTCTCAGCCCAATACGCCCTGAAGAACCTGCGCGGTTCCGATGAGGACAGCAGTCAGAGTGCCACCGAATCCTCCAGCGCTGCCAGCATTCTCAGCAGCTACGGTCTGGACCCGGACACGTCTTCGCTGCTTTCCAACAATGCGCTTGCAAGCCTGCTCGATACGCTTTCGACGCAGAACGATCAGACCGACGAGACGACGGACACATGGAGCGAAAATCCCGATGTGACGAGTTCGTCCTTCATGGCCATGCTAAAAAAGCAGCTTGAAGAGGCGGCCCAGCAGGAAGGCACCGATGGTACGGCACATGATATGCTGGCAGCTCTTGAAAACGGTACGCTGACGGTCTCCGATCCGACGCAGGGCGTTTCCATCGCCGCCTGGGATGTCGAAAATCCGGATGAAGCGAATACGGACAGCAAGCCCGGCACCGATATCGACGCCAGCGGCTGGAACGACTTTCTCAACGCGCATCTGAAGCGCGGCGATGATGCCTCGTTCGTCAAGCAGGCCGGTCACTATGTGGATAAGGTCGACAACAGCAATGCCTATTTCGGCCAGATCGGCTCTAACTTCTACTATCTGACTTGGCCGCAGGCGGCAGCCAAGTAATCCGGACCGTCGATTTTCGGGTCGATGCGTAGATTCAAAGAGTTAGAGCGTCCCTAATGCGTCCGAATGGGCGCACGGCGCTCTAACGGCCGTTTCTCATTTCACGGAAACTTCCGCCGTCGTCTTCAGCGTCGGCATGCGATAGTCGTCGATACGGCCTGCCGGCGCCGGTGCCATCTCTCCCTGTTCGACCAGCAGATCACGTGGCGATTTGGTCAGTGTTGCCGGCGGCGTCTTGCTGGCGCCAAGCAATTCCGCTCCACCATCGAGGTTCGGGTCGGACAGGCTGATCGGCTGCGTGTGTTCCACCGGATTGGTGGGCAGCGTCAGTGCCGGCAGGTTGCCGGGGTCGAGGCGCACGAGATCGGGACTTGCCTGGGTGCCGAGGAGGCGGCGCGCCGGTTTTTCCACGTAGAATGCGAGCTTGCGGCGGCCGGCCTGGGTCAGGTTGATGCCGTCAGTGGTGCGCAGGCGCACCTGCTGGCCGTTGACATCGGAGCCGGTGACGATGAACTTGCCGTTCTCGTCCACGAAACCGTCCCAGATGTCGACGAATTCGCCACCGATGCTTTCCATCTGGTTGCGGTAGAGCTGGTTCATCTGAACGGCATCGGCCGTCATCGAATCGGATTCAAAGGCAGGAAGTCCGACCCAGAGCAGCGGGATCTTGCGGCTCGTGATCTCTTTGCCGAAGGCCAGCACGCGGCGCTGATACTCGGTAAACCAGCCGTCGGTCCGAAATTTTTCCTTGCCAGCATCGGTCACCATCTGCTGGCGATCATTGGCGCCGATCATGACAACGACCATTGCCGGCTTCAGCTCGTCGATCATCTTCGGCAATTCGCCGGGCCAGTTGTAATAGTCGTCGCGCACGAGACCGGAAGAGACATTGCTGCGGGCCTCGACCACGACGCCGGGCGAGGTTTCAAAGGCGGCGGTGAGGCCGTCGCCCAGGCCGCCGGCGAGAAAATCACCGACGATCAGGATTTTCTGGGCATTGTCCAGCTTTTGGACCACGGGTTCAGCGGGCGCGACCGGCGCCGTGCGCATTGGCGTCACGGCCTTCTGCGCGGGTGCGCGCCTACGTTGCTGTTGTTGCCGCCGCGGTTGGCCGCGCATTTCGGGCTGCGGGTTCTCATCGATGTAACGGCGACCGAGAAAGAAATCGAGGATGGAGCGGCGTTGATAGCGAAGCTCCTGCGCCTCAGCATAGTCGGCCGGCAGCATCGAACCAAGGCAAAGGGAAAGCGTGGCTGCAGCAAGCGCAAGCCCACGAATCCATCGGGTCCGGTCAATTTGTCTTGTCATCGGGCAGTTCCGCATCTGCCGGGCATCTTGCATAGGCAGCTGCTTTCCGTCCACACCACCAATATTATTTAGGTCAGGCTTTCCCCGCTTCTACAGCATCGGCCCGAAAATCGGAATGATTTTCGGAAAGCACGATACGTAGATTCAAGGAGTTAGAATGTCCTTTGTGCGTCCAAATGGACGCACGACGCGCTAACGGCGCAGCGCGTCGAGAAGCGAAAGTGAAGGCTCACCATCCGGCTGCATGCCGATGCGCTCCTGAACAGCGGCGATGGCTGCCTTGGAGCCGGAGCCGAAATTGCCGTCGACATCACCACTGTAATAGCCGAGCGTCTTCAGGCGTGTCTGCAATTCGAACTTCTCGGTGATGTCGAGCGCACCTTCCGGACGCGGCCAGCGCTGCTGCATTCCGCCAAAGCCGGCAATCTGGTCTGCAAGCAGGCCGACGGCGAGCGCATAGCTGTCGGAGGCATTGTAGTTCTTGATGGTGAAGAAGTTCGCCGTCATCAGGAAGCCCGGACCATCGCTACCTGCCGGCATCTTCAGCATGGCGCGGGTGTCGCCATCCTTGAAAGGCTTGCCATTCGGACGCTTCAGGCCAAGGGCTGCCCACTGGGCGAGCGTGCGCGTCTTGCCGACCTGCTGCGCGGCAGATGCCGGTACTGCGACTTCGTAGCCCCAGGTTCTGCCGGCGTCCCAGCCGTTCTTCATGAGGAGATTGGCCGAGGTCGCCAGCGCGTCGGGCACGGAATTCCAGATGTCGCGATGGCCGTTGCCGTCAGCGTCCACCGCATAGAGAAGATAGCTTGTCGGGATGAACTGGGTGTGGCCCATGGCGCCAGCCCATGAGCCGGTCATTTCCTTGGCGGGCACGTCACCGTTCTGCAGGATCTTCAGGGCTGCGATCAACTGCTTCTTGGCAAACTTGGCACGCTTGGGATCGGCAAAGGCAAGCGTTGCCAATGCGCGCGGCACATAGTGAAGGCGCTCATCCTTAGCGAGAACTGCGCCGTAGTTTGATTCCATCGACCAGATGGCGAGCAGAATCGATTTGTCGACGCCGAAGTGGCGCTGGATCACATCCAGCGTCTTGGCATGCTTGGCGGCCATCTTGCGGCCGATTTCCACAGTGTAGGGATTGACGCGGGAATCGATGTAATCCCAAATCTTCGATGTGAATTCAGGCTGATAAGTCGCCTTTTCCAGCACAGTGGGGTCAGGTTCGCTTACCCCAGAAAAGGCTTTCTGATACGTTGCCTTACTGATGCCACTCTGCGCGGCAGTTTGGTAGAAGTCCGCGATCCACTTCTGGAACCGGGCATCAGCTTTTGCGTTATTGGGGGCCAGTCCGGTCGCGGTGGCGACAACGAGGGCGAGAGCAAGACCACGAAGGGAGTTTATATATTTCTGGGTCATCGGCAGTCGTATCCGTCATCTTCAGTTTTAGCTTGGGCGGTACGTCATGTCCGTCCTACGCCGAAATTACAGGAACGGAGTCAACAAATTCTTTACCATGCCCGGCCGGTCCAGTCACCATTTGCAAAACGGTAGCAATTCTATACTAGTTCAAATCGATGTAGCGTTTCGTTAAAAGCGGTATAGTCAAAACAGGAGGTCGGTGTGGCTCTGAATAAGAAAGTTCGCAAGGCAGTATTTCCAGTCGCAGGTCTGGGAACGCGGTTCCTTCCAGCCACTAAAGCGGTTCCAAAGGAAATGCTGACGGTCGTCGATAAACCAATCATTCAGTATGTTGTCGACGAAGCACTTGAAGCAGGCATTGAACATCTGGTTTTTGTTACTGGTCGTAACAAGCACGTCATCGAAGATTACTTCGATATTCATTTCGAACTTGAGCAGACGCTCAAGGAGCGCGCCAAGAAGGCGGAGATCACCTTGCTGCAGCAGCAGCTTCCCAAGGCAGGCACGGTGAGCTTTACCCGTCAGCAGGAGCCGCTCGGCCTCGGCCACGCCGTCTGGTGCGCCCGCGAGATCGTCGGCGACGAACCTTTCGCATTGCTTCTTCCCGACATGATCATGAAGGATCAAAAGGGCTGCATGAAGGGCATGATCGAGCTCTACGAACACAGCGGCGGCAATATCATCGCTGTCGAGGAATGCGCTCCCGACCAGGCTCACAAATATGGCATCGTCGGCGTTGGCGAAGCTATCGGCGAAGGCTTCCGGATCACCGGCATGGTTGAAAAGCCTGCCAAGGGTACGGCTCCTTCAAACTTCTTCATCAACGGTCGCTACATCCTGCAGCCGGAGATATTCAAAATCCTGGAAACCCAGGAACGCGGCGCAGGTAACGAAATCCAGCTCACCGACGGCATGCTGAAGCTGCTCAAGGAGCAGGATTTCGCTGGCTACCACTTCAAGGGTGAAACTTACGACTGCGGCGCCAAGGATGGCTTCATCCTCGCCAACGTTGCCTTCGCTCTTGAGCGTGCGGATATCCGTCCGACGGTTGAGGGCGGCTTCAGGGACCTTCTCGCCGGCCTGAACTAAGGCCCTTCAGCGCTTCACCTTGAGACCGACGCCGGCTCGCCATTGCTGCGAGTCGTCGCCTTCCTTGCGTGTCGTCAGCTCGTAGCCAAGCGTGCTGGTGAAGTCGAGGTAGCGGTTGATGTTCCAGACAAGACCTGTCGAGGCGGTGTAAACCGTCTCGTCGTTTATCGTGCTGCCGCTCGGATAATCGCGCAGCGTCACGCCGCCGATGACCGTCGCCACCAGATTGTCGCGCAGCTGATGATCGACGGTAGACGTTAATTGATGCGAGACATAGCCGCTTTCACCCGCTGCGGTGGAAGGCTGGATGCTGGTCTGGAGGTCCAGATTGACATTCGTTCCGCGGATCGGCGACCAGAGCAGGCTAGCATCGAGTGTCGCCGTATCGATCGATTTCAGCCTGTCATCATCGAAATCCGCCGTCGCATAGCCGACCGCGACCTCGCCCTTGAGTTTTTCGCCCATATCGACCTGAACGCCGCCCTTGGCGCCGTAGCTGTCCCCCGAACGCCGATAACCGGAGGAATCGGTGCGTTCATCATAGTTGGTCTTGCCGATCGACGCCTCGATGAAGGGAATGAGTGCCGGCGAGAGTTCATAGCCGATGCGGCCGCGCACCGTGCCCGTGGTCTGGTTGCGGTCACTCATGGAGACTGTCGTGCCGTTGGAGAGTTCGGCATCGGAATAGATCGAGCGCGAAAGCGCAACGGCGGCGGTTCCCCGCAGGATGCCGAAGTCGTGCTCAATGGAGGCGCCGCCGGTAAATTCCTGCACATCGGATTGCTGATCGGCGTTGGTGATCGCATCCGGATCATCAGTGTCTTCGCGGTAGAAATTATAGCCACCAGTGATGTGGCCGACGGTATCGCGCGTCAGGTCCAGGCGCAGATCGCCATTGATCTTGAAGGATGGCTGTTCTTCACCCTCGCCGCTGATGTTCTTTTGCCAGGCGCCCTCGGAGGTGACGGTCAGCTGATGCCGGCTCCAGTCGGAGGTCAGCGTCGCGCCCATATCGGTCTCGAGGAAGCCGCGGCTCTTTTTCGTTCCACCGTCCTTCGTGGTCTCGGTATTGATCGTTTGGGTGACGCTCGGGCGCAGGACAAAGCTGCCGAGAGGGATGCCGGGCGTCTGCTCGGTCGAGATACTTTCCGGTACCTTGCGCGCCGGCGTTTCGTCCAGGCGCGGTTCGCGGGTGTTCAGCCTGCGCATATCCTCGTCGAGGATCGCGCCGGTAATCTCATCGTCGGGCTGTGTTGTCGGAGTGCGGCCAGCCGCTGCGTCCGAATCCTGATCCCGGACATTGTTGGCAGGAGTGGTCGCGGCATCGCTCGTATCGCCGAAATCCGGCGCCGCATTGTACGTGGTTGCGCCCTGTGTGGCTGTCGTGCGGGAATTTGCCGTGCTTGCCGGTGCTTGTTGAGACGTCGTCTGCTGTGCGAAAGCGGCGGGCACGACCAGCAGGCCGATAGCCACGATGGAGACGGCATGGCTCATGGCGCGGAGCGGCGTCACACTGCTCGTCTGTTTTCCCTGGCCCATTCAATCCGCGCCTGAAATGCTTCGAAGTCTTACCCAAGCGTAAAGCCTTGTGGTTAACCATTCGTTGCCGTGCGGGGTGCGCGTTCATACATGGGAAACATTGTCGGGTGGACAGGTAAAGTGAAAAGGTCTAACGCATTGCCATGATCAGGAGAGCGGTAAAACTCGTCGAAAACAGCGTGCTGGAGTCGGGCAAGCGCACCGTCAGCATCGAAAGACGTGCCCTTGAGGCGTTGGAACGTGCCTTCGATGATGGGCTGGCGGGCCCCTTTACTCGTGCGGTCGAGATGATTGGCGAGAATACCGGCCGTGTGATCGTGACCGGCGTCGGCAAGAGCGGCCATATCGGCACGAAGATCGCAGCCACCTTCGCTTCAACGGGAACGCCTGCCTTTTTCGTGCATGCGGCGGAAGCCAATCACGGCGATCTTGGCATGATTGCCGGCGATGATCTGGTGCTGGCGATCTCCAAGGGTGGTGAAAGCGCCGAACTGAAGAGCATCATTTCCTACACGCGGCGTTTTTCCATTCCGCTGATCGCCATGACCTGCAGCCCACAGTCCTCACTGGCGACGGCCGCAGATATCGTGCTGCTGATCCCCAATGAGGAAGAGGCCTGTCCCAACGGGCTGGCACCAACCACATCGACGATGATGCAGCTTGCGCTCGGTGATGCACTGGCGATTGCGCTTTTGGACGCGCGTGGCTTCACGGCGACCGATTTCCATGTTTTCCATCCTGGCGGCAAGCTGGGCGCGAGCCTGATGCATGTTGCCGACGTCATGCATACCGGTGACCGCCTGCCGCTGGTCGCGCAAGGCACGTCCGTGCCGGCGGCGATCAAGGTTCTGTCGCACAAGCATTTCGGCTGCGTCGGCGTGCTGGATGCGGAGGGTCGGCTTTGCGGCATCGTCACTGATGGTGACATGTCCCGCAACCTCAGCCGCAATCTCGCGGAGTTGACAGTCGATGACATCATGACGCGCGCGCCGAAGACGGTCAGGCCGACGATACTGGCGACTGCAGCCCTGGCACTGCTCGAACAATACAAGATCGGTGCGCTTATGGTCATCGATGACGAGCAGCGCCCAATCGGGCTCGTTCACTTCCATGATCTGTTGCGGATCGGTGTGGCTTGATCAGGTCGGTTCGACCGTCAGGTCGCGGCCGTTGCTCGAAACCACTTTGACCTGCGTTCCGGCCGGAAGATCCGGCCCCATGACCTGCCACGTCGTGTCATCGAGACGAATGCGGCCGCGGCCTTCGCGGATCGGCTCGCGCAGCGTCGCGGTACGGCCAACGAGGCTCGCGCCGCGCTGATTGAGGAACGGCTCATCCGTCGTGGCATTGCGCAGTGTCAGCCGCCGGCCGATGAGCGTGGCTGCGACCGCGAGGATGGCGAAGAGGATCGCCTGAAGCTCCCAGATCCAGAAAGCGGCATCCCAGAAGAGCAGCGACAAAACACCGACGGCAAGTGCGGCAAGCCCGATCCAGACCAGGAAGAAGCCCGGCACGACCATCTCGGCTGCAAGCAGCACGAGGCCTGCCACCCACCAGCTCCACGGCCCAAGTTCGCCGACGATCTTCGCCAGCATGGCTTATCGCTCCGGATTGGGATTGAAGGGATTGGCCGGAGCCGGGCCGACCGACGGCGTGGAGCGCGCCGGAACTGCCCGGGGAGGCGGAGGCGGCTGATTGTTGCCTTCCCCAAAGACCTCCCGGGCAATCGCGCCGATGCCGCCAAGCGAGCCGAGAATGGAAGACGCTTCCATCGGCATCATGACGATCTTGGAGTTGGGCGCCGAGCCGATTGAAGCGAGCGCCTCGGTGTATTTCTGGGCAACGAAATAGTTGATTGCCTGGACGTCGCCGGCGGCGATCGCTTCCGAGACCATCTTCGTCGCCTTGGCTTCGGCTTCTGCCAAGCGTTCGCGGGCTTCGGCATTGCGGAAGGCGGCTTCGCGCTGCCCTTCGGCCTGAAGGATGGCGGACTGCTTGGCGCCTTCTGCTCTCAAGATCTGCGCGTTGCGCGAACCTTCAGCTTCCAACACCTGGGCACGTTTCTCGCGCTCGGCCTTCATCTGGCGGGCCATCGCGTCGACGAGGTCGCGCGGCGGCTGGATATCCTTGATCTCGACGCGGGTGACCTTGATGCCCCAAGGCTGTACGGCTTCGTCCACGACGCGCAGCAGCCGGTCGTTGATCGCATCACGATTGGAGAGCAGTTCATCAAGATCCATAGAGCCCATGACGGAGCGAATATTGGTCATGGTGAGGTTCAGGATGGCATTTTCCAAATTGGAAACCTGATAGGCGGCCTGAGCGGCATTCAGCACCTGGTAGAAGGATACGGCATCGGCTGAGACCGAGGCATTGTCCTTGGTAATCACCTCTTGGGTCGGCACGTTCAGCACCTGCTCCATCACGTTCATCCTGGCGCCGACACGTTCGATGAAAGGGGTGATCAGGTTCAGGCCGGGTTCCAGCGTGCGCGTATAGCGGCCGAAACGCTCGATCGTATAACGGTAGCCCTGTGGAACCGTCTTGATGCCCGCAAAGAGCACCAGGATGACAAAAACCACCAATACGATCACGACGATATCGAAGCCGCCCAGCAGCATGTATTCCTCCCTAAGCCCACCTATCTGACGTGGTGAGTTATCACGTTCTTTGCAAGGAAGGAATGACGGCCTCGCCTGTCAAATCAGGGTGATAGGCCGGCATCATCGAGCTCGCTCTTTGTGATATAGCCGCCCATCAGGCAATTGGTGAGAAACGGCTGATCGTCCGGCTTCAGATTGCCGGTTTTGACGTCGCGGAGGCGAAGCTGACATGCGACCTGACCGACGATGCCTTTGGGAGGGGCGTTGGCATAGACCCGCTGATAGCGTTCCCACGCGAGATAACCGCCACCTGCGATGACGAGCAAGCATGCGAGGACAATCAATTTTCTGAAAGCCGAAATCATAAAGTACGTCCAGATCGATAAAGCAGCAGGCCACGAATCTGCGGGCCGCAGCCGCGCCTCTGGCGCGATTGCGATCGCCTATCGGCCATTCTTTAGATCTGGCGCGCGGGATATTTTTATCTATTGCAGGGCGCCAGAAAATCTGGGGCCGCGTCTGTCATGCCCAGCCCAGCAGTTCACGGCGCACGACTTTTTCCAGCACCTGCATGCCGTCCTCGCTGTCATTCAGGCAGGGAATATGCGTGAACTGTTCGCCGCCATTGTGCTTGAAAGAATGGGCGGCCTGTTCGGCAATCTCTTCCAGCGTCTCCAGACAGTCGGAAACGAAGCCGGGATTCATGACGGCGATGCGCTTGACGCCGTCCTGCGCCAGCTTCTCGACGGTCTTGTCGGTATAGGGCTGCAGCCATTCCTCCGGTCCGAAGCGGGACTGGAAGGTGACCATGAAATTTTCCTTTGTCAGCCCGAGGCGTTCGCGCAGCAGCCGGCCGGTCTTCTGGCACTGGCAGTAATAGGGATCGCCCTGTTGGAAGTAGGAGAGCGGAATGCCGTGGAAGGAGGCGAGCAGCATCTCGGGCTTCCAGTCGAGGGTGGCAAGGTGCCGCTCGACGGATTTGGCGAGCGCTTCGATATAGGTCTCGTCGTCGTGATAATCAGGCACCGTGCGCAACGCCGGTTGCCAGCGCATGGTTAGAAGCTTCTGGAAGGCCTTGTCATTGACGGTCGCGGTGGTAGCCGCCGCATATTGCGGATAGAGCGGGAAGAGCAGGATGCGGTCACAACCCTCGTCCTTCAGCGCTTCGATACGCGAGCGGATCGATGGCGTGCCATACCGCATTGCCCAATCGACCTTGACGTTTGGCAGGTCGCGCAGCCGTTCGGCCATGAAGTCCGATTGGTTGCGGGTATAGGTGCGTAGCCAGCTTTCATTCAGATCCTTGTTCCAGATCGTCTCATAGGCCTTGCCCACCTTCTGCGGGCGCGTGTTGAGGACGATGCCGAACAGGATCGGATACCATTTCCAGGGCGACCATTCGATGACACGCTTGTCGGTCAGGAATTCGCGCAGGTAGCGGCGCATGGAGGTGTAATCAGTACCATCCGGCGTACCAAGATTGACCAGCAGGACGCCGACCTTGCCGAACTTGACGGCGGGATGGTCCGCCGGGCGGAGTGAAGTATCTGTCATTCTGGCCCCAACGCGCTTTCGTGTCTCGCCGGATCATACGCAGCCGGCCGATCACGGTTCACCCTATAAGAAGAAAAGCCGGCCCGGGGAACCCCGGACCGGCTCTGATGATCAGGACAAATCGTCTTACTTGGCGGGAACCTGGATTTCCTCGCCGACCCGCAGATGGCGCGGGTTCGGGCTGCCATTGGCTTCCGACAATTTGTGCCATTCGGCGCCATCGCCGTAGAAGGTCTTGGCGAGATCCCAGAAAGTATCGCCGGCAGCGATGATATGGGTCGAAGGCGCAGCCGGTGCGGAGGCTGCCGGGGTAGGTTCAACTGCCGGAGCGGGAGCGGCTGGGGCTGGTGCTGCAGTAGCTGGGGTCGGTTCGGCAGATGGAGCCGGGGCCGCGGGCGCAGGTGTTGCGGGAGCCGGCTCTGCGGAGGGAGCAGGTGCCGCCTGCGCAATTTCAGTGATGCGGCCGTCCGTATAAGGCTTATAGGGCGAGTGCGCGGCAATATATTCGGCTGTCACGTCGGCCAGGTCCGGACCGTAGTCATAGGCATTCTGGCCGTCTTTGAAGGCGACATAGCCATCGCCGCCGGCGCGCATGAAGTTGTTGGTGGCGACGCTATAGGTCTTGGCATTGTCGATCGGCACGAAATTGTCGCCGTCCTTGACCTGGACGTCGCTGACGCGGCTGCCGACCGGCTTCGACTGGTCGAAAGTGAATTTCAGACCGGCGACCTGCGGGAAACGGCCGGCGCCCTGGTCGATCTGGCTGACGCCGTTTTCGAGCGCCTTGATGATATCGGCGCCGGTCAGCTGGAAGGTTGCGAGCGTGTTCTGGAAGGGCAACACGGTGATGACTTCGCCCTGGGTGACGTCGCCGCCATCGATGGAGGCGCGCAGGCCGCCGCCGTTCTGGATGGCAATGGTCACGCCCTGGTTCTTGCTACGGTCGAGGATAGCATCGGCCACCAGATTGCCCATCGAGCATTCCTTGACGCGGCAGACCTTGCGGTCGCCCTCGATGGGGCCTTCGGAGGAGCCGATCACCTTCTTGCGCAGGTCTTCAATCGGCTTTGCCAGTTCGACAATGCGTGCCGTGACAGCCGGATCAGGCGTGAAGGAAGAATCGATCAGGATGGGATCACCCTTGGCTTCCTTGACGACGCCATTATCATCGAAATTAACGACGAGATCGCCGAGATATTTGCTGTAGGAGGCTGCCTGCACCACCGGTACCTTGTACCCGCCGGGATTGTCGACCATCGTCGGATAGGGGCCTTCGGCCTTCGGATCGGTGTTCGACAGCAGGCTGTGTGAATGGCCACCGACGACCACATCGACATCAGGGATCTTGGCGATCATCGCGAGGTCGCGCGGGTAGCCGACATGGGTGAGCGCAATGATCTTGTTGACGCCTTCGCCCTTCAGTTTCTGAACCTCTGCCGTGATGCTCTGGACGTCATCGGCAATCGTCACGTTCGGGCCGGGCGAGGAAAGCTCCGGCGTGTCATTGGTGACGGCGCCGACGATACCGATCTTCTGGCCGCTGACGTCAAGCACGAGAGAAGGTTTGACGCGGTCGCCAAGCTTGGAGGCAGCACTTGCCTTGACGTTGGCGGCGACGACGGGGAATTGCACCTTGTCGAGGAAGGTTGCGAGCCCATCCTCGCTGTCGTCGAATTCATGATTGCCGACCGTCATGGCGTCGAACTTCATGAGGTTCAGCATTTCGGCTTCGGCCGCGCCCTTGTAGGTCGTGTAGAACAGCGAGCCCTGGAAATTGTCGCCGGCGTTGAGCAGCAGCACGTTCTTGCCCGTCAGAGCCTGACGGCGCTGGTCGATAGCGGTCTTCAGACGGGCGGCGCCGCCGAAGCATTCGTTCTTGCCTTCCTCCTCGACCGAGCAGGTGGAGTCGAACTTGTTGATCGATTCAATGCGTGAATGGAAATCGTTGATATGAAGAATATTGAGTTCGTAATCCGCGAAAGCGGCGCCTGTGCTCAGCGCCAGCATGGACGCGGTCAAAAGACCGAAGCTGAAAGACTTCGTCATCCCTGTTCTCCTGATTAAAAGGGCGAAGATCCCCCTGATCCTCGCCAGTCCCTTCCATGGTCAGCCCGGGCGGTTTCCCGGCATGCGGATGTTCCATCAGACGATGCGCCGCCGCAAGGGAAAGCTGGGCCAGGAGAGCCGCTTTCCAAGGGGGAACCGGGCAAAAAAGCCGACTGGTTATCCCACGCATTCTCCGGCGGCAGCGTTTCGGTAGAGTTCGCGCATGGCCTCTGCAATATTCGGAAATGTGGCGAGCGCGACAATCAAGCAAAGAAGGGAAACGATGCGGTGAAAGCGCCGGCCGGCCCGATAGGCAAGGACTACGCCTGCGCCGTAGATCAGGACTGCCGGCGCGGCGAAGATCAGCACCTGCAGCGGCCCGTCGCAATCGGGGGCGGCGATACCTTGGGCACGATAGACATTAGCCGGCAAAATGACCGCAAGTGCGGCAAGCGGCGTTGCGAGCAACAGGACGAGGTAACCAGCGAAAGCCCGCATGGTGCTTAGCCTTCACCTCATCTGCTCTATTCAGCTGCGGCGGGTCAGGACGAACTGTGCGCCGGCATCCGAGGTGCAATTCAGCTGGCTCGTCGTAACGAGGGCGCAATTGACCTTCGACTGAGTGTTGCGAACCAGCGAGGTCATGTTGATTTCCACCAGCGTCGGCGAGGTTTTGGTATAGGTGCCGGAGGCCAGAAGCTGGTTGCTGTCGGTCGTGCGCGTCGTGAAAGTGCCGGACTGGAAGGTGGAGACGATGCCGTTCGGATCGGCCCAGGTTCCTTCGACACCGGTAGGAGTGGGTGCTGATGCAACGGGGAGGGGGCGCGGGCCGGAGGAAACACAGGCGGCAAGAGCTGCCGATGCAACCGCAAGAACGAGACCAGTTCTGACTTTCATAAGGCTTCTCCCGGCGAATCTAAGCGGAAGCTTTCCGCGACAGTCCGCCAAAAACATGGCGCGGGCCTTCCGCGAAGGCAAGCCTTCGACGTGGGTCGGCCGGCATTTAGACAGCAGGCGTTACAAAAATGCCCGCCTAACAGCGGGCATCTTCGAAAGCGTTAGGGCAGGCTTCAGCGAACGAGGATGTTCTTGAACTGCCACGGATCCTTGGTGTCGATGTCTTCCGGGAACAGGCCCGGACGGCCGTCGAGCGGGGTCCAGTCGGTGTAGTGGCCTTCGACCGGGCCGAGATAGGGCAGCTGCACTTCGAGGCAGCGCTTGTAATCCATCTCATCGGCTTCGACGATGCCGGCCTTCGGGTTTTCAAGAGCCCAGACCATGCCGGCGAGAACGGCAGAGGTTACCTGCAGACCAGTCGCGTTCTGGTAGGGGGCGATGCGGCGGGTTTCTTCCAGCGACAGACGCGAACCATACCAGTAGGCGTTCTTGTCGTGGCCGTAGAGCAGCACGCCGAGCTCGTCGACGCCATCGACCAGTTCGTTCTCGTCGAGAACGTGGAGAACCGGCTGTGCCTTGCCGCCGTTGCCGAACATCTCATGCAGCGAGAGAACGGCATCATTGGCAGGATGGTAGGCGTAGTGGCAGGTCGGACGATAGGAGACGTCGCCGTCCTTGTCCTTCACCGTGAAGAAGTCGGCGATCGAGATCGACTCATTGTGGGTGACGAGAAAGCCATACTGCGGGCCGGGCGTCGGGCACCAGGTGCGCACGCGGGTGTTGGCGCCGGGCTGTTCCAGGAAGATGGCGGCCTTGGAGCCCTTCTTATGCTTCTTGGCGTTCTTCGGCATCCAGTTTTCGTGGGTGCCCCAGCCGAGTTCTGCCGGCTGCAGGCCTTCGGAGATGAAGCCTTCGACCGACCAGGTGTTCCAGAAGACGTTGAGCGGCTTCGGGTGGATGGTGCGCTGCGTGTCGCGTTCGGCGATGTGGATGCCCTTGACGCCGACCTTCTTCATGAGCTTTGCCCATTCTTCGCGGTCGTCCTGGCCCGGCTCATCGAACTTGAGGCCCATATCACGGGCAAGGTTCAGCAGGCCCTGCTTGACGAACCAGGAGACCATACCCGGATTTGCGCCGCAGGTGGAAACGGCCGTGGTGCCGCCGGGGTTCTTCGCCTTTTCCTTGCGAACGGTTTCGCGCAGCGCGTAGTTGGTGCGTTCCTCGTTCTTCATGTCCTTATCGAAATAAAAGCCGAGCCAGGGCTCGACGACGGTATCGATATAGAGCACGTCAAGCTTGCGGCAGAGTTTGATGATGTCGAGCGACGAGGTGTCGACCGAGAGATTGACGCAGAAGCCCTGGCCTTCACCTTCAGTCAGGAGCGGCTTCAGCAGCTCCTTGTAGTTGTCCTTCGTCACATGCGCCTGGATGTGCTTGACGCCGTGCTTTTCCAGAATGTGGGCATCGTCCGTGCGCGGGTCGATGACAACCATCCGGCTCTTGTCGAATTTGAAGTGGCGCTCGATCAGGGGCAGCGTGCCGCGGCCGATGGAGCCAAAGCCGATCATGACGATCGGACCGGTAATTTCGCCATATACCGGATAGTTCTGTTCCGTCATTCTTTTCTCCTATTGGAAGGGAACGAAGGCTTTCAGCCTAAAGAATTCATGTGAAAATGCCGCGAAGCTCGCGAAGTGACCGGCTCTAATCACAAAATGGCGTCACAATAAAGAGCGTTCCCCTGCAAAGGTCAAATATCGGCGCTGCAAAGTGCTCGCAGTTTCCGCACGAGTTCCGTCCGCTGCAGGGTCAGCCCTTTGTAGACGGTCTGCTGGACGTCGAGTGCTTCCAGTTGGTCGGCAAAGCTGGCTGCGAGTTTCCGCGCCTGCGGATGCCGGGCAATGACGGCGACCGGATCGATATAGATGCGGATGGTGAAGAGAATGTCGCCCGAGACAGGCAGCTTGCGAAGGGTCTGGCGCTCGACGCGGACGAAACGCTCTTCGAGCGTGAAGGCCTCGACGTAAGGCGGCCGGCGATGTTTCGAGACGGGAAGGAAGAGATCATCAGTGGCGTTGACCGACCAGTTCAGCCGCTCGACCGGCTGGGCACTCTGCAGGCCGTCGAAGATGCGGGTAATCAGTGCGGCATTGCGCGTGCCTTCGCCGAAGCCCGGCACATCCCCATGGATCTCGTGCATCGGCCGACCGAATTTCTCATGCAGTGACCACGAGGAGGGAAAGGCGACATGGGCGGCAACGAGATGCCAGCCATCGGCCTTGCGGCGCATCAGAACAAGATCATCCTGGATGAGTGAACCGGCCTTGAAGAGCGGCGGCAGATCGGATGTATCCTGCCGGAGCATCGCCGGATGCCGATCGGCAAGGTGAGCGAGGAGAATATTCAGCGCCTCCTGCTGGGCTGCTTCCGTCCCATCCTCTGCGACGAAGATGTCGTCGAGGCACTCGCCTGCCAGCCGCGCCTTTTCCTTGAGGTAGCGGTTGAGATCTTCGTCGGGTTCGATCCAGCGGGCGGGATCGAACGGCATCAGACCGATCGTGAAGGGCCGGGCCGAGCCGTCATAGGGCGTGTAGGTCGGACGTTTCATCGCCGCTCCTTTTCGAGCCTGACGATTTGCCGGGTGCGGTTTGTAACTCAGCGCTTCAGAGCCTCCAACCCTTCCGTCACCGTCGTCAGCGCGACTTCTGTGATGTCATATTCGGCAACACCATGGATGGTGAAAGGGTCGGCTGCGACATAGGCTTCAATTTGGGCGCGGTCGCCGATGGCGAGAACGACTCCGCCGGTGCGTGGTACCTTCCGGCCGGAAGCGAGGAACCAGCCCTTCGCATATCCTTCCTTCACCCAGACCATATGCGGCTCCATGTGCTTGTCGGCCTCTTCATTGGGCTTCACATAGGTCAGGGAGAGGATCAGCATGGTCAGTCCTTTTGCAGCGTGGCGCGGATCAGGCCGCGTAGCGAATTTCCAACGTAAAGCATACCCTTGTCCAGATCATCGAGCGTGATGCGACCGACGCGGGCCTTTCGCTGGCAGATGAGCTCGGTGCGGAGCACGCCGGCGAGCAGGCCGCAGGAGATCGGCGGTGTCCTGAGAATGCCGGAGCCGTCATCAAGGAAGACAGACGTAATGGTTCCCTCGCAGACGTCCTGCCGTTCGTTGAGCAGGATGACTTCATCCGCTTGCTGCGGCGTAAACTCGGCGCGCGCCGCTTCATACACGGCCCGGCATGTGGTCTTGATACGTAGCAGCCTGTCAGTGGAATCGAGACGCGTGCTAGCGATACGGAATTTCCAGACCGTGTCTTGCGGCAGCGGCGTGAAGGGCGCGGTGGCAATATCGATCCGGCCCTGGCTGTCGAAAGTCAGCCTGACACGACGCGGCTCCTTATCATCCTTTACCGCATCTTCCAGCTTCGCGACCACATCCGTCGGTTCGGGAAAACCGATGCGGCGGGCGGAGCGGGAGAGGCGGGCGAGATGAAGGCGCAGGCGAATGAAGCCTTCGTCCGGTTGCCAGCGCAGGGTTTCGATCAGCGAAAAATCCTTCATCGGGCAATCCATTGGTCGCCGATGGCGAAGCGGGCCTTGAGCAGGCATTCCTCATATTCGGCTTCAGCCGTGGAATCGAAGACGATGCCGCCGCCGACGTTGAAGACTGCTTTGCCGCCGTCGAAGAGCGTCATTGTGCGGATGGCAACGGAGAAGCGCATCGCGCCGTTGGGCGCGATCATGCCGATTGCGCCGCAATAGGCATCACGCGGACCATCCTCGAGGTCGTGGAGGATTTCCATGGCGCGGATCTTCGGCGCGCCGGTGATCGAGCCGCAGGGAAAAAGGGCGGCAAAGATGTCGCGGATGGAAAGATCGGGTAGGAGCTTCGCCTGAACGTGGCTGACCATCTGGTGGACGGTGGGATAGGTCTCGATTTCGAAGAGTTTTGGAACGTCGAGCGTGCCGACTTCGGTGATGCGCGAGATATCGTTGCGTAAGAGGTCGACGATCATGCGGTTTTCCGCTTGCGTCTTGATGTCGGCCTTCATGGCTTCGACGATTTCGGCATCTTCGGCCGGTGTCGCGCCGCGTTTGGCCGTACCTTTCATCGGGTGCGTCTCGATCCAGCCATCTTCGTCGGTGCGGAAAAACAGTTCCGGTGAGCGGGAAAGAATGATGGGACCGCCGAGATCGGCAAACGCGCCATATTTCACGGGTTGGCGGTCGATCAGCGACCAGAAAGCGGCAAGCGGATCGCCGCTCCAGCGGGCTTCGATCGGCATCGTCAGGTTGGCCTGATAGATATCGCCGAGGCGCAGATGCCGGTGGAGGTCTTCGAAACGCTCTTTATATATAGCGAAGTTCCAGGCTGCCTTCGGTGCAGTCAGGAATTCCTCGTTTTCGTGGCGCTGCCGTGGCCTTGCGAGAGGATGGTCATCTGGCTGCGGCGCATCGAAGACACCGAACAGCAGCAGCGGCGTCTCGCGGTTCTCTTCCGCGAAGGGAGCAAGCTTTTCTTCGAAGAAATGGCCAGCCTCATAAGCGATGTAACCGGCAAGCCATTTGCCGGTCTGTCGCGCCTCTTCCATCCGCTTGAGCGCAGGCACGAATTCCGCCTTCGTGCGGGCGATAATCATGTCTACCGGGCCGGCGAAGAGCATGACTTCGCCGGTCGTGTCGTCCCGGAACAGGATGAAGGGTTCGGACGCTGCCATTGCCTTTCCAGCGAAGCCGCGGTTTGGGCGGTTTTATGCCTTGTCCAGTGCCTCGAGTTCGTCGATCAGGCCTTCGATCATCGACAGGCCCTTGCTCCAGAAGGAAGGATCGGTTGCATCCAGGCCAAAGGGCTTCAGCAGTTCGGAATGATGCTTGGTGCCGCCGGCCTTCAGCATCTCGAAATACTTGTCCTGAAAGCCCTTCTCGGCCTTCTGATAGACGGCATAGAGCGAGTTCACCAGGCAGTCGCCGAAAGCATAGGCGTAAACATAGAAGGGCGAATGGATGAAGTGGGGGATATAGGCCCAGTAGGTCTCATAACCCTCGGAAATCTTGATCGCCGGGCCAAGGCTTTCCGACTGGACGGAAAGCCAGAGTTCGCCGATGTCGTCGGCGGTCAGTTCGCCGGCTTTGCGGGCGGTATGAACCTTGCGCTCGAACTCGTAGAAGGCGATCTGGCGCACGACCGTATTGATCATGTCTTCGACCTTCTGGGCAAGCATGGCCTTGCGTTCGCGGTTGTCAGTCGTCCGGTTCAGCAATGCCCGGAAGGTCAGCATCTCGCCGAAGACGGAAGCGGTTTCGGCAAGCGTCAGCGGGGTCTGGCACATGAGCGCGCCTTGCGCGCCGGCAAGTACCTGATGCACGCCGTGACCGAGTTCATGGGCGAGCGTCATCACATCGCGCGGCTTGCCCATATAGTTGACGAGCACATAGGGATGGGCCGACGGAACGGTCGGATGCGCAAAAGCGCCGGGCGCCTTGCCGGGGCGCACGGGGGCGTCGATCCACTGTTCGTCAAAGAAGCGCTTGGCGATCGCAGCCATTTCCGGCGCGAAATTGCCATAGGCGGACAGCACTGTGTCCCTGGCTTCGGTCCAGGAGATGATGGCGCTTGAGGTTTCCGGAAGCGGCGCATTGCGATCCCAGAAGTTCATCTGCTCCATGCCGAGCCATTTGGCCTTCATCTTGTAATAGCGATGCGAAAGGCGCGGATAGGCTTCCTTCACCGCCGCAGCAAGCGCATCGACCACTTCGCGCTCGACGCGGTTCGCCAGATGGCGGCTGTCGGCAATGTCTTCGAAGCTGCGCCAGCGATCGGAGATATCCTTGTCCTTGGCGAGCGTATTGGTGATGAGCGTGAAGATGCGGATATTGGTCTTGAAGGTTTCGGCGAGCGCCATTGCCGCTTTGCGGCGCACTTCTGGATCCTTTTCCTGCAGCATGTTCAATGCCACTTCGAGCGGCAGCTTCTCGCCGTCGATCTCGAAGCGCAGCTCCGCCATCGTCTCATCGAAGAGACGGTTGAAGGCGGCAGCTGATGTCATCGATTTTTCGAGGAAGAGCTGCTCGAGCTGGTCTTCGAGCTGGTAGGGCTTGTCCATGCGCAGGTCGACCAGCCAGGGGCGGTAATGGCCGGCAAGCGGATCGTTCGCCATGCAGGCATCGATCACGGCATCGTCGATGCGGTTGAGTTCGAGAGCGAAGAACAGCAAGCGGCCGGAATAGTCGGTAAGCTTGGCCTGGACGTCGCCATAGAGCTTGCCGTTTGCCGGGTTGGACGTATCCGAGAAATAGGTAAGGCCAGCGAAAGAGCCGAGGCGGCCCATAATATCGTCGAGTGCCTCATATTCCTTCAGCACCTGGCCGATGCCTTCCTCGCCCTTCTTGGCGGCTGCTTCGGCAAGTTTGCCCTTCCATTTCTCTTCAAAAGCGGAAGCGGCCTTGCCGGCTTTTTCCATGTCGGCGACGAAGGCGGTGGAGGTGGCCGAGGGGTAGAGATCCTGCAGCCGCCAGGAGGGAAGCTCGCCCAGAGCCGGGTCCGATGCTGCAGCGGGAGCCGTTGCCGAAAGGTGAAGATCGGCGTGCGCAAGCATATGTCTCATGGGGCGGTTCCTCTTCCTCTTTTATAACAGGTCTGACTGTCTACAGCATCGGCCCGAAAATCGGAATCGATTTTCGGAAAGGCTGATTGCGCAGTTTCAAAAAGAGAGACGTCCTTTGCGCGTCCGAATGGACGCGCGGCGCTCTGGGCGCCGAAAGGTCTAGCATCAAGGGGTTTTCGGCGTGTGAAAGGGCTCGTAACGGCACGAAAACGGCCTGTCAGAACAGTTAAAATGCAATTGTTTCTCAAAACAGGATGTTCAAGCCTTTCTGTCAGAGTGCGCTCTATGGTTTCGCATGAAGTGAGGCGACAATGACCGGTTACAATGAGCTCAAAGGGGCAGGGCAGATCCTTGTGGTCGAGGACGATCCCGTCCAGCGCCGTCTGCTCAAGAACGCGATCGAGCGTAGCGGCCATGTGGTGCATCAGGCCGAAAACGGCCGCATCGGGCTGGAGATGGTGAAGCGCGATCCCGGCCTTTTCAACGTCATCGTGCTCGATTTGATGATGCCGGAAATGACCGGCCTCGAATTCCTCGAAGCATTGCATGATTTCGGCACCCAGATTCCGGTCATCGTCCAGACGGGGCAGGGCGGCATCGAAACGGTGGTGCAGGCCATGCGCGCCGGGGCTTTCGATTTTGTCGTCAAGCCGGTTTCTCCGGAGCGTATCAATACGTCGATCTCCAATGCGATGAAGCTCGACCAGCGTGAGGTGAAGGCCCGTACCGGTCGCCGTTCACGCTCGGGCTCCGTCGGCTTCGACGACATCGTTTCGGCAAGCCCGGCGATGATCCGTGTCATCGATCTGGCGCAGCGCGCCTCGCAGTCCAACATCCCGGTCGTGCTCGAAGGCGAATCGGGTGTCGGCAAGGAGTTGGTGGCGCGCGCCATCCAGTCGGGGGGCGATCGCGCCACCAAACCGTTCGTGACGGTCAATTGCGGTGCCATTCCGCACAATCTCGTCGAAAGCATCCTCTTCGGTCACGAAAAGGGTGCGTTTACCGGCGCGACCGAAAAGCATATCGGCAAGTTCATGGAAGCCGATGGTGGCACCATCTTCCTCGACGAGATCGGCGATCTGCCGCTCGAGGTGCAGGTGAAGCTATTGCGCGCCGTTCAGCAAGGCGAGATCGAGACCGTCGGTGCGCGCACTGCGCACAAGGTCAATGTTCGCCTCATCTCAGCGACGAACAAGGATCTGATCGAAGAGGTCAAGAACGGCCACTTCCGCGAAGATCTCTACTATCGCCTGAACGTCTTCCCGATCACCATTCCGGCGCTGCGCAAGCGCAAGGAGGACATTCCGCATCTGGTGCGCGTCTTTGCCGACCGCTTCTCCAGCGAACAGAAGAACGGCCGCCGCATGACGGTCAATGCCGGCGCGCTGGCATTGCTGACCACCTATGACTGGCCGGGCAATATCCGCCAGCTCGAAAACGCGATCTTCCGCGCCGTTGTGCTTGCCGAAGGTCCGGAGCTGACTGAGGCGGACTTCCCGCAGATCGCCGCCCAGCTTCCGAACTACGAGGTCGTGGACCATCTGGCGCTCGTTGCCGACAATTCGCACCTCGATCCTGACGCGGAATTCCCCGAGGATTATCAGGCGGAATCAGTCGCCGAGACGATGCGCCGCGGGACCGAGGCTTCCGATAACGCGATATCGAGCGTCAATCAGTCCGGTGATGTTCGGCGTCTTGCTGATGTCGAGGAAGAACTGATTCGTTTTGCCTTGAAGTTCTACCGAGGGCAAATGAGTCAAGTGGCAAGAAAGCTAGGTATCGGGCGATCCACACTTTACAGAAAGCTCAAGGACTACGGTATCGACCCCGATAATCCTCAGAAAGATGCGGCATAAGCGCATTTTTATTAAGAATAAGGCAACCACATTTGGTTACCGTCCATAAACCACTTGTTAGCAGCTCGTTCACTCTATAAAGAAAAGGTTGATCATGTGTGGCATTTTTGCCATCGTGTGACCGCATTTGACAGCCATTTGAGACAGCATTGGACATTGACTGTCTGACGGGGATCGAGTTGCAGAATCTGAATGGGAATACCAAGCTTTCGCGCTTGAGTTGGCGTTTGTGCGCCAAGATTGGCGGAAAGGCAATTAGGACGGCAGCGGCCGCCCTTCTTGCACTCGCGGTTTCCTCACCGGTATTCGTAAGCACACCGTCTCAGGCTGCCGGGGATACCCGCAGCCTGAAGCTCTATTTCATTCATACCGGCGAAAAGGCCGTCATCACCTACAAGCGAAACGGCAAATTCGACCCCAAAGGTCTTGAGCAGCTCAACCGTTTCCTGCGCGACTGGCGCAAGAATCAGCCGACGAAGATGGACCCGCGCCTCTTCGACCTCATCTGGGAAGTTTACCGCCAGTCCGGCTCCAGGGATTACATCAACGTCGTCTGCGGTTTCCGCTCGCCTGCTACCAACGAGATGCTGCGCGGTCGTTCGCGTAAATCCGGTGTCGCCGAAAAGAGCCAGCATATGCTTGGCAAGGCGATGGACTTCTTCATTCCAGACGTAAAGCTCGCCACGCTGCGCGGTATCGGCATGAAGATGCAGGTCGGCGGCGTCGGCTTCTATCCAAAGTCCGGTTCGCCTTTCGTGCATATGGATGTCGGCGGCGTTCGCGCCTGGCCGCGCATGAGCCGCGACGAACTGGTCAGGCTCTTCCCTGACGGCAATACCATTCATATTCCCGCCGATGGCAAGCCGCTGCCAGGCTACCAGCAGGCAATGGCCGATTACAAGCGGCGCATGGCGAACGGCAGCCAGATCATGATGGCTAGCGCCGGCGCTTCCGTTTCCGATGACGAACCTCGCAAGCAGAAGACGCTGTTTGCCTACCTCTTTGGTGGCGGCGCTGACGAGGAAGAGGATAATTCGGAGGATAGCACACCGGTGGCTGTCGCCAAGGCAACGCCGCCGAAGGCTGAGGCTGTCCCAGCAGCTGATGAACCGCAGCCGCAGACCGAAGTTGCGAGCGTGAATGCACCAGTGCCGCAGGTTCGCCCGGCCTTCAGCAACCAGCTTGCCGGCAACGAGGTTGCCAATGCTCTGGTGCCGCCATCTGCAGGTAATGCGGCTCAGCAGGCGCTTGCCGCCATGCCCGCAGGCCAGCCGCAGGAACCGGAGCATTTCGCCGATCTCAGCGGTTACAGCATTCCGGTTCCGTCGCTCCTTGGGCAGCGTCGTGCGCCGGGTGATGCAGAACTTGCCTCTGTCGATCCGAGCCTGATGTCGACGAGCGTTCCGACCCCAGCCGAACGTCCGGCCGTTGCCGAAAACCTGCTTGCTGCACAGAATGCCGATCCTGAAGCGGGTGAAGACGAAGCTGATCAGGACACGCTTTCGCCCGCCATGGCGGCAGCACTTGCAAAGCAGCAGGATCAGAGCGGTGGCACTGAGGTAGCTATGAACGCACCTTCTGAGCCGCAGACTGTCGAGCAGGCAATCAACGCCGCCGCACCGAAGAATCCGCCGGCACTAGACAAGCCGCCGCTGCAGCTTGCGGCACTTGCTCCGATGACGAAGTCTGCAAGCTTTGCTGCTCCTCCCGCAGCACCGAAGCCTGTCACCGTCGACAGCCCGGTCGCGCAGGGCCTTCCCACCAAGGGTGGTCGTCCGACGAAGCAGGAAGCTGTAGCCGCTGACGAAAGCCGTCAGACAGTGCGTACGGAGCCGAAGCTGACCCAGAAGATGATCTCGCAGTGGGCTCTTACCAATGCCCGCCTGGAAATGGCGTCCAAGAAGGTGCAGGCACCGCGCTTTGTCAGCCAGGAGCTGCGCGCCCAGCCGACCTCGGTTTATGCCGAAGGCTTCCAGAAGACTGCTTCGATCGACCCTGGTCGCTTCAGCGGCACGGCCGTCAATTTCATGGAAGTGCGTAAGTTCAACACGCGCTGATCCGGCCATATTTCGAATAAGCAAAAGCCGCTGGATCGTCTCCGGCGGCTTTCGTTTTTGGGCCGGCGGCACGGCGAAAACGGCGCTGGTACTTTGATGAGATCAAAAGAAAAGCCGCCGAAACGGCGGCTCTCTGAAAATGCGGTTGGATGATCCTCAGCCTTCCGGCGGGGATTCGATCATGCCGAGAGCGTGCAGGTAGGTATCGAGGATCGCATCTTCTTCCATGCGTTCCTGCTCGTCCTTCTTGCGGAGCGCAACGACCTTCTTGAGGATCTTGGTGTCGAAGCCCATGCCCTTGGCTTCGCCATAGACGTCCTTGATGTCGTCGGCGATGGTCTTCTTTTCTTCTTCCAGGCGTTCAATGCGCTCGACAAAAGCGCGAAGCTGATCGCGAGCGACGCCATGTGCATCAGACATCGTGTTCTCCTGATTTCGGGATATGCATTCGGGTTGCCAGTGACTGCCGCGAAGTGCCGCCAGCGTCAAGACGATTTGAGAGCGGGTGGACTATTTGTGCGGGTTGTTCACCTCAAAAGTCGCCTTTTGCACAGGCGATGCTTCCGTCTGGTGAAGGTTCTTCCAGTCTTCGTAGGGCATGCCGTAAACGATCTCGCGCGATTCGTCCTTCGTCATAGTGACGCCTTCGGCCTCCGCAGCTTCGCGGTACCAGTTGGAGAGGCAGTTGCGGCAGAAGCCGGCGAGATTCATCAGATCGATGTTCTGCACGTCGGTTCGTTCGCGAAGATGCGTGATGAGCCGGCGGAAGGCGGCTGCCTCGAATTCCGTCTGTTGTTCCTTGCTGAGCGTGGTCATGGGCCAAGTCCTTTTCACTCAATAGGGGCCGGTGCGGGAAGCGTGCACGCTGTATGCATGAAGGGCCGGATCGTCATTCATCTCCGCAAAAATGGGCGCCAGGCGCGCCGCCCATTCCTCGATGCCGGCCTCGTTGCCGATGAGGTCCTGACGCACTTCTAGAAGCGCGTGCGGGATGCCCGTCATCATGCAATGACGATACATGGTGTCGCCCTTCAGGGCACCGTCATAGGGTTCGTTGTCACCGACGACGAGATCGGGATCAGCCCGCAGTTTTTCAAGCAATGGGGCGACGGCGCGGTGGTCACTATCCCAGAGCACTGCTGCATGCCAGGGGCGGGGAACGCTCTTCCAGGCAGGCGTGAAGGAGTGGAGGGACAGTACCAGCGGCGCTTTGCCGGTCGCGTTCGCCACCCTATCAATCGTCTCCGACACGGCTTTGTGATAGGGTCTGTGGAAGGTTTCGATCCGGTAGTTCCACTCCTCCTCAGTAATCGGATGATTGCCGGGGATGATGGCGCCGTCGGAGATTTTCATGATCAGTGTCGGGTCGTCCTCGCCGCGATTGGGGTCGATCAGCAAGCGCGAAAAACCGCCGAGCACGCCCGGCACGCCCAGCTGTGCACACAGCTTGCGGGCAAGGCCCTGAATGCCGATGTCATAAGCGATGTGCCTGGAGAAGGCACTTTCCGGTAGGCCGAGCCGGCCATATCGTTCGGGCAGACGGTTCATGGCATGATCGCCAAGGATCACCATGCCTTTGTCATGTTGGCCAGATAGGATTTCAAAGGATTGGAAGTGATCCATCAGGAAATTGCCAATTGTCATTTCGCGTCTTCGCCCAGTGATTGCATGCGCGTTCGGCCGGTTCAAGCGTGATGGGCGGACCAACGCGACAAGATGCGCCCGATCGGCGGTTATGAAAGGAAATATAATCGATTAGCATTGCGTTGACTTTCGCCTGATGGCGGCGCAAGAAGACACGGATAACGAATAACCGTGGAGCTATTTGGGAGCCGTGTTGATCCAAGCCGCGCCAAGTTTCCTCACGCGGTCCGGGCCGCTGGTCCGTCTCGCATTGTTCGCTCTTGCAGCCGTCTCGCCGTTCTTCATTGCCGATGCCGCGCGCGCGGATTTCCGTGTATGCAACGGTACGCAAAATCTGGTTGGCGTTGCGATCGGATATAGAGCGAAGGATGGCTGGGTCACGGAGGGTTGGTGGCAGGTGCCGGCAACGACCTGCGCCACGCTGATCGAGGGAGAGTTACAGTCGCGTTATTATTACCTCTATGCTGAAGACGCCGCCCGGGGAGGCCGATGGACGGGTGACGTGCAGATGTGCGTGGCGGAAAACGAATTCAAGATCACGGGTGTGCAGGACTGCTACGCCCGGGGTTATCAGAAAATGGGATTCAAGGAATATGATACGGGCCGCCAGGGAAGCTGGATGGTTCAACTCTCCGACACCCCAGGGACGCAAGAAAGCCAGAATTGATGAAGCGTAACCGCAAAGTTAAAATCCTCGCCACCCTCGGCCCCGCCTCCTCCGAGGAGTCGATGATCGAGAAGCTGCACCAGGCGGGTGCGGATATCTTCCGCATCAATATGAGCCATGCGAGCCATGACGTGATGCGCACGCTCGTGCAGCGCATTCGCGCCGTCGAAGCCCGCTCGGGTCGGCCGATCGGTATTCTGGCCGACCTGCAAGGTCCGAAGCTTCGCGTCGGGAAGTTTGCCGATGTTAAGGTCGAGCTGAAGCCCGGCCAGACATTTACGCTCGACAACAACGATACCCCCGGCGACAACACCCGCGTGTTCCTGCCGCATCCTGAAATTCTCGAAGCCGTGCAGCCGGGCCATCGCCTGCTGATCGACGACGGAAAACTGGCTCTCCGCGCAGAAAAGTGCGACGGCAAGAGCATCGTCACGACCGTCATCGCCGGTACCAGCATTTCCGACCGCAAGGGCGTCAGCCTGCCCGATACGCTGCTTGGCGTTGGCGCGCTGACCGACAAGGACCGTGTCGACCTCGACGCCGTTCTCGCGACCGACGATGTCGACTGGGTGGCGCTTTCCTTCGTCCAGCGTCCCGACGACCTTGCTGAAGTGCGCAAGATCGCCCGTGGCCGCGTCGGCATTATGTCGAAGATCGAGAAGCCGCAGGCGCTGGAACGCATCGAAGAAATCATCGAGCTTTCCGACGCACTGATGGTCGCCCGCGGCGATCTCGGCGTTGAAATGCCGCTCGAAGCCGTTCCGGGTATCCAGAAGCAGCTCATCCGCTCCTGCCGCCGTTCGGGCAAGCCTGTCATCGTCGCCACGCAGATGCTGGAATCGATGATCTCCTCGCCGGTTCCGACACGTGCCGAAGTTTCGGACGTTTCGATCGCCGTCTTCGAAGGCGCGGATGCAATCATGCTGTCGGCCGAGTCGGCTTCCGGCGCTTATCCGGTCGAAGCCGTCTCGATGATGGCCTCGATTGCGAGCACCGTGGAGAAGGATCCGCACTATCCGGGCATCATCTACGCGCAGCGCGCCCAGCCGGAAGCAACCGGCGCCGACGCCATCTCGCTTGCCGCCCGCCAGATCGCCGAGACGCTGAAGCTGTCGGCTATCGTCTGTTACACGTCTTCCGGCACGACCGGCCTGCGCGCCTCGCGTGAGCGTCCTCAGGTGCCGATCATCGCTCTGTCGCCGATCATCAAGACCGCGCGCCGTCTGTCCGTCGTCTGGGGCATGCATTGCGTCGTCACGCATGACGCGACCGACCTCGACGACATGGTCAACCGCGCCTGCCGCATCGTCGCTGCAGAAGGTTTCGGCAAGCCGGGCGATCGCATCATCATCTCCGCTGGCGTGCCGCTCGGCACACCTGGCGCGACCAACATGCTGCGTATCGCCTATATCGGCTCCGACGGCCAGAGTGGCATCTGATCGCTTTCAGGCCTGAAAAAACAAAGCGCTCCTCGAAAGAGGGGCGCTTTTTTTGGTTTCCGATTCTGCCTTTGGTGCTCTTAGCCGCGGGAGAGGTGACCGACGCGATAGATCTGGTTGGTGCCTGACGCGGGCGGGGCTTCCGCACAAAGTCCAAAACGGACCATCGTCCAGTCATGCGGGTCAAAGGCGGTAATGCGGGCGAGCAGATGTCTGCCGCCGGCTTCCTGCTTTGCCAGATCAACCTCTTCCTGCCGTAAGTTGGGCAGAGATACATGCGGTTCGATAGGGAGGTGTTCGCTGTAAGCAAAGCGGGCGTTGGCGGGGTCCGGTGAGACATGCGTATGCCAGACGATCCAATGGCGAATGAGCGGCCGACCGAAGGCGTCCGTCAGCGCGGCAAAGCCGGGACCGCAGATGAAGTTGCTGGCGCCTTCCGGCTGGTCCCAGATATAAAAGGGCGAGTACAGATTTTCCCGGCTGCCGAATTCACCGCGGCGAGCGCTCAGAAAAGCCTTGAAACCGAGGTGGGGGAAGCCGTCCATCGCCGGCCCCTTGTCGCGGATGCGGCGATCGATGATCTGCATGTCGTAATCTGCCGGCAAGGTGAAGGAATATTGCATGGCCATCATGGCTGTGTCTCCTCAGACCAGTCGACGAAGCGTCCCTTCTCAAAACCCTGGATGCTAAGATATCCGAAAGGGCTGTCAGTTGTTGCCCCGTGCCAGTGAAGCTCGTCCGGGGCGAACCATATTGCATCGCCGGTTCTGACTTCCTCGACGGGTTCACCCTCCCGCTGCACGACACCGACACCGGAGAGGACATAAAGAAGCTGGCCGCGCGGATGCGTATGCCAGTGTGTGACCGTGCCGGGATCGAGGGTTGCGCGCATGGCGGTGTTCTCGCCATCGATCTCACTGTCGAGCAGGATTTCGACCCAGAAGGGTGCATTCGAAATGCCTTCGGGAGAACGGACGGCACTGCCGGGACGGCGGATCGTCATCGTCCTCGGATTGGCGGTGCTCATGCCGGAACTCCCCTGGCGCGCGCTTCCCATCCGGGTTCGGCCATCTGCGCCAAGCCGTCGCCGAAGGACCATTCGTCCGGTTCGCTGGTCGAGATGACGATCATCACGTCTTCGGGGCGCAAGCCGGGCGATTGTTGGAGCAATTCGACGGTTCGGCGGAAGAGAGCCTTGCGCATTTCCGTTGTGCGCGGCTTGCCGGTCGTGATCGAAATCAGCACGAAATCATCCGAGCGCGGACCGGCAAGGTAGTTGCGATCGAAGATCAGCTCGCCCGGCTCGTGCTGGTGGATGATCTGGAAGCGGTCGGCCGGCGGCACATTGAAGGTCTCGACCATGGCCTTGTGGATATTGTCCGAGAGCGCACGCAGATAGTCCGGCGATTTGCCCTTCAGAAGGGAAATGCGAGCGAATGGCATTGGATGCCTCCTTGTTCTTTGTCTTGACAGGAGAAGCATGCCACGACACCATGGTGCGGAAAATCAGAATTTTATGGATGAATTATCCTGGAAATCGGGATCGTGAAATGCGACGGATTACATTCGACCTGGATGTCCTGAGGACATTCGCGACCGGCATGGATCTCGGCAATTTCGCCAGGGCGGCGGATCGCCTGGGGCGCTCGACCTCGGCGGTCAGCGCACAGCTTAAGAAGCTGGAGGAGCAGGCTGGCACGCCGATTTTCCGCAAATCCGGGCGCGGACTGGCGCTGACGGAAGCCGGAGAGATGATGCTTGCCTACGCCCGGCGATTGCTCGATCTGAACGACGAGGCAGTCGCTGCGATGCAGAGTGTCGAGCTGGAAGGCTGGGTGCGGCTCGGCCTGCAGGAGGACTTCGGTGAGAACTTGCTACCCGAGGTGCTCGGACGCTTTGCTCGAGCGCATCCGAAGGTGCGGATCGAAGCGCGTGTGGTGCGCAATGCCGAGCTTCTGGAACGGGTGACGACGGGCAAGCTCGATCTTGCGCTCGCCTGGAGCGCCGGCACTTTGACCGCCCATTGCGAGCATATTGCCGACGTGCCGATGCGCTGGATCGGCCCGGTGAATGGCTTGCCGACATGGGCGACTGGAAGCGGTGAGCCGATGCAGCTTGCCTCGCTCGAGGCGCCCTGCCTGCTCAGGAATGCCGCGACGAATGTGCTGGACGAGGCCGGTATCTCCTGGCGGCTGTCCTTCGTCAGTCCAAGCCTCAGCGGCCTCTGGGCGGCAACCGCTGCAGGACTGGGTATTACGGTGCGCACGCCTATAGGGCTGCCTGCCAAGGTGCGGATGCTGGCGTCAGGCGAAGCCGGCCTGCCGGAACTGCCGAAGCTGGGGCTGGTCTTGCATCGAGCGGAAGCGGAGCCGGATTCTGCAACGAGCCGGCTGGCGGAACTGGTGCTGCAGTCGGTGCACGAGGCAGTGCGAGATATTTCTATTCCCTCCGATCAGGAGAAGGCGCTGCGAAGGTTCGGGTGAAGTGTTGACCCTCCCCTTGGAAGCCGGTAGCCTCCCATCGCTATGAAAATGATCGCTCTCAATATCGCTACGGTCTTCTTCTTGAGCCTCTAAGGCTCTGCCCTCGGGCAAAGAGAAGGTGCGGCCGCTTCACCAGCCTCCTAGCTGGTACGTTGCCGTGGACTGTAACCACCCTGAATTCGGCCGATGGACCGTGCCGGCAGGGTTTGGCGATAGAGAGATATTTCATGACATCCACTGGTTACCCGCCGGCGCTGAGCGCCGTGCAGATCGAGCAATTCATCGAGGACGGCTTCGTACGTGTCGATGATGCTTTTCCCCGCGATGTGGCCGAGGAAGCCCGCGCCATCATGTGGCGGGATATTCCCTTCGATGCCGACGATCCGAAAAGCTGGGTGCGGCCGGTTGTGCGGCTTGCCGGCTATGGCGGCGGGCCGTTCGAAACGGCGGTCAACACGCCCCTGCTGCATTCGGCTTTCGATCAGCTCGTCGGCAAGGGACGCTGGGAGCCGCGCAGCGGTCTGGGCAGCTTCCCGGTCCGCTTTCCGCATCCGGACGATCCCGGCGATGCCGGCTGGCATGTGGACCTGAGCTTTCCGGGGGACGAAGGCGATCCGAATGAACAGCGGGATTTTTCCGTCTGGCGGGTGAACATCACCTCGCGCGGACGGGCACTCCTGATGCTTTTCCTGTTCTCTGATGTCGGGGAGAACGATGCGCCGACGCGTATCCGGGTCGGGTCGCACAAGGATATCGCGAAGCTACTGGAGCCGGCTGGCGAAGCTGGCATGGCGCATCTGTGGCTGGAGCATGTCGGTGAGGAGAGGCCGCTTGCTCTTGCAACGGGGCAGGCGGGCACGGTCTATCTGTGCCACCCGTTCCTGATCCATGCCGCGCAGATGCATCACGGCAAGGAACCGCGCTTCATGGCGCAGCCCGGCCTTGCGCCTTCAGAACCCTTGCGGCTTACGCGTGAGGACGGCGCCTACTCACCTGTCGAGATCGCCATCCGCAGGGCGCTTCAACAAGGCTAGGACAGAGAAGATGCATCCGGCTTTGCCGGGTGCATCACGCCAGCAGTTCCTGCTGTGCCGCCCGGCGAATCGCTTGTGGCGGCTGGCCAAAAGCCCGCAGGAAGGCGCGTCGCATGCGCTCGCGATCGGCAAAGCCGGTCTCGCGGGCGACGACCTCGATCGGATGGCGGCCCTGCTCCATCATCAGGCGGGCCGCCTCCAGCCGCAGGTTCTCGACTGCTTTAGCGGGGGACTGACCTGTTTCGGCGCGGAAGGTACGACTGAACTGGCGGGGGCTCAGATGTGCAGCCTCGGCCAGTTCCTCGACCGAGAGGGTGGATTTCAGATTGCTGCGGGCATGCGCAAGCGCCTTCTGGATGCGGTCGGATTTCGGCTCCAGTTCCAGAAGGGCGGAAAACTGCGACTGGCCGCCGGCGCGACGATGATAGACGACCAGCTTGCGGGCAACAGCGCGGGCGATCTCCAGGCCACGATCTTTCTCGACCATGGCCAGAGCCAGATCGACACCCGCCGTCATACCTGCCGAGGTCCAGACGGAACCGTCGATGATGTAGATGCGGTCCTCTTCCATCCTGATTTCAGGGTAACGGCTCTGCAGTTCGCGGGCGCGATACCAGTGGGTCGTGGCGCGGCGGCCATCAAGAACGCCGGCATCGGCAAGCAGGAAGGCGCCGGTACAGATCGAGGCGAGGCGGCGGACAGCGGGGAGGGCGGCGCGAATGAAATCCGCCTCGGCTTCGTTGGGCAGCTTGATGTCAGGCGCGCCGGCGACGATCAGTGTGTCGAAACCGGGATCGCCGAAGGCTTCCGTTTCGACGATCATGCCCAGCGAATTGGCGATGGGACCGCCGGTCTCCGAGAGATAATGGATGTCGTAGACTTTCTCGCCGATCTCGATATTGGCGAATTCGAAGGCCGAGACGGCGGCAAGGCTCATGATCTGGAAGCCGGGAAAGAGCAGGAAGCCGATTTGCTGCATGGTCATCGTGTCCTGAAAGTGGATGTCCTAAAAGGTGGTATATATGACATTTAGGACGTCGGCAATCGGGCGTAAAACTCTCCTCAAGCGCAAGGCATCGGGCCGGCGTACGAAATGGAGAAACGATCATGGCACATGAAGACAAGGGTACGGCACTGGTGACGGGCGCCTCTTCGGGCATTGGCGCGATCTATGCACACCGGCTGGCGAGGCAGGGCTACAATCTCATCCTCGTCGCCCGCAACGGTGATCGGCTGAAGGCACTGGCAAGCCGGCTGACCGATGAGACGGGCCGGACCGTAGAGACGCTGTCCGCCAATCTCGGCAAGAAGGACGATCTTGCCAAGGTCGAGAAGGTGCTGAAGGAAGATCAGAGCATTACCCTGCTCGTCAACAATGCCGGCTTCGGCGGCACGGCGCCGCTGCTCGCGTCCGACGTCGACAAGATGCAGGAAATGATCGAGCTCAACGTGACGGCATTGACGCGGCTGACCTATGCTGCGGTTCCAGGTCTCGTTGCCCGCGGTGGCGGCACAATCATCAACATTGCCTCGATCGTCGCAATCGCGCCCGAGGTCCTGAACGGTGTCTATGGCGGTAGCAAAGCCTTCGTGCTCGCCTTCAGCCAGTCGCTGAAGCACGAGCTTGCCGACAAGAATATTCGCGTTCAAGTCGTGCTGCCGGGTGCCACGGCTACCGAATTCTGGGGCATTGCCGGCACGCCGGTCGAACATCTGCCGGGCGAGATCGTCATGTCGGCGGAAAACATGGTCGATGCCTCGCTGGCAGGTCTCACCGAGGGAGAATTTGCGACGATCCCGGCGCTTGAAGATGCCGGCTTGCTTGCTGCCTATGAACAGGCCCGCCAGGCGTTGATGCCAAACCTGTCGCGTTCGGCTCCGGCTGCGCGCTACAAGATCGCCTGAAGACGATCGATAGCGAAGACATCGTCCGCGGCAGGTCGCTGCGGACGATGTTTTCTATTGGGGAAGATCCGTGCGGAAGGCCGCTGCGACATTCTCAGCGAGGCGATCGTGGATAGTGGCCCTGCTCGTTTCCCGGGGATCGTCACAGAGAGGTTCTTCACCTTCTTCCCGAAGGATCGCAGCGCCTCCCGGTTTGCATTCGCTGAAGGCACTATATTGCGAAGCATCGCCCAGGAGATCGTAGCGCGCGTTGGCTATAGCGTCCTCTAGGCCTGATAGCCGCAGCCCAGGCCAGATGGTCGCCGGCGTGCCGAGATTGGTGAGGCGGACCGGGATCGATATGCGCTTGAGGCTTTCGGGTGTGAAACTGGCGCCGAATTCAGGATCGATGACGACGACCGCCTTCACCCGCGTGTCTAGATGAGAGCGGCTGAGCTGCTGCCTGTCGACGGAGTGGAGATCGATACCGGCTCTGGCGAACTCGGCGCAGTCGACGCCGGCGCCATTGGGACCGCAGGAACGCGCAAAGCTTTCCGGATCCAGGCTGCCGCCCGCAAGCGAAAGTGCGGATGTTCCGCCGATGAGGAAGCCCAGCACGCCGATACGGTTTCGGTCTATCTTTGCAGGTAGTGTGCTGTCCTTCTCGATCGCGGTCAGGGCGGCTGAGAGATCGGCGGGCCGGAGCCAAATTTCATGAACGCTCTCCTCAGTCGTCATCGTCCGAGGATCCGGCTGGCGCATCATTGCCACCACGAAGCCTTTCGAAGCAAGGCGTGCTGCCATCCAGGCGCCGATGAACGGGCCGGATTTCAGACCGCCATGGGAAAGCAGGATCAGCGGATAGTCGCCGGCGACGGCCGGTGCGTCCCGTTGCGCGGTCTCGCCTTTGAAAAGCGGACTGTCTCCGATCAGGATGGGCGTTCCGCCTGCTAAGGCCGGATACCAGAGTGAGATCTCCATGGTGCCGTGGCGTTCGGGTACCGGAAGCGAAAGAAAGGACAGACCGACAGGGTCGGCCGCATGTGCCGGAGTGTTGACAGCAAGAAGGCAGGCCGACAGCAGCAGGGTGAGAAGATGTCTCATGGAAACCTCGGAACGAAGACCGCCATATGGCGGCGAGACGAGGTTTTCGCTGTTTTTCAGGTGAGCGAGACCCCGATCATGATCGAGGTCGTCGCCGATCGCGATCAGGGTCTTCGAGAGCGTTGTCGAGCGTTAGCCGAAGCGTTCGAGTGCAGTGGTGAACACGTCGGCGTCGATATTGCCGCCGGAGGTGACGACGACGGCCGTGTCGCTCTCCAGCTGGTTGCCGTGGAAGAGGGCGGCAGCAAGGGCAACGGCTCCGCCCGGCTCGACGACGATCTTGAGGCGGGTGAAGGCGAGGGCTACGGCGCGCAGCGCCTCATCATCCGTCACGACAATACCCTGTCCGGCCAGACGCTTGAGGATCGGGAAGGTAATGTTGCCCGGCTGCGGCGTGACGATCGCATCGCAGATCGACCCGCTCATGGTGGCGTTGCGCTCGATCTTGCCCGATGCAAGCGATCGCGTGGTGTCGTCGAAATTTTCTGGTTCGCAGGGACGGACACGGAAGCCCGGCGCACTCGCTTCCAATGCCAGCGCGATGCCCGAACTCAGCCCGCCACCACCGCAGGGAACGAGGACTTCGGCATTCCTGACACCTTCCTCCTCCGCCTGTTCGGCGATTTCCAGCCCGGTCGTGCCCTGGCCGGCAATGACCAGCGGTTCGTCGAAAGGCTTGATGAGAGTCAGTCCGCGTTCGGCCGAAAGTCTCGCGCCGATCTCGTCGCGGTCTTCATTGGCGCGGTCATAGAGCACCACTTCGGCGCCGAAGGCGCGCGTATTGGCAATCTTCAGCTTCGGCGCATCGCTTGGCATGATGATGACAGAGGGAACGCCGTGCATGCGTGCGGCCAGCGCGACACCCTGAGCATGGTTGCCGGAGGAGAAGGCGATGACTCCCTTCTTGCGCAGTTCGGGATCAATGCCCGAGACGGCAGACCAGCCGCCGCGGAACTTGAAGGAGCCGGAATGCTGCAGGCATTCGGCCTTCACGAGCACCCGCCGGCCGGCGATTTCATCGAGGAAGGGGGAGGAGAGAAGCGGCGTGCGCCGCGCATGTCCGCGCAGGCGGGCCCTGGCGGCAACGATCATTTCAATGGAGGCCATGGGAATCTCTTCTGCTTTAATGCCGCTCATGCATAGAGCGCGCATCTTTGCTTGTGAACGGCGACTTTGTCACGGTGACATGAATATGACATTGGACGCCGCGCCACCCGATTCCCGCGGGACGCGCCGCTTTCTGAATTGTGTGGGGTTTTCGCCATTCATGCGCGCGAATTCGCGATTGAAATTGGACTTGCTGATGAAGCCGGAGTCGAACATCACCTGCGTTATCGGATGATCGGTGCCGACCAGCTGCTCGCAGGCGGCGCGGATACGGAAGTCGTTCACATATTGCGAGACGCTCATGCCGTGGATGCGGTTGACGGCCGTGGAGACGCGCCGGGCCGGGAGATTCATCTTGCGGGCAATGCGGGTGAGATTGAGATCGGGATCCCGATAGAGTTGGCGGGCGCGCATCAGCGTATCGAGGGCAGCGGCGACGGCCTCGTCTTCTTCTGTTGCTGGCGGCGGCGGTGGCTCCTCAGATGTTGCTTCCATGCTGCTGCCGCTACTCGCCACCGAAGCAGCGGTGCCAAGGATCAGCAGCGCAATGACATTACCGAGTGCGACGATGGCGCCCGCATGAATGCCGCCGGTCTTGGTGAAATCGAAGCTGATGATGACGTCGGTGACGGCGGAGGCGATGAGGGCAAAGCCGGTTATCTGCAGCGAACGATAGGACAGCACTGCACCGTCGAGGCGGGAGGATACGAGAACATCAGGTCCATGCCGGGCAAGCCAGAGCAGCGCGCCGCCATAGAAGAGGAAGATCAGAATGATGGCGAGACTGATCGGCTCTGGATAGAGCGCGATCAAGACTGCGATTGCGGCTGTCGGCAGAAGATGTGGCCAGAAACGGGAAAGGGTGGGTTGCTCTTCCACAGCAAGCCCCTTGAAGCAGACCCAGGCGAGGGCCGCGATTGTTGTCGCGATCAACGATTGAATCGGCATGATCGCGATGACGTCGTAACCCCAGCGGATGCCGATCACTACGGATTGGAGGATGTAGAACCCGATCAGCAATAGGAAAGGCCGCTTTTCGGCAAGCGCCCCATCTCCCTGCCGCAGCATGCGGATCAGCAGGATGGCAAGCAGCAGAGCCACGACGAAGGGCAAGGGAACGAAGATCATCGGCGATATCCGGCAGCAACAATGATTCCAGAATGAACCCGATTGCGTTCGCGGTCGACCCGGATCGTGATCGAGGTCTCCAAATAGGGGCTGAAAATCCATCCTGAAAGTGTCCTCGACGGGAGGGCCTCATTCATGGACGGATTCCGATGATCATTCTTCTTGTCATGCCGGTGCTTCTGGTAGCTTCTGTAGCCGCTCTGCCGGACAAGGTGTCGACAACTGCAATTCCCGATCTTTCCGGCGTGCGTGCGATTGCCATCAGTGGTGACGCAAGCTCGATCAACATCACCACGCGAAGCGACCAGCCCTATGGCGCATCGCTCAGCGGGCGACGGAAGGGCTGGTTCTCGTCCTGGTATTCAAGCTGGTATTTTGCCGATTGCCGCGACAATAGCGACATGCGGGTGGAAGGCACGGTCTTGCATATCGATATCGCCGCATCGTCGTGGCTGGACCCGTCCGATTGCATGATCGAGGTCAATGCCAATGTGCCTGCTGGTGCTGCTCTCCGGATCGATCAGAGCGCTTTCACGGCGAGGCTCACTGGGCATTTTTCCGAGCTTGCGATTGCCGGAAAGGCGGCCGACATCACATTGGACGGCCATGCCGGGGGCATCGATATTCGCGCAGACGCCGTGCGGGCTTCCCTCGATTTCGACAGGGTCGAAGCGGACGAGAGAGTATCGATCCGCGCTCGTGCTCTCGACGCCTATCTTGGTTTCGGAGACAGCGCGTCGGTCGATTACAAGGTGACGGCAAAGGCTTCCTGGGTCGATGCCCTGAAGCCAAGCGTGTCGGGCGCGATGCCACGCGTCGAGATCGATGGCGATTTCGTTCGGGTCAGGATCCGCTAGGCGGCTGTTCAATAACCGTTGGCTGAGCCTTCGGTCGCGCGGTTGTCCATTGCGCCGTTGTAGCGGGCGCCGCCGCCCTTCTGGATGGCTGCAAGGCTCTTGCCACCGACGAGAATACCGGCGGCCTGCCCCCAGACCGGTGCATCATTTCCGCCATCAAGCTTGTAGCCCATTGCGGCGAGCGCCTTTTCGGTATCCGGCGAGAGCGCAAAAGGCTCCAGGTAGACGGTGTCCGGCTGCCACTGATGATGGACGCGCGGTGCGTTGACCGCCTGGCTGATGTTCATGCCGAAATCGACGACGTTGAGGATTGCTTCCAGGGTGATCGTAATGATGCGCGAACCGCCGGGGCTGCCGATCACCATGAAGGGCTTGCCATCCTTGGTGACGATCGTCGGACTCATGGAAGAAAGCGGCGTCTTCTTCGGCGCGATGGCATTGGCCTCGCCCTGTACGAGGCCATAGAGGTTCGGCACGCCGGGCTTGGAGGTGAAGTCGTCCATCTCGTTGTTGAGCAGCACGCCGGTGCCGGGTGCAACGACGCCAGCGCCGAAGGAGCCGTTCAGCGTATAGGTCACGGCGACTGCATTGCCCTCGTCGTCGATGATCGAATAATGGGTCGTCTCGGTGCTTTCCTTGCCGCCCAGCGGCTTCAGATTGGCCGAAGTGCCGGCCCTGTACGGATCGATCTTGGCACGAATTGACGCCGCATAACTTCTGTCCAGCAGTTTGGAGACGGGATTGTCGATGAAGTCAGGGTCGCCGAGTGCGGCGTTGCGGTCCACATAGGCATAACGCATGGCCTCGACCATGATGTGAACGGTTTCTGCCGATCCGTAGCCGAGATAAGAAAGCGGATAGCCTTCGAGGACGTTCAAGATCTCGCAGATGATGACGCCGCCGGAGGAGGGCGGCGGCGAGGAAATGATGTCATAGCCGCGGTAATTGCACTCGATCGGCTTCAGTTCCCGCACCTTGTACTGCTCGAAATCCTCCTTGGCGAGAATGCCGCCCTTGGCCTGGCTGGCATTGACGATTGCCTCGGCAGGCGCACCTTTGTAGAAGGCATCGGGGCCTTTTTCGGAGATGGATTGCAGGACAGCCGCAAGATCCGGCTGCACCAGCTTTTCGCCCGACGCATAGGGGCTGCCACCGGCCTTCAGGAAGATTTTGGCGGCCTCTTCATCCTTGGCGAGCCGTTTGGCGCTGGTCGCGAAAGTGGCTGCATCGCCCTGCTCGAGCGTAAAGCCTTCCTTCGCATATTTTAAAGCTGGGGCGATCAGTTCTTCACGCTTCCTGGTACCGTATTTCTCGCGGGCTGTCTCAAAGCCCATGACCGAACCCGGTGTGCCGACGGCGAGATAACCGTCGAGACTGGCGCGTGGGACAATGTCGCCTTTAGCATCGAGATACATGGTCTTGGTTGCCGCAAGCGGTGCGCGTTCGCGGAAATCAAGGAAGGTTGTTTTTCCATCCTTCATCCGGATCGTCATGAACCCACCGCCGCCAAGATTACCGGCTGTCGGATAGACAACGGCCAGCGCGTAGCCCACCGCGACCGCGGCATCGACGGCATTACCGCCACTCTTCAAGACATCGACGCCGACATCGGTTGCCAGATGCTGGGCGGTGACGACCATGCCATGCTCAGCTTCGACAGGTGCCGGCGAGGCGGCAAAAGCCGGCAACGGCGCAAGGCAAAGCGAAATGGCGGCGAGAATGGCGGCGGAGTGTCTGGGAAGGCGATCCATGAATTTCCCCTCAAAGGACGGCGATGGGAAAGATATGGCGTCGCTTCTGCGGCAGACAATGATCAGGCAAGAAGCTCGGCGAGTTTCCTGTTCGTGTCGTGTTCGTCGAGAGGCGTGTAGACGATCAGCTTCATATCCGGCTGGCTCATCAGCGTAAGGCCGGTATGTTCGAAAGACATCAGGCCCTTGACCGGATGGTTCAGGCGCTTCACGCCGGTGAGCGGAGCCACAACCTCATGGCGCGTCCACCAGGCGCGGAATTCCGGGCTTGTCTGCTTGAGCAGGGCGATGAGGCGCTCGAAATCCGGGTCGCCGGCATAGCGGGCGCTGTCGGCGCGGAACATGGCGAGCGAGACGCGGGCGACGGCCTCCCAGTCGACCAGCAGGCTGCGATGGAGATCATCGGCAAACAGCCGGTGCATGGTGTTGCGCTCGTCCGGCCCCAGCCGGTCATACCCGCCGAAGAGCAGATCGGCGGCACGGTTCCAGGCCAGCACGTCCCAGCGGCGACCCAGCACATAGGCCGGCTGCTGAGTCAGATTATCCAGCATCCGGCGCAGCGGCTCATCGACCACTTCCGCCGCTGACGAAAGCGGCTGCGGCGACTGGCGGCTGTTTAGGGTGAAGAGATGCAGGCGTTCGGCCTCATCAAGACGAAGCGCATCCGAGAGCGCATTCAGCACCTGCGGGGAGGGGCGGATGTCGCGCCCCTGTTCCAGCCAGGTGTACCAGGTGGTGCCGACACCGGCGATCATGGCGAGCTCTTCGCGCCTGAGCCCCGGCGTGCGGCGGCGAAAACCGTCGGGCAGGCCGACATCGGCCGGGCGGAGGCGCTCACGGCGCGAGCGCAGGAAGGCCGCGAATTCGCGACGGCGGGCTTCGAACGTGTCCAGCTTCTGATCCATCGCAACGATCATATCAGTATCGATACCAGGATAAAATCAGGCCTATTTGCGATTTTGGGACTCCGCAAGATGAGAGCGCACCCGGCAACGAAAGCCGGAAGTTCGATCATCCAAAGGAGTATTCTCATGTCATTGCAGCACGCAGTCGTTATCGGCGGCTCTTCCGGTATCGGCCTCGCCTCGGCGAGACTGCTTCTGGAACAAGGGTTTCGGGTCACCATCGCTGCACGGGACGAGGCGAAGCTCAAGGCATCGGCTGATCATCTTTCCGGCGAGATCGGAATGATCGCCATCGATGCCCGAGATCCCGTCGTGGTGAAGCAGGCCTTCGAAAGTCTCGGATCCTTCGATCATCTCGTGCTGGCGCTGGGCAGCGGCCATGGCGCCGGTCCCTTCGCGACGCTTGACATGGCCGACCTGGTTGCCGGCTTCCAGACGAAGCTCATCCCGCATGCGGCGACGGCGCAGGCGGCTCTGCCGTTCCTGCGGCCAGACGGCAGCATTACTTTCGTGTCCGCCGTTAGTGCGCAGGCCGCGATGCCGGGAACTGCAGGCCTTGCCGCCATCAATGCGGGGATCGAGGCGATGGTGCGGGTGCTTGCTGCCGAGTTGAAGCCACTGCGCGTGAATGGCGTTTCGCCTGGTGTGATCGATACGCCGTGGTGGGATTTCCTGCCAGCCGAACAGCGTCAGGCAGTGTTCCAGGATTTTGCCGGGCGCACGCCGGTCGGTCGCATCGGCCAGCCCGATGATGTCGCCAAGGCCGTCGCTTTCCTGGTCTCGAACGGCTTCGTGAGCGGTCACGTCCTGACCTGCGATGGTGGCATTCACCTCGCGGCTTGAACGCTCAGACAGTACCGTCGACGGCTTCCTCGGGTGCGAAAACCATGCCGGTCAGGTCCTTGTCCCTCAGGGTCGCCCATTTCAGCAGGGCGTCCAAAGCGGGGCAAAGGGCCTGACCCCAATCCGTCAGGCGATATTCCACCTTGGGCGGCACCTGATGATGGACGATGCGCAGCACGATACCGTCGTTTTCCATCTGGCGGAGCTGCTGGATCAGCATCTTTTGCGAGATGGCGGGAATGGCGCGTTCGAGATCGGAAAAGCGCAGCACCTTGCCGCCGAAGAGGTGGAAAAGAATGATGAGCTTCCATCGCCCTTCCAGAATCTTCAGCACGTTTTCGACGCCGGTCGCTGCGGAATAGGGTGTCATCGCAGTACCTTACTTTCAGGTAAGTACCTGACTTTTTTGTAGGTTCTTGTCATCTGGTAAGCCTATGCCCATTCTTTTCGCGAAGCAACCGAAGAGGAGTTTCCGAATGAGTATCGAGCTTCCGAAACCGCTGGCCGCCTATTACGCCGCCAAGAATCAGAAGGATATCGACGGCATGCTTGCCTGCTTTGCGGCAGATGCCAGCGTGCGCGATGAGGGCGACGACAGGCGCGGTCATGTCGACATCCGCGAATGGATGGAGGAGACGACGCGCAAATATGGTGTGACGGTCGATGCCAGGGAGATTTCCGGCGACGCAGACAAGCCGGTTGTGGCTGCGCTGGTCTCCGGGAATTTTCCGGGTAGCCCTGTCACACTATACTATCACTTCACGCTTGCCGGCGGCATAATCACGCATCTGGAGATCAGTGCATGACTGTCGTATCGGCATTTTCGTTCGATCCGAACGAGTTCATCGGCAAGCGTGTTCTTGTCACAGGCGGCACGAAGGGCATGGGTGAAGCGATCGTGCGGCGACTTTCCGCAGCCGGCGCACGGGTCGCGACGACCGCACGTTCGCCGCTGCCCGAGGGGCAGGTGCCGGCGCTCTTCATTCAGGCAGATATCGGCACGGCGGAAGGCGTGAATAGCGTCGCGTCGAGGGTGCTGGAGGTCTTCGGCGGTCTCGATGTTCTCGTCAACAATGTCGGCGGTTCATCGGCACCAAGCGGCGGTTTTGCTGCGCTGACGGATGCGCATTGGCAGGCGGATATCAATGCCAATCTGCTCGCGCCGGTGCGGCTCGACAGGGCATTCCTGCCCGGCATGATCGAGCGCGGCCACGGCGTCATCATCCATATTTCCTCGATCCAGAGGCGGCTGCCGCTATATGAAGCCACACTCGCCTATGCGGCGGCCAAGGCAGGATTGTCGAATTACAGCAAGGGATTGTCGAAAGAGGTCGGGCCGAAGGGCGTTCGGGTGAATACGATCGCGCCGGGTTTCATCGAGACCACGGCTGCCACCGCCCTGATCCGGCGCATCGCTGATGAGGCGGGCACCGATGAAGATGGTGGCCGCAGGCTGCTGATGGAATCGCTGGGCGGCATACCGATCGGCCGGCCGGGCCGCCCGGAAGAGGTGGCGGAGCTCGTGGCGTTCCTGGCCTCGCCCCGCGCCGCCTCCATTCATGGCGCGGAATATACGATCGACGGCGGTACCGTTCCAACCGTCTGATTGATGGAAGAGCCGGCAAGCCGCTCTTCCGCCTTGCGGGCAATCGCCGCAAGGTCACGCGCCTTGCCGGCAATCTTCTCCATGGCGGCAATGGCGACGTCGGTTGCAAGATAGTCAGGCTTGTGGCCGACGCCCCTGACCATGATAAGTTCCGCCCCCTTGATATCCCGCGCCAATCCACGCGAATGCAGATGCTCCCAGACGATCTCGTCCTTGTCACCGGTGATGATGACGGTTGGCGCTGAGATTTCGGAATAGTGTGGCGCGTTGGCCGTCAGATATTCATGGAGCCGTTTGAAGTCGCTGGCGTTGTTGTAAAAGGCGCGCGGCCGCAGCACCAGCGACGGACCAGTCTTGGCGACGTAATCGAGGGGTCGCGGATTGGGATGAAAGACGTTCAGCGTCCCGCGTTCCAACCGCTGCAGGCCGAGGGGCACGACGACCGCATGATTGAAGAGCCAGCCGACAAGCGGTGTTGTCGCGACATGATAATACCAGTCGATGCCGCCTGGCCATGGATGGGAGGCCGGCGCGAGGAACAGCAGGCCGGCTGTCTTGTCGGGATGGTGGACACCGAAGGCCGCGGCGATTGCGCCGCCGAAGGAATGGCCGATGATAACAGCCTTTTCGATGCCGCGCTTTTCCATCAGCTTGGCAATGGCATCGGCCTGGCCTGAGGGCAGCGCGTTTTCCGGCCCGCCACGTTCCGAGTAGCCGTGACCGGGTCGATCGACGAAGAGCATCTCGGCGCGGCCCTCCAGTGGTTCGCGGAAGGCGCCGGTCTGGTCTAGCAAATTGCCGCTTGCTCCATGAATGAAGACCAGCGGCGGAAGATCGGCAGTGTCTGGGCGCGGAACATGCACGGCATTCAAGCTATAGCCGCCGATATCAGTCAGTTCGCCGATATTGGGATAGGCGTGTTCGAACTGGCGGGCCTTGTAGGAGGAATAGCCGATGGCGGCGGCGATGGGGGCGAGGAGGGCAGAGATTTCGGCAAGCATGGCACTAACCGCACAGTGACGATATCATTGAGCTAAGATTGTGCGCCTTCCTACGCCGTCAAGTGCGCGCCGGATCTGTCAGGTGCGGCTGCCGGCAAGCTTTTCCGAGAGCGTGCTGACCTGCTCCTGCGCGGTGCGATCGGCGGGGTAGACATCCAGAACGCGCTCCCAGGCCTTGAGGGTGATCTGGTCATTGCCCGTGGTGGCGAGGATAGCCGCCATGCCTGACAGGGCGCCGAAATGGCGGGGCTCGATCTTCAACACCTGTTCGATATCGGCCATCGATTTGCGATAGTTGCCGAGCACGAAGTTCAGCGTTGCACGACGGTTCCAGCTTTCGGCATAGGTGGGTTTCAGGGCGATGGCTTCATCGAGAAAATCGAGCGCTGCCGGATTGCGCTTTTCCTCGATCGCCTTGTCGGCCCATTGCATCAGGAGATTGATCGTCGCGCTGTCGGAATCGTTCCATTCCATGCGGATCTGATTGGCGATGCTGCTTGCCTTGTCGGGGTCGCGCTCACGCTTCAGCTGCCCATAGAGCTGGTCGAGCCGTTGCTTGGGAGACGAATCGGAATCGGCCGGCTGTTCGACGATAACGTCCTTCTGCTGAGCCATAGCGGGAAGAGCAGGAGCGAACAGGGTGAGGGCAAGCGGCAGAGCCGCTGAGGTCAAGGCAAAAAAGCGCATGGCGGACATATTAGCCCGCCATCGCTGAAGATCAAACAAATTTGGCGTGATCACCGAAGCGACCAACCGATATGCCCGCCTGAGGGCAGGCAAACCGGATACGCGCAATCAGCCCTGACGAGCCTTGTAGCGCGGGTTCTGCTTGTTGATGATGTAGATGCGGCCCTTGCGGCGAACGAGACGGTTGTCACGATGACGCGCCTTGAGCGACTTGAGCGAATTCTTGATCTTCATTTTTCTGATCCGCGATGTTTCTGGGGGAATTCACATTCGCCCGTGTCTTTTAACAATCAAAAGCGCGCCGGCTGGGCGCGCTCTTTAGGTGGGGGAGCAGATAACCCGACCTCCGCCTTGTGTCAACCACGTGAAGGCTTTTTTCCGTGGGTTTCAGGTGCCGGCCGGGCAAACGGCTCAGCAGGCTTTGCCCGTCAGCGTCGTCACGTGGCCCATCTTCCGGCCGACGCGCGCCTCGGTCTTGCCGTAGAGGTGCACCAGCGTGTCGTCACGCTTCAGCCAGTCCGGAACGGCAAGGATATCGTCACCGATCAGGTTCTGCATCACGCAATCGGAATGGCGGCGCGGATTGCCGAGCGGCAGGCCGGCGACGGCGCGGATATGCTGCTCGAATTGCGAGACGATGCAGGCGGCTTCCGTCCAGTGGCCGGAATTGTGTACGCGCGGCGCCATCTCGTTGGCGATCAGGCTGCCATCGGCCAGCACGAAGAACTCAATGCCGATGACGCCGACATAATCGAGCGCGGTGAGAATCTGTTCGGCAGCCTTGCGCGCCGCATCGGCGGTGGCGGCGGAGATTGTCGCCGGAATTGTCGACGTATGCAGGATGCCGTTGCGGTGCACGTTTTCGGCCGGGTCGAAACAGAGCACAGTGCCGTCGGTGGCGCGGGCGGCGATGATCGAGACCTCGCGTTCGAAGGCGACGAAGCTTTCGAGGATGAGCGGCACCGAGCCAAGTTCCGCATAGGCGCCCTCAGCACTGTCGGCTGCTGACCGGAAGACCTTCTGGCCCTTGCCGTCATAACCGAGGCGGCGGGTCTTGAGTACGCCCTGGCTGCCGAAATCCGCTAGCGCCGAATCGAGATCGGCCTGACTGTCGATGGCATGGAAACGAGCCGTCGGGATGCCGCAACCATTGATGAAGCGCTTTTCGACGAGCCGGTCCTGCGCAGCTTCCAATGCCCTCGGCGGGGGATAGACGGGCACTCTCTTTGCCAGCATTTCGGCAGCGGCGACGGGCACGTTCTCGAATTCGTAGGTTACGACATCGCAGAGCCCAGCCAGTTCGGCGAGCGCTGATGGGTCATCATAGGCGGCGACGATCTGCTGGTTGGCGAGCTGAGCGGCAGGGCTGTCGGCCTGCGGCTCCAATATGATTGTGCGGAAGTTCAGCCGGGCTGCGGCCATGCCAAGCATGCGGCCGAGCTGGCCGCCGCCGATGATGCCTATTGTCCTGACCATCAGAGATCGTCCATCGGATATTCGGCGACGGAGGCGCTCTGGCGCTCGCGCCATTCGTCGAGGCGCTCTGCGATTTCCTCGTCCGAGAGGGCAAGGACTGCCGCAGCAAGAAGTGCTGCATTGATCGCGCCGGCCTTGCCGATGGCAAGCGTGCCGACGGGGATGCCGCCCGGCATCTGAACGATGGACAGCAGGCTGTCCTGGCCGGACATTGTCTTTGACTGCACGGGCACGCCGAAGACCGGCAGCGGCGTCATTGCCGCCGTCATGCCCGGAAGGTGCGCCGCGCCGCCTGCGCCTGCGATGATGATCTTGAAGCCTTCGGCACGTGCGCCCTTGGCGAAGGTTACGAGCCGGTCGGGTGTGCGATGAGCCGAGATAATGCGCGCATCATACTCGATTTCCAGCGCCTCCAGCGTATCGGCAGCATTCTTCATGGTTTCCCAGTCGGACTGGCTGCCCATGATAATGGCGACTGGTGGTCTGTCTGTCATCGTCACAATCGTTCCTTCAGGCGATGATATCAGGGATGATCTGGTCTTCTAATTTGGAGAGCTTGTCCTTGATGACCAGCTTCTTCTTCTTCATGCGCTGGATGCGCAGGGCATCGCAGCCCGTCTCAATCATGGCGTTGATCGCGGCGTCGTAATCCTCGTGCTCCTGGCGCAGACGCGCCACCATGAGCCTGATTTCCGCCTGTTCCTGATCGGCCATTTATATTCCCCATAGTCGTCTTCGGACCTTGTCCGGTCTGCCGATAATTTCCGCAAGCTCCTATCACCAAATAGAGGTAACGGGAAGTTAGTGTTGATCATGAATTTGCCGCTTAGTCTCCATCTTTTGGCCTTCGACAAGCCTTTAAAAATGTGTCACAGTCCGCTGGTTGACACCTTGGATCTCCAGCAATGGATGGCTGGGGAAGGGTAAGAGGAAGGAAGGGTCAAATGACTGTTCAAGCTCATCTTGAATCGCTCCAGAAAAAGCATGTCGCTCTCGAGGAGGAGTTGCATGCCCTGAGAACATCTCCCTCTATTTCCGATACTGAACTTGCCGAATGCAAGCGCCGTAAGCTGCGCATCAAGGACGAGATCGAGCGTCTCAAGTCATCCGTCCATTGATCTTTCCAGGCTATCGCCGGACATCTGTCTTGTGAAAGAAAAGGTAAATTCCCCAATTTTCTAGACCATCAAGCAAGACCCGGTGAATAACCGAAATCAAGCGCCAGTCCCTTGCATGCGGCATCGGGCTGGCGTTTTTACGATGAGGGGCGCCCTAGGCCCAGAACTGATCCAGCCAGAGATTGAGCTTGTCGAAGCCACGGTTATTGACCGTGTAAATGCGCTTCGTTCCTTCCGAGGTCACGGAAACGAGGTTGCTTTCGAGCAGCGCTTTCAGGTGTTGCGACACGGCAGGACGACTGATCGGTAGGCCCTCGGCAAGCTCATTGACCGTCTTCGGCGCGCGCCGCAATTCCTCCAGCAAGAACCGCCGGTTCGGATCGGCAATCGCAGCGAAGGGGTCCGTGTTCGACATCACAAAAAGCTACGTCAAACAGGCTCTTGCAGCAAGGAAATTGTGCATCGCAACGGAACACAACCCTATTCGAGCAAGCCTTCGCGCAGGATCAGGAAAGCAGCGATCAGCGCCATGACATACATGAAGGGGTAGAATATCTGCGGCTTCATGCGCCGCACACACCATGCACCGGCAATCGTTGCCAGCGGGGCGAAGGGCAAGAGCGTGGCAGAGGCCAGAAGGTTGCGGGTGTCGAGCTGGCCGAGCGCAAAATACGGAACGAGCTTTACAGCGTTCAGAATGGCGAAGAAGCGCACGCTGGTGCCGGTGAATTCGCGTGGCGGCAGCTTGAGCGGCAGGGCGTAGATCTGGAAAGGCGCGCCGCCGGCATGGGCAACGAAGCTGCCGTAACCGGAAAACGTGCCCCAAAGGCTTGCCAGCACCGGGCGCTGAGGTCGTGGCGGGATGACTATACCTTTGCCGGGGCCGAAATTGTTCCAGAAATAACGCAGACAGAAGGCAACGGTGACGGCGCCGATGAGAATGCGCAGCATGCTGCCCGGCACGAGAGCAGAGGTGGCCCAGCCGAAAGCAATGCCGAGAAGGGCGCCCGGCAGCATGATCTTCAGCGTCGTCCAGTCGCCGTGCTGGCGCCAGATGACCAGCGATATCATGTCCATGAAGACGAGGATGGGGAGCAGGATCGCGGCGGCTTCGACGGGTGCTACGACGAGGGCGAGAAAGGGAAGGCCGATCAGCGACAAAGCGTCGCCCATCCCGCCTTTGGCAAGCCCGACAAGAATGACAGCCGGGATTGCGGCGTAGTAGAATGACAGATCTTGCGGCATGCTTTTGAAGTTCCTCCCCTTGCAAGCCCCCTCTATCGGAATTACTCACTCAAAACGAGTGCGGATCCGCCATAGAGCAGGAAAAACCGCCGCAGATGGAAAGACTTCATGACCGAACCGGAAAACCGCTGCCGCCTTGTTCTCGTTGTGCCTGATATCGCCGATGCCGATGAAAGGGCGAAGATCGTTGCCGATGCGTTGAAGGGCGGCGATGTTGCGTCCGTTATCCTGCCGCAATACGGTCTCGATGACGGCAGCTTCCAGAGACACGCTGAAAAGCTCGTGCCCGTCATTCAGGATGCTGGTGCCGCGGCGCTGATCGCAGGCGACAGCCGCGTTGTCGGCCGTTCGAAGGCCGATGGCCTGCACATTGCCGGACCGGCAAGCGAGATTGCCGACGCGATCGATCGTTATGCGGACAAGCTGATCGTCGGCGGCGGCAATGCCGCCGACCGGCATACAGCGCTCGCAGTCGGCGAGGAACGGCCCGACTATATCTTCTTCGGCAAGCTCGACGGCGACATCAAGCCGGAGGCGCATCCGAAGAACCTGGCGCTTGCCGAGTGGTGGGCGTCGATGATCGAAATCCCGTGCATCGTCATGGGCGGCACTGATCCGGCTTCCGCGCTTGCCGTTGCGGAGACTGGGGCCGAGTTTGTGGCGATGCGCATGGGCGTGTTTGCCGAGCCGGCTCAGGCGCCCTCGATCGTGGCTCAGATCAATGCCTTGCTTGACGAAAAAGCGCCACGGTTTGAGGATTGATATCGCGCCTATGCCGATCCCCGCCCGCTTTTCGAGATGCGCTCTCCTTTGTATGACCGTCTTGCTGGCGGTCCGGCCGGAATTTGCGCCGGCGCAGGCAAATGAGGCGACTACCGAGCCCTCGGCGACACCCAGCCAGACATTCCGTACCGACCGAGCGCAGCCGCAGGGTATTGTGCCGTCTGATGGTGTCGGGGTTTTCGATCGCATGGGCGCGAAGCTGCCCGACCTGCCACCTGAAAAGGAATATAAGGGTCAAATCGACGAGGCGTTCGGCGCCTATCAGCGTGGCTATTATCTGACCGCTATGGACAAGGCGCTGCCACGGGCGCAACTCGGCGATCCAGCGGCCCAGACCCTGATCGCCGAAATCCTGTCGCAGGGCCTCGGCGTTAAGCGGGACATGAAGAACGCCGCCTTCTGGTACGGCAAGGCGGCGGAGGGCGGCGATCCGACTGCCATGTTCAAATATGCGTTGCTCCTCATGGAGGGCAATAACGTCACGCGCGACAAGGCGAAGGCCGACGAATATATGCGCAAGGCGGCCGATGCCGGAAATTCATCCGCAGAATTCAATTGGGCGCAGACGCTCGTTGCCGACAATCCCGGCGACAAGGGATTGAAACTTGCCCTGCCTTATTATGAAAAGGCGGGGGAGCAGGGCATCGCAGACGCGCAATATGCGGTAGCGCAGATCTATCAGCAGGTACCAGACCTGCCCGAAGACAAGAAGCAGCTGGCCCGCGAGTGGATGGCGCGCGCGGCGCGAGCGGGCTTCGATACGGCCCAACTCGACATGGGTATCTGGCTGGTCAACGGCGTCGGCGGGCCGAAGGATTACGTGCGCGGCTTCGAATGGCTGAAGATTGCCGCCAATAGGGGCAATGTCGCTGCACAAAACAAGCTCGCGCATCTCTACATCAATGCGATCGGTACGGCGCCAGATCCGGTCGAGGCTGCCAAATGGTATGTCCTGTCGCGGCGGGCAGGGTTGAGCGACCCGTCGCTCGAGGATTTCTATCTCGGCATCGAGGACGACCAGCAGAAGGCGGCGATTGAAGCGGCGAACAAGTTCCGCCGCATCAACTAACCCGCGGTCTTTCTAGAAAAGGGCGTCCTCGAACAGATCCTCGTCGCTCTGGGCCTTGGCGGGCTCAGCAGGAGCCGCTGCGGTTGTTTCCTCGGTGGCGGGAATGATGTCGCGATGGACATTTCGTTCCTGTACCATGGTGTAGAGCTTGAAGATCCTGCGGTCGAGCGGGGCGATTGCTTCGGCAATGTCGGAAATATCGGCGATCTGGTCGCCGGCCACGGTTTCCAGCACGTCGGCGCAGCGGGCGAGCACGTCGCCGAGATCATGCTGGAAATCGAGCTTGCCGATCAGCAGGTTGATCTTGGTCGCGACCTCGCGGCCATGTTCGGCAAGTACCTTGAGCTCGTCTTCCATGAGGTTGGCAGCAGCGCGGATCGTGCCGACGGCCGAGGTGAGGCTTTCGGCAAGGCCTCCATTCTTGGTGCCGGCAGCAGGGGCGACACGTCCGGCCGAAGCCTCGAGCGCCGGCAGGCCATTGACGATGGCATCGGCTGAATCATCGAGCTTGCCGGCAAAGATGCGCAACTCGGCGGTAACGACGTTGATCGACTTGCCTTCTTCACCGAGACGGCTGCAGCGCAGGTTGGTATTCAGCGCCATATAGTGGATATCAGTCTTGACCGCGCGGATCGCCTCGATGGACTGCAGAAGCGTTGCGGCCGTGCCGAGCGTCGACTGACTGACCTGGTCGGCTTGACGGCTTGCCGTATCGACCTGCTTGACGATCTCGTGGGCAGCAGAGACGCTTGATTCCAGCGCACGCATGAAATTGCCGCCGCTGCCGTCGCTCTGACCGCTCATCTGGTCGCGCAACCTCAGAATTTGTTGCGTATCCTGGCTGAAGCTCGCGATGGTCTTTACGACATTGCGGGAATCCCGTTGGAAGTCGGTGCACATGTCTGCCATCTGCGCGGCCGTCAGGTGGTGAATGACGTTCTGCAGCCGCTTGTGCGCATCGCCATCAAGCTTGGCGCCGTCTTCGCTCGCGAAGAAATCCTCCAGCAGCGAAAAGGTGTTCTGCACATGCTCGATGCGCTGACGGGTGATATCACCGATCTGCAGCGCCGAAAGCGTAGATGCGACCTTGCCCTGTACGCCGCGAGCGATGGCGCCTACGTCTCGGGCGATGGCGCCGAGGTTCTGGCGGTGATCGGCAATCTTCTTTGCGTCGTCCTTAAGCGCCCTGGCGACGGCAGGAACCGTGTCGGCATAGCTTTTGGAGAGACTGTTGCCAAAGGAGAGGGCGAGCTTAACCTCCTTCTGCAGGCTGTCGAGATGGGTGGCGAAGCGATTGACTTCGTCCGTCCCCGAATAGATGCGCTCGAGGATTTCCTGGGCGAAGCCCGCGAATTCGGCGAGGCCTGCACCCGTTATCTTTACCGTGACCGCGAAGGTGCGCAAATAGCGCATCGTTTCCTGCATATCCGCGACATGCCGGTGCAGTTCCGAGCCGGTCTGGGCAAGTGCCGCCAGAGCCTGCTGGCGGTTTTCCTCAGCGCCAGGAAGTTCGATCAGATTCTGGACGGTCGCATTGAGATCGGCGCTGGTGTCACTCGCCTCATTGTTGTCCAGCGCCTTGGTGATCTGATCCAGTGACGTCAACAGACGATTGAGGACATCCATCACGGACAGCAGGACGGTGCCACCTTCGAGGAAGCGTTCCTCGACCTGGGCGCGGGCCGATTCCAGGGTGCGGCTGATATCCGAACCTGATGCGTAGTGCGCAGTCTGTGCTGATGCCGTCGCGTTTGCCACTTTTGTACCTTTACTTATAAACACAGGCAATTTGACTCTATTTTTACGGGCAGGATGGAAACGGCAGGTAAACGCCACAGACTCGTAAACGTTGTGATTAACAACCTATGAAGGCATTCGGCAAGAATTGATAGGTTCTGCGGCGGGTCCAGCTTATCTATCTGTTTTTTCATGGTATTTTACCATATGAGAAAGCTTCAGTATAAGTTATCCTGGATGATAATTCAGGGAGTCCAGACTCGCGGTAATTGCACTTTCCTACAACCGCCGTTTACGCACTGTTAAGCCTGTCATGAGAGTCCTTTTATGGTCGTTAAGTATTTCTCCGACCATGGAGGCTGCATTGGATACTCAGGCACAATATTGTGAATCTATATCCCTTCCGGAAGTTCTGAGCATTCGTAATGCTTCGGAAGTATATTCGAATATTATTGATCGATTTCGCGGCAATAATAATATTACTCTAAGTCTTCCCGAAAACACGCAAGCGGATCTGAGTTTTCTTCAGCTCATCGAAGCCGCCCGCCGTCAGGCAAAGGCCGAAGGCAAGACTTTTACCCTTTCGGCTCCGGCCAGCGGTCCGCTTCTCAAGGTCCTTGAGCGGGCCGGATTTACCGAGGCCTTCGATGAAGAAGACAAGAAGTTCTGGTTGCATAAAGAGGTGACGTTATGAGCGCAAACATCCTGACCGTCGACGATTCCGCCAGCATCCGCCTGACTACCAAGGTCACGCTGACCAATGCCGGCTACACGGTCACCGAAGCCGTCAATGGCGCCGAGGGTCTGGCAACAGCCAAGAGCGGCAATTTCGACCTGATCGTCACCGACCTCAATATGCCTGTCATGGACGGGCTGACGATGATCGAAGAATTGCGGAAGCTGCCCGCTCAGGCCGGCGTGCCGATCATCTTCCTGACGACGGAATCCGATGCGGACCTCAAGGCCCGCGCCAAGGCCGCCGGTGCCACTGGCTGGCTCACCAAGCCGTTCGATCCGGAAAATCTCGTTAAGATCGTGAAGAAGGTTCTTGGCAGATGAGCTCGCTTGATCCAGTCGCAGTATTCCGTACCGAAGCGGCCGAATGCCTCGAGGCGATCGAAGCCGGCCTTCTCGACCTCAACCACGACCTCGAAAACAAGGACCTCGTCGACGCCGTGTTCCGCGGCCTTCATACGTTGAAGGGCTCGGGTGCGATGTTCGGCTTCGAGGCGCTTGCCGCTTTCACCCATCATTGCGAAACGGCCTTCGACCGTGTCCGCAAGGGTGAGGTTCCGGCAACCGCCGAGCTCGTCGCCGCCGTTCTTGCCGCGCAGGATCATATGCGCGCCCTCGTCGAACAGCCCGATGCCGATCACGGCGATACCGGCCACAAGCTGCTTGCCCAGCTCCAGGCCGCCGTCGGCGGCAAGGCCGAAGTCAAGGAGGCTGTCGCGCTTGCCGCTGCAGCCCCTGCCGTCGCCGCTCCCACCAAGAAGAAAACGACCTGGCGCATCCGTTTCAGCCTGCCGGCAAATTCCATGGCCAACGGCACCAACCCGCTCGGCCTTCTGGATGAACTGCGCGATCTCGGCGAATGCACAGTCCGTGCAAACACATCAGGCATTCCGCCGCTCGATAATCTGGTCCCGACTGAGCTTTACGTTTCCTGGGACGTCATTCTGACAAGCGAACAGGACCGTTCGGCCATCGACGACGTGTTCATCTTCGTCATGGATGACATGGAGCTCGACGTTCAGGAAATCTCCGGCCCGCAAGCCGCACCGGCCGAGACAAAGACGGACGTCGCTCCTGCTCCGGACGTTCCGGTTGCCGCAGCACCTGTCGCACCGGTGCCCGCCTCTGCTCCAGAATTCCGCCCGGTCGAGGCGGTTCCGGTGAAGCGTGAAACGCCAGCGCCTGTTCAGGCGGCAGCCCAGGCAAAGGCACAGGAAAACGTCCGCGTTCCGGCAGAGCGGCTCGACGAGCTGATGGACCGTGTCGGCGAACTCGTCATTGCCCAGTCGCGCCTCAGCCAGCTGGCAAGCTCCAGTTCGGATATTGCCCTACGCTCGGTTTCGGAAGAAATCGAACGTCTCTCCGGTGAGCTGCGCGACACGATGATGGTGCTGCGCATGGTGCCGGTCGGAACGCTCTTCTCGCGCTTCCGTCGCCTCGTACACGATCTCGCCCGCGAAACCGGCAAGGTCATCGAACTCGTCACCGAGGGCGAAACGACCGAAGTCGACAAGACCGTCATCGAGCGTCTTGCCGATCCGCTTGTCCATCTGGTCCGCAATTCGATCGACCATGGCCTCGAGCCGCCAGCCGAACGCCTTGGCGCAGGCAAGACGGAAGCCGGTACCGTGACGCTGTCCGCCCACCAGTCCGGCGGCGAAGTCATCATCTCGATCAAGGATGACGGCCGCGGCATCAACCGCGAGCGGGTTCGCGCCAAGGCGGAATCTTCGGGCCTGATTGCGCCCGGCCAGCCGCTTTCCGATCAGGAACTGCTGCAGCTCATTTTCGCGCCGGGCTTCTCCACTGCTGCAACGATCACCAATCTCTCCGGTCGGGGCGTTGGCATGGACGTCGTCAAGAAGACAGTCGAGGCGCTGCGTGGCGCGATCGAGATCGTCAGCCTGCCGGGGCAGGGCTCGGAAGTCTCTCTCCGCATCCCGCTGACGCTCGCCATCATCGATGGCCTGCTCGTTCGTGTCGGTTCCGGCCGTTACGTCATCCCGCTCTCGGCGGTCGAGGAATGCCTCGAACTGTCGCTGGAAGAAGACCTCCGCTCGCGTGGGCGCAGCTTCATCTCGCTGCGCGACAGCCTGGTGCCGTTCCTGAGGCTTCGCGATCTCTTCCGCACCGGCACCAAGCCGGACGTGCATCAGAAGGTGGTCGTCATCTCGACGGGCACCGAACGTGTCGGCCTCGTGGTCGATCAGATTATCGGCGACCACCAGACGGTCATCAAGTCGATGTCGAAATTGCACAACGACGTGGCGACCTTCTCTGGCGCCACCATTCTCGGCGACGGCAGCGTCGCCCTCATTCTTGACGTCGGGCATCTCGTTGCCGCGGGTCAGCAACAGGAGGCGCAATTGCGCGTGGCAGGATGAGCACAGCAGCAACAGCCGAAAAATTCGACAAGCACTGGAATTACGCCGACGAAATCGAAGTTCTGACCTTCGATCTCAATGGCGAAACCTTCGCGCTGGAAGCGGTCATAGTCCAGGAGATCCTGGATCTGCTTCCCGAGACTGCGGTGCCGGGCAGCCAGCCCTTCGTCGCCAGCGTCATCAACTTCCGCGGCAAGGTCATTCCGCTTGCCGATCTTCGTCTCGCCTTTGGGATGGAAGCTTCGGAAGCGACGATCGATAGCCGCATCATCGTCATCGAGGTCGATCTGCAGGGGGAGCAGACTCTCGTCGGAATGCGTACCGACAAGGTGAACGAGGTGACGACCTTGACGAAAGGCGCCAGCGAACCGCCGCCAAGCGTGGGTATGCGCTGGCGCGCAGATTACATCAACTGCCTGGTCAAGAGGGGGGGCGAGTTCATCATCCTTCCGAATTTGCAGGCGATTTTCTCATCGAGGCATGAGACGGCGGGGGCCGTCAACTAGCCGGGGGCCAATCATTGAGGGGTTAAGACGATGCGATTGACGATCAAGACCAAACTGGTGAGCGCGTTCACCTTCATCATTTTTATGCTGATAGGCACCGCTGCCTACGGTATCTTCAGCCTCGGTTCGCTGAACGATACGATCGGCAATCTTCTTGCAGGCCCCGCCGCGCGCCTGGACCTGGCGCAACAGATCAATATCGCCCAGCTCGAAGCCATCCGCCAGCAGAAGAACCTTCTGACAGCACGCAATGACGACGATGCTTCCGGTGCAATCGAAAAGGGCAACCAGGCCCGCAAGGACTTCGCCGATGCATTCGCTGCCGTGACGAAGCTTGCGACCGAGGAAGGCAAAGCGCGTTGGGAACGCGTTGCCGAACTCTCCAAGACATTCAATGACGCCGACGACCAGATCCGCGATTTCATCAAGGGCGGCAATACGGATGGTGCCAACACTGTCTCGGTCACGACGGCTCGCCAGGCAGCCAACGCGATCGACTCCACACTCGATGAAATTCTGGCGCTAGAAAAAAAGCGCATGCAGGATGCGGATGACAACGCCGAGCAGCAGTACGGCACGACGCGCACGATGATGATCGCGGTTGCCGCGACAGCGTTGCTGATTGCTGTCCTCACTGCCTTCTGGATTGCGAATACCATCAGCAAGGGTCTCAGCCGTGCCAACACCGTTGTCCGCGAAGTTGCCGAAGGCGACCTGACGAAGATGGCCGAAATCACCACGCATGACGAAATCGGCGAACTGCTCGGCAACGTCAATATCATGATCGAACGCCTTCGCGGTGTCGTCGCCGATGCCCTGTCTGCCGCCGACAACGTTTCTTCGGGCAGCCAGGAACTGTCGGCCAGCTCCGAGCAGGTTTCGCAGGGTGCGACCGAACAGGCGGCTTCCGCTGAAGAGGCCTCTGCTTCGATGGAGCAGATGGCTGCCAACATCAAGCAGAACGCCGACAACGCCGCTCAGACCGAGAAGATCGCCCGCCAGTCCGCCAAGGACGCGGAAGCTTCCGGCGATGCCGTCAACCGCGCCGTCGATGCAATGCGCACGATTGCCGAGAAGATCGGCATCGTTCAGGAGATTGCCCGCCAGACCGACCTGCTCGCCCTGAACGCCGCCGTAGAAGCCGCTCGTGCTGGCGAACACGGAAAAGGCTTTGCGGTCGTCGCCTCGGAAGTGCGCAAGCTCGCGGAACGCAGCCAATCGGCAGCCGCGGAGATCTCCTCCATGTCGAGCGACACGGTCAAGGCCGCCCGCGATGCCGGCGAAATGCTCGGCCGCCTGGTTCCTGACATCCGCAAGACTGCCGAACTGGTCTCCGAGATCAGCGCCGCCTGCCGCGAGCAGGATATCGGCGCTTCGCAGATCAACGAAGCGATCCAGCAGCTCGACAAGGTGACGCAGCAGAATGCCGGTGCTTCGGAAGAAATGTCGGCTACTTCGGAGGAACTTGCTGCTCAGGCCGAGGAACTGCAGGCTTCAATCGCCTTCTTCAAGGTCGATACGGCAGGCGCGACCCGTGCTGGCGTACGGAAGATCGCTGCAAAGACGGCTGCCAAGGTGGTCAAGGCTCCGGCCGCTGCCCCACGCAAGCCAGCTCCGGCTACGCAGAACCACAATCACGGCCACACCGTCGCTTCCCAGCAGGCACGTGCCAAGGGCTTTGCTCTGGATATGTCGATGGGCGGCCCCGACGCCGGTGACGACGATTTCCGCGAAAGCGCTTAAGCGGCTTCGCAGTCAACCGAAACTCTCCGCGGCCGCTTCGGCGGCCTCGGACCGAAATATCCCGCAACGTGTGTATGCGTTAGCGTCGTGATCACTAGATGTCCGACTGCTGGGAAGTGAATCACTCGCTGTCCCCCTTTTTTGGCTCTTCATTGGTTTTACTTACTGGCGATCTGCTCACGGGCCGCCTTGCGAGACAGTATTTTCCGCTTTCAGGGGATAGAGATGCGTTTCACCATTAAAATGAAGCTAGGTATTGCTTTTGGTCTCGTAATATTACTGGCGCTTGGGATGGCAGGTCTTGCCATTTCCAATCTTTATTCACTCAATGCCGCCATCAGCGATATCGTTGCTGGTCCTGCCAAGAACCTTTTGAATTCGGGCGGGCTTTCTGATGCGGTCGCCGCATCGATCCGCGCCGAGAAGAATGCCGTTATGAACACGGATCCGGCTGCCATCACCGGATATCGGGACACGGTCGCGCAGGAACGGAAGACTATCGACGACCGGCTGGCCGAGCTCGACAAGGAGACCAATCCGGCAGTCGTCAGCAAGCTTGCAGAATTCCGTTCGGTCTATCCGAACTGGACACGGATGCAGGACCAGATCCTTGATCTGGCGACCCAGAACACTGCTGAAAGCAACGCGCATGCCGCTCAGATTTCCATGGGCGAAGGTGCCAAGATCACCGATAATCTCCTGAAGATCCTGGGTGAACTCAACAATCATATCGTTGAAGATCTTCACGCCACCGATGTAGCGACGAATGTCCAATACGACAATTCCAGCAGTGCCCTGATCGGCATGGCGGTGGTGCTGTTCGTTTTCTCGACGGCCATCGCGGTCTGGATCGCTTTCGGTATCAACCGTGGCCTGAAGAAGGTTGCCTTCATCGCGGAAGCCGTCTCGAAAGGCGATCTCGAGCAGAAGGTCGAGATCAAGACCAATGATGAGATCAAGGATCTGATCGACACGGTCAACATCATGACCGCCAACTTGCGCAGCACTGCGGCCCTTGCCGACAAGATCGCCATGGGGGACCTCTCGATCGACGCAAAGCCGCTGTCGGACAAGGATGCTCTCGGCATCGCCATGCAGAGCATGGTGACCAACCTGCGCACAACTGCCGAAGTGGCCAACCAGATCTCGAACGGCGACCTGACCGTTTCACCGAAGCCGCTTTCGGAAAAGGATGTGCTCGGCACTGCGCTCGAGCAGATGGTCGAGCGCCTGCGCGGCGTCGTTGCCGATGCGATTTCGGCTGCCGAGAACGTCTCTGCGGGCAGCCAGGAACTCTCGGCAAGCTCCGAGCAGGTTTCTCAAGGTGCGACGGAGCAGGCCGCCTCCGCCGAAGAGGCTTCGGCCTCGATGGAAGAGATGGCCTCAAACATCAAGCAGAACGCCGACAATGCCGCCCAGACCGAGAAGATCGCCCGCCAGTCGGCCAAGGATGCGGAAGCCAGCGGCGAAGCCGTCTCCCGCGCCGTCGACGCCATGCGCACGATCGCGCAGAAGATCGGCATCGTCCAGGAGATCGCCCGCCAGACCGACCTTCTCGCGCTGAATGCCGCCGTCGAAGCGGCGCGTGCCGGTGAGCACGGCAAGGGTTTTGCGGTCGTCGCCTCGGAAGTGCGCAAGCTTGCCGAACGCAGCCAATCGGCCGCCGCTGAAATCAGCGCCATGTCCGGTGATACGGTGAAAGCCGCCCAGGAGGCGGGCGATATGCTCGGCCGCCTGGTGCCGGACATCCGCAAGACGGCGGAGCTGGTTTCCGAGATCAGCTCGGCGTGCCGCGAGCAGGATATCGGGGCTGCCCAGATCAACGAGGCGATCCAGCAGCTCGACAAGGTGACGCAGCAGAATGCCGGTGCCTCCGAGCAGATGTCCGCAACCTCGGAAGAGCTCGCCTCCCAGGCCGAGGAACTGCAGACGTCGATCGCCTTCTTCAAGGTGGACATGGCCGGCAACCGCCAGTCCCGCGTGCTGGCCGCCAAGGTCACGGTCCGCAGCCCGGCTCCGGCAGCAATCCGTAAGCCTGCCGGCAAGAAGACCACTGCCGCCAATACGGTTGCCGCCCAGCAGGCACGCGCCAAGGGCTTTGCCCTGGATATGTCGATGGGCGGCCCGGACGCCGGCGACGATGATTTCCGCGAAAGCGCCTGAGCGCTTTCTCGCTCCAATACCGTCAGGGACCAGGCTTATGGCCCCTGACCACAAGCATTCGGTGCCCAGGAACGCCGGACGCAAGATCGCAATTTCTTCGATAACTGTCTTCGCCTCCGGAATGTTTTTGCTGCGTGACGCCGCGCCCAGGAAACCACCGGTCCACACTTATTCCGTCGCTTTCAAATAGGGGTATTGCGATGCGTATCACGATCAAGCTCAAGCTCGCAGCCGCGTTCGGCTTTGTCATATTGTTGCTAGTGGGTAGTGCAGTCTTTGGAATTATCAGCCTCAGCTCGCTGAACGATGCCGTCGGCAACCTGATCGCAGGTCCTTCAAAAAGACTGGAGCTGGCGCTGGAAGCCAAAGCTGCCGAACTCGATGCCATCCGGTGGCAGAAGAACGCCCTTTTGGAAATGGATCCTGAAGCAGCCAAGAAACACTTCCAAAACTCGGCAAAGAGCATGGATGAAATGCTCACATTCGCGACAGGCGGCCAGCAGCTTGCAACGGCTGACGGCAAGCCGACGTGGGATAGGCTGGTCGAGCTGAGCAAACGTTTCGTGGAAGGTTCCAACAAAGTTGCCTTGATCCAGGAAAGTGGCGACAGGGCAGCGGCCACGGCCTATTCCGGTGGAGAGGTTCGCGCCATCGTCACGGAGCTGGAAGACGTCTTTACGGCGCTCGTCGCGCTTCAGCAGAAGTCGATGACCCAGGCCGACGACGATACGGAAATCCTCTACGGCAACACCAGAAATTTGCTGATCGGCATCGCCATCGGCGCTTCCGTCATCGCTTTTGCTGCCGCGCTCTGGATCGCGCTCGGCATCAACAGCGGCCTGCGCAAGATCATGAACGTCGCCAGCGCCGTTGCCATCGGCGATCTGAACCAGAAGGTCGAGATCAAGAGCAACGACGAGATCAAGGATCTGGTGAACACGATCAACGTCATGACGGATAATCTGCGCAATACCGCTGGCATCGCAAACGAGATTTCGAACGGTGACCTCAGCGTCACGCCGAAGCCGCTCTCCGACAAGGATACGCTCGGCATCGCCATGCTCGGCATGGTGAACAACCTGCGCGCCACCGCCGATGTTGCCAACCAGATCGCAGAAGGCGACCTCTCGGTAGAGGTCAAGCCGCTTTCGGCGAAGGATACGCTCGGCATTGCGATGCAAAGCATGGTCGCCAACCTTCGCATCACTGCCGATATTGCTACGCAGATTGCTGCCGGCGACCTGACGGTGTCTCCGAAGCCGCTTTCGGCCAAGGATACACTTGGCACTGCGCTCGAACAGATGGTGGAGCGTTTGCGCGATGTCGTCGCCGACGCAATTGCAGCCGCCGAGAATGTTTCGGCCGGCAGCCAGGAGCTTTCGGCGAGCTCGGAGCAGGTATCGCAGGGCGCGACCGAGCAGGCTTCGGCGGCCGAGGAAGCCTCCTCCTCGATGGAAGAGATGGCAGCCAACATCAAGCAGAACGCCGACAATGCCGCCCAAACGGAAAAGATCGCGCGGCAATCCGCCAAGGATGCGGAGATGAGCGGAAGTGCTGTTTCCCGCGCGGTCGAAGCCATGCGTACGATCGCCCAGAAGATCGGCATCGTTCAGGAAATTGCCCGCCAGACCGACCTTCTTGCCCTCAACGCCGCGGTGGAGGCGGCCCGTGCCGGCGAACACGGGAAGGGTTTTGCGGTCGTCGCTTCGGAAGTGCGCAAGCTTGCAGAGCGCAGCCAGTCGGCGGCAGCGGAAATCAGCGCCATGTCGAGCGATACCGTCACTGCCGCCCAGGAAGCCGGGGACATGCTCGGCCGCCTAGTGCCTGACATCAGAAAGACGGCGGAACTCGTGGCGGAGATCAGCTCTGCATGCCGCGAGCAGGATGTCGGTGCGTCGCAGATCAACGAGGCGATCCAGCAGCTCGACAAGGTAACCCAGCAGAATGCGGGTGCTTCCGAGCAGATGTCTGCAACCTCCGAAGAGCTCGCTGCCCAGGCCGAGGAACTGCAGACGTCTATCGCCTTCTTCAAGGTGGATACGGCGGGTGGCAAGGCAATCGCAACGAGTGCCCGCCAGGGCCGCGCACCGGCTGCCAAGGTGACCACACGCAGCCCGGCTCCATCCGCAGCTCGCAAGCCGGCTGTCAAGGCGGCTGCCGCCAACGGCGTTGCCGCTCAGCAAGCCCGCGCCAAGGGTTTTGCCCTGGACATGTCCATGGGTGGACCGGACACGGCGGACGATGATTTCCGGGAAAGCGCGTAAGCGCTTCCCGGCGGACAGGCATTGGGGCCGCGGCAACAGCGGCCCCGTTACGGCCGGCGCATGGAAGCGCCGGGGCACACCGGCTCGGCCGGCAACGCATGAAGCGTTTTTACGGCGGCACAATGTGTCATTTCGCGGGATATCCGCTGCAGTCCTAAAGGGGTCTTGGAATGCGCTTCACGATTAAACTCAAACTGGGCCTGGTGTTCGGTTTCATCGTTCTCCTGACCTGCGCGATGGCCGGTCTTTCGATCTACAATCTCTCGTCGCTGAATAGCGACATCTCGGTCATGGTTGCCGGTCCGGTCGCCAATCTGCGCGATTCCGGTGATCTCTCCGATGCCGTGATGCGTTCCATCCGCGCCGAAAAGGATGCGATCATCAATACCGATGCGACCAAGATCGCCGGCTATGTCGATGAGATTTCGCAGCAGCGCGAGCAGATCAAGACACTGCAGGCTCGCCTTGCCGCTTCGGAAGACCCTGACATCAGGAATGGCATGGCTCAGTTCGGCGATCTCTACGGCAAGTGGACGGCGCTGCAGGATCGTGTTGCCGACCTCGCCAAGCAGAACACCACCGAATCCAACACCCAGGCCGGCGTCATTTCGATGGGCGAAGGCCAGGCGGTGACGACCCAGCTTCTCGGCATTCTCACCAAGCTGAACGACACCGTGACCGGCAATGTCGCCGAAACCGACGCCGCTACCAACGACCAGTATGCCCAGTCGCGCAACATGCTGGTGATGATGACGATAGGTCTGATCATCATATCCTCTGCTGCTGCCATCTGGATCCTGCTCAATATCTCCCGTGGCCTCAAGCGTGCAGTCCAGCTCGCGGATGCCGTCAGCATCGGCGAGCTCGAACAGGACATCGAGCATAAGAGCAATGACGAAATCCGCGACCTGGTCAATTCCATGACGAGGATGACCGGCAACCTGCGTAACACGGCGCAGATCGCCAACCAGATCTCGAACGGCGACCTTACCGTGTCTCCGAAACCTCTGTCCGAAAAGGATACGTTGGGTATCGCTCTGGAGCAGATGGTGGAGCGTCTGCGTGGTGTCGTCGCTGATGCAATCGCCGCTGCGGAAAACGTCTCGTCCGGCAGCCAGGAACTGTCAGCCAGCTCCGAGCAGGTCTCGCAGGGCGCAACCGAACAGGCGGCTTCGGCTGAAGAGGCTTCTGCTTCGATGGAGCAGATGGCCTCAAACATCAAGCAGAATGCCGACAACGCCGCCCAGACCGAAAAGATCGCCCGCCAGTCCGCCAAGGATGCGGAGAATTCCGGCGATGCCGTCAACCGTGCGGTGGCTGCGATGCGCACGATTGCCGAGAAGATCGGCATCGTTCAGGAAATCGCCCGCCAGACCGACCTGCTCGCCCTGAATGCCGCCGTCGAAGCTGCGCGTGCCGGTGAACACGGCAAGGGCTTTGCGGTTGTCGCCTCGGAAGTGCGCAAGCTTGCAGAACGCAGCCAGTCGGCCGCCGCTGAGATCAGTGCGATGTCCGGCGATACAGTCAAGGCAGCGCAGGAAGCCGGCGACATGCTTGGTCGCCTGGTTCCTGACATCCGCAAGACTGCCGAACTGGTCTCCGAGATCAGCTCGGCGTGCCGCGAGCAGGATATTGGTGCAGCCCAGATCAACGAAGCGATCCAGCAGCTCGACAAGGTGACCCAGCAGAATGCCGGCGCTTCCGAAGAGATGTCGGCGACCTCCGAAGAGCTGGCGACCCAGGCTGAGGAACTGCAGGCCTCCATCGCCTTCTTCAAGGTGGACATGGCCGGCAACCGCCTGTCCCGCGCTCCGGCTGCCAAGGTCACGGTGCGCACGCCCGCTCCGACCGGAGGCCGCAAGCCGGTCGGCAAGAAGACCACGGCCGCCAATTCGGTCGCCGCCCAGCAGGCCCGCGCCAAGGGCTTTGCTCTCGACCTCTCCATGGGTGGCCCTGATGATGGGGATGCCGAGTTCAAGGAAAGCGCCTGAGCATCCGGGTCCTTTCAATATGTTAACAGGCGTCTCCGATAATCGGGGCGCCCGAATCCAAGGAAAGCGGTTGATCATGGCAACAACATCTCTGGAAGCCCAATTCGTGACCTTCAGCCTCGGCGAGGAGATCTTCGCCGTTCCGGTGGAGGTGGTGCGCGAAATCCTCGACTATGCGGAAGCATTCAAGATTCCGAATGGTCCCGACTATCTGCTCGGCCTGCGCGACGTGCGCGGCCAGGGCGTTCCGACGATCGATCTGCGCCTGAAGCTCGGCATGTCGAAGACAGTGCCGACGCCGCACACGCGGGTGCTGGTTCTCGACGTTCCGATGGAAAATCGCCTTCTGACGCTCGGCCTCGTTGCCGACCGCGTTTTCGAAGTGACGCCCTTCCGTCGCGATCAGATCGAGTCTGCACCCGATATCGGCGTACGCTGGCGGTCGGATTATATTGCTGGTGTCGTGCGCCGCGAGAACGGCTTCGTCGTCATCGTCGACCTCGCCCGGCTTCTGTCGCGCGAGGATGCAACTGTCCTGCAATCGGCCGCCTGAGGCCCTCAAGACCTGTTCGGAGCGTCGCGTTTTATGAGTATGGCAGCGGTAGAAACCCAATTGCCGGGTGACAGGATCAGCAAGCGTAATTTCGACAAGCTGGCACGGTTCATCTATGACTATAGCGGCATCAAGATGCCGCCGACGAAGCTGACGATGCTGGAGGGCCGGCTGCGCCGGCGTTTGCGCGCCACGCGCCATGCGAGCTTCGACGACTATTGTGATTTCCTGTTCAACGAGGATGGTCTCGACCAGGAGACTGTCTACCTGATCGACGTCGTGACGACCAATAAGACCGACTTCTTCCGGGAAGCCAAACATTTCGAATATATGCAGATGGTCGCCCTACCGACGCTCGCCGACAGCGGCCTGCGGACGATCCGCACATGGAGTTCTGCCTGCTCGACGGGTGCAGAGCCCTATACGATGGCTATGGTGCTGGCCGAGTTCGTCGAGAACCGCAGCGATGTCTCCTACAATGTGCTGGCGACGGATCTCTCCACCGATGTGCTACAGACAGCGCGCAAGGGCATTTATGCGGAAGATCTGGTCGCTCCGGTGCCGCGTGATCTGCAGAAGAAATATGTCATGGTGGCCAAGCAGCAGGGCCGCCGCGAGGTTCGCATCTCGCCGAAGCTGCGCAGCCGTGTCGGCTTCGCCCGCATGAACCTGATGGATGAGAAATATCCTGTTGGCGACATGATGCACCTGATCTTTTGCCGCAACGTGCTGATCTACTTCGACAAGCAGACGCAGGCCGGAGTGCTCACCCGTCTCTGCAATTGCCTCGCGAAGGGCGGTTACATGTTTATCGGTCACTCGGAATCGATCACCGGCTTCGACCTTCCCTTGAAGCAGGTTTCGAATACGGTGTTCCAGCGCATCTGAGGGGATCCTATGGCCAAAAAAGTCCGCGTCCTCATCATCGACGATTCCGCCAGTGTCAGGCAGACGCTGGCTCGGGTTCTGGAAGAAGACCCGGAGATCGAAGTCATGGCCGTGGCTTCCGACCCGTTCATGGCGGCGCGCAAGATCCAGGAAGAGATCCCTGATGTCATCACGCTCGATGTGGAGATGCCGCGCATGGATGGGATCACCTTCCTGCGCAAGCTCATGTCGCAGCGGCCGATCCCGGTCGTCATGTGCTCCTCGCTGACAGAGGCGGGTTCGGAAACTCTGCTTCAGGCGCTTGAGGCGGGTGCCGTCGACGTCATCCTGAAATCCAAGATCGGTGCGGCGGATAGCCTGGCCGATGATGCCATGCGCATCCGTGAAGTGGTCAAGAGCGCCTCGCATGCGCGGCTTACCAATGTGCGCCGCGCTGCAGGCAGCATCCGTTCGGCTTCGGCGGAAGGGCCGGCCAAGAAGCTGACGGCCGATGCGATGTTGCCGCCGCCAACCGGCCGGGCAATGGCGAAGACGACGGAAATGGTCGTCTGCGTCGGCGCTTCGACGGGCGGAACGGAAGCCCTGCGCGAATTTCTGGAAGCGCTGCCGGCCAACGCGCCAGGCATGGTCATCGTTCAGCACATGCCGGAAAAATTCACAGCGGCTTTTGCCAAGCGCCTCAACGGTCTTTGCGAAGTCGAGGTCAAGGAAGCGGCCGACGGCGATCCGGTGTTGCGCGGTCATGTGCTGATTGCGCCCGGCGACAAGCATATGTTGCTGGAGCGTCAGGGGGCGCGTTATTACGTGTCCGTCAAGCCGGGGCCGCTGGTTTCCCGCCACCGTCCGTCCGTCGATGTGCTCTTCCGTTCCGCTGCCCGTTCGGCCGGCTCGAACGCGATGGGCATCATCATGACCGGAATGGGAGACGACGGTGCGCGCGGCATGCTGGAAATGCATCAGGCCGGTGCCTATACCGTCGCGCAGGATGAAGCGACCTCGGTTGTTTTCGGCATGCCGAAGGAAGCGATCGCCAAGGGCGGTGTCGACCGTATTCTGCCGCTCGACCAGATCGCCCGCGAAGTGCTGATCACACAGCAGAAATCCTGAGTTTCGGACATTAAGCAGTGGAACGGCGGCGTATCTGCGCCGCCGTTCCATTGTCTGCATCAGGCCAGATAACCGCCGTCGATCGTAAGGCTGGCGCCGGTGATGAAGGAGGCTTCGGGGCTGGCGAGATAGGCGGTGAAGCTAGCGATTTCCTTGTCCTCGCCGATGCGGCCGAGCGCCATCAACTGTTTCAGCATCTCATGGCTGGCTTCGTTCGAGTTCATGTCCGTTGCCGTCGGGCCTGGCTGAATAGTGTTGACCGTGATGCTGCGCGGGCCGAGATCGCGGGCAAGGCCGCGTGTCATGGCGGCCACTGCACCCTTTGTCATGGAATAGACCGAGGAGGTCGGGAAACCGCTCCGCTCGGCGACGATGCTGCCGATGGTGATGATGCGCCCGCCTGCTTTCATGTGGCGCGCGGCCGCTTGCGTACCGGCAAAGACGGCGCGGACATTGACCGCAAACATGCGGTCGAAGTCCTCGAGGGGGAAATTCTCTACTGAATTCAACATGAGAATTCCGGCGCTGTTGACGAGAATGTCGATGCCACCGAACGTCGAGACGGTCTCATCGACCGCATCCTGAACGGCCTTCGGATCAGCGCTGTCTGCCTTGATGGCCAGCGCGTTCGCACCCTTCGCCTCTATTTCGGCAACGATGGCCTTCGCCTTGTCGCCAGAGGCGGAATAGGTGAACGCAACGGCCGCGCCGTCGCTGCTGAGGCGGCGGACAATTGCGGCACCGATACCGCGCGAGCCACCGGTTACGAGGGCGATCTTGCCGGAGAGTGGTTGGGACATTGTGGGTTTCTTCCTTTTTTGGACTGTTTAGTCTGGAATTGGACACGCGAAATCGGGTTTGGACTTCCAGTTTTTACCGGAGGCTTCGAACGGCGAGGCGGGCTATCCCGCGAAGTGCTTCGGGGGGGGCGCCGTTGCGGGCGCTGACCTTCATGCCTGACAGGGTCGAGCCGAGGAACTGCACGGCATCGGTGGTATTGACATCATCCGCGACCTCGCCCCGCTTCTTGCCTTCCTCAAGGATTGTCTGCACGGCGGATGAAAGCAGGCGGGATGCCTTGTCTGTCAGATCAGAGACCGCACTGTCCGTGCGGCCGAACTCGCATACGGCGCTGACGCCAAGGCAGCCACGGCCGGCTTCGGTTTCCGGACGGGAGGCAAAGGCGATGAGCGTCTCTTCCAAAGCTTTCAACGGTGTCGTATCGCGGTGCAGATCGGCCACGAGTTGAGAGACGCTGTCGAGATTGTAGCGGTCGAGCGCTGCCAGATAGAGGCTGCGCTTGTCGCCGAAAGTATCGTACATGCTTTGCCGGCTGATCTTCATGGCCGAGAGCAGCGCATCCGTGGACGTGCCCTCGTAGCCGTGTTCGGTAAACACGGTGATGGCAGCCTTGAGTGCGGTGTCGCGATCGAATTCCTTATGCCTTGCCATGACGCCTCAATAAGGTTTCCAGACTGATCTGTCCAGAATAATTTAGGAACTATCCTTTCCTGCTGCAACCCTGCCATGCGGCATTCCCCTTGAAATTTCCCTGATTTTGTGGTCTTGAGGCCGCCAATCTATGCAGCGCTGTCGCTTCCGGCGTTCAGGGACATATCCCGCCCCTGACAGCGCGTCCCGTATTATCCAAGGAAAATGCCCACATGGCCCGTTCAGCTCTTCTCAATGTCATGGTTCAGGCTGCCATCAAGGCAGGCAAGTCGCTGGGGCGTGATTTCGGGGAAGTGCAGAACCTGCAGGTATCCGTGAAGGGACCGGGCGACTTCGTTTCGAATGCCGACCGCAAGGCCGAGAAGATCGTCAAGGAAGAGCTTCTCAAGGCTCGTCCGACCTATGGCTTCCTTGGCGAAGAGAGCGAAGAGATCAAGGGTACCGATGGTGCGCACCGCTGGATCGTCGATCCGCTCGATGGCACGACCAACTTCCTGCACGGTATCCCGGCCTTTGCCGTTTCCATTGCACTCGAGCGCAACAATGAGATCGTCGCAGGCGTGGTCTTCAATCCGGCGACGGACGAGCTTTACACTGCCGAGCGTGGCGGCGGCGCGTTCCTCAACGATCGCCGCCTGCGCGTCGCCTCGCGCCGGGTGCTTTCCGACAGCGTCATCGGCTGCGGCGTGCCGCATCTCGGCCGCGGCAATCACGGCAAGTTCCTGATCGAGCTGCGCCATGTCATGGGCGAAGTTGCCGGCATCCGCCGCATGGGGGCAGTCTCGCTTGATCTTGCCTATGTGGCCGCCGGTCGTTTCGACGGCTTCTGGGAAGTGGCGCTGTCGCCCTGGGACATGGCGGCCGGCATTCTGCTCATCCGCGAAGCGGGTGGTTATGCCACTGACTGGGACGGGGGGGCGTCAATTCTGGAGACCGGTGCGATCATTGCCGGCAACGAGCACATCCACAAAGCGCTCACGGAAGTCGTCAAGCGGCCGGTTCCGACCAAGTGACGATCTGGGCAACAGCCTGTTGTAAAGTCCGGCTTTTCGCCTGCGCATACTTCAATTCGGCACAATGTTGATCTAGTCTTCGGCTGTAATGAGTCCGGAGGCCGAGGAACCTATGGAAAATGTGAATGTGGCCGAGTTCGGCTCGACCGAGAAGACGGCCGGTGGCTACACTTACAAACTCTCCAGCCCCATGTCGTTCTTCTGGACGATGGTGTTGTTCCTCATCATCGTGGGCTTCATCGCGGCGATCCTGTTCCGGCAGACGCAGACTGCCTTCATGCATAATCCGGGCCTGAACGGTCTCATCGTCGGCGTTCTTGCCGTTGGAATCATTCTCGTTTTCAATCATGTCCTGTCGCTTCGCCCGGAAGTACGCTGGTTCAATTCTTTCCGTGCTGCTGGCAGTGCCGACAAGGTGAACCGCCATCCGCGGCTGCTTGCGCCGATGCGGGCGCTGATTGGAAATCGTAGCAGGTCCGGGGTTGCATTATCGACCACCGCGCTGCGCTCCATTCTGGATTCGATTGCCAACCGCCTCGACGAATCGCGTGACGTTTCCCGCTATCTTATCGGCCTTCTCGTCTTCCTCGGCCTGCTCGGCACCTTCTGGGGCCTTATCGGCACGATCGGCTCCATCAGCTCTGTCATCCAGTCGCTCGATGCCGGCTCGAATGGCACGGGCGATGTGCTTTCGACGCTGAAGGAAGGGCTTGCGATGCCGCTTTCCGGCATGGGCCAGGCTTTCTCGTCCTCGCTGCTCGGTCTTTCGGGCTCGCTGATCCTCGGGTTCCTCGATCTGCAGGCCGGACGTGCCCAGAACCGTTTCTATACGGAGCTGGAAAACTGGCTCTCCTCGGTTACCGATGTCGGCTCCGACATTCCGGTGCCGGCGCTGGATGGCGTTTCTGGTGGCTCATCGGAAGATATGAAGGCCCTGTCGGAATATCTGCGAAAGGTCGCCGAAGGGGACGGCGCGTCCAGCCAGCGGTCGGTCGCCGCCATGGCAAGCCTTGCCGAAGGCATTCAGGGTCTCGTCAAGAACATGCGCAACGAGCAGCAGATGCTGCGCGACTGGATCGAGGTCCAGCAGGACGAGGCAAAGGCGATGCGCCGCACGCTCGATCGTCTGGCTGAACGCATCGGTGTGCAAGACCGCGGCAGCGACAGAGCGCGCGAACGGTCCGGCCAGGTCGAAAAGAGCGAGGGCAAGTAAGCCATGCCTCTTGGCCGCAACCGCCGCCAACGCGCGGTGGACTACTGGCCGGGCTTCGTCGATGCTCTATCGACGCTGCTCATCGCCATCATGTTCATCCTCACGGTTTTCGTTGTCGGCCAGTTCATTCTCAGCCGCGAAATCAGCGGTCGTGACGAGGTGCTGACGCGTCTGAACGGTCAGATCAACGAGCTCACGCAGTTGCTGGCGCTCGAGAAGGGCAGCAATCAGGATCTTCAGGATTCCGTCGCCAATCTGCAGGCGTCGCTTGCGAGTGCCGAGGGCGAGCGTACGCGGTTGCAGGCGCTTCTCAGCGCCGGTACCGGCGGCCAGAATGCGGCAAAGCAGCAGATCGGAACGCTGACGCAGCAGCTCGATGAGCAGAAGCAGGTCAGCGACCGCGCCCTCAGCCAGGTCGAGCTCCTCAACCAGCAGATCGCGGCGTTGCGCAGCCAGATCGCTGCTGTCGAGGCAGCACTTCAGGCTTCCGAGGAGAAGGATCAGACTTCGCAGACGAAAATCGCCGACCTCGGCCGCCGCCTGAACGTGGCGCTGGCTGCGCGTGTGCAGGAACTCAATCGCTACCGCTCGGACTTCTTCGGCCGCTTGCGCGAAATCCTGTCCGATCGCGAGAACATTCGCGTCGTCGGCGACCGTTTCGTCTTTCAGTCGGAAGTGCTGTTCCCGTCTGGCGGAGCCGACCTCAATCCGGATGGCCAAACGGAAATGGCAAAGCTTGCCGCCGCCTTGCTCGACCTTGCCAAGGAAATTCCGCCTGAGATCAACTGGGTGCTGCGTGTTGACGGGCATACGGACAATGTCGCGCTGTCGGGCTCAGGCCGCTACCGCGACAACTGGGAGCTTTCATCCGCCCGCGCGATTTCGGTCGTGAAGTTTCTGATCGCGCAGGGTGTGCCCGCAGACCGGCTCGTTGCGGCAGGTTTTGGCGAATTCCAGCCGATCGCACCCGGCGATACGCCGGAAGCGCGCGCCACCAACCGCCGTATCGAGCTCAAGCTGACCGAGAAATAACGGCCTGAAGTTTGCTGGTGAGGAAGGTGCGGACGGCGGGACTGTCGCTGAGGCCGATCGCTATCCTGTAGGCTTCTGCCGCGGCATCGCTTTCGCCAAGGTCTGCCAGCAGATGCGCCCGCACCGCCCAGTAAGGCTGGTAGCTGGCGATGCCCGGTTGTTCCAACCCGTCCAGCAGGGCGATGGCTGGGGCCGCGCCGTCGACCCTGCCAATGACGGCGGCATGGCTGACCTTTGAACCGAGTGTCGGTTTCATCGCGATGAGCGCTCGGTAGAGGGTGACGAGCGCCTTCCAATCCGTCGCGCCCGTCCGGCGGCGCGTGGTGTGGACGGACTGGATCGCCGCCTGGCACTGGAACGGACCGAAGCGGTCGAAAGTGCCCGCCTTGCGCAGCAACACGTCGGCTTCGGCCATCATGATTTCGTTCCAGAGACCGGTATCCTGCTCCTCAAGCGGTATGTAGGCGCCCTCGCCATCACGTCGCGCGTGTCTTCTCGCCTCGCAATAAAGCATCAGTGAGAGCAGCCCGATGACCTCCGGCTCCTCGGGCAGAATGGTCATGAGGGCGCGGCCAAGCCAGATCGCCTCATCGGTTAAGCCCGTGCGACTGTCTCCTTCACCATCGAGACCGTCCCAGCCGAGCCCGTAGGCGGCATAGATTGCCGAGAGCACGCCTGCCAGCCGTTCCGTCAGAACCTGCCGCTCGGGAATGGCGAAGGGAATGCCGGCGTCGCGGATCTTGACCTTGGCGCGTACTAGGCGCTGGCTCATGGTATCCGGCAAGACGACGAAGGCCTGTGCGATTGTCTTCGCATCAATGCCGAGTACGGTCTGAAGCATCAGCGGCGTATGAATGGACCGGTCAATTGCCGGGTGCGTGCAGGCAAAAAGCAGCTTCAGCCGTTCATCGGAAAAGTCGGCGTTTCGTGCATCGTTCATACGCTCCTCGGCTTCCTCGACGGCCAGCGCAATCGTTTCGCTGGCATTGTCGCGGACAGTTCGATGGCGGGCCGCCTGTATGAGGTTGCGGCGGGCTGCAGTCAGCAGCCAGCCTTCGGGATTGTCGGGAATGCCACGCTCGGGCCAGACCCGCAACGCGGCCGCCAGCGCATCAGACAGGGCGTCCTCCGCCGCCGGAACATCGCGAGAGCGGGCGGCAAGGAAGGCGATGAGCTTGCCGTAGGATTGCCGTGCCACCTTCTCGGCGGCACGGCCCACATCTGATGTCACAACGGCCTCACGCGACCTGCAGCCGGGGCCGTATTTCCACCGAGCCCTGTTCGGAGACGGGAACGCGCGTGGCCCATTCGAGCGCCGTATCGAGATCGGGCACGTCGATCACGTAGAAACCGCCGAGCGATTCCTTACCTTCTGGGTAGGGTCCATCCTGTACATCATGGTTCTCGCCCTTGCGACGCACGATCGTGCCTGTCTCAGGCGGGGTCAGGCCGGCACCAGCGGTCAAGATCCCGGCTTGCACCAGTGCCTTGGTATAGGCCGTCCAGCCGTCGCGGTAGGCAGGGTCGCTGCGGCGGACGAAGTCTTCTGCGGATTCACGGATGATAAGTGCGTATTGCATCGGAAACTCCTGATCCTCTAGGGGCGTTTGACCGGGCAGACAGCATCTAAAGCCGAATTCGCCCATGCTGCAATGCTCCGGTGGCGCGGCCTCAAGCCGTTCCGAAACAATGAGGTCTCAGTCGTCCTCATTTCGACATTGCGGTCGAAAAAAATCGATCAGATGGAAATGCGTGCGAAAAATACGCTGAGCGGAAAGTGCTGGAGGCGACTAATGCCGCCTCCGCTTCCAGTCAGGCTTCCGCCTTTGTCTGATCCACTACCTCAGCGCCAGGCGAATTCTTCTTGATGGATTCGATGGCGTTCATTGCGGATGCCTTCGCCTTGTAGCCTTCGGACGAGAACATGGTCTCGCCGTTCGACGCCTTGAAGCGGAAGCGGAATTCACCGGCCTTATCCTTGTAAACTTCAAATCTGTACATGGATCCCTCCTGGTAAGCTGAAATCATGCATCAGCCTTCCGAAAGCTAGCCCAGAATTGCGAGCTTTTCCACTACCTTAATTAGAATTCAATTGCATGATGTCCAATTGCCGCCGGTTGGATCGGGCGCGGGAGAAGGGGCTAACGGCACGCTGGTGCTCATTCCATCTGGATATGGGCGCCGTCCACGACCGGTTTCCATTTCGCAAGCTCGGCCTTCACGTGGGCGCCGAGTTCTTCCGGCGTGGAGCCGACGATCGTTGCGCTGAATTCCTTCATCCGCTCGGCAACGGCCGGATCGGTCAGCGCCTTCTTGGCGGAGGCGTTGAGGCGGGTGATCACATCGGCCGGCGTATTGGCCGGTGCAAAGAGCGCATTCCACGTATAGGTCTCGTATCCCGGGATACCGGATTCCGCGATGGTCGGAATATCAGGGAAGGATGACGCGCGTTCGGCGGTCGTTACGGCGAGTGCCCGCAGCGTGCCGGCCTTGATGTGGCTAGACGACGAGGGCAGGTTGTCGAACATGATCGGCACCTGATTGCCGATGACGTCGTTCAGTGCCGGTCCAGCGCCCTTGTAGGGAATATGCTGCATATTCACGCCCGCCATGCTTTTAAAAAGTTCGCCGGAAAGATGCAGCGGCGTGCCGTTGCCGGATGAGGCGTAACTGTATTTGTCCGGATCGGCCTTCAGCAGCGCGATCAATTCCTGCACGTTCTTTGCGGGCAGTTCCGGATTGACGACCAGCACATTCGGAACGACCACGAGCAACGAGATCGGCGCGAAATCCTTCTCGGCATCATAAGGCGTCGATTTCAGGATCAGCGGATTGAGCGCGTGGGTGGCGACAGTGCCCATCAGGATCGTATAGCCGTCCGGCGCAGCACGCGCGACGTTGTCAGCGCCGAGATTGCCGCCGGCTCCCGCAACATTCTGCACGATGACCTGCTGGCCGAGATCTTCGGACATTTTCTGCGCGACGATACGTGCGACGACATCGGTCGAGCCTCCGGCCGCGAAAGGCACGATCATGGTTATGGATCGGTCAGGAAAGCTCTGAGCCGATGCGGCCGTGCCTGTGGCGGCTGCGAGCAGGCCAAGGCCGAGCGCCAGGCTCATGCGACGGGTAATATCAGAAAGCGCCATTCGAATCTCCTCCCACAGATTTCAACAGCAAGGGCCCTACCTCGGGCATAGGGAGGTTAGGGCAGGTTGCCGCAAAGGCAACCGCGTCCGGGGAGCTATGCGATCAGACTTTAGTCGCGATGACGTATGAGGCAGCTATTTGGCGGCTGCCAGCACATCCTCGTTGGCTGCATCGAATTGCAGGCTGGCGAGCTTTGCATAGATGCCGCCGTGCCGGATCAGGCTCTGATGTGTGCCTTCCTCGACGACACGGCCCTGATCCATGACGAGAATGCGGTCGGCCTTGAGAACAGTGGCGAGACGGTGGGCGATGACAATCGTAGTGCGGCCATGCATAAGCCCGTCAAGCGCCCTCTGCACAAGCGTTTCGCTCTCAGCGTCAAGGGCCGAGGTCGCTTCGTCCAGAAGCAGGATAGGTGTGTTCTTCAGGATCGCGCGGGCGATGGCGATGCGCTGGCGCTGGCCACCGGACAGCGTGATGCCGCGTTCGCCGACCTGTGTATCGTAGCCTTTGTCCAGCCGATTAATGAACTCATCGGCCTGGGCCGCGATCGCAGCGGTGCGTACCTGCTCGCGCGTGGCGCCTTGAACACCGAAAGCGATGTTGTCGTGGATCGAGGCGACGAAGATGGTGACATCCTGCGGTACGATAGCAATGCGCTGTCGCAAGGCGTCCGGATCTGCCTGGCGGGCGTCGATACCGTCGATCTTCACGCTACCCTGTTGCGGATCGTAGAAGCGCAGCAGCAGCGAGAAGACCGTGCTCTTGCCGGCGCCGGATGCACCGACGATTGCCACCGTTTCTCCTGGCAGCACCGTGAAATCCAGTCCGTGCAGGGCCGATTTGCCTGGACGAGACGGATAGGCGAAGTGCACGCCGTCGAATTCCACGCGGCCCTGGGCAGGCGAGGGCAGTGGCTGCGGATTTGCGGGGGCGGTGATCGGCGAGACTTCGTCGAGAAGCTCAGTCAGGCGGTCAGCTGCACCTGCTGCCTGCGAAAGCTCGCCCCAGACTTCCGAGAGCGCACCGAGCGAGCCGGCTGCGATGACCGCATAGAGCAAAAACTGCCCGAGCGTGCCGGCCGAAAGCGTGCCGGCGAGGACACTATGGGCGCCAAACCAGAGAACGGCGACCACGCTGCCGAAGATCAGGGTAATGGCGATGCCTGTCAGCAGGGCGCGGGAGGAGACGGCGGAACGTGCGGCCTGATAGGCGGATTCGACAGCCGAGCCGTAACGGTCCGCTGCGGCGGTTTCGGCGTTGAAGGCCTGCACGGTGCGGGTTGCAGCGATCGTCTCATTAGCGAAGGCGGAGGCCTCTGCCAGCATATCCTGTGCCGCGCGGGAGCGCTTGCGCACCGATCGTCCGCCGGCGACCAGCGGAAAGACGATGATCGGGATTGCGACGATGACGAGGCTCGAGAGCTTCGGCGAGGTGATGATCATCATACCGAGCGCACCGATACAGAGGATCAGGTTGCGGAGCGCCACGGAAGCCGTGGCGCCGACGGCGGATTTGATTTGCGTGGTGTCGGCCGTCAGCCGCGAGACGATCTCGCCCGACTGGTTGACGTCGAAGAACGAGGGTGAGAGCCGTGTGACATGCGCAAAGACGTCACGGCGCAGATCCGCAACGATGCGTTCGCCGATGGTAATGACGAAATAATAGCGAAGAGCGCTGGCGACGGCGAGCACGATGGCCATGATCATCAGTATGGCAAAGTAGCTGTTGATGAAGGTACCATCGGCCTGGGTGAAGCCGTGGTCGATCATGCGGCGCACGGCAAGCGGTATAGCAAGCGATGTGACGGCGGCGAGCGCCAGCGAAACCAGAGCGCCCGCGACTAGGCCGCGATAACGCGCCACATAAGGTGTCAACCTGCCGAGCGGCCTTAGCGAACGCGACTTCTTTTCCCCAAGCTCTGCCTGCTCTGCCAAATCGTCTCCGATCGCCCTCAAAGACCGCGTATTGCGGCTCCTTGGCCCTTGTTATCCCGGCGCCCTTCATGTATAGGCACCGCATCCTAATGGGAAGCCGTAGCCTTCACGACTGCGGCTTCATTTATTCAATCGGTTCTTTCCCCGCAACTGTCTGCGGCAAATTGAACCCCGGCATCGCAGGAAGATTGTCATGAAGGAAGGCATCCATCCCGACTACCACGTCATCAAGGTAGTCATGACCGATGGCACCGAGTACGAAACCCGCTCGACCTGGGGTTCGGAAGGCGCTGTCATGAACCTCGAAATCGACTCCAAGTCGCACCCGGCCTGGACCGGCGGTAACCAGCAGCTGATGGACCGCGGCGGTCGTGTTTCGAAGTTCAACAAGCGTTTCGGCGGCCTCGGCCTCTAATTCGCTTCCGCTTGGCGGAATATTCAAAAGCCCGGCCTTGTGCCGGGCTTTTTGTTTTCCGGGCCTATACCGGTGAGCAAACAAAAAACCGGCCGCGTTGCCGCGGCCGGCTTCATGAAATTCTATGATGCAAGATCAGTTGTTGCCGAAGGCCGTCTGCAGCAGGGAAAGCTGAGCCTGGACGCTGTTCTGGTTATCAGGAACGATCGCAGCTTCTGTCGGGCGATAGATTTCGCGGTCGAGCAAGGCGATGCGGTTCTGCAGGCGGAGCGAGCGCTCTACGAGATCGCGGAAGGATTCCGGCAGGTCACCCCAGCCCGGAGCGTTGCGGTCGACATTAAAGCCGTCGAGCCGAACCTTATTCTTCTCTGCCAGAACCTGATCGCGGGACATTTCGCCATTGTTGACGGCGCGCTGCAGGAGCAGCCAGGAAGCCATCTGCATGAGACGGGTGGTCAGGCGCATCGATTCAGCCGCGTAAAGGACCGAGGCCATGCGCGGCAGCACCTTAGCGGCTGCGCGGCCCTGGCCGTCGAGGTAGGATGCGGTTTCTTCGACCAGCGACATGCCCTCTGCATACAGCGTCTTGAACTGCGAGGATGCGGCAGCGCGGCCCGCAAAACTGATTGTATTCAATCCAAGTTCCGACATCGAAAGAATCCCTGTTGCACGCATCTACTATCAGGTAACGCCGGTTTCCGCGGAAAAGTTTCCCAGGCCGGTCTTTATGATTTCAAGATGGTATCTTTAGCCTAATTGCGCAAGCCGTTTCTTAAGAAAAGGTTAATCTCCACAGTTTCGTGGAAAGGTCTAAGGCAGCGCAAAAAAGAAGAGCCGCAAAAGCGGCTCTCAAGGTAAAACAGGGAGAAAAATCAGACCAATTCACCGCTTGGAAAACTGTCTGAGGTTCAGAAGGATCTGAACAGCTTGAGTAATATCTTATAAAGCTTAATTTTTTATTAATGTCGTTCCAATTTAAGACTTAACGAAAGTAATTTCGAAGCAATAGTTGCTCGTTCACAGTCTTATGATCGGAAAAGGCTTTCGGCGGCTAATCTGCCGGAAGCCTTCTTGGTCGCCTCGGCTTCGAGCCGCGCGATCTCGGCTTTCAAGAGTTCCACGCGCGCCTTCAGCTCGTCCACCGAAAGCAGGGAGAGATCGGAGCCGATCTCGTGTGCAGTCTTCTTCTGAGGCCTGTCGTCATCCATCAAGCTCATTGTCGCTCCTCCTTTAAACCGTGTCGCGATCTTTCAGATTCGCCTCCACGCTTTAAGTCTCCGTTTCCGGCATGTCGTTATCGCAAAACCGCTGCACAGTTTGCGCAACATGCGTCAGTTCGTCAGCCGAACTTTACAGCAGGATCGCCGGTTTCGGGAGACTTGTTGGAGCCGCGATCGGCAAGCGACATGCTTTGCGGCGTGAGCGTAGGAGATGTTGCTGTCGGGATCGTCGTGTAGGCATCGCGGTCGCTTGCCGGAATGGCTGCGCGAATACGGCTCCTGACGATGGCATAGCCGGTGATCAGAAGATGGGCGAGCGCCGTCACCAGGAAGAGCGCATGCGGGCTGATGATCGACATGACCGGACCGCCGATCGTCGGACCGATGACGGTGCCGATGCCGTAAAGAAGCAGCAGGCCGCCCGAGACCTTTACGAAATCCTCCGATGCGGCAAAGTCGTTCGCATGGGCGACGGCGATCGGATAGAGCGTATTGGCGACGGCGCCGTAGAGGATGACGAGGCCGATCAGGAAGACAGGGGACGAGGGGTGCAGCACGAAGATCAGGAGGCCGGCGAGCGCTGCGATGGCTGACATGGCCGCCAGCACATAACGGCGGTCGATGCGGTCGGAGAGGCGCCCAGCCGGAAGCTGCATGATGGCACCGGCAAAGATGGTGGCACTCATCATCACCGCAATCGAGGTGTCGGAGAGGCCGGCACCCGCGCCGAAGACGGCGCCGAGTGTACCGTAGGCACCGTTGGCGATGCCGACGAGCAGGATGCCAAGGCAGGAGACGGGCGAATTGCGATAGAGCGCAGGCAGATCGAGTTTCACCGCTTTCAGTGGCTGCGGCGAAGCGGCGGTCGAGAGCGTCGTCGGCAGCATGGCGATGCAGTAAAAGATGCCGCAGATCATGAAGAGCACTGGTGTGCGCACGTCTTCCAGCGGGATCATCAACTGGCCGCCCACGACGCCAAGAAGGGTGATGCCGATATAGAGCGAGAAGATCGCACCGCGGCTTTCATTGTTCGCCCGCTCGTTCAGCCAGCTTTCGATGATCATCGAGGTGCCAGCGGTTGAGAAGCCGGTGACAGCGCGCAGGATGACCCACCAGACCGGGTCGATAATGATGCCGCTGACCAGCGCGATGATGGCGATAATGGCAATGAAGCCGGAGAAGGCGCGTACATGGCCGACGCGGCGCACCATCTTCGGGGCGACAAGGCAGCCGATGACGAAGCCCGCCGCCCAGGAGGTGCCGAGCAGGCCCAGTGTGGTCGTTGCATAACCTTCGAGATTTCCGCGTACGGGAAGCAGAATGCCCTGCAGTCCGTTGCCCATGAAAAGGAAGAGCGTGCCAAAGAGCAGCGCAGCGACGGACAGCAGATTTCTTGTCATATCCCCAGACTCGGCGTGTTCGCTTTGAAAAAGGACATAAGGCGAGACCTGTATCTGCCCAGTCCATAAGAATGTTGATTGTGTCCCGGAATGCCTTTACGGCGAGTAGATATTCTCTGTTCGCGTGAAAAAATGTCCGTCCTGTGACATTCTGATAGATGGAAAAAATAAAGCCATGACAAAGCTGATAGCTTTGCTACTCATCCTTGCCATGGCAATCCAGATCATCAAGCCGCTCGGCTATCCGGGGCTGCGCCGCCGGATGGATTTCTGGAGAATCGCGCTGATTGCTTTTGCTATCTGGGCGGTGGCGCTGCTGGTGCGCGATTTCCTGGTGCAATAGGACTGGTTCAGTCCCGCAGGATGATCTCGCCTTTCATGACCGGCACGCAGGTTCCCGAGATCGTCACGTCGGTGACTGTGCCGGCCTTCTTGACCACATCAAGTTCGATGATGCTGCGCCGGCCCATTTCCACGCCCTGTTCGATGGTCACGTGCCGGCTGATGTCCGCCTCCGGCAGGAGTGAGACGAGATAGGCGGAAAGGGCTGCCGAAGCGCTGCCGGTCGCCGGATCTTCGATGACGTTGTCCAGCGGCGCGAACATGCGGGCGCGGATCTTCCATGGCGTAGCGGCGGGACGAACGTAGAGAAACAGGGAGAAATCATGGCTGCCGGTTACAGACCTGGCCGCAGCCTGGAAGCCGTTGATATTAGGGCTTGCCGCGGCCAGAGCCTCGAGGCTTTCGAGTTCGGCAACGGCAAATTTCAGGCCGACTGAGACGAAAACCGGGACATGCGTGTCCTTGCGGATCGACGCCGGGTCGATGGAGATGCAGCCGGCAATGACCGCATCGGGTATCGTGTCTTCTACTTCAAGCGGTCGTGGAGCGCGGATCGTCGCTGCGGTGACACGACCTTCGCTGCGCTGCAGAGCGACCTCGACGAGGCCGGCCTTCTCCTCGAGCCGCAACGTATCGCCGATGGGGCGGCCGAAGATTTCGCTCTGCTGGCCGAGTACATAGGCAGTGCCGACATTGGGATGACCGGCAAAGGGTATCTCCATCGTCGGCGTGAAGATGCGCACCCTTGCCGTGTTTTGAGGGTTTTCCGGAGGAAGCACGAAGGTGACTTCTGAATAGCCGAATTCGGCGGCGATCTTCTGCATTGCCGCGTCGCTGATGCCCCCGGCGTCGCTCATGACCGCGAGCGGATTGCCCTCGAAGCGGGTGGAGGTGAAGACGTCGACGGTGATGTAGGGCAGGCTGTTCATGGCGGCTCCAATGGTTAAGGCGCCATGATTAGCGAGGCCAGCGATTGCGGCGAAGGATTATCTTGTCGCCATGACAAATCGCCTTCGCGACGGGCAAGCGCAAATAAAACGGGCGGCGAAGATGTTCGCCGTCCGTCTCATTTTCTCAAATATCAAAAGGCTCATGCAGCCTTTTCGAGTTCGGCCTTCCAGTTGCCCTTGGCGGCGAGACTGTTCATTTCGGCGCGATGAGAGAATTCGCGCTGGCCGGCGGCGACGTTTTCCTGCTTGCCGTTCCAGGCCTTGAGCGCGCTGTCCTGCAGGGCGCGGCCGTAGGAGAAGGTGACAAACCAGGGCAGCTCATAACCGGAGTTGATTGCGGAGAGATGGGCGGTGGCCTCTTCCGTGGTCTGGCCGCCGGAGAGGAAGGCAATGCCCGGAACCGATGACGGGACCGTGCGCTTCAGGACTTGGACGGTACGCTCCGCAACTTCGGCGACGGAGGCCTTGCGGGCATTCTTGCCGTCGATGACCATGTTCGGCTTCAGGATCATGCCCTCGAGGCTGACACGGGCGTCGGCCAGTTCCTCGAACACGATGCGCAGCGTGGCCTCAGTCACTTCGGCGCAGCGGTCGATATTGTGGTCGCCCGGCTTGCCGTCCATTAGGCATTCCGGCTCGACAATCGGTACGATCTTGGCTTCCTGGCAAAGCGCCGCATAGCGAGCCAGCGCCTGGGCGTTGGCGCGGACGGACCCGCGGCTCGGCAGGGTCTGGGAGATGGCGATGACGCCACGCCACTTGGCGAAGCGGGCGCCGGCCTCATAATATTTGGCGAGGCGGTCTGCGAGGCCGTCGAGGCCTTCGGTGACGGTTTCACCCGGGTATTTTGCCATCGGCTTGGCGCCGATATCGACCTTAATGCCTGGAATGCTATCGACGGTCCTGATGATGTCGACGAAGGGCGTGCCGTCGGCCGCCTTCTGGAAAAGGGTTTCCTCATAGAGAATGACGCCGGAGATGTACTTCTTCATCGCTTCGTCGGAGCGGAAGAGCATCTCGCGATAATCGCGCCGGCTGGTTTCCGTCGATTCAAGATTGATCGCGTCGAAACGCTTCTTGATGGTAGCGGTCGATTCATCGGCTGCAAGCAGGCCCCGGCCACCAGCAACCATCTTAACTGCAATGTCTTCCAGTCGTTCGCTCATCTCGTTCTCTCCACAATGAAACCCGGTAGAATTTGATAATATAGAACCCGGATAACAGAAGTTTATAGGGAGAAAAAAGGGAGTGCTAAGTCATTGAAACGATTGAAATGATTTCAATCGTTTGAAAGTTCGGGAATTTTTTCTCTTCTTGGGCAAAAGACCGCGGAAGCGTTTGCTCCGCGGTCTATCCTGCTGGAATATCTGCCGAATCGGCTTATCGGTTAGCGGAGAGAACGGCCACACCCGGCAACTCCTTGCCTTCCATCCATTCAAGGAAGGCGCCGCCTGCGGTCGAAACATAGCTAAACTCTTCGGCAACGCCGGCATGGTTCAGCGCCGAGACCGTATCACCACCGCCTGCGACTGACGTGAGCTTGCCGGCTTTGGTGCGCTCGGCGGCATATTTCGCGGCGGCGACGGTCGCTGCGTCGAAGGGCTCGATTTCAAAGGCGCCGAGCGGACCGTTCCAGACGAGTGTAGTGGCGCGTTCGATCCAAGCCTTGACGGCATCGACCGACTTCGGGCCGACATCGAGGACCATGGCATCATCAGGAATGGCTTCGATGGAGACGATCTCATTGGCGGCACCTGCCTTGAACTCACGGGCGACGACACCGTCTTCCGGCAGAACGATGGCGCAGCCGGCAGTGGCGGCTTCGATCATGATCTGCTTGGCGGTATCGGCGAGATCATGCTCGCAAAGCGACTTGCCGACATCGGTGCCGCGGGCGGCGATGAAGGTGTTGGCCATGCCGCCGCCGATGACGAGCGCGTCGACCTTCTTCACGAGATTCATCAAAAGGTCGATCTTGGAGGAGACCTTGGCACCGCCGACGATTGCGACGACCGGACGGACCGGGTTGCCGAGGCCCTTTTCCAGTGCCTCAAGTTCGGCCTGCATGGTGCGCCCCGCATAAGCCGGTAAATGATGGGCAAGACCTTCGGTGGAGGAGTGGGCGCGGTGCGCGGCCGAGAAGGCGTCGTTCACATAGATATCGCCGTTTGCGGCGAGCGCCTTGGTGAAATCAGGATCGTTCTTTTCCTCGCCCTTGTGGAAGCGGGTGTTTTCAAGGAGCAGGATATCGCCATTGTTCATCTTCGCGACGGCGGAAGCGGCTGCCTCGCCGATGCAGTCGGATGCTGTCAACACGGCATGGTCAAGCACCTGCTCGACGGAGGGGGCAACCAGCGAAAGCGAGAATTCTGCCGAGGGGCCATCCTTCGGGCGGCCGAAATGGGCGAGCAGGATGACCTTGGCGCCCTTTTTCGACAGTTCAAGGATCGTCGGCGCGACGCGCTCGATGCGGGTCGTGTCCGTAACCTTGCCATCCTTGACCGGGACGTTGAGGTCGACGCGGACGAGAACGCGCTTGCCGGCGATATCGTTGAGGTCGTCGAGGGTCTTGAAAGCTGCCATGGGAGGATCCGTTCGTGGTTGGCGTAAATTGCGCCGACCATAGCAAGGATCGGGGGAGACGCAAGGCAGTCGGCGGCCGTTTTAGCGCGGGCTTTCGTCACGTCCGGCAGCGCTTTCCGCAGCCGTTGCCTCATGCTTTTTGCGGCCCTTCATACGCTCGCGGGTGCGCTGGATAATCTCGTGCAGATTGATGAAGATCGGCAGCGTAATGGCAGGCTCCACTGCCTCCAACGACATGCCGACGGAGGTGATGTGATCCTGGTCGTCGAGATCACGGACGATGAGGATGAGTGAGCCGAGACGGACGCGATCGGCATAGTCCGCCTTGCCGCCGAGGCGCTGTTTCATCAGTTCGGCGATCGTCAGACCCTTCTCGGATTCATTGAGAAGGCCTGGACCATAGGCAGCATCGAGATCGGCGGCGGGACGGGCCGGCGACAGCGCGAAGGCGCCGAAGAATTCCGCGTCGTCCTCATCAACAGGTGCGCGGCTGGCGAAGAGCCGGTCGAGCAGGCGCGAATAGCTGGGTGCGATGAAAAGGTAGACGAGATCGTTTTCCCTGAGGCGGCCGGCATATTGATAACGCATCGACTTGCCGTCTCGGATCACGAGCGAGGGTGCTGCCCAGCGCGGGATGCGCTCGCCGCGAAGAACCGGGCTGTCCTTGACGACGCGATAGGAAAGCAGCTCGTGATTGGCGGCGCCCGGCAGGTCGACCTCAACCTTGTCGACCGCGCCGATACGCGGCGGGATGATGAGGCCGAGGCGCTTGGCAACCGGTTTGATCGTCCAGCCCTGTACGAGTAGCGAGACGAGCACGATGATGAAGGCGGTGTTGAAATAGATCTGGCTATGCTGCAGCCCGCCGAGGATCGGCATGATGGCAAGCAGGATGGATACGGCGCCGCGCAGGCCGACCCAGGCGACGAAGCCGATTTCCTGCTGCGTATAATCGAAAGGCAGCAGAGACAGCCAGACGGCAAGCGGCCGGGCGACGAAGATCAGGAACAATGCCAGCAGGATCGCCGGCACGATGATGACAGGAAACTGTGAGGGCGTCGCCAGCAGGCCGAGCACGAGGAACATGATGATCTGGGCAAGCCAGGTCATGCCGTCCTGAAAGCGTCTGATTGTACCGATCGCCTGCATCTTGCGGTTTCCGGCATAGATGCCGGCGACATAGACCGCAAGGAAGCCGCTACCGCCGACCGCACCGGTGAAGGAGAAGACGAGCAGAGCGAGCGCCAGCACGAAGATCGGTGTCAGGCCGCGATCCGTTTCCAGCCGGCCAGCGATCAGCACGATCATCATGCCGCCGAGCAGGCCGAGGATGACACCAAGGCCCATCTGCTGGACGAACATGGCAAGCATGCCGATGTTGATACCGGCGTAGCGTTCGCCGCTCGCGAGAACCTCGACCAGTGCAATGGTCAGGAAAATCGCCATCGGGTCGTTGGTGCCGGATTCAACTTCCAGCGTGGAACGCACCTTGTCTCTGATATTGATGCCGCCGATGCGCAACAGGAAGAAGACGGCGGCGGCATCGGTGGAGGCAACGATCGAGCCGAGCAGCATGCCTTCCAGCCAGGTGAAGTTGAGCAGCCAGCGGGCGGCGAAGGCGAAGAGTGCTGCGGTCAGAAGCACGCCGATTGAGGCCAGCGTCAGCGACGGCACTGCGGCGATGCGGAAGGCCTGCATCGGCGTGCCGAAGCCGGAATCGAAGAGGATGATCGCAAGGGCGATCGAGCCCAGAACATAGGCCAGATAGTTATTGCTGAATTCGATGCCGAGACCATCGACACCGGCGGCAAGCCCGATCATCAGGAACAGCAGAAGGAGGGGGGCGCCGAAGCGGAAGGCGAGAAGGCTCGAAAAGGCAGCAAGAAGCACAAGCGCTGTCGCAACGAGCACCACTATGTAAAACGCTTCCATGCCCTACCCCTTTCGCCTCATCACGCCATCCCGAAGCCGCCCCCGGCCTGTCCCTTGCCCCTCCGCGCCCAGTGCGATCTTTTAGTAAACGGCAAAATACAACAGAAGGGTAGGCCTTGCGGCTTAACCTCTACTGCATCGCTGCATCATGCTGCTGGACAGCCCTTGGGGTGAGGACCAGTGAAGAATGCTACGGGAAAAAGTCTGTATAAAGAATGTAGAAGCAATTCAGGCGAGAGGAGGGCGGATAGGCCGAGTGAGGGACTTTTTATTGAGCTGACCGCCAGAGGCCGCTTTTATCTTTGCTCACCTGATATTGCTTCTGAATTCGATCCACCGGAGTACCGTCGTTCAGCGGCACTTTCTCCAGCATATTGTAGGTGCGAAAGCCCATCTTCTCGTAATAGGTCAACCCGCCAGTATTATCGGCGCGGATGGTTGCACGAATGACTTCGATATTGCGCTCTTCGGCGGCAGAAAGCGTTGTCGCAAACAACGCGGTGCCAACGCCCGGTATCTTCGGGTTCAGGCGCGCGAAGGTTCCGATATCGGCCCAACCCTTGGGCAGGTCGCCGTAACTGCTGAGGAACTGGAAGCCGGCAAGCCTGGCTTCCGCCTGCGCCACATGGCATGCGAGGGGGAATTCTCCTGCTATGAACCAGTCGGCCAGCAGTTCGGGCGAAAAGGGATCTTCGAGGGCGGTCGTGCCGCCGGCTTTGATGATCTCATTGATAAGTTCGCTTAGCTCCTCCGCGTCATCAACTGTCGCCTCGCGAATAGTCAGTTGCGCCATGCTCCTCCAGCCTCCGATCGATCACCCGAAATGAAAACGGCCCGGTTTCCCGAGCCGTTTCCTGATTTCTCTGCCGTCAAGCTTAGATGAGCTTGGCGAAGGCGACAGCCGTGTCGGACATGCGGCTGGAGAAGCCCCACTCGTTGTCGTACCAGGACAGGACGCGCACGAAGTTGCCTTCCATGACCTTCGTCTGATCGGTTGCGAAGATCGAGGAGTGGCTGTCGTGGTTGAAGTCGCGGGAAACGAGCGGCTCATCGGTGTAGCCGAGGATGCCCTTCAGCTTGCCATTTGCGGCAGCCTTGATCGCTTCGTTGATTTCGCCGACGGAGGTGGCCTTCTTGGCAACGAACTTGAAGTCGACGACCGAAACGTTCGGGGTCGGAACGCGGATCGAGGTGCCGTCGAGCTTGCCCTTGAGGTGCGGCAGCACGAGGCCAACGGCCTTTGCAGCGCCCGTTGAGGTCGGGATCATCGAGAGGGCAGCAGCGCGGGCGCGATACAGATCCTTGTGCATCGTGTCGAGCGTCGGCTGGTCGCCGGTGTAGGAATGGATGGTCGTCATGAAGCCGTGGTCGATGCCGACGGCGTCATCGAGAACCTTCACGACCGGCACGAGGCAGTTCGTGGTGCAGGAAGCGTTGGAGATGACCAGATGCTCCTTGGTGAGCTGGTCATGGTTGACGCCGAAGACGACCGTGAGGTCAGCACCATCGGCAGGAGCCGAAACGATGACGCGCTTGGCGCCAGCCGTCAGGTGAGCGGCAGCCTTGTCGCGGGCGGTGAAGATGCCCGTGCATTCCATCGCGATATCGACGCCCAATTCCCCATGGGGAAGGGTAGCCGGGTCCTTAATGGCGGTAACCTTGATCGGCTTGCCGTTGCCGACGGTGATCGTGTCGCCTTCGACCGTCACGGTCGCCGGGAAGCGGCCATGGATGGAGTCGTAACGGAGCAGGTGGGCGTTGGTCTCGACCGGGCCGAGGTCGTTGATGGCGACGACTTCGATATCGGTGCGGCCAGATTCGACGATGGCGCGAAGAACGTTGCGGCCGATACGTCCGAAACCGTTGATGGCAACCTTGACTGTCATGTGCATTCACTCCCTAGAGGTGGGGCTTGCTGATACTAGATGAGGAAGTGCCCGAAGGCACCCCCCGTTAATGCTTGGGCCGTTAAAGCTTGGCTTCCGCAGCGGCGACGACGGCGTCAGCCGTGATGCCGAAGTGCTCGAAAACCTTCTTGGCCGGACCGGATGCGCCGAAGCCCTTCATGCCGATGAACGAGCCTTCCGGACCGATAAAGGCATCCCAGCCCTCGCGAACGGCAGCTTCGACGGCGATCTTGACCGGCGAGTTGCCGATGACTTCCTTGCGGTAGGCATCCGGCTGCTCGAAGAAGAGTTCGGTGCAGGGAACGGATACGACGCGGGTGCTGATACCCTTGCCTTCCAGCGTTGCGCGGGCGGCAACGGCGAGTTCCACTTCGGACCCCGAAGCGAAGATCGTGACCTTGGCGTCGGCATTGCCGGCGAGCGTATAAGCGCCGAGTTCGCAGAGGTTCTTCTCATTATACTCGGTGCGGACCGTCGTCAGGTTCTGGCGGGTAAGGGCCAGACCGGACGGACGATTCTTCGTCTTCATGGCAATCTGCCAGCATTCAGCCGTTTCGACGGCATCAGCCGGACGGAAGACCATCAGGTTCGGAACGGCGCGCAGGCTGGCAATCTGTTCGACCGGCTGATGGGTCGGGCCGTCTTCGCCGACGCCGATCGAGTCATGCGTCAGCACGTGGATGACACGAATGCCCATGAGAGCGGCGAGGCGGATCGGCGGGCGGCAATAATCCGAGAAGATCATGAAGCCGCCGCCGTACGGAATAAGACCACCGTGCAACGAGATGCCGTTCATGGCAGATGCCATGCCGTGCTCGCGAATGCCCCAGTGCATGTAGCGTCCGGCAAAATCCGTCGGCGTGATCGAATGCATCTGGCTGGTCTTGGTATTGTTCGACGGAGTGAGGTCGGCAGAGCCGCCAAGCGTTTCCGGCACGAAGCCGTTGATGACTTCAAGCGCATCTTCGGATGCCTTGCGGGAGGCGATCGTCGGCTTGGTCTCGGCGAGCTTCTTCTTGTAGTCGTCGATGGCCTTGTCGAAGCCCTCCGGCAGGTCGCCGGCAAAACGACGGGTGAACTCGGCCTTAGACGGCGACTTGGAAAGCGTCTCTTCCCATGCCTTGACGATATTGTCGGAGCGGGTGCCGGCAGCGCGCCATGCGTCGAGGATGTCGGAGGGAACGACGAAGGGCTCGTAGTCCCAATTCAGCGCCTTGCGGGTGGCAGCGATTTCGTCGGCGCCGAGCGGGTTGCCGTGCACCTTGTGAGTGCCCTGTTTGTTCGGAGCGCCAAAGCCGATGACCGTCTTGCAGGCGATGAAGGTCGGGCGGTCGGACTTGTGAGCGGCTTCGATCGCATCGGCGATGGCGGCCTGGTCGTGACCGTCGATCTCGATCGTGTTCCAGTGAACGGCCTTGAAGCGGGCAACCTGGTCGGTCGAGTCCGACAGCGATACGGCGCCGTCGATGGTGATCGAGTTGTTGTCCCAGAAGAGGATCAGCTTATTGAGCTTCAAGTGGCCGGCAAGCGCGATCGCCTCATGGCTGATGCCTTCCATCAGGCAGCCATCGCCATTGATGACGTAGGTATAGTGGTCCTGCAGGTCCGGACCGAATTCCTCGCGCAGCTTGCGTTCGGCGATCGCCATGCCGACGGCATTGGCAATGCCCTGGCCGAGCGGGCCAGTGGTCGTTTCGATGCCGGTGGCATGACCATATTCCGGATGGCCGGCGGTCTTGGAGCCGAGCTGACGGAACTGCTTCAGGTCCTCGACCGACATGTCCGGATAGCCGGTCAAATAGAGCAGCGAGTAGAGCAGCATCGAGCCGTGGCCGGCAGAGAGAACAAAGCGGTCGCGGTTCGGCCAGTGCGGCTTCTGGGGATCGAAGCGGAGATATTTGGTGAAGAGGACCGTTGCCACATCCGCCATACCCATCGGCATGCCCGGGTGGCCGGAATTCGCCTTTTCGACGGCGTCCATGGAGAGGAAACGGATCGCATTCGCCATCCGGTCGTTTTGTTCGCGTGAGGTCATGGCTTTTCCGCTAGTTCCGGGTTTGAGGATGGCCTCGAGCCTGCCAAGACCATCAATGAGAGCGGTCGAGACATAGCAGTTGGAACGGCCAAGTCAACAAAATGGAAGCCGTTTGGCGGCCGGGTGCGACGATTTTTGACATTTGACCGTCAAGTTTTACAAAAGACAAATCTTGTGTGACGGGCTTGTGTAAATCGCTCATCCACAGAATAGGGCAGGGGGTAGCCGAGGGGCTTTATTGACGCGCTCCAACCTAGCTGCATATCCTCTTGAAAATACAGGGTCGGTCGAACCGGCCGATTCGCGGGTCTTGTGCGGGGAACCGGAAAAGACATGACGCCTAACGGCAAAACCATCGAAGCTGCGCTTATGGAGCTGAAACAGGCAATCTCGGGCCTCGAGAATGCCGTGGACATGCGCATCGAGCGCCAGCGCGAGCAGGGCGAGATCGAGGGCGAGGTTCGCCGCGTGCATGCCGATCGCTCGCGTCTTGCCCAGGAGCTGGACCAGGCCGAATTCCGTGCGAACCGGCTGGAAGAGGTCAATCGCGAGGTTTCGCGGCGTCTGGTGACGGCGATGGAAACGATCCGCGCGGTTCTTGACCGCTAAGAGGACATGAGAACATGGCGCAGGTAACGGTAACGATCGACGGCAAGGCCTATCGCATGGCCTGCGAAGAGGGGCAGGAAGATCATCTGACTGACCTCGCGGTTCGTTTCGACCGTTATGTCGGCCATCTCAAGGGGCAGTTCGGCGAGATCGGTGATCTCAGGATTACCGTCATGGCCGGAATCATGGTCATGGACGAGATCTCGGAGCTGACGCGACGTGTTGCCGGGCTGGAATCCGAGCTGGAGACGCTTCGCAGCAATCGGGACACGGTAATTGCCGCCACCGCTCGCACCGAAGAAGGTATTGCAGTGGCGCTTTCGGAAGTCACGAGCCGTATTCAAGGCATTACCGACAAGCTGAACGGCCGTACGCCAGCCGAGCTTAATTAATTTGGGAGAGCAGTGCCGACCCACTGGTGCGGTGCTGCAAATGTCCCTATATTCGCTCACGCGGTCTGTGCTTCTCGACAGGAACAATGAATCCTCGGGGCCATACCCGATCCTTAGGGAGCTGTCCCTGTCCGGGCTCGTGGGTCTGGACATACGGCGCCCACCTACTTTCGTAGGCGCCCAGGATCGATAGTTTCCACCGGTTGTGTGGATCGCGCTCTTCTCTTTTCGGTGGCTTCTTCCTGAGCCGCACCGATATCTTCCGACAAGTCCAGTTTTTAATCGCCTGGTGGTTCGCTCCAGCCGATGAGCTTCGCCCAGTCGTAGGCGCCTTCCACGATGATATCGAAGACCGGATCCTTGATGTCGTAATAGGCATCGACATTGTCGGGGAAATAGCCTGCGAGGCGTTGCTTGATCAGTCCATAGGCGGCAGCGGCCGTCGGATGGGCGCGCAGGAAATCCCGGCAGAGAAGCGGATAACGCTGGTTGAAGCGGCCTTTTTCACGGATATGGATATTCGCAAGCCGGCCCGTGCTTTTGAAGAACAGCTTTCGCAACTCGCCTTCCGCCAAATCGAGACCCGGCGGACAGTGGTCAGTCGCGAACGCGCGACGTTTGAAACCTTCCCTCTCGAATGAGGCATCATCGACCAGATCAAGAGCATCGACGCTCACCTGAATGTCGATGATGTCCTTGGCCGGAAGGCCCGGTACAGCGGTAGAACCGATATGATGGATCGCTGCACCTGATGGTGCCGCGCGTAGGAGAGCCTGCTTCAGGCTTTTGAAGTCGTCGACCCAGCTTTGTCGTGGGGGAAGAATTTCTATCGGCATGGAGCGCTCGCTATCGTTGCCCTGTGACAGTGCGATGACGGTGGTCTTCAGCTATAGTCGGCCTACCGGATGTTCTTAACCAGAAAATCAATGAAGGCGCGGATGCGTGCCGCAAGATGCTCGTGACCGGGATAGACGGCGTGGATGAGCTCGATATCCTCGGTGTTATAGGCTTCCAGCACAGGCACCAAAGCTCCAGCATCGATATCCGGCTGCACATGGAACAGGCCGACGCGGGCGAGGCCGAGACCGGCGAGGCAAAGGCTGCGTGCAGTCGGCCCGTTATTGGTTTCGAGGTTGCCGAAGACGGGTCTCGAAAAGCGATCGCCGTTGCTGGGATCGCGGAATTGCCATTCCTCTGAGGTCGAGCGGAAGCTGAAGGTCAGGCAATTGTGGCGGTCGAGATCGTCGGGGTTTTCCGGCATGCCTTCCCGTTTCAGATAGGCAGGTGAGGCGACGATGACGCGGCGGCTTTCGAGCAGCTTGCGCGCCTTCAGCGAGGAATCGCGTAAGGCGCCTGAGCGAATGGCGATGTCGGCGCGTTCGCCGACGATATCGATGATGCCATCGCTGAGTGCGAGGTCGAGATCGACCTCGGGATAGAGTTTGAGGAAGTCGGGCACCAGCGGGACGATGTAGCGAACGCCAAAGGCGACCGAAGTGCTGACGCGCAGGCGGCCGCGCGCAACCGTCGTGCCGCCGGCTGAGACGGCGCGTTCCGTCTCCTCGATGTCGGAGAGGATGCGGCGGGAGCGTTCGAGATAGATTTCACCCTCCGGCGTCAGCTGCAGGGCGCGGGTGGTGCGCACGAGAAGACGTGTGCCGAGGCGATCTTCCAGCCGCGTGACGAGCTTGCTGACGGCAGAGGGCGAAAGCCTGAGCTTGCGGCCGGCCGCGGAGAAGCTCTGCAGTCCGGCCACCTGTACAAAGACATCCATCTCGCCGACGCGGTTATCCATCTGCTTCCGATCTTGAATTGAATTCACAACTGTTGAGCTATTATAGGCGATTATCGAACAGGTGCGCCACGCCCATATTCCGACCCGAACAAGAACCAAACCATCGGGTCACTCTCATGCCACTTGCTCTCTTTGCGTTGACGATCGCGGCCTATGCGATCGGGACCACGGAATTCGTCATCGTCGGCCTGCTGCCGACGGTTGCCAGCGACCTTCACATCACCCTGCCGCTCGCCGGCCTCATCGTCAGCGTCTATGCGCTGGGTGTCACCTTCGGCGCACCGATCCTGACGGCGCTGACCGGACGGATCGAGCGCAAGCCGCTCATGCTTGGGCTGATGGCGCTCTTTATTATCGGACATATTATCGCGGCGCTCAGCCCCGGTTATGAAGTGCTGCTGATTGCCCGCGTCGTCTCGGCCTTCGCGCACGGGGTGTTCTTCTCCGTAGGTTCCACGATCGCTGCCGATCTGGTGCCGGAAAACCGCCGCGCATCGGCCATCGCGATGATGTTCATGGGCCTGACGGTCGCGATCGTCACCGGCGTTCCGCTCGGTACCTTCATCGGCCAGACCTTCGGCTGGCGCACAACCTTCGCTGCCGTTGCCGGCCTCGGTGTGATCGCTTTCGCAGGCATCGCCTTCCTGCTGCCCTCGAATCTCAAGAAGGCGCCGCCGGCCAGTATCGGTGAACAGATCCGCGTGCTTGCCACGGGCCGGCTGTTGCTTGTCTATGCGATGACGGCGCTGGGCTACGGCGGAACCTTCGTCGCCTTTACCTTCCTTGCGCCGATCCTCGAGCAGATCACCGGCTTTGCCTCCTCGGCCGTCGGCCTGATCCTGATGCTCTATGGCGTGGCGATTGCTGTCGGCAACGTCGTCGGCGGGCGCATCTCCAACCGCGATCCCGTCAAGGCGCTGACCTTCCTGTTCATCGCCCAAGCGCTCGTGCTGGTTCTCTTCGGTTTCACGGCCGTCTCGCCCTGGTTGACCATCCCGACACTTGCGATCCTCGGCTTCCTGTCCTTCGCCAATGTGCCGGGTCTGCAGCTCTATGTCGTGCAGCTTGCACGCCAGCTGCAACCGAATGCCGTCGATGTCGCCTCAGCGCTGAATATCGCCGCCTTCAATCTCGGCATTGCCATGGGCGCCTGGATCGGTGGTCTGGTGGTCGAGTCTCGTTTCGGACTGGGCGCCACGCCCTTCGTTGCGGCAGGCCTCGTCACTGTTGCCCTTGGCCTTACCATCCGCAGCGGTGCCCTCGACCGCCGCTCCAGCCCGGCTGCAGCCATTGCCCGCAGCGCCGCCTGATCTCTCCTCACCCGAAAGGAAACAGCATGAAATTCGTCAGCGCCAACGGCGCCTCCATTCCCGCCCTCGGCTTTGGCACGTTCCGCGTGCCAGGCCCGGATGCCGAACGCATGGTCTCGCACGTGCTCGCCAACGGTTATCGCCATATCGATACCGCGCAGATCTACGGCAACGAGGCCGAGGTCGGCGAGGGTATCCGCCGCTCCGGCGTCGCCCGTGGCGATATCTTCCTGACCACCAAGGTCTGGGTCGAGAACTACAAGCGTGCTGCCTTCATCGCTTCGGTCGACGAAAGCCTGAAGAAGCTGAAGACAGATTATGTGGACCTGCTGCTGCTTCACTGGCCAAACGAGGCCGTGCCGCTTGCCGAGCAGATCGGCGCGCTGAATGAAGTCGCGAAGGCAGGCAAGGTGCGCCATATCGGCGTGTCGAACTTCAACACGGATCTGATGCGCCAGGCCGTAGCGCTTAGCAGCCTGCCGATCGTGACGAACCAGGTGGAGTATCATCCCTATATCGATCAAACGCCGGTGCTGCGCGCTGCAAAGCAGCTCGATATATCCGTGACGGCCTACTACGCCATGGCTGATGGCAAGGTGCTTGAGGATGCGGTGTTGAAGGCGATTGCCGCGAAACATGGCAAGTCGATTGCCCAGATCGTGCTCCGCTGGATCATTCAGCAGGATCTGATCGCACTTTCAAAGACCGTCTCGGAACAACGCGCACAGGAGAATGCAGCGATCTTCGATTTCGAACTCTCTTCCGAGGATGTGGCGGCGATCCATGGGTTGGCGAAACCCGATGGCCGTATCGTCAGCCCGGAAGGGCTGGCGCCGGCCTGGGACAAGGCAGCTTGAGAACGGGCGCTTCGGCGCCCGTTTCCCTATTTGGTATAGCTCAGGCAAGTTCGGCGATATCTGCGATGGGTCGCCCCACCGCAGACGGCCGGCCTCGCGGTCCGTATCAGCGGCGCTGGAGCGGGTAAGGCCCATCCTCGAAAATCTAGTCGTGATAGCCCTTTGCGCCGACGACAAGAGCTAGCGGACTTCTCCATTCCCTGCCGTCGCGCAGGCAATCGAGCACGTGCCGAAAATCATACTTCGGGTGCCAGCCGAGTTCCTGCCGGGCCAGCGCATTGACATAGACACGGTCGAAGTGCGGAAACATCGTCCAGCCGCGCGCCGCGTAAAGTGCGGCCATGCCGGGGAAAAGACGCTCCACCGTCGCGAGTGCATCACGGCGCAGGTCGGCGAGATCGGCTTCGGTGAAGGGTGCCGTTGCCGAGATGATGTAGCGGCCGAAGCCGATGGACGGCGCTCTTTCCAGTGCCAGCAGATGGGCGTCGACCACATCCTCGATGTCGACGCGCCGATAAAGCAACTCGTTGGCCTGGGCATTTTCGGCGGAATAGTGGTTGCGGATATCAGGGTCGTCGTCATTTTCCGGGAAGAAACGTGAAGTCCTTAGAATGACGACAGGCAGCGACATGTTGCGCGCGAAGAGTTCGCAGATGCCTTCGGCAGCGATCTTCGTCACGCCGTAGATATTGCGGGCAACGGGCAGAACATCCTCGGTAACCCAGGCGGCCGGTTCGCCTGCGGCTGGGCGCAGGGCTGCTCCGAAAGCGCTGGTGGTGCTGGTGAAGACGAAGCTTGTTACGCCAACGACGACTGCCTGTTCGAGAAGGTTCATCGTGCCCGTGGCGTTGGTATCGATGAAATCCTTGTTGGCGTGTGTTCCGACATGTGGCTTGTGCAGCGTGGCGGCGTGGATAACGGCGGTGATGCCTGTCATCGCGCGGCGGATGAAATCGGGATCGGTGATCGATCCGGTCATATCGGTAAAAGGCGAGGGTTTGATATCGATGCCGCGCACCCGACGGCCTTGATCCCTCATCGTCCGCATCAGCGCTTCGCCCAGATGGCCGGCGCTTCCCGTCACCAGTATCGTCATTCTGCGTCTCCAGACAGTTGGCGACGGACGCTAACAAAGGCCGCTTCGGCGGGGCAACGCATAATTTATGCAGCAGGATACAGGAATTCTGCAGGCTCAGCCGATTGTTGTAACCAGCCTTGCGGCGCTGCCATCGGCCAGGAAGATGCGCTCCCAGAGCACACGCCCGGCGGCAATAGGCAGGTGCGGATTTCCGTTAGCGCCTGTCTCCAGTGTCAGCGAATTTATTTGGCCCTCATGCCAGCCGAGGCCGACGAGTACGCCCTCCGTCTTTACGATCTCCTGCGACGCATAGGAGAACAGAGGCCTGTCCAGAAAATCGGAGAGCGGCAGGCGCCATTCGCTCTGCCGTGCACTGGAAGCGGCAAGAAGCCTGTGGGTGCGGTCGCAGATGAGATGAACCTTGCTCCGGGAATGTTTGACCAGCCGTTTCAATGCGGCATCGGCGGAGGATGACGGGGAAGCGAAGATGCTTTCCAGCCGCCTTGCCTGGGCGACGGTGACCGGCAGGATGCCGCGCTCCCAGCGGGAGACGGTCGCCTGGTTGACGGCGAGCAATTCCGCCAGGTGCTCCTGCTTCATATTGCGCAGCTGGCGCATGCGACGGATGGCAGATCCCGATATCGGCATGGTTCCTCCCCCCTCTTTATCATAGAGCCGCGACGATTGCCGCCGCAAGTTAGTGGGAAGGGCTGTCGAGGTCGCTCCTCAGCCGGTCGAGAATGGACAAGGCGTGGCCGGCATAGGCGCTGATCCAGCGGTCATGAATCTGCTTGATCGGCAGGCTGTTCAGATGGTTCCAGCGCTCCCTTCCTTCCTTCCTGGCAATCACCAGATCGGCTTCTTCCAGCACCTTCAAATGCTGCATGACAGTGCAGCGATCCATCTCCGGAAATGCTTCGCAGAGCGCACCTGTCGTGCGCGGCTCTTCCTTAAGAAGATCGAGAATATCGCGGCGGCGGCGATGCGCCAGCGCCTTGAAAATGGGATCGTCATCCGATTCGCTTGACATGTTATCTTTTTATAACATAATTGAACCAGATACAACGGAGAAGAGGAGGAAGTCGCATGTCCCTCAATATTCGCGTCTCGGGCCGCATCGGCCGCCCGGTGGCTGATGTCTTCGATGCGGTCGTCAATCCGAAGAAACTGTCGGGCTATTTCACCACGGTGGGCGGTGCCAGCGCGCCGCTGGTGCAGGGCACGACGGTGACCTGGTGGAAAGATGTGCCGGTCGAAGTGGTCGAGCTCGTGCCTGACAGCAAGATCGTGCTGCGCTGGGATGGCGCAACAGACGAGGAGAAGAAGCCTTACAAAACGCTCGTAGAGATGAATTTCAAACCGCTTGATGATGGTGGCACCATGGTGACCATCGCCGAGGATGGCTGGCGTGAGGATGCGCCGGGGCGCCGCGGAACCTACCAGAATCTCGAAGGCTGGACGCAGATGTTCTGCTGCATGAAAGCCTTCGTCGAATACGGCATCAATCTGCGCGAAGGCATGTTCCTCAGCGAGATGCGGGGTGAGCAGGCCAAAGCGCAGGAAGGTTGAGGGGAAGCGTCATGAATGATCTGATCTATGGCGGCGTCGACGTTGCGATGAAGGTTCCGCCGCATCAGTACGAAGCCACCGTTTCCTTCTATCGCGACATCGTGAAACTGAAAGAAATCGAAGGGGACGATATCTCCTTCGAGCTTGGGCCGATCCGGCTTTGGATCGACCGTGTCGAGACCATGAGCCAGGCCGAGCTCTGGCTGGAATTCATGACGCCGGATTTCGATCGTGCAGCGGAGTACCTGGAGAAGGCCGGTGTTCCGCGCTGCGATCCCATCGAGCCACTGCCACCCAATCTTCGCGGTGGCTGGATCCTCAACCCAACTGGCATCGTACATCTGGTACGGGAGACCAGCCGCAATTAGCGGCGAGCTGAACCGGTGCCGAGCAGGCAGAAGTGATCATATAGCCGCCGATGAGGCGGCTATATGTCTGTTGGAGGGTTGGAATTACGCTCTAAAGACGGCAGATTGCTAAGTGCGGAAGGCATAGCCCTGCGCAAGGTGCAATAGACGCACTCGCTTTCGTGACAGAGACTTCGCTTGCCTGTCACGATGCGGGTGTTAGTTTCCGGAATCATATCGATTAAATCCCAGGAGATTTCAGATGCAGCTTGGCATGGTAGGTTTGGGCCGTATGGGCAATTACATGGTCCAGCGCTTGATGCGGGGCGGCCACGAATGCGTGGTCTATGACGCCAAGCCGGAAAGCGTCGCCGAGCTTGCTGGCCTTGGTGCGGAAGGCAGCGCCTCGCTCGAAGAATTCGTCTCGAAGCTCGCGCGCCCACGCGCCGTCTGGCTGATGCTGCCGGCTGCGATCACCGACAAGGTGATCGCCTCACTTCTTCCGCTGCTGCATGACGGCGATATCCTCATCGACGGCGGCAACTCCTATTATCATGACGACATCCGCCGTGGCGCGGAACTCATCACCAAGGGCATCCACTATGTCGACGTCGGCACCAGCGGCGGCGTCTTCGGCCTCGAACGCGGCTATTGCCTGATGATCGGCGGCGAGAAGGGTATCGTGCAGCATCTGTCGCCGATTTTCGCAACGCTGGCGCCGGGCAACGGCACCGCGGAAGCCTCGCCGAACCGCACGCCGGAAGCTGCAGCTCTCAGCACCGCCGAGCAGGGTTTCCTGCATTGTGGCCCGCATGGTGCCGGCCACTTCGTGAAGATGGTTCATAACGGCATCGAATATGGTCTGATGGCCGCCTATGCCGAAGGCCTCAATATCCTGAAGCACGCCAATGTCGGCGCCCTGACGCATGAGGCCGATGCCGAGACGGCACCGCTCTCCCATCCGGAATATTACCAGTACGATTTCAACCTGCCGGAAATTTCCGAAGTCTGGCGCCGAGGAAGCGTCATCACCTCCTGGCTGCTCGACCTGACGGCCGATGCGCTGCACAAGGACCCGGCCCTTAACCAATATGCAGGTCGTGTTTCAGACTCCGGCGAAGGCCGCTGGACGATCATGGCTGCCATCGACGAAAGCGTGCCGACCCCGGTGCTCAGCGCCGCACTGCACGGTCGTTTCTCCTCGCGCGACCAGGACGAGTTCGCCAACAAGGTGCTTTCGGCCATGCGTGCCGGCTTCGGCGGCCATGCCGAGAAGCCGCATAAGTAATCTAAGCGCATTGTTTTATGTCAGCCGCCGGTCCGCGAGGTTCGGCGGCTTTCTTTTGGTCGTCACTACGGCCTAGACCGTTTGTTCGTCTGGCTTTTCGGCTGCAGCACTTGCATAAATGCCTGACGTGTAAAACCGGAGGCGGGCATGGGGCGAATTTCTGCGATCGGCATCTGCGGCATCATGGTGTTGCTTTCTCTTTTCAGCGCCGTTTCCGCACAGACGACGCCGGCAGCTTCCGCTGACGTTGCGCCACCGCCTGCCCAGGTGCGACAGATGATGGAGCTGATGCAGACGCCGGAGGTCAAGCAATGGATGGCGACGCAGATGGCGGCGCCGGCAGCTTCTGACGGCAATGACCAGGAAATGTCGATATTGTCCGACCGCCTTCAGCACGCCCGCCGACACATCGCCATGGTGTCTGGTGCGGCCATGACGCTGCCATCAGAAATCGCGCGGGCTTCATCGCTTTTTCTTGGCGAATTGAGAGCGGCCGGTCCACTTCGCATGGCGGCGCAATTTCTTGCCATCCTCGTCACCGGATTCATCGTCGAAATCCTGGTGCGGAGGGCCGTGCGTGAAAGGCGGGAGCGAGCAGCGCAGATGACCGGCACGCGGCTGGCCGCGCGCGTTATTCCCGCCATCGTCTTCGGTCTCGCAACGGGGCTTGCGTTGGTCAGCTTCAACTGGCCGCCGGTCAGCCAGAATATCGCGATCGCGATCGCCATCGCTGTCGTTGTGCAGCGTTTCGCCGTTTCCATCGGTGGTGTCATCGTCGATCTCGTCACCCTGCCGCGCGGCGAGGGCGAGACCGTTGCGGTTGACCCGGCCGTCGCGCAATTCTGGTTTCGGCGCTGCACGCTATTCGTCATCTATTTCGTTTTCGGCTGGGTCGTTCTCCAAGCGATGGAGCCGCTGGGCTATTCGATGGCCACGCGATATCTGGTCGGCTATGTGCTGGGCATCGGTCTTTTCCTGATCGCGACCGAAGCAGTCTGGTCACGACCGGGAAATGAAACGCGGCGCAGCCATGCCGTCACCTGGCTGCTGACCCTTTATTTCGTACTGCTCTGGGGCATCTGGGTCTTGAGCTTCGATTGGCTCCTCTGGGTCTTGATCTATCTCCTGCTGCTGCCGCGAGTGCTTGCCGTATCGACGCTCGCCGTCAAATCCTTCCACCATGCCGAAGCGGGCTTCCTTGCCCAGCGGCGTATTGCGACCGTGTTGCTTGATCGCGGTGTGCGGGCTCTGATCATCGCCTTTGCGGCGATCTGGCTTGGGCGCATGCTCGGCGTCGAAACTGCTATGATGATGACGTCGAACGAAACGATGATCGACCGGGTGGTGCGCGGCATCATCGGCGGCATTGTCATCCTGCTTGCGGCGGACCTGCTCTGGCATCTCGTCAAGGCCTATATCGACGGCAAGCTACTGGATTCTCCTGTCGATGGCCCAATCGGCGACGAGGAGAAAGTCAAGCGCGCTCGTCTGCAGACGTTACTGCCGATCTTCCGCAACATCATCGCGGTCGTTATCGCCCTGATCGCGGCCCTTATGGTGCTCTCGGGCGTCGGTATCGAAATCGGGCCGCTGATTGCCGGCGCCGGTGTCGTCGGCGTTGCGGTTGGCTTCGGCGCGCAGACCATCGTCAAGGATGTCATCAGCGGCATGTTCTATTTGTGGGACGATGCCTTCCGCGTCGGCGAATATATCGAAAGCGGCAGCCACAAGGGCGTGGTCGAAGCCTTCAGCCTGCGTTCCGTTAAACTTCGCCATCACCGCGGGCCGCTGACGACGGTGCCTTTCGGGGAGCTTGGGGCTGTCAAGAACCTCAACCGCGATTGGACGATCGACAAGATAAGCCTGAACGTGACCTACGACACCGATCTCGTGAAAACGAAGAAGATCATCAAGCAGATCGGCCAGCAGCTTCTCGAAAACCCCGAGTGGGGTCCGAATATCATCGAAACGTTGAAGATGAAGGGTGTGGAGCAGTTCGGCGAATTCGCGATCGAGCTCCGCCTTTCTATGATGACCAAACCCGGCGAGCAGTTCGTCATCCGCCGCAATGCGCTGGCGATGATCCGCAATGCCTTCAAGGAGAACGGCATCGAATTCGCCGTTCCGACCGTGCAGGTTTCGGGCGAGCGCGAGATTGAGGCGAACGTTGCCGCAGCGCGTTACGCGGCTCAAGCCCGTGCCGGGGGTGAGCCGGCCGCCTGATCTTCTAATGCAAGGCGAAGCTTACGAAATTGCAATGCGATCGAGCCTGTGCACTGCGCAAATTTGCCCCAATTGAGGATGAAGGAGGCGGCAAGTGCGCGGGTGTGGGTAGCCGCAATATGGTTCATAGAGCTTGCATGTTGCTTATGTTACGTCTCTCAAAAGAGATTCCCGCCAGATTGGCAATTGCAGCAGGTACGAGATGTCGGGTCACGGCAAGTTGGAAGAGAATTCAGGGACTGATGAGGGCTTTTCCTTTGGTGCAGTTTTCCGGCGCTATCGCACTCCGCTGACGGCTCTTGCCACGCTCCTCATTTTTTGCCTTGTCGGCTACGCGATCATGCAGCTGACAGATGAAGTGCGCTATGACGACGTCGTCGAGGCCCTGGCGGAAACGCGGCTGAGTTCGATCCTGCTCGCCTTGTTCTTTACCGCGCTGAGCTTTATGGCACTCGTCTTCTACGATCTCAACGCAATCGAGTATATCGGCAAGCGGCTGCCTTTGCCGCATGTCGCGCTCACGGCCTTCAGTGCCTATGCGGTCGGTAACACCGCTGGTTTCGGCGCGCTTTCGGGTGGAGCGATCCGTTACCGCGCCTATACGCGGCTTGGGCTTTCGCCTGAAGATATCGGCCGCGTCATCGCCTTCGTGACGCTGTCCTTCGGCCTTGGCCTTGCTGCCGTGTCGGCGATCGCGCTTCTCATCATCGCCGATGAGATCGCGCCGCTGATCAGTGTCAGCAGCCTGTGGCTTCGTATCATCGCGGCTGTCATCCTGGCGATTCTCGGCTCTCTCATGGTGCTCGGCCGCGAGGGCCGGGTGATCGAAATCGGGTCGATCGCACTTCGCTTGCCGGATTCGCGCACTTGGTCGCGTCAGTTCCTGGTGACCGCCTTCGATATCGCAGCCTCCGCCACGGTGCTTTACGTGCTCCTGCCGCAGACGGCGATCGGCTGGCCGGTGTTCCTGGCGGTTTATGCGATTGCCGTCGGGCTTGGCGTGCTGAGCCATGTGCCGGCGGGCCTCGGCGTTTTTGAAACAGTCATCATCGCTTCGCTCGGCAGCGCAGTGAATATCGACGCCGTTCTCGGCTCATTGGTGCTCTACCGTCTGATCTATCATGTGCTGCCGCTCTTGATCGCCATCCTTGCGGTCTCCGCCACGGAGCTACGCCGCTTCGTGGATCATCCGGCTGCTTCCAGCGTGCGGCGCATCGGCGGGCGGCTGATGCCGCAGCTTCTTTCGGCGCTGGCGCTGCTCCTGGGCGTCATGTTGATCTTTTCGAGCGTGACGCCGACGCCCGATCAGAATCTCGAATTCCTCTCCAATTATCTGCCGCTGCCGATGGTGGAAGGCGCGCATTTCCTCTCCAGTCTGCTCGGCCTTGCACTTGTCGTTGCCGCCCGTGGCCTCGGCCAGCGGCTCGATGGTGCCTGGTGGGTGGCGGTGTTTTCTGCCGTTGCCGCTCTGACGCTCTCGCTGCTGAAGGCGATTGCCCTTGTCGAGGCGGCCTTCCTCGCCTTTCTGGTCTTCGGCCTGTTCGTCAGCCGCCGGCTCTTTACCCGCCATGCTTCGCTTCTCAACCAGGCGATGACGGCATCCTGGCTGATGGCGATTGCCGTGATCATCGTCGGCGCGGTTGTCATCCTGCTCTTCGTCTATCGCGACGTGGAATACAGCAACCAACTCTGGTGGCAGTTTGAATTCGCGGCGGAAGCGCCGCGCGGACTGCGTGCCGTACTCGGCATCACCATCATTTCCTCGGCGATCGCCATTTTCAGCCTGTTGCGGCCAGCGACCTTCAAGCCGGAGCCGGCGGATGAGGAGGCGGTCCGCCGTGCTGTCGAGATCGTCGAGAAACAGGACAGTGCGGACGCCAATCTGGTGCGCATGGGTGACAAGTCCATCATGTTCTCGGAAAAGGGCGATGCCTTCATCATGTATGGCCGGCAGGGCCGCTCGTGGATCGCGCTGTTCGATCCGATCGGCGACCATCATGCCGTGCAGGAATTGGTCTGGCGTTTCGTGGAAGCGGCGCGCGCCGCCGGCTGCCGCGCCGTCTTTTACCAGATCTCGCCGGCGCTGCTTTCACATTGTGCGGATGCGGGCCTGCGCGCCTTCAAGCTCGGCGAGCTTGCAGTGGCTGATCTGCATACCTTCGAGATGAAGGGTGGCAAATGGGCGAATTTGCGCCAGACCGCAAGCCGCGCCCAGCGCGACGGTCTGGAATTCAGCGTTGTCGAACCCGTCGATATCCCCGGAATCATCGACGATCTCTCGGCCGTTTCAAACGCGTGGCTCGAGCATCACAATGCCAAGGAGAAGGGCTTCTCGCTCGGCGCCTTCGATCCGGACTATGTGGCGTCGCAGCCGGTCGGCGTTCTCAAGAAGGACGGCCGGATCGTTGCCTTTGCCAATATCCTTGTCACCGCGGCGAAAGAGGAGGGGACGATCGACCTGATGCGCTTCTCGCCTGATGCGCCGAAGGGGTCTATGGACTTCCTGTTCGTTCAGATCATGGAATATCTGCGCATCCAGGGTTTTACGCATTTCAACCTCGGCATGGCGCCCCTCTCCGGCATGTCGAAACGCGAGGTGGCGCCCGTTTGGGACCGTATCGGCGGTACCGTCTTCGAACACGGCGAGCGCTTCTACAACTTCAAGGGGCTTCGCGCCTTCAAATCCAAGTTTCATCCGCACTGGCAACCGCGCTATCTTGCGGTTTCAGGAGGGGGCAATCCGATGATCGCATTGATGGATGCGACATTTCTGATCGGCGGCGGATTGAAAGGGGTAGTGAGAAAATGATGAAAAAGTTACTGTTTGCTGCTGCGTGCGTCAGCATGCTCGCGGCCGCGCCGTCTTATGCTGCGGATGAAACCACCCAGACCTTCGAGACCGGCCTTATCCCTTCGCCGCATATCTTCCTGCCGCAGGGCGAGGTGAAGGGCGCTGTCTTTCTGATTTCGGATGCAGCCGGCTGGGGAGACAATGAAAAGGCCGAGGCAGACCGTCTGGTTTCGCAGGGTTCCGTCGTTATCGGCGTCGATTTTCCGTCCTATATGGAAGCGCTGAACCGCTATGACGTCAGTCTCAACGACGGCTGCATCTACACGGTGTCCGATATTGAGTCGCTCAGCCAGCAGGTGCAGCGCGCCGCCGGCAACAGCCCCTATCACCTGCCGATCGTTGCCGGCATCGGCGAGGGCGGCGCGCTGGCGCTTGCCATTGCCGCACAGACACCTGATGCGACGATCGGCCAGACATTTGCCGTCGATCCGCGTGCCGGCATTCCGTTGAGCAAGGAGCTCTGCACTCCGGCCACGAGGAAGGTGGTCGGCGACCGCAGTGTTTATGGGCTGACCGATGGCGCCCTGCCGGATCCTGTTATCGCCACCTTCACGCCGGCTGCCGACAAGGACGGTCGCGCTCACGTGGAGGATCTGAAAAAGGCGCATGAGGCGATCGATATCCGCGACTCGTCCGATGATGCACAGACTGTGTTTGCCGATACGCTCGACGATCTGGTGACGGCTTCGGGCGCCTTCGACAATCCGCTCGGGCTGCCGCTTGCCATTCTCGACGCCAAGCCGAACCTCGATACGATGGCCGTGATTTATTCCGGCGACGGCGGCTGGCGCGATATCGACAAGGAAGTAGGCGGCATGCTGCAGAAGGAAGGCATTCCCGTCGTCGGTATCGACTCGCTGCGCTATTTCTGGACGGAGCGGAAGCCGCAGGAAACGGCCGACGATCTCTCTCGTATCATCGAATTCTACCGCAAACAGTGGAAGGTTAAGCACGTCTTGCTGATCGGCTATTCCTTCGGCGCGGATATCCTGCCCGCTACCTATCAGCTTCTGAAACCTGCCGAAAAGGCGGCAGTAGCGCAGATTTCGCTTTTGTCGCTATCGCACCAGGTCGATTACGTCATTTCCGTCATGGGCTGGCTCGGCCAGAAGACGGATGGGGCAGGCGGCGATCCCATCAAGGATCTCAAGGGCGCCGATCCGAAGCTCGTCCAATGCGTCTACGGCAAGGATGATGATGACGACGTGGCTTGCCCCGCCGTGAAGGATGTTGGCGGCGAGGTCATCGAGCTCCCGGGCGATCATCACTTTGACGAAAATTACGATCTTCTGACCAAGACGATCATTAATGGCCTGAAGGCGCGCGTCAAAGGCTGAGTATTTCTGGCTCACGCAATTCCGAATGCAAAAACCGCTGCGCACTTTTGCTGGAATTGCTCTAACGCATCAGCATCTGTTCACTCCAGCCAAGGGCGGCGATCTCGCCGCCCCGAAACCTCGCATCGTCGTCGACAATGAATTCGTCGAGTTGCGGCGGAGCGACGCTGCTGCCGGCCAGCATGGCATGTACCTGTCCGCGGTGATGCGTCTGATGTTGGAAAAGGTGGCTTAGTACATCCTCCATACGCTCTCGCTGGGTGCGGCCATCGCGCTGAAGCTCCACGGTCGAAGCAAGCCTCTCGAGTGTCAGCCCTTCGCAGATTGCAACAAGGCGCTGGTCGACCTTCGCCTGTTCTGCGGAGAGCGATCGGATATCGTCAAAGGGTTCTTCGGTGTCGAAAGCGCTAAGGCCGAGCGTGCCGCCTTCCAGCCCATCGACATAGAACCAGTCGACTGTGAGGATGTGGTTCAGCGTCGATTTGATCGATGGGAAAAAGCTTGTGCGCGTGGCCTCGAATTCACCGGACTTGAGGGTTGCGCAGGCGGCAAGAAGCCGGTTGTTCGCCAGGGCATTGTTGTAGGCAAGCTTTCGGAACATGCGGCAGGGGTCGAAACTCGGCATCGCGTCTCCTCCTTGGAGCATTTCCGTTTATCTCCGAACCACGGAAATGCTTTATCTCTTTGTTTTCACACAACTCTGAGTGCATAACCGATTTCACGCTCTTGCTGGAATTGCGCTAGTCCTTGTCGTCGAGATCACCATCGCGCCACACGAGATGGCGGGGTGTGACTGGCAGATTTTCAATCTCGCCGGCAAGGAAATAGGGCGGAATATCGAGCGCGGTCAGGGCCTGGAATGTTGCGGGCACCCATTTGAATTCCAGATGGTTGTCGCCGTCCTCCACCCGATGAATGATCTCATGCGTGCGGAAAGGGAAATTCTCGGGTATTTCCATGAGATAGTAGAAGCCGAGTTCGTGCCACTCGCGGCCTTCATAGTGGAAGAAATTCTCGACGATCCAGAGCAGGCGGCCGACGGTCACCTCGACACCGAGCTCCTCCATCATCTCACGCTTCAATGTTTCCTCCGAAGTCTCGCCAATCTCGGCCCGACCGCCGGGGATGGTCCAGAAAGGTTCGTGAACTGCGCGATGGACAAGCAGGTGCCCGTCACGAAAGCCGAGCCCGGCGATGCGGTAATTGAAGCGCTGGCTGCCTGCATTGAGGCGAACGACGGTTCGCTTGGGCATGACGTTATCCGAGATCGATGACCACAATTTCCGGCGGAACGCCGAAGCGGATAGGCGCCATGGAGCAGCCGAGCCCGCCGGAGACGATAATATTACGGCCGTTTTCGACGATATGGCCGTAGGCATAACGGTCGCCATAGCGCGAGGGCACGACTGGCGAATAGCCGAAAAGGCGGATCTGTCCTCCATGCGTATGGCCGGACAGTGTCAGCGATACTCGTTCGGGCACGCGTGGAAATATATCGGGCTCGTGGGCAAGGAGGATAACGGGCGCGTCGTCGGAAACCTGCGCAAGCGTTCCGCCGAGATCGTCGAGGCCTTGCATCCGGCTGCGGCCCCATTTCCTGCCCGGCAGGAGCGCCAGCTGGTCCTCCAGACCCGCCAGCCAAAAGCCATTCCCGTCCTTTTCCAACCGGGTGGCACGGTTGCTGTAAACGGAGATGCCCGCTTCGGCCAAGGCTCTGTGCCCGAAAGTATCGCCTCCGCCAATCTTCTGTGCGGTCCTGTCCTCCCACCAATCATGGTTGCCCATGATCGCATGGACGCCGAGCGGGGCCTTGAGCGTTGCCAGCGCCTTCGACCATTCACTGGAATGGACATAGCGCGTCACCATGTTCATGCCGGCCGCGTAATCGCCAAGCAGGAGCGCGATATCACCTCCCAGTTCGTTGGCGTGGGCGCAGATCGAAGCGATGCGGGCTGTGGACATCCAGGGTTCGCAAGCGTGAAGATCAGCAAGTGCGACAAGCCGCAGCTTCAGGCCGGGCGTCCACCCTGGCGGGGTCAGCGCGTAACGGGAAATCGCAGGCCGGGCGAGTGGTTCATAGGCGAAGGCATATCCGCCGAGTGCCGTGAGGCCGGCAAAGCTGCCGCCCATGAGTTTGAAAAAGCTGCGCCGGCTGATCAATCAATCGTCCTCCCGGAACAACCCGAACTGAGCAGCCTCCATATCCTTCGGCGGCTGCATGCCGAGATGTTTCCATGCGATTGCGGTCAGAACGCGGCCGCGCGGCGTGCGCTGGATAAAACCCTGCTGGATCATATAGGGCTCGATAATGTCTTCGATCGCGTCGCGCGGCTCGGAGAGGCCGGCGGCGATGGTTTCGATGCCGACCGGGCCGCCGCCGAAATTGACGGCGATCATGTTGAGGTAGCGCTTGTCGAGCTGGTCGAGGCCCATATTATCGACCAGCAGGCGCGTGAGAGCCTCGTCGGCGATCTCGCGAGTGACGGCTTCGGCCCTTGCGACTTCGGCGAAGTCGCGCACGCGGCGCAGCAGGCGGCCGGCAATGCGCGGGGTGCCGCGGGCGCGCCGCGCGATCTCGCGGGCGCCGTCATCGGTCATGCCAAGGCCCATCAGGCGGGCGCCGCGGCGGACGATCAGCTCCAGTTCCTCCACCGTATAAAAGGAGAGACGCACCGGAATGCCGAAACGGTCGCGCAGGGGTGTCGTCAGCAGGCCGAGGCGGGTGGTGGCGGCAACGAGCGTGAATTTCGACAGGTCGATCTTCACCGAGCGGGCGGCAGGGCCTTCACCGATGATGAGGTCAAGCTGGAAATCCTCCATGGCTGGATAGAGGATTTCCTCGACCGCCGGGTTGAGGCGATGGATTTCGTCGATGAAGAGAACGTCGCGCTCTTCGAGATTGGTCAGCAGAGCGGCCAGATCGCCGGCCTTTGCGATGACGGGGCCGGAGGTCGAGCGGAAATTGACGCCGAGCTCTTTTGCCATGATCTGCGCCAATGTCGTTTTGCCAAGGCCGGGCGGGCCGACGAAGAGAACGTGGTCCAGCGCCTCACCGCGGTTTTTGGCCGCTTCGATGAAGATCTTGAGATTGGCGCGCGCCTCCGCCTGGCCGGTGAACTCGTCCAGAGACTGCGGGCGCAGCGTGGTGTCGAAGTCTTCGCCACGCTTTTCCGGCGTTATCAGGCGGGCATCAGTCATTGGGTATTTCCGTTAGAAGCTTGCTCAAGTCCATACACCAAGCGGCCTGCATTGACACCCTGTGGGGCCATCAGCGTGAGAGTTCCCGCAGGCCGAGGCGGATCAGCTTGGCGCTATCCGCATCTTCGCCGGCCGTCTTCATGGCGGCGGCAACCGCATTGGCCGCCTGATCACGCGAATAGCCGAGATTGGTCAAGGCCGAAACGGCGTCGGCAACGGGGGCTGCGGCCACGCCTTCGCCGATCTCCTGCTTGAGGCCGATATTGATCGCCTCGCCGGCAAAGGCGGGCGCCTTGTTCTTGAGCTCGGTGACGATACGGATCGCGACCTTGGGACCGACGCCCTGAGCGCGCGAAACAGCCGTTTTGTCCTGCAGCGCGATGGCATTAGCAAGCTCGGGCGGAGTGAGAGTCGAAAGCACGGCGAGTGCCACTTTCGCGCCGACGCCCTGAACGCTCTGCAGCAGGTTGAACCATTCGCGTTCGAGCTGCGTCTGGAAGCCGAAGAGCTTCAGTTGGTCCTCACGCACATAGGTTTCGATAAAGAGCACGCAGGCCTCTCCGACGGAACCTAGCTTCGAGAGCGTGCGCGCAGAGCAAAAAGCGACGTAGCAGACGCCGTGCACATCCACGAGCACGTAATCATCGCCGATCTCATCAATTGTGCCTTTCAGCTTGCCGATCATGATCTTGTTCCGTCAGGGGTGGGTTTGGTGAGCGCCGGCGATTGCCTGCCGCATGCGGTTTGCGCCACGGTGATGAGCATGGCAGATGGCGATCGCCAATGCGTCGGCAGCGTCGTCGCCTTTGAACTCCGCCTTCGGCATCAGGATCTTCAGCATCATGTGGATCTGCTTCTTTTCGCCGTGGCCGACGCCGATGACGGTCTTCTTCACGGCGTTTGGCGCATATTCCGATACCGGCAAACCCGCACGGGCCGGCACGAGCATGGCGATGCCACGGGCCTGGCCGAGCTTCAGCGTGGCGACCGCGTCCTTGTTGACGAAGGTCTGTTCGACGGCGGCTTCCTCCGGTTTGTAGGAATGGACCACATCAGCAAGACCGTCATGCAGCTGGCAGAGGCGCGAGGCGAGATCCATGTCGCCATCCGAGGTGACGGTTCCCGAGGCAACGAAGCGCAGCGAATTGCCGAGCGTATCGATGATGCCCCATCCCGTGCGGCGAAGGCCGGGATCGATACCGATGATGCGAATCGTGTTTTGCATGGTTCACCCTATAGCGATGGTGAAATAAGTGCCATCGATATGTGAACAAAACAAAAACATGCCTTGTTTTTGCGGGACCGCATTTACCGCGAATTAAACCGAATGCCTGAATTCTAATCCATCAAATGTGAGAGGAGCCGGCTTTCGCAAAGCTTAAGGCTTCCGATGCTCTGTTTGTAGTTCAACCGGTGGGTGATGTCTCCAGGATGCCACTCGCCGGCGTCGCCGTTCCGGAAGGGTTCGTTTTCATGGCTCAGAGATTTCAGTCCCTGTCCTTCAAGGTGATAGCCACCTTCATCCTGCTGACCACGCTTTCGGTCGCGGTGATCAATATCCTCGCCTATTTCGCCAGCAGCCGCGTTTCCGACGAACAGGCGCTGAAGGCCAAGGAGAGCGTGCTGATCTTCCGCGGCGACATGCTGCAGGACCAACTCGAGCAGCTTGAGAACCAGGCAACCTCGATTGCGCGCATCGAAGCGCTGCAGATGTCGATCACCAACCTGAAGAGCGGTTGGAAGACGATGGAGAAGAGCTCCGGCGATGCTCGCGGTGAGCTGAAGAAGGTCTTCATCACGAACAATCCGAACCCGGCCGACCAGCGCGAGAAGCTCGCAAAGCCGGAGGGTCCGAGCGGTTTCTATTATTCGAGCCATGAGAAGACGCAGGGCGAAGTGGCGCGTGACCTCGCCGATACCGCCTTCAACGACCTCTTGATCGTCGATCTCGACGGCACCGTGCTCTATTCCTACAAGAAGAATGACGACTTCGCCGAAAACCTGAAGTCGGACGCCTGGAAATCGGCCGGCGCGGGCATCGCCTATGCCAAGGCAATCGAAAACACCACCAAAGCGACGGACGATTCCGCGCCGACGGCCTTCTCCGGCTTGCGTGTCGATGCCGGCAGCGGCAAGTCGGCGATCTTTTATGCCGTGCCGATCGTCAAGCTCGGCCAGGCGAAGGGGCTGATGCTGTTCAAGGTGCGCGACGATGTCGTCACCAGCATTCTGGCAAAGGGTATCGTGTCCGGCAGCACGGCAAAGACGGCCATCATTTCGGCTGATGGTTCGGCCATTGGTCTCAATGCATCCGGTCAGCTTGTGACGCTCGATGCTGCACCGTTCACCTTCATCAAGGATGCGCTTGCGAGCTCGGCAATGACGGTTGCGGATTTCGATCGCGCCGACGGCGCGGCACGCGCCTATGTGCGTGGCATCGATTATCGCGGCGACCGTTTCCTCGTCGTTGAAAGCGTGCTGCTCAGCGAATTGAATTCGGGCTCCATCGAGGTCGCTACATTGCTGACCTCGATCGGCATCGGCGTTCTCGTCATCATGGCGGTCGCCACAGGGCTCATCACCAACTTCCTGTTCTCGCCGCTTGCCCGTCTTGCCGGCGTGACCCGCGAAGTCGCAGACGGCAAGCTCGACATCGAGATCGGCAGCCAGAACCGCAAGGATGAGATCGGCACGATGGCGAAAGCGCTTGCTCGCTTCAAGCAGTCGCTGATCGAAGGCCGCGAGCTCGAAGCTGCGAGCGAGCAAACGCGCATGCGGGCAGAAAGCGAGCGCCAGCAGAATCTGGCTCAGCGCGAGGCGGAGGCCCGCAGCCTGCAGGACGTGGTCACAGCACTCGACGAGGGGCTTCATCATCTGGCGAGCGGCGATCTGGCCTATCAGATCGAAACCCGCTTCCCGAACGAGCTCGAAAGCCTGCGCGTGAACTTCAACGAGGCGCTGGCGACGCTCAACGAAACGATGACTGCGATCGGCGGCAACTCCATGGCCGTGCGTGCAGGCTCCGAGGAGATGCGGACGGGTGCCGATGAACTGGCCGGCCGCACCGAGCGGCAGGCAAGCTCGATCACAGAGACGGCCAACGCGATCAGCGCCATCACCCAGTCAGTGCGCGTACAGATCGAACGCGCCGAGCAGGCCGCGCGCATCGCCCGCGACGCGAAGAAGGAGACTGTCGGCTCCAGCCAGATCATGCGCGAGACGATCGCGGCGATGGAAGCGATCCAGGCGTCTTCACGGCAGATCAACACCATCATTTCCGTCATCGACGATATCGCCTTCCAGACGAACCTGCTGGCGCTGAATGCCGGTGTCGAGGCAGCGCGTGCCGGCGAAAGCGGCAAGGGCTTTGCGGTCGTCGCTATGGAAGTACGCGAACTGGCGCAGCGGTCTTCGAGCGCTGCCAAGGAAATCTCCAGCCTGTTGCAGAAGTCCACGCATGAGGTGGAAAGCGGCGTGGCGCTCGTTGAAAGGGCCGGCATTGCGCTGACTGGCATCGGTGGTCATGTTGAATCCATCAACGGCCAGATCAATGAGATCATGGAATCCACCCGTGAAGAGGCAGACACCCTGCGGCAGATCAACAGCTCAGTCGCCGAGCTCGATTCCATGACGCAGCAGAATGCGGCGATGGTCGAGGAGACGACGGCTGCAATCCACCGTCTGGCAACCGAAGCTGTGGAGATGGACCGCCAGCTCGGCAACTTCACCCTTGCCGAAGGATATCAGCAGCAGAGCGCCGACATGCATCTGCTGCGCAAACAGGCGTGATCGCATCATGCTGATCCGGTTCGAAAAGCCCGAGGATGCGGATGCCATTCATGAGCTGACGCGGGTGGCGTTCGAGCCGATGCCTTACAGCAACAATACCGAAGCGCGGATTGTCAGGGATCTTCGCGCGTCGGGTGATTTGATACTATCTCTCGTCGCGGAAGAGGGCGAGGAGATCATCGGCCATGTCGCTTTCTCGCCGATCACAATCGGTGATATCGAGGATGGATGGTATGGGCTCGGGCCGATTTCGGTAAAGCCGGAGCGGCAGCGGCAGGGGATCGGCAGAGAGCTGATCCTGAAAGGGCTCGATCTGCTGAGAGAGCGTGATGCGACCGGCTGCGCGCTGATCGGCAATCCCTCGGTCTATCGCGGCGCTGGCTTCGAGAGCGATGGGAAGCTGACCTATGGCGATCTCGATACGCGATACGTCCAGAGGGTCATCTTCAAGGGATCGCCCCCATCAGGCGCTTTGAAATTCTCCCCGGCTTTCGACGAATGACAGTTATTTTCCGCGGCAGCTTTTGTTGGCGCCGCGATTTGGAATAGCGCCACGGCGAACCTACATAGACCGCACTCCCATTCTCGAGCGGCAGGTTTCCATGGTTCCGTTTTCCATTCTCGATCTTTCCCCTGTGGCCGAAGGCACGACCATCAGCCAATCCTTTGAGGCGTCGAAGCGTATGGCACAGAAGGCGGAGGAGTTCGGCTATACGCGTTTCTGGATGGCGGAGCATCACGGCATGCCCGGCGTCGCGAGTGCGGCGACGTCTGTCATCCTCGGTCAGATCGGTGCGGTGACGAAGACCATCCGCATCGGCTCGGGTGGCGTCATGCTGCCGAACCATGCGCCGCTCGTCATCGCCGAACAGTTCGGCACGCTGGAAGCCTTGTTTCCCGGCCGCGTCGATCTCGGTCTTGGCCGCGCGCCCGGAACGGACATGCGCACGGCGCAGGCGCTACGGCGCAACCTCGACGCGGGTGCAAATAGTTTCCCCAATGATGTGGTGGAACTGCAGCAGCTTCTCGGCACACCGATCGAAAACCAGGCGATCCTCGCCGTACCCGGCAACGATTCACACATCCCGATCTGGCTGCTCGGCTCCAGCCTCTACAGCGCCCAGCTTGCGGCCATGCTCGGCCTCCCCTTCGCCTTTGCTTCGCATTTTGCGCCTGACATGCTGCTTGATGCTATCGCGATCTATCGCGACCGGTTCCAGCCCTCGTCGGAACTCGACAAGCCCTATGTGATGGTCGGCGTCATGGGCGCGGTTGCTGAGACGGACGAGGAGGCGCAGTATCACTTCACCTCGGCTCAACAGCAGTTCGTCAATCTGCGGCGCAATGTGCGCGGGCCTTTCCCACGGCCGGTCAGGGATAGGGATGCCTTCTGGTCACCGATGGAAAAGATGAATGTCGAGCACACGCTACGCTACGCCGTCGTCGGTTCGCCGGCCACGGCCGAAGTCCAGCTCAATGAATTCCTCAAGGAGACGCAGGCCGATGAGGTCATCATCTCCATGCCGATCCATGATATCGAGGCGCGGTTGAAATCGGTGGAGCTCTTTGCTGGGCTTGGCAACTTCATGCGGGCTGCGGCTTAGCCGCCAGAGCATCCCAGCAAACAAAAACCCGGCGGAATGGCCGGGTTTTTCGATTCAATATCCTGGATGGCTTTAAGCCGAGAGCTTGGCCAGAACTTCTTCGGAGACTTCGAAGTTCGAATAGACGTTCTGGACGTCGTCATCGTCTTCAAGCGAGTCGATCATTTTCAGCAGCGACTGCGCCCTCTCTTCGTCGACCGGTACGTTGTTCTGGGCGCGCCAGACTGCCTTCACGGTATCGGCTTCGCCGAGGGATGCTTCGAGCGCCTTGGCGACTTCGCCGAGGGCTTCGAAGGCGGTGGTGATGTAGTGGCCTTCCTCGTCGGTCTCCACATCATCGGCGCCGGCTTCGATCGCGGCTTCCATGACCTTGTCGGGATCGCCGGCGGACAGCTTGTAGGTGATTTCGCCGACGTGGTCGAAGGAGAAGGAAACCGAGCCGGTTTCGCCGAGTGCGCCGCCGGCCTTGGTGAAGATTGAGCGGACGTTGGAGGCGGTGCGGTTGCGGTTGTCGGTCAGGGCCTCGACGATGATCGCCGTGCCGCCTGGGCCGTAGCCTTCGTAGCGGACCTCGTCGTAGTTCTCCGTATCGGCGCCGGAAGCCTTCTTGATGGCGCGGTCGATATTGTCCTTTGGCATAGACTGGGCCTTGGCGTTCTGGATCGCCAGGCGCAGGCGGGCGTTCATCGTCGGGTCGGGCAGGCCGGCCTTGGCGGCAACGGTGATTTCGCGCGCGAGCTTGGAGAACATTTTCGAGCGCACGGAATCCTGACGGCCCTTACGGTGCATGATGTTTTTAAACTGTGAATGGCCAGCCATGGCACCCCTGTTCACGTCTCATTGTTCGGAATGGGCCGCCTTATAAGATCGGAAAGGGCGATATTCAAGGAAAAAGCAGCTTTTCGATCCTTCCCTGGCGGCGTGGTGGTGGGCGGAACAAAGCCGAGGAGATGACGTTTTCAACCGACAACACCAGCAGGAAAGGAACGGCAATGGCAAGCTTCACTGAAGCCCGGGAACAACCGGCACGTCAGCTCTGGGATCAGATCAACGATATCAATGCCGGCATGCTTGGTCTTTCAGGCATCGATATGCATATGCAGCCGATGGCACCCAACGTCGATCCGACCACCAATACGATCTGGTTCTATACCAAGACGGATGCCGAACTCGTGCAGATGATCAAACCAGGCAGCCGCGCGCATTTCTGCGTCATCGGCAAGAACCATGATTATCATGCCTGCCTGTCCGGGGTTATCGAGGTGCACCCTGATCCCTCGAAAATCGAGGAGTTTTGGAACTCGGTCGTTGCCGCCTGGTACGAAGGTGGCAAGAAGGATCCAAAGCTGACGATGCTCTCCATGCATGTCGATGACGCCGACATCTGGGTCTCGACCGGCAGCAAGCTGAAATTTGGCTGGGAAATTGCCAAGGCCAATTTCGATGAGGAGAAGATGCCTGACGTCGGCATTAAACGGCATCTGCAATTTGCGTGAGCAAACAGGCCCGGCATGGTCCGGGCCTTTTTACTGCACGTCCTTCATCACATAGATCAGAGGCTTTTTCGGCAGCGTGCGCAGCGAAACGGTGATGCTGTTGTCGGGCGCGTAGTTGACGTCGAAACCATTGCCGAACATCGAGATGAAGGCGTTAACCGGCGGGCCGCGGCGATGCATCGGCAAGATCAGCGACGAGCGCAGCCGCTTGATGACACGGCTCATACTGTCTGCACCCATGGTCAGGCCGCCATCGACCGGCACCATGACCACATCCAGCCTGCCGATTTCAGTGTAATGTGTGTCGGTCAGCTCATAATGCAGGTGGCCGAGATGGCCGATGCAGAGGCCGGCGATCTCGAAGATGAAAATGGAATTTCCGTCCTGCTGCGATCCGCCGAGCCCGTAGCTGAAGCGGATATCCGTCGTCACATTGCGGATATAGGCATCGCCGACGACAAGATTGATCTTCGCCTTGTCGCCGGGAATATCGCTCCAGCCGTGCAGAACATGCTTGATGCCCGGGTCTGGCGTCAGCGTGTAATGCGTCTGATGCGCCTTGTTCATGGTCACGACATCGGGTGTTACCGCGGGTTTGTACCAGCCGTTATAATCGGTGGCGATGACAATGCCGCCGGGTGTGTCGATCTCGAAGGTAGAATGGCCAAGGTAGGTGAATTTAACATCTTCGTCCTCGGACACCGCCGGGATTATCGGCGCCGTAACGGAGAAGCTGGCGAAGGTCGCCTTGGGGATAGTCTGCGCGATAGCCTGGCACTGGCTGACAGGTCTGCGGTTTTCCTGGGCTGCGGCAAGGCGCGGTGCGGTGAAAACCGCTAGGCATGCGATAGCGAGGACAAGACAATGCGGCTTCATGCCACCCCTCCGGCGCTTTCACGAAGCCGCGAAGATGCGGCATGCCGTCGCAGTGGTCCAGCCGGACCATGCTCACAATTGCGTGTTGCAGTGGCCTAGCGCCAGAACTCCGGGATCGTTTCGGCAAGCCGCGGGCCAAGGCGCAGCGGGGCGATCTTTTCGGCCAGACCCGTCGCATCCGAAATTTCCACGCCGACGCCGCAGATGGTGGCGGGACCAGTAGCGGCTTCCATACGGCCCTTCGGCATCTTGGAGATGAAGCGGTTCAGCGGTTCTTCCTTGTCCATGCCGAGCGAGGAATCGTAATCGCCGCACATGCCGGCATCCGACATATAGGCGGTGCCGCCATTCAGGATCTGCGCATCGGCGGTCGGCACATGAGTGTGGGTGCCGACGACGAAGCTGGCGCGGCCATCGACGAAATGGCCGAAGCACTGCTTTTCGCTCGTCGCTTCCGCATGGAAATCGAAGATGATGGCATCGGCCTGCTCCTTCAGCGGGCAGGCGGCAAGGATCGTCTCAGCCGCCTTGAAGGGGTCGTCGAGCTCGGGATGCATGAAGACGCGGCCCATGATGTTGGCGACGAGCACACGCGCGCCGTTGCGCGCATAGAAAAGACCGGAGCCGCGGCCGGGCGTTCCCTGCGGATAATTTGCCGGACGCAGAAACTGGTCATGGCGGCCTGCGAAAGCGACGGCATCCTTCTGGTCCCAGACGTGATTGCCTGTCGTCACCACATCGGCGCCGGCATTGATCGTTTCCAGAAAGATGTCTTCGGTGATGCCGAAGCCGCCGGCGGCGTTTTCGCCATTGACGATGACGAAGTCGAGCTTCAAGTCGGAAACCAGACCGGGCAGGCGGTCCCAGACCGCCGTGCGTCCCGTCTTGCCGACCATGTCACCCAGAAATAGCAGTCGCATTCCCTATCCAATCCGTGAGGTAAAATGGCGCAGGCCGCTTTCCGTCAGGATGGCATCCAGGCTTATGTCATGCGGCTCAGCCGGTACCTCTGCCACTTCCTGGCAGTCAAATGCAATGCCGATCAGCTTCGGCGACAAGCCTTTTTGCCGGAGACGGCCGATTGCACGGTCATAATGGCCGGCGCCGTAGCCGATGCGGTGGCCGCGGGAATCGAAGGCCGACAGCGGCACCAGCATGATTTCGGGGTCGAGGATAGCAGCGTCTTCGCCTGGGCCGACCGTTCCGAAGCCGGTGCCGATCATTGCCGTGCCGTGGACGAGTTCGCGGAAGACGATGGTCTGCTTGTCGATGATTGCGGGCACGCAAAGGCGGGCGCCGCGTCCGCGCCACCGTGCCATCAGCGGCTGCAGATCGGCTTCCGAACGGATCGGCAGAAAACCGGAGATGATCGTGCCGGGTGTAAAAACAATCGCATCGCCGGCATGGGCTGCCATGTCGAGGCTTTTGGCTGCGCGCAGATCCGTCGGGATCGCATCCCTGAGTGCCAGACGCTCAGCGCGCAATTGAGCCTTCAATTCCTTGGGCGTCATCTCAATTCCATATCGTTGTCCGGCGAACATAACCGCTTGCGGCTGATTGCAACAGGTGAAAAGGGTCTATTCCTCGCCTGATTGCGCCTCGTTCTCGATATGGGCATAGGCGAGTTTCAGCATGATTTCCGACGCTTCCATCAATGTCCTGCGCTCTTCCGGTGTCAGGTGGTCGTCCATCGTTTTTTCCAACCAGGCGCGGCGAGCGCCTATGTCCTCGGACAACACCGTGCGGCCGTGAGGAGTGATCGACAGTTCGATCTCGCGGCGGTCGGTCTCGCTACGCATGCGGCTGATCAGCTCGTCGCGCTCAAGGGCCGCGATGATACGGGTGACCGATTGCGGCTGCAGATGTTCTTCCAGGGCCAGCCGCCAGGCGGGCATCGGCCCCAAGCGATGAAGCGTGGCGAGGATCGCAATGGTCGACAGGCTGTGCGGACCTTCGGGGCGCGCAGCCCGCAAGCGGCGGCCGAGCAGCAGGACGGAGCGCAAGATGCGTGTCGCAGGTGCGTCGTGATTACTGGACATATCGTACGCAGTGCGTATTATTTCTTGGATGCCCAATTCCGGGTCTGAGAAACGATTGATGGAAAAGACACTCAATCACGTAGCCGGAGCCTTTCGCTGGTCGACTGAAAAGGAAGTGACGGCGATCGAAATCGCCGTATCGGCGCTTGCCATGGCCGTTCCGGCGCTGCTTGCGGCGAGGGGCCATCATACGGGGCTTGGCCTGATCGGCGGCATGGCGATGAGCGGGACGGTAGCGCATGGCAGACTGAGGACGCAAGCTGCGAGCGCAGGGGCCGCATTGCTGGTCCTAGTGTTTGCGACGGGGCTTGCCTGCGCACTCGGGCGGCTTGGCGGTGCTTGGCAGATGGGCCTGTTGGTGATTGCCGGCATTGCCGGTATCGTCGGCGGTTTCGATCGCGCTGTTGTCGCCGCCTCCATGCGCTTTGTCTTCTATCTCGTCATGGTCGGCGGCATCGTCTCTACCACCACGGCAGATCCGCTGCTCATCTTTGCCATTGTCATCGGCGGCGCACTTTTCGCTGTCGTTCTCCACATGGTGATGGCTGTGGTCGTTGCACATATCCGCCGTCATGCGGCAGAGCCGGTCGAGGATGAACGCAAGCCGAGCGCCGGACAGAAATTCAACAGGCTGTGGCGCTCCCTGACGGAGCCAGCTGGCTGGCAATATCCAGTCCGACTGGTTTCCTGCCTGGGCGCGGTCTCGCTCATCCACCTGTTCTTTCCCGATCACGATGTTCACTGGGCTGCGCTGGCGCTGGTGCTGCTGATCGAGCGGCGGCCGGAACGCTTGCCACTCAAGACGACGCAAAGAGTGATCGGCGTTCTCTTCGGTGTCTTTTGTGCGGGATTGCTGTCGTTTCTTACCTTGCCAGCCTGGGCAGATGTGCTTGTTGTCGCCGTGCTCGGCGGTAGCAGGCCCTTTCTGAGAGCCAGGAATTATCTCGCCTATTCGATGGTGATGACGCCGCTGATGATGATGGCCACGGGAACCGCCGATCATGCCCTGCCGGCTTCCGCGCTGCTGGATAGGCTATTTGCGACTGTCTTTGCCGCCTGCCTTGTGCTGCTCGTCAACCAGGCAACGATCCATTTTCTGCCGCAGACGGCCGCGCCTAAGGCTTAGACGACGATGCTCGAGGGAATGGTCGCCGTCGGCACGGCAGCCGACAGGCCGGTCACGGCTGATTGTGCTGTTCCGATTGCACCTTCGGCGGCGGCGTCGCGGTTCTTCTCGCGCAGATCGCGCATGGCCTTTTCGAGGATCTGCTTCAGCTCGCGGACGACGGACTTGAACTCTTCCATCGTCTTGCGGTCATCGGCGGAAATTGCCGACGACTTCGGACCGTCTTCGACGATTTCCTGATAGGCCTTGCGGGCATGAGCCGCACCGTCTGTTTCCGCCGTGTCCGTGCCGTCTTCCACTGCTTCCGTTGTCGTTTCGGCACCCTGCGTTGCCTCGGTTGAAGCCGTTGCATCGCTTGCGACAACGTCGGCCGTTGCATTGGTGGTGGCATCGGTCGTCGCGGCGGTGGAAGCTGATATGGCTGCTGTGCTGGTCGCAGCACTTGCATCGGAAGAGCCGCCGGTTGCAACGGCCGAGGCAAATTCGGAGGCCGCGGCGCCAACCTTACGTGCGAGTTCGGCGGCGAGACGCGCAATCACTTCAGGCGGGAAGCCCGCCGTCTTCAGCGCCTGAAGCTCCTGCTTGGCTTCTTCGAGCTTGCGCTGGGCGCGGCTCTTCGCATCGTCGGCGGAGCTTGCCAGCGAATTACGCACCTGTTCCAGCGCCAGCGACTGCCGCTGGATCTTCAATACGCCGGTATCGGGCTCGTTGCTCGTGGACGAAACGCCGGATTGTGCCGGCTGAGTGCCGCGCAGAAGGGTGGACGCCGAAACGGTTGCGAGCTGCATAATATACCCCCGATTACATTTGGGGCGCACTCTGCCAGATCAGACTTGCGTGGAACTGGGGCGCGGAACCCCTTGTTTCCCAGCCAATCGCTGCATCGTTTGTTCGAAAAGGGGCATGCCACCGGGCTTCCAGCCGAGCGCGCGGATCTTACTCGTGTTCATGGTGCAAAGCTCTGCCTTGTCCGCTGCTTCGGGCAGCGGGAAGGGACAGTCGACGTGATGGCGGATCGGCGAAAGGATATCCCTCGTATCGACGGCGATATCCGAAACGTTGAAGACCTCGCCGGAGATTCGGGCACTTTCCGTTTCCAGCATCAGCCGCACGACACGGCCGAGATCGCGTCCATGCACCTCGGTTCCCGCACGTGGGGAAACAGGCTGGCCGCTCAGATAGTCGTCGATCAGTCGATCCCATTTGTTTGGGGACCGGTCACCGTAAACGCCTGTTGCCCGCAGGCTTGCTCCTGCAAAGCCTGGGCCGGAAAGATGGGCGAGCGCCCGCTCCGCATCAAGCTTGACCTGTCCGTAAAGGGTTTCCGGCGTGGCGGGCATGGTTTCGAAAAGCTCGGTGCCTGGTGCAGGCTCGCCGTAAGCGGCACGGCTGGACATGAAGATGCAACGGCGGGTGCCTGCGCGCTTTGCCTCCTCGAAGAGTTTCACTGTACCATCGAGATTCAGGCGGTGAAACGCCTTTGGATCATCGCCTTCGCCGCCGCGGTATTTTCCTTCGATGTGACTGAAGGCGGCGTGCACGAAAAAATAGGCATCATCGAAGGCGCCGATATCGTCCTCGTCCGGATCGAGCGAAAGCGGGGCGAAATCGACCGGACGAGAGAAGGACTGGGGGAGCGGCGCCCGCCGTCCGCCGATAATCACCTGATATCCGGCAGAAAGCAGCTCTTCGACGATATAACGTCCGACGATACCCGTTCCGCCTGATACCAGTACTTTCATGCCGCCTCATCCGGATTGGCCAGAGATGCAATCTCCGGCACGTGGCCGCCAATATGAAAACAATGCCACAAATCGATCAAAGGTTGTAGCCTCGCTGCCTTGGGATGATCTTTTTCCCAAGGTTTTTCATACTGATAGTGCAGGATAGAAATGCTCTTCCAATCCCACAGGGCCGGCATCGTGAACCAGACATATTGCAGCATGTTGAAATAGACCGGCAGACCATGCCAATTGGGGAAGAACGTCTCGAGGAAGGTCTGGTCTGTGCGCCGCCAGAAGATGTCGGGCTGATCCAGAACTGCAAGCATCTGCCGGAAGGTCTCTTGCGAAGGGCGGGCAACGAAGACGCCGGAGTTCATGCGGTGGAAGTCGGCAAGGCTTTCATAGACATTCGGCGCCGCGGAGAATTCCGGGTAGGCGAAGAGCTTGTCGACATTCTTCAAGACGATCGCATCGGCATCGATGAAAACGCAGCGCTCATATTCGACAAGCTGCCAGAGGCGGAGCTTGCAGAAATTGTCGAGCGGCGAATGAAAGGTCGGCTTGCGGCCTTTGGTGAAAGGTGCTGCGGAGTGGAGATTGCCGCGCGCATGCCGCTCGTTGAAAGCATCCGACAACGGCAGATGCTCGACTTCGATCAGCCGGCAGCCGAGAGCGTTCAGCGGGGCGAGGGTGGCCGCGTCGACTCCGCCGGTATGCAGAATGACGATGGAGGCGTCCGTGCCGGTGCGACGCAGCGAGTTTGCCAGTGCCGTCGCGCCCATGGCGTAATCGGCGTTGGTGACGAGAGTGACGTAGGCGAAGTGCGGGGCAGGGGTCATGGATGCGGGGTACTTTCCTGAACGGCCTCGCTCCGGCAAGGCCGTTGCTTCGAGAAGAAAGCACCACTCATGATACGGACTTCAGCCGCTTGCCTTCCGGGTCGTGATTAATTGTCGCGGCGATATCCTTCGTCCAGGCGGAGACGGCCGGGACGCGAGAGCGGTCGACACGGTAAGCGAATTTCTTGGCGACTTCGACGATTTCGTCGAGCAGGCCTGCCTTCAGGGTAATCGGATCGAGGCCGAGGCTGAGGAACTTGTCGTTCCTGACGACCAGATCGTTTTCGGCAGCTTCCTTGCGCGGATTGGGCAGCCAGACGACTTCGGAACCAGCCATCTTGGCGATCATCTCGGCGAGATCGCGCACGCGATGGGTCTCCGTCATCTGGTTGAAGATCTCGACGCGTGAGCCGCGCGGGGGGGGATTCTTGAGTGCCAGTTCGATGCAGCGGACGGAATCCTGGATATGGATAAAGGCGCGCGTCTGGCCACCGGTGCCGTGGACGGTCAGCGGATAGCCGATGGCGGCCTGAATGAGGAACCGGTTCAGCACCGTGCCGTAGTCGCCGTCATAATCGAAGCGGTTGATGAGCTGTGGATGGCGGCGCGTCTGTTCAGTATGCGTGCCCCACACGATGCCTTGATGCAGATCAGTGATCCTAAGGCTGTCATTCTTGGCATAGAACTGGAAGAGCAGCTGATCCAGGCACTTGGTCATGTGGTAGATCGAGCCGGGATTGGATGGATAGAGAATCTCCTGGGAGGCAGTTTCGCCATCCATCGTCTCGATGCCGACAGGCAGATAACCTTCCGGGATGGCGGCGCCGACCGTCGAATAGCCATAGACGCCCATGGTGCCGAGGTGGACCAGATGCGCATCGAGCTGCAACTCGACCAAAGCATTCAGGAGATTATGCGTGGCGCTAACATTGTTGTTAACAGTGTAATTCTTGTGCCGGTCGCTCTTCATCGAGTAGGGCGCAGCGCGCTGCTCGGCGAAATGGATGATCGCATCCGGCCGGTTTTCCGCGAGCCACTTCTTCAGGAGCTCGTAGTCCCGAGCGAGGTCGATCAGATTGAAATGAATGCGGCGGCCGGTCTCGGCATGCCAGATGCGGGTGCGCTCCTGAATGGAGTCCATCGGCGTCAGCGACTGGACACCGAGCTCGGTGTCGATCCAGCGGCGGGAGAGATTGTCGAGGATGTGGATGTCATGCCCGGCATCGGAGAGATGCAGCGAGGTTGGCCAACCGATGAAACCGTCTCCACCCATCACCGCAATCTTCATGCCACTGGCTCCTCATCGGTTGTTTTCCATCGGGATAATTAGGAAATATGACAATTGTTCAATGCTTGCCTGTCGAGAAGTGTTGCGTCAAAGAGGGCCGGAAAGTTTGGAGAAAATTATGGCGGAACACGGTTTTTCTATTTCCGGCGAGCTCACCGACGTGGGGCATCGACTCGTCCAGCGGGTCTATTATGAAGATACGGATTTCTCCGGTCTGGTCTATCACGCACGCTATCTGCATTTCCTCGAACGGGGCCGCACCGACTACCTGCGCTGTCTCGGTGTGGAGCAGCGAGAGCTCGTGAATGCGGACGAGGAAGGACTCGTCTTCGTCGTTCATCGCATGGAGATCGACTTCAAAAGCCCGGCCCGCATGGACGACATTTTGACCGTGATCACACACACCGAAAAGGCCGGCGGCGCGAAGATGGTGCTCAACCAGGAAATCCGCCGCGACGATACGCTGCTGATCGCTGCCAAGGTGATCATCGCCGTGATCAATGCCAAGGGTAGGCCGCGCCGGCTGCCGGAGGCACTGGCAAGGCAAATGCTCATTCCCGAAAGCTGAAAACAGCCGGGATATGCCTGCGTTTCCTGCGTCAAACTGCTGGAATCGAGGGCTTGTAAAAACTTGAATTTTATGTGAAGGAATTGCTGCGCTGCAAGATGAGCGCTGTGTTCAGCAACCGGACAATGTTCCGGTCAAGTTATCCAGGAACAAAATCTCCCGCGACATTCCCGCTGTCATAGTCTGGCACTAACGATCTATTAACCATAATGGTGTCTTACTTGCGGAGTCGGAGTTTGTGCGACGCACGCCTTCCTTTGACCAAATTTGACGGCAAGAAGGCGGAAGAAGAGCTTGGAAGCTTGACCAGGGCTTTGGGCGGCGGCCGCCAGACATTCTTGCGTGATCACTTCGTGCCGCCCGGTCAAGCGCCGGGCGTTTGGATTCGGGGATTTTGGATCTATGGAACAAGTAGGATTGGCAGCAGCCACGACCGACGTCAGCCTCTGGTCGCTTTTCATGCAGGCCGGCATCGTCGTCAAGCTGGTCATGCTCGGCCTTATCGCCGCTTCGGTGTGGACCTGGGCTATCGTCATTGACAAATATCTGGCCTATGGCCGCGCCCGTCGCCAGTTCGACAAGTTCGAACAGGTCTTCTGGTCTGGCCAGTCGCTGGAAGAACTCTACCGGACGCTTTCCGAGCGCAACAACACCGGTCTTGCGGCGATCTTCGTCGCGGCGATGCGCGAATGGAAGAAGTCCTTCGAGCGCGGCGCACGTTCGCCGATCGGCCTGCAGATGCGTATCGATCGCGCCATGGACGTGACGCTCGCCCGCGAATCCGAATTTCTCTCTGCCCGCCTCGGGTCGCTGGCGACGATCGGCTCGGCCGGTCCGTTCATCGGCCTCTTCGGTACGGTTGTCGGTATCATGACCTCGTTCCAGGCGATCGCCGGTTCGAAGTCGACCAACCTCGCGGTCGTCGCACCCGGTATCGCGGAAGCGCTTCTTGCGACCGCCATCGGCCTCGTCGCCGCTATCCCGGCGGTTATCGCCTACAACAAGTTCTCCGCCGACGCGGGCAAGCTCTCGGGTCGCATGGAAGGCTTTGCGGATGAATTCTCAGCCATCCTTTCGCGCCAGATCGACGAGAAGCTGCAGCCGCGCCAGGCTGCGCAGTAACGGAGTAGACGATCATGGGTATGGCTGTAGGCGGCAATAGCGGAGGGGGCGGCGGACGCCGCCGCCGTGGTAGCCGCAACAAGGGTGTGATCTCCGAAATCAACGTGACGCCGCTCGTCGACGTCATGCTGGTGCTTCTCATCATTTTCATGGTGGCGGCCCCGATGATGACGGTCGGCGTTCCGATCGATCTGCCGGAAACGCAGGCCAAGGCACTGAATTCTGAGACGCAGCCGATCACGATCTCGGTCAAGAACAGCGGCGAAGTCTATCTGCAGGAAACGCCGATCCCGGCCGAAGAAATTGCTGCAAAGCTGGAGGCGATCGCCACTACTGGCTACAACGAGCGCATCTTCGTGCGCGGTGATGCGACGGCGCCTTATGGCGTGATTGCTGACGTCATGGCCCGCATCCAGGGCGCAGGCTTCAAGAATATCGGCCTCGTGACGCAGCAGAAGAAGGACCAGTAACGCTCAAGATGAAGACCAGCGTCGTCACATCTGCGGTTCTGCACGGGCTGGTGCTTACCTGGGCGCTGGTGTCGCTCGGCGCGCCGGAATCCTTCAAGGTGGAGGATTTCGAGGCGATGCCGGTCGACCTCGTGCCGGTGGAATCCATCACGCAGATGCAGCAGGGCGACAAGAAGGCTCCGAAGAAGGAGACGTCTGCGCCTGTACCGACGACACGGCCGCCGATCCCGCAGCCGGCCGAAAATGCCGGCGACAACAAAGTCGACCTGAAGACGCCGCCTCTGCCGAACGCCAAGCCGACCAACACCGATGCGGCCGCTGCCAATTCCAGCGACAAGCCGCAGCCGCAGATCGATCCGAAGCCGAACGACGTCAAGGAAGTCAACAAGGAAGAAACCGACGTCGAGCAGCCGAAGGAAGTCGCTTCCATTCCGCAGACCAAGCCGGTGGACGTGACGCCACCGAAGCCCGAGGAAAAGCCGCCGGAAGAACAGGCCAAGCCTGCCGAACCGCCGAAGCCGGATACCGAGGCCTTGCCGGATAACGTTCCGACGCCGGTCGTCAAGCCGCAGGCAAAGCCGCCGGAACCGAAGGCTGCCGAAAAGCCGCCTGAGAAGCCTCAGGAGCAGCCGAAGACGGCCGAGAAGCCGACGGACAAGAAGAAAGCCGACAAAAAGCAGGAAGTGGCGAAATCTGCCTCCTCGATGAAGAGCGACTTCAATGCGGACGAGATCTCCGCTCTGTTGAACAAGACCGATCCTTCCGCCGGCGGCGCCAAGCGTTCGACACAGGAAGCGTCGCTAGGCGCGAAGAAGAGCAATGGCGGTGCCAAACTTAGCCAGAGCGAGGTCGACGCAGTACGCGGTCAAATCTCCGGTAATTGGTCGGTTGTTTCGGGGTTGGCGGGCGCGGGCGACGTTCATCTTCAGGTTCGTTTCCAGCTTGATCAGGCCGGAAATGTCGTTGGCGATCCAGAGGTCATTGCCACAGGAGGCCCCGATGCAACACGCCAGGCTCTCAAGAGCAGCGTGTATCGTGCTGTCATGAAATCGTCTCCTCTCAAGAATCTGCCCGCAGACAAGTATGAGGGGGACAACGGTTGGAACGAGATGGTTCTCAACTTCGACGCGAGCGATTTTGGAATCTGATGCTGGCAAACCTGTCCCACGGCAACAAGCACCTTGCAGCCGCCGCCATGCTCGCCGCGGCGCTCGGCTTTGCGCTTGCCGGGCCGGCGCAACCGGCCAGGGCGGCAACTTCCGATGAGCCCGCAGTGGCCATTCGCGAAGCCGTTGCGGCTCATTTCAACATTCCCCCGGATCTGCTTCAGGGTGGGAAAGTCCTGATCACCGTTCACATGAACCTCGACAGGACCGGCGCTATCGTTGGTTCGCCAGCGGTCGCCGCGACCGGCGGCACGGAGGCGGCCCGCAAGGGGTTCTCTGCTGCAGCGCTTCGTGCCGTGGTGGTTGCGTCGCCCTTCACGATGCTTCCGAAAGACAAATACGAATCCTGGAAAGAAGTCGTCCTGCGCTTCGAACCCGGCGATCCGACTCCATAGATGCTGAAAGGCTGTTTGGTATGACAAAGTGTTCCTTCTTCCGCGCCATCATGGTCGCTGCCGGTCTGATGACTGCGGCCGCCTTTGCGACGCCAGCCAACGCCCTTGTTGAGATCAACATCAACAAGGGTAACGTTCAGCCGCTGCCCATTGCGGTGACGGACTTCCTGCAGGGCAACATGGGTGCGCAGGTTTCTCAGGTCATCGCGGCGGATCTTCAGCGCTCCGGTCTGTTTGCGCCGGTCAATAAGACGGCCTTCATCGAAAAGATCTCCAACCCCGATGCCTCGCCGCGCTTCGAAGATTGGAAAGTCATCAATGCGCAAGCGCTGGTCACCGGTCGTGTCACCCAGGAAGCGGATGGTCGCCTTCGCGCCGAATTCCGTCTCTGGGATACTTTCGCCGGCCAGCAGATGACCGGCCAGCAGTTCTACACGCAGCCTGAGAATTGGCGGCGCGTCGCCCATATCATCGCTGACGCGATCTACAAGCAGATCACCGGCGAGGAGGGCTATTTCGACACCCGTGTCGTCTTCGTTTCCGAATCCGGCCCCAAGCAGCAGCGCAAGCGCCAACTGGCGATTATGGACCAGGACGGCTTCAACGTGCGCATGCTGACCGACGGCAGCGACCTCGTGTTGACGCCGCGCTTCTCGCCGAACCGGCAGGAAGTCACCTACATGTCCTTCGCCAACCAGCAGCCGCGCGTCTATCTGCTGCAGCTCGAAACCGGACAGCGCGAAGTTGTCGGCAACTTCCCGGGCATGACTTTCTCGCCGCGCTTTTCTCCTGATGGCCAGAAGGTCATCATGAGCCTGCAGCAGGAAGGCAACTCGAACATCTACACGATGGACCTGCGTTCGCGCACGACGACCCGTCTGACATCCACGGCTGCGATCGATACGTCACCCTCCTATTCTCCTGACGGCAATCGCATCGCCTTCGAAAGTGACCGCGGCGGACAGTCGCAGATCTATGTCATGAATGCCGACGGTTCGGGCCAGACCCGTATTTCCTTCGGCGATGGCCGTTACTCCACGCCGGTCTGGTCGCCGCGTGGCGATCTGATCGCTTTCACCAAGCAGTCGGGCGGCAAATTCTCGATCGGCGTCATGAAGCCGGATGGTTCTGGCGAACGCATTTTGACGACCGGTTTCCACAATGAAGGCCCGACCTGGGCGCCGAATGGCCGCGTCATCATGTTCTTTCGCCAGGCAGCAGGTGCGGGCGGTCCGCAGCTCTATTCGATCGACCTGACTGGCTACAATGAACAGGCCATCAAGACGCCTGCCTACGGCTCGGACCCGGCCTGGTCGCCGCTTCTGGAGTAGTGGAGGGGAAGAATATCGCCTTCATGTCGCCGCAAAGTCCTGAAAATGGGCGATGCAGGGACAAATCAACGAATCGTTAACCATAATCTTTGATGGCCGGTTAACCGAGTGCGGTTACTGTCCGGAAACCCTGATTGAAGTCGCAAGGAGACCCGGCCATGAGCCGAATTCACACCCCGGCAATGAGCCGCATGCAGAATTTCGCCCGTAACCCCGTCATGATCGCGCTTGTCGCCGGCCTTGCTCTCGCAAGCTGCGCCAAGAAGAACGTGCCGAACAGTGCCGGCGAGCTCGGCCTCGGTGCAGGTGCGGCAACACCTGGCTCCACCCAGGACTTCACGGTCAATGTCGGCGACCGCATCTTCTTTGATACCGACTCCACTTCGATCCGCGCCGATGCTGCCCAGACGCTCGACCGTCAGGCTCAGTGGCTCGGTCGCTACCCGAACTACCAGATCACGGTCGAAGGCCATGCCGACGAGCGCGGCACGCGCGAATATAACCTCGCTCTCGGCGCTCGCCGCGCTGCAGCCGCCAAGGATTATCTCGCTTCGCGCGGCGTTCCGGCCCAGCGCATGAAGACGATCTCCTACGGCAAGGAACGTCCGGTCGCCGTCTGCGACGACATTTCCTGCTGGTCGCAGAACCGCCGTGCCGTCACCGTTCTCGGCGGCGCAGGCATGTAATTCACGGCAAAAGCCGGAATTTGACGAGGCGGCTCCTTGCGGGCCGCCTTTCTTTTTGACCACACTTTGGCCAGACTCCGTTGCTTTTTGAGAGCAATTGGAAAAATCTCCTGTCGTGCCATCGGGGCGCGAAGAATCACTGGGACAGGACGATACAAATGAAGAAACTAGTCGTGGCAGGCATGCTGTGCCTTGCGGCCGTGACCGGGAGCGAGCGAGCGGCATATTCCGCTTCGTTCTTCGGCTTGCACATCGGCGGCCAATCCGCGCAACAAAGCCAGACGGCAGCGCCTGTTGTCAAGGTGCAGGGCAGCGACGCGGAAATCCGCATCCAGCAGATGGAAGACCAGATGCGGCAATTGAACGGCCGTATCGAGGAGATGAGCTATCAGCTTCTCCAGATGCAGGAGACAATCCGCAAGCAGCAGGAAGACAATGAATTCCGCTTCCAGCAGCTCGAAAAAACCGGAGGCGGCGCAGGAGCCGGCGGTGCTGCCAAGACGCCGGTGAAGAAGAGTGAAGCGGACGTCGCTCCACCGGCATCAGGCGGTGGCGATGATATCGCGAAGGTCATTCAAGCCCCGCGGGGAGCCGAAACGGCTCCCTCCACCGGCGTGCCGGCCAATGAAGGCCTCGGCCAGCCGCCGCGCGAGCTGGGCTCCATGGATTTCGACCAGAACGGCAATCCTGTCGGCAATTCCATGAACCAGAATGCGACGGTCGGTTCCGCACCGCTGCCGGATGCGGCCGCGCCGCAGCAGACCGCTTCGCTCGGCAGCGAGTCCGACCAGTACAAGGCGGCCTATGGCCATGTGCTTTCCGGCGACTACGCTACGGCAGAGCAGGAATTCACGCAGTACATCTCCCGTTATCCGAACAGCTCGCGTGCTCCAGATGCCAATTTCTGGCTTGGCGAAGCGCTTTATTCGCAGGGCAAGTTCAACGAATCGGCCAAGACTTTCCTGAATGCCCATCAAAAATACGGCACATCCGAAAAGGCGCCCGAGATGCTGCTGAAGCTCGGCATGTCGCTTGCCGCACTGGACAATACCGATACTGCCTGCGCCACCCTGCGCGAGGTCAGCAAGCGGTATCCGAAAGCCTCCCGTGCCGTCATAAACAAGGTCGCGAGCGAACAGAAGCGTCTCGCCTGCTAGGGTCTTCCGGTTTGTTTCCGGAAGATCCGATTTCTCCCGAGGCGGCAATCGACCGTTTCCTCGCTTCGCTGAAGACACCCGTGCGCATTCTTGTCGCGATCTCAGGCGGAAGCGATTCCAGTGGCCTGCTCCTGCTGCTCCATGAAGCGCTGAAGGCCGCATCCCATCTTTCCATTTCCCTTTGTGCTGCGACGGTCGACCATGCGCTGCGCCGCGAATCTGCGGATGAGGCCGGCCGGGTCGCAACTCTCTGCGCATCAATGGGCATCGCGCACCGGACGATGGTCTGGCAGGGGGAAAAGCCGAACACCGGTATCTTGGCGGCTGCACGCGAGGCACGCTACGGTCTTCTTGCCGAGGCGGCGGAAGCCTTCGATGCTGATCTCATGGTGACAGGACATACGCTGGACGATCAGCGCGAAACGCTGCACATGCGTGGAATGCGGACGGAGCAGATTTCGACCGGTATCGCGGATGCGGTGCTGTTCGACCGGCATTTCTGGATCCTGCGGCCGCTCCTTTTTTCCACCCGGGCAGATATCCGTCGCTTCCTGACCGCGCGAAGCGTGGCGTGGATCGACGATCCCAGCAACGAAGATGTGAAATACGAGCGTGTGCGGACGCGCCGGCAGCTTTCCGTTGAGGGCGCTGCCGAGACGGATATCTGTCGTGCTTGGGAAGAGCGGCTGGCTCTTTCTTCTGATGGAGCCGAATGGCTGCATCGCCATTTCAGGCTTCATGGCGGTTTACTCGGGCAGGTGATGCCCGGTGGGTTGAAGCAGGATCGCAGAGTTCTTGATTATGCGCTTGGCCGTCTGACGGCGGTTTTTGGCGGGCAGTCGTTTGTGCCGGGAAGGAAACAGATGGAGCGGCTTCTTGCATTCGCCACAGGTGGCAAGTCGGGGCGAATGACTGTCGGCCGTGTGGTATTCGATTTTCGGCGTGACGGGCTCTATCTGGCACGTGAGAGCCGCGGAATCCTGCCTCTGGTGCTTCGGTCGGGAGAAGCCGGCGTTTGGGATGGAAGATTTGAAGCGAGAAACAGGTCGTCAGAGACCGTAGAAATTACGACACGCGCCGGCTTGGCGAATGAGGCAACAATGCGTAAAGGGTCTTCCGCGCCCGACTTAGGCTCGCCGGATTCCCATGACAGGCAGGACAAGGGGGATTGGAGTCAGGGTCTTCCCAAGGCGGCGTGGAAACGGGCTGCGGCTTCTGGGCCGGCCATATCCGCAGGGCAAGGGCTTTTATTGCCGGAATTCGCCCGATCCGTCGATTTGACGCCCCATTTTGCAGCCTTCGACCGCTTTTTGACACGATTTGATTTCACCTTTGCCGAGAGGCTTTCGGCAGTTTTCTCAAGGGCGCCCTATGCGGAGCCGCCTTTAAGAAGTATTGACGGAAAAACGATCTGACAGAGTGGATCGCCTTGGCAATGGCCTGGCGCAACCCTATGTTAGAGACCAAATATGACGGCCGCCATGAGGCGACTGTCCAGTGCTGGGGAGTTCAATGAACCCTAACTTACGTAATTTCGCCTTGTGGGCGATCATAGCGCTTCTGCTGATCGCCCTCTTCAGTATGTTCCAGACGGCTCCGGCGCAGACGGGTTCGCGTGAAGTTCCTTATTCGCAGTTCCTGCGTGAGGTCGATGCGGGCCGCGTGAAGGATGTCGTGGTCACCGGTAACAGGCTGACCGGAACATATCTGGAGAATAACAATACCTTCCAGACCTATTCGCCTGTGATCGACGACAATCTGCTGGAGCGCCTGCAATCCAAGAATGTCGCTGTCACTGCGCGCCCGGAAACCGATGGTTCCTCCGGCTTCCTGAGCTATCTCGGAACGTTGCTGCCGATGCTCTTGATCCTCGGCGTCTGGCTGTTCTTCATGCGGCAGATGCAGGGCGGTTCGCGCGGCGCGATGGGCTTCGGCAAGTCCAAGGCCAAGCTTCTGACCGAGGCGCATGGCCGCGTGACCTTCGATGACGTTGCCGGCGTTGACGAAGCCAAGCAGGACCTGGAAGAGATCGTCGAGTTCCTGCGCGACCCGCAGAAGTTCCAGCGCCTCGGCGGCAAGATCCCGCGCGGCGTGCTGCTTGTCGGCCCTCCGGGTACCGGTAAGACGCTGCTCGCCCGCTCGGTTGCCGGCGAAGCCAACGTGCCGTTCTTCACCATTTCCGGTTCGGACTTTGTTGAAATGTTCGTCGGTGTCGGTGCAAGCCGCGTCCGCGACATGTTCGAGCAGGCGAAGAAGAATGCACCCTGCATCATTTTCATCGACGAAATCGACGCGGTCGGTCGCCATCGTGGCGCCGGTCTCGGCGGCGGTAACGATGAACGCGAACAGACGCTGAACCAACTCCTCGTCGAGATGGACGGTTTCGAAGCCAATGAAGGTATCATCCTGATCGCCGCGACCAACCGTCCTGACGTTCTCGATCCGGCGCTGCTGCGTCCGGGCCGTTTCGACCGCCAGGTCGTCGTTCCGAACCCTGACATCGTCGGCCGCGAACGCATCCTGAAGGTTCATGCCCGCAACGTTCCGCTGGCACCGAATGTCGATCTCAAGGTTCTGGCTCGCGGTACGCCCGGTTTCTCCGGTGCGGACCTGATGAACCTCGTCAACGAAGCTGCCCTCATGGCCGCCCGCCGCAACAAGCGTGTCGTGACCATGCAGGAATTCGAAGACGCCAAGGACAAGATCATGATGGGTGCGGAGCGCCGCTCTTCGGCGATGACCGAAGCGGAAAAGAAGCTCACCGCCTATCACGAGGCCGGTCACGCCATCACGGCGCTGAACGTCGCCGTCGCCGATCCGCTGCACAAGGCAACGATCATTCCGCGTGGCCGTGCGCTCGGCATGGTCATGCAGCTTCCCGAGGGCGACCGCTACTCGATGAGCTACAAGTGGATGATTTCGCGCCTCTGCATCATGATGGGCGGCCGCGTTGCCGAAGAATTGACCTTCGGGAAGGAAAACATCACTTCCGGTGCTTCCTCCGACATCGAGCAGGCGACCAAGCTTGCCCGTGCGATGGTCACCCAATGGGGCTTCTCCGACGAGCTCGGCCAGGTTGCCTATGGCGAGAACCAGCAGGAGGTCTTCCTCGGTCATTCTGTTTCGCAGTCGAAGAACGTCTCCGAAGCGACCGCGCAGAAGATCGACAACGAAGTGCGCCGCCTGATCGACGAAGCCTATACGCAGGCTCGCACGATCCTGACGGAAAAGCATGACGAGTTCGTCGCTCTCGCCGAAGGGCTGCTCGAATACGAGACGCTGACCGGCGAAGAGATCAAGGCTCTGATCCGTGGCGAAAAGCCTGCGCGCGATCTTGGCGATGATTCGCCTCCGAGCCGCGGCTCGGCCGTGCCGAAGGCCGGTGCGCGCCCTGCTTCCAAGGGTGATGAACCGGAGGGTGGGCTGGAGCCGCAGCCTCACTGAAATTGAACAGGAATTTGCCTAAAGGGCCGGATTTCCACAGGGAATCCGGCCCTTTTAATATTAGTAACAGGATATAATCAGTTTTCTTGGTAATTTACGTGCCGGATACGCGGTTTTGTGGCATTCCGCTGACTAAAGACAAGTCTGAATCAAGGTTTCGGGCGCAGCACCAATCTTTGAAGCCGGATTCTTGCTTGAGGAATGCCTAAGCTTCTACGGCGCGCGGAAAGCGCAGGAGTGCATATGAAAAGACGCTATTTTGGGACGGACGGCATCCGAGGCCAAGCCAATATCTTCCCCATGACGCCGGATCTCGCGATGCGGGTCGGCATAGCTGCAGGAACGATCTTCCGTAACGGCGCCCACCGTCATCGTGTGGTGATCGGCAAGGACACGCGCCTGTCGGGATACATGCTGGAGAATGCCCTCGTGGCCGGCTTTACCGCGGCGGGACTGGACGTGTTCCTGCTCGGTCCTATTCCGACACCTGCGGTTGCCATGCTGACGCGTTCGCTGCGATGCGATATCGGCGTGATGATTTCGGCCTCGCACAATCCGTTCCAAGATAACGGTATCAAACTTTTCGGTCCTGATGGTTACAAGCTCTCCGATGACATCGAAGCGCAAATCGAGGACCTGCTGGACAAGGATCTATCGGGACAGCTTGCCAAGGCTGAGGAAATCGGCCGAGCCAAGCGCGTCGATGGCGATATCTACCGCTATCTCGAGCACGTCAAACGCACCTTGCCGCGCGACGTGACCTTGCAGGGCCTGCGCGTCGCGGTCGACTGCGCCAACGGTGCGGCCTACAAGGTGGCGCCTGCCGTTCTGTGGGAGCTCGGCGCCGACGTGGTGACGATCGGCAACGATCCGAACGGCACGAACATCAACCTGAATTGCGGCTCTACCAGCCCGGTCGCCCTGCAGAAGAAGGTCGACGAGGTGCGCGCCGATATCGGCATTGCGCTCGATGGCGATGCGGACCGCGTCATCATTGTCGATGAAAACGGCTCGATCGTCGATGGCGATCAGCTGATGGCCGTCATCGCCGAAAGCTGGGCAGAGAGCCAGCAGCTGCGCGGCAACGGCATCGTTGCGACTGTCATGTCCAATCTCGGCCTCGAGCGCTTCCTTGAGGATAAGGGCCTCGGACTTGCCCGCACGAAGGTCGGCGACCGTTACGTCGTCGAACATATGCGCCAGCACAATTACAATGTCGGCGGCGAGCAGTCCGGCCATATCGTGCTTTCGGATTACGGCACAACAGGCGACGGTCTCGTTGCCGCCCTGCAGATTCTGGCGGCAGTCAAGCGTACCGGCAAAACGGTCAGCGAAATCTGCCGCCGCTTCGAGCCAGTGCCGCAGCTTCTGCGCAATGTCCGCATTACCGGCGGCAAGCCGCTGGAGGATCTGCAGGTGGTCAAGGCGATTGCCGATGCGGAAGCCGAGCTTTCCAAGAATGGCCGCCTCGTCATCCGTCCCTCCGGCACCGAGCCGCTGATCCGCGTCATGGCGGAAGGCGACGACCGGGCGCAGATCGAGCGTATCGTCAACGATCTCATCGGCACGATTTCGAGCGTACGCAGCGCCGCCTGAAAGCGCCGCAAAAAGGATTGAAAGCCGGCCTCGTGCCGGCTTTTTATTGGCGTTGCGCGAGCCAGACCGTGTGATTGCCGCAGGCCGGGTCTTCAGCCTTGTGGGCGACGACTGTAAAGCCGTGTTCGGTGAGCAGGGCGCGATATTCATCCGGGCTGAGGCTGCTGTGATAAAGTGGTTCACCGACGAAAACGCCCATAGCTTCGCCATGTGCCGGTCCGCTGGTGAACATCAGCGCCGTTCCCGGCTCCGAATGCGCACGAAACAACGAGAACATGCGCCGCTGATTCTCGAAGGGCAGGTGGAAGAAACTGTCCCAGGCAATCAGCCCATCGAAACTTCTGCCAAGCGAGAGGCGGCGCATATCTGCGACCTGCCAGTCGGAGTTTGGAAAGCGCGTCCGGCACATGTCGATCAGGCTGGGTGAGGAATCGATGCCGGTCACTGCGTGGCCGCTTTCGATGAAATGACGCGCGAGAGGCTCGCCGGAACCGCAGCCGATATCGAGGATTGACCCGCCTTGCGGGATCAGTGCGGTGAAGCGATCCAGCCAGCTCCGTTCAAAAAGGGTCTTGCCGCGGCTTGAATCCCAGACTTTGGCATGCCGTTCGTAGAGATCGGTAATGGTATCGGCGGCCTGCCTGTTGCTGTTCTGCATACGCTTGCTGATCCTCTGTGGAAAAATCTTCGATTTGTCTTTAGCGGTTCGATCCCGGAGGATCATGTGGGGTGATGCGGTTTGCTCGTCTTTGCTCATCCGTCGTTCGCAAGCGTGAACGTTCGCCGGGCTTTTTATTCGTTGTCTTCCCGATTTGGGAAGTCGAGACGGGCAGATTACTTTTCGAAACATGTTCTGGCGTGAATATTCGCATTACTTCTTATGGTTAAGCAGCTTTTAACGTTTCCGATTCATTATCCATAAAAAGCATATCCGTTTTGGCGGCCTGCAACGCGCCGACGCAACCGACTGGAGTGAATCCATGAAACGAACTTTGTCCGGTATCTTCGCCGCGCTGTTGATCGCGTCGAATGCCTATTCTGCCGATCTTGCTCCGGTCGAACCCATTCCGGAACAGCCCCCGGAAGTCGCCGTCAGCGAATCGACCGGCTGGTATCTGCGCGGTGATGTCGGCTACGCCTTCACCGACCTGCGCGGCGCGAAGTTCTTCCAGGGCAGCAATGCTCTCGAAGCCGATTTCGACGATGCGGACCTTGATGATGCCTGGACGGTTGGCGGCGGTGTCGGCTACCAGATCAACAGCTATCTGCGCACCGACCTGACCTTCGACTATCTTACCAAGTCTGACTTCCGCGGTTCGACGGTCGGCGGTGGGGCGGCCTTTGGCGCCTGCGTGGTCGCATGTACGTCGAGCGACGTATCGTCGATGACGGCCTACACGCTGCTTGCCAACGCCTATGTCGATCTCGGCACCTACGCCTACTTCACGCCCTATGTCGGCGCCGGTATCGGTGGTTCCTACGTCAAGTGGAAGGACCTCCACAACGTCGCCTGCGCCGATGATGGCACCGGTTGCGATGATGAAGTCGTCCATGGCGGTCGCGGCGGCTGGCGCTTCAGCTACGCCCTCATGGCCGGCGCCTCGATCGACGTGACCTGCAACGTCAAGGCCGATGTCGGCTACCGCTATCTGCATATCGATGGCGGCAACATGTTCGGCTACAACGAAAACGGCGGCCCGGGTCGCGACCGTGGCGTCAACGTCCATGAAGCCCGTGTCGGCGCGCGCTATCTCTTCGGCGGCTGCGCTCAGCCGGTTGCCTACGAACCGCCGGAAATTCCGCTGCAGCAGCCGGTCTACAAGTAAGCCATAGCTTCAAGGATTATCGAAAGCCGCCCGCAAGGGCGGCTTTTTCGTTTCAGCTGACGTTTCTGGCGACCATTGCCAGAATGATTTCGAAAAGTTCGCTTTCAGCCTGGCTGGCACTGATCTCGCCGGTTGCCGCAGCATAGGAGAGAGTTTCCGCAGCGCCGAGCATTGCCCAAAGGCTGGCTGACGCGATTGTCCCTGCACCAACGAAGGGAGTAAGCACGGATCTGCACTGGTCCATAAAAACCACCTGACACTTGTGCTTGACCTTTTCCAGCTCCGGAGAACTTGCCAAAGCGGCGATGACGTCAGGAATTTCGCGCCCCTGTGTGAGAACGCAATCGATAAAGGCGACCGCCATGACCTTGGCCTTGTCGCTCAGTGCAGGTCCGCTTTCGCGAAGTGCAGTTTCCATCTGCGCCGTCTGCCGATCGTCGAATTCGCGGTAGAGTTCCGCAAGCAATCCCGGCCGCGTGCCGAAGTGATCATAGACGACAGGCTTTGCCACGCCGGCTTGTTCGGCGAGGCGCCCCAGCGTCAGCGCGTCCGTTCCTTCCTCCCTGATCAATCGCCACGAGACATCCAGGAGCTGGCGATGGCGTTCTTCTCTCGAAAGCCGGCGACGGGGGCGAGGAAGAGCGTCGATGTGGTCTTTGTCGGTGCTTGACATCGTAACCTACGAAAAGTAACTTACTAAAGGTATCTTACGAAAAGTATATAAGCGATTGGCTTTGCTCGCAATCGCCGATCAGGAGGTTTCGCCATGCATGCACTCATCGTTCTCGCTCATCCCGATTCCAACTCGCTCAGTCATGGCGTCGCCGCGGGAATTGCCGAAGGTATAACGGCTTCCGATGCCGGCAACTCCTTCGAGATCGCAGACCTGACGGAAGAGGCTTTCGATCCCAGATTTAATGAGGCCGATATTGCAGCTCATCGCCGGAAAGCCGCGGCACCTGCCGATGTCGCCGCCGAGCAGGCAAGGATCGATCGCGCCGAGGCGCTCGTATTGGTCTATCCTGTCTATTGGTGGTCCATGCCGGCTTTGATGAAGGGCTGGATCGATCGCGTCTTTGCTAATGGCTGGGCCTATGACGACACGTCCGGCAAGGTTGTGAAAAAGCTTAGGCATCTGCCCGTCCATCTCGTCGGCATAGGCGGTGCGGATGCTCGCACCTATGAGCGGCACGGTTATTTCAGCGCCATCAAGACGCAGATCGACCATGGCATTTTCGACTATTGCGGTGCTCCTGTAGTGACGTCGGAAATGTTTCTCGACTCGGATGCAGGAAATGGTGCTGCGCATATTGAGATGGCGCGCCGCATTGGCAGCGATATCTTCAACGCAGGCCATCGCGCCGCCAGCGGCGCGGTTTAACCCGAGATGTGATCGCCGCTGCGGCAAAATAGCTTCCAGAAACGACATCTCCCGCTTGACTATGACGGGCTTCGCCCATAAACACGGCGGCGGGACACTCCTCCCCAACGAGGAGCCATCTATCTGGAAGGGTAGCAATATGGCAAATACCGCAAAGCCGGACGTGCGTCCGCAAAACACTCATTTTTCTTCTGGCCCCTGCGCGAAACGTCCTGGTTGGACGCTCGAAGCTCTTTCCGATGCGGCCCTTGGTCGTTCGCATCGCGCGAAAGTCGGCAAGGCCAAGCTGAAGCAGGCCATCGATCTCACCCGCGAAATTCTCGAAGTGCCTGCGGACTACCGCATCGGCATCGTGCCGGCTTCCGATACCGGTGCCGTCGAGATGGCGCTTTGGTCGCTGCTCGGCGAGCGCGGCGTCGATATGGTCGCCTGGGAAAGCTTCGGCGCCGGCTGGGTTACCGATGTCGTCAAGCAGCTCAAGCTCAAGGACGTGCGCAAGATCGAAGCCGGTTACGGCGAACTTCCCGACCTTTCCACCGTCGATTTCGACCGTGACGTGGTCTTCACCTGGAACGGCACCACTTCTGGCGTCCGCGTTCCGAATGCCGATTTTATCCCGGCTGATCGCAAGGGCCTGACGATCTGCGATGCGACCTCGGCCGCCTTCGCGCAAAACCTCGATTTCGCCAAGCTCGACGTCGTCACCTTCTCCTGGCAGAAGGTTCTGGGCGGCGAGGGTGCGCATGGCATCCTCATCCTGTCGCCGCGTGCGGTCGAGCGTCTGGTTTCCTACCAGCCGGCATGGCCGCTGCCGAAGATCTTCCGCCTGACTTCGGGCGGCAAGCTGATCGAAGGCATCTTCCAGGGCGAGACGATCAACACGCCGTCGATGCTCTGCGTCGAGGACTATATCGATGCGCTTCTCTGGGCCAAGCAGCTCGGCGGTCTCAAGGCTCTGATCGGCCGCGCTGACGCCAATGCCAAGGCCATTGCCGATTTCGTCGCCGCAAACGACTGGATCGCCAATCTGGCCGTCAAGCCGGAGATCGAATCCAATACGTCGATCTGCCTGAAAATCGTCGACAAGGATGTGGCTGCTCTCGATGCCGATGGTCAGGCGAATTTCGCCAAGGGCCTCGTCGCTCTCCTCGAAAAGGAAGGCGTCGCTTACGACATCGGCGCTTACCGTGACGCTCCGTCCGGCCTGCGCATCTGGGCTGGTGCCACGATCGAAACCGCTGATATGCAGAAGCTGATGCCTTGGCTTTCCTGGGCCTTTGAAACCCAGAAAGCAACGCTTTCCCAGGCTGCTGCCTGACGTGATCGCATCCGGCTCCGCCTGATGGCGGAGCCTCGCATTCCGAATTCATTCATCGCTGAACTCTTTGAAGGAGGCCCTTATGGCACCTCGCGTTCTCGTATCCGACGAACTGTCGGAAACCGCCGTCCAGATTTTTCGCGATCGCGGCGTCGAAGTCGATTTCCAGCCGCAGCTCGGCAAGGACAAGGACAAGCTGTTCGAAGTCATCGGAAACTATGATGGTCTCGCCATCCGTTCCGCCACGAAGGTGACGGAGAAGATCATCGAAGCGGCCAAGAACCTCAAGGTCGTCGGCCGTGCTGGTATCGGCGTCGACAACGTCGATATCCCGGCCGCATCGCGCCGCGGTATCATCGTCATGAACACGCCCTTCGGCAACTCGATCACGACGGCTGAACATGCGATCGCCCTGATGTTTGCGGTTGCCCGCCAGCTTCCGGCTGCCGATACGTCCACGCAGGCCGGCAAGTGGGAAAAGTCGAAGTTCATGGGTGTCGAAATCACCGGCAAGACGCTCGGCGTCATCGGCGCCGGCAACATCGGCTCCATCGTCTGTGCCCGCGCCATTGGCCTGAAAATGCATGTCATTGCCTATGACCCGTTCCTGTCCAAGGAGCGCGCCGAGGAGATGGGCGTCACCAAGGTCGAGCTCGACGAACTGTTGGCCCATGCCGATTTCATCACGCTGCATGTACCGATGACCGACAGGACGCGTGGTATCCTGAACAAGGAAGCGCTTGCCAAGACCAAGCCCGGCGTTCGCATCATCAACTGCGCCCGCGGCGGTCTCGTCGATGAGGCAGCCCTTGCCGATGCCATCAAGTCCGGCCATGTCGCTGGCGCAGCCTTTGACGTCTTCGAAGTCGAACCCGCCAAGGAAAGCCCGCTCTTTGGGCTGCCGAACGTCGTCTGTACGCCGCATCTCGGCGCCTCGACCACCGAAGCACAGGAGAACGTCGCTCTGCAGGTTGCCGAGCAGATGGCTGACTACCTCGTCAAGGGTGCGGTTTCGAACGCCATCAACATGCCGTCGATTACCGCTGAAGAAGCGCCGATCCTGAAGCCGTTCATCAAGCTCGCCGATGTTCTCGGCGCCTTCGTCGGCCAGGTCACGGAAGAACCGATCAAGGAAATCGAAATCCTTTATGATGGCGTCACGGCCAACATGAACACCCGCGCACTGACTTCGGCGGTTCTCGCCGGTCTCATCCGTTCGCAGGTGGCCGACGTCAACATGGTTTCGGCACCGATCATGATCAAGGAAAAGGGTATTATCCTTTCCGAGGTAAAGCGCGACAAGTCGGGCGTCTTCGACGGCTACATCAAGCTGACGGTGACCACGGAATCCATGACGCGCTCGATTGCCGGCACGGTCTTCTCCGACGGCAAGCCGCGCTTCATCCAGATCAAGGGCATCAACCTCGACGCCGATGTCGGCAGCCACATGATCTACATTGCCAATACCGACGTTCCCGGCATGATCGGCTTCATCGGCACGACGCTTGGTGCTGCCGGCGTCAATATCGCCAACTTCCAGCTCGGCCGCGACAAACAGGGGGGCGACGCCATCGCTCTGCTCTATGTTGACGCCGCGGTTGACGACGTCGTTCTGGGCAAACTGACGGCCAATGCTGCGATCCGCCAGGCAAAGCTACTGGCCTTCAACGTCGACTGAGTTTTCCTCCCAAGGAAAGACACGAAAAACCGGCCCGGTCTCTGGGCCGGTTTTTTACATGGTTCAGTGCATGTCGTTAGTAACCTGTGATCAGTGGCGGGTGGCGTTGGTGTCGTGATGCAGGAAAGTGTCTCTGCTCGCGTCGAAAACCCTGAAGAATTCGTCCCAGGAAATGTTCTCGACAGAGCTTTCCTGCCTGCTGAAATCAACGCCGATCAGGCCGCTTTTCATCCGGGCGGGATGGCCGCCGCGTGCTTCGATCCATTTCCGGATCTTATCATGATCTGTTATTGCGGGTGTGCCCATCATCGCCTCCCTGCCGATGGGTTGTATTTTCAATCGAAGATAACTCTTTGCAAATGATTTGGTTCCGCCCGACAATCAGCCACGTGGCCGAGCCCTTGGCTTGGCCGGCCACTGAAATTTTCAACTGGGCCGCGAAATGGCTGGTTCGAGAAACTTTCACTGCTTATTTTAAGGGCGTGCGCTCAAAGTTTAGGCCCCTTATGATTGTGATTTTATTTAGCTTTCTCGGCTATACCACTTTCAATATTGGTTCCAATTTTGCGTGAATTTCTCAATGGCCTCGTTTCAGACGATATCCGGGCAGTCCGAAGCTCTTGTGGATGATTTCCGTTCGCTGTTTACGACGCATCCCTCTCCAATGTGGGTCTACGATCCGGATACGCTACGCTTCCTGATCGTCAATGATGCGGCGCTCATGCTCTATGGCTACAGCGCAGAGGACTATCAGGGCATGACCGTGCTCGATATCCGCCCAGCTGCCGAGCGGGAGCGGATGCTCAGTGCCGTTCATGACCGCACTGACATGGAGAAGGCCGAGCGCTGGACGCATCTGAAGGCCAATGGCGAGGCCATCGAGGTTCTGACCTACGGCCGGGAAGTGCGCTTCGAAGGAAGGGCTGCGATCCTGGCGATCGTGCAGGACCGTACCGAGGTGAATGCCGCGCAGCGCCAGATCACCGATACACGTTCGCTACTGGACAGCATCGTCGACAACCTGCCTGTCGGCGTCTTCGTGAAGGATATGGAAGAGGATGGCCGCTACATCCTGCTGAACGAGGCGTGCGGCGAGATCATGGGCTTTCATACCGGCGACGTGGTTGGAAGGACGGACCGGGACTTCTTCCCCTCTGAGCAGACCGACATCTTTCGCGAACAGGATCACGAGGCGTTCGTCGCCGGTGCGACGATCAGCTTCGAGGAGACAATGGAGCGAGCCGACGGTGGCAAGCGCATTCTTCGCACCGTCAAGCGTGCCCTGCCGGCGCCTGAAGGGAAGGAGCCGCGCTATCTGCTGGGCATCTCTCACGATGTGACGGAAGAGCGCGCGGTGGAGGCGAGGCTTGCGCATCTTGCCATGCATGACTCGCTGACGCGCCTGCCGAACCGCGCCGCCTTCTCCAAGCATATCCGCAAGCAGGCCATTACCGCTTCTATCGAAAAGCCGGTGGCGCTGCTCTACATCGACGTCGACCACTTCAAGACGATCAATGACAGCAAGGGCCATGCCGCCGGCGATGCGCTGCTCTGCCAGGTGGCGGAGCGCTTGCTGGCGCTTGGCGATGAGGGCGACCTCGTGGCACGTCTCGGCGGTGATGAATTCGCAGTCGTGCTGCAGCTAGCCGAGCCCGACCGGGCAGAGCGTTTTGCCGATCTGTTGCTCAAGTCGCTTGCCAGAGCTTTTGATCTTGATGGCACCCGGGAGCATGTCACCTGCAGCATCGGCATTGCGCTGGCGCCTGTCGATGCCGGCGAGGCTGATGTGTTGATGCGCCATGCCGACCTCGCGCTCTACGCCGCCAAGGAAAGCGGACGCTCGACCTATCGTTTCTATGAGCCGGCGATGCGGCTCGAGGCCGAGCGTCGCCATCATCTGACCGGCGAACTGCGTAGTGCGCTGGAACACGGGCAGTTCGAGCTTTACTATCAGCCCATCGTCCAGCTCGAGGATGATGGAATCGGCGGTTTCGAAGCACTGATCCGCTGGCGGCATCCGGTGCGTGGTCTTGTGCCGCCGATGGATTTCATTCCGCTGGCGGAGGAGACGGGGCTAATTATTCCGATCGGCGACTGGGTGCTGCGGGAGGCCTGCCGTACGGCGGCTTCCTGGCCGGGCCATCTGAAGATCGCGGTCAATCTTTCCGTCAGCCAGTTCCGCCATACAAGCCTGCTTTCCAGCGTCGTCGCAGCACTCGATGAGGCGGGTCTGCGTCCTGAACGGCTGGAAATCGAAATCACCGAATCCGTCTTCCTGGCCGATGTGGTGCAAAGCCTGCCGTTGCTTCGGGCGTTGAAGGAACTCGGTGTGCGCATTGCCATCGACGACTTCGGCACGGGCTATTCGTCGCTCAGCTATCTGCGCGCCTTCACCTTCGACAAGATCAAGCTCGACCGCAGCTTCGTGTCCGGCATCGAGACCGATCCCGGCAATCTGGCCATCGTGCGGGCCGTGGCCGGCATCGGCTCCGGCTTCAATGCGGTTACGCTCGCCGAAGGCATCGAGACCGAGGAGCAGTTGCAGCAGCTGCGGGCCGAAGGGTTTGGCGAGGTGCAGGGCTATCTTCTCGGCAGACCCATGCCGCAGCATGAGGCCGAGGCACTGATCTACGGACGCCAACTCAAGAAGGCATCAGCCTGAGATCATCGCATCGAAAGCGTCGGCCGCCTTGCTGCGATAGCGCTCCTCATGGCGCAGCAAGAAGAAGGGACGGGGCAGGGGCGGCACATTCACTTCGGTGAGAAGACCGCTGCGCAGCTTCATGGAAACCACGCTCCGCGACATCAGCGTCGCGCCAATACCAGCTTCGACGATGCCGACGAGCGGCTCGTTTTCCGGCAGCACCATCGCCACATCAAGCGCATCGATATCGAGGCCCGCCCTTTGCAGAAGGCTTTCGAAGGCGAGGCGGGTGCCGGACCCCTGTTCGCGCAGGACCCATTGCGTCTGAGAAAAATCGGTCGGGGCGCGTAATTTGCCGTCAGCCCATGGGTGGTTGGGAGCAACGACGACGATCATCTCGTCCAGGGCGACCTGCCTTGCCGAAACGCCGTGCCTGTCGCTCGGCCACTCGATGAGGCCCACTTCCACCTCGCCCTTGGCAACGGCGTCAGACACTTCAGCAGTGTTGCCGATGCGGATTGCCAGTTCGATGCCGGGATAATTTCGGCGGAACGCGGCAAGTCGCGGCGACAGCCAATAGCCGCCGATCGTCTGGCTCGCCATGATCGTGAGCTCTCCATGCATGAGGCCGGAGAGGTCCATCAGGGCGGCCTCCGCCGCCTTTGCGCTGGTCAGTACGGCCTGTGCTTCCTTCAGGAATAACTGGCCGGTCCGGTTCAGCACGATCGAACGGCCAACCCGGTCGAAGAGGGTGACGCCGTGTCGTGTCTCCAATGCGGTGATTGCGGCGCTGACGGCCGACTGGGTCATGTTCAGGTGAGCTGCCGCCTTCGTGATGTGCTGACGCGCTGCCACCTCTACGAATATTCTCAGCTGCTCCAGTGTCATGTCGCCTCCATTAATCATTCGATTTTATCGAACGAAATGACAAAGATAAATCGTTGGAAGCGATTATTTGGTGCCGGTATGAAAGCGGTCAACGAAAGGAATTCGCCATGACCGCGCTGCATCTATCTCCTTCTGTCCCGACTGTTCGCTTGCGGACGCATGTCCTGCGCCACTTCACGCCGAACTGGTTTGCGACGACAATGGGGACCGGCATCCTTGCCGTCTGCTTCGGTCAGTTTCCGGATTTGCCGACAGTCCACGCAGCAGGCGAGATGCTGTGGCTCGCGAATATCGGCCTGTTTGCAACGTTGACCTGCATCTATGCCGGAAAGTGGCTGCTGTATCCCGGCGCTGCACTCAGGGCATTCGACCATCCCGTCGTTTCGATGTTCTTCGGCTGCATTCCGATGGGCCTTGCGACCATCGTCAACGGTTTCTTGATCTTCGGACCGGGCCTTTTAGGTGAGGCAAGCGTCTCTATCGCGGCGGAGCTGTGGTGGTTGGATGCAGCGCTGGCGGTTCTGGCGGGTCTTGCCATTCCACTGGTCATGTTCACACGGCAGCAGCATGCAATCGAGCATATGAGCGCCGTCTGGCTGCTGCCGATCGTTGCCTCTGAGGTCGCAGCTGCAAGCGGCGGATTATTGGTGCCGCATCTTGCCGAAGGTACGCAGCTTCCGGTGCTTTTTGCGAGCTTCGTGCTCTGGTCCTGCTCAGTGCCGCTGGCGCTCGGCATTCTCGTCATCCTCTTCCTGCGCCTGGCTCTGCACAAGCTGCCGCCCGCAAGCATGGCAGCGACGAGCTTCCTTGCCCTCGGTCCTGTTGGCACCGGCGCACTTGGGCTTGCTCTGTTTTCCATCAATGGCGGGCAAGCTCTTGCAGCCGGCGGCCTTGGCGCGCTGGCTCCAGCGATTTCGGGTGCGGCTTTGCTTGGTGCTGTCCTGCTGTGGGGCTATGGCCTCTGGTGGCTTGGCCTGGCGGTTGCCATCACCATCAACCACCTGCGGCAGGGCTTGCCCTTCAATCTCGGCTGGTGGGGTTACACCTTCCCGATCGGTGTCTATGCCGTCGCCACGCTGCGGCTTGCCGGTATCTTTCCGTTGCCGGCGCTGACAGGGTTCGGAGAGGTTCTGGTCGTAGCTCTTGCTGCGATTTGGGTCGTCGTCGCCATCCGCACGAGTTGCGGCGCCTATAATGGTTCGCTCTTCGTCGATCCCAGCCTGGAGAGCTGATCGTCTGGCGCTTACGCAACTGCCTCAATCATTCGTTATTTTGAGAATGCCAGTCAGCATTGCATACTCTCGGCGGGGCTGAAAAAGGAGGATGCACATGAAACGCTACACGCTGTCGATGATCGGTCTGGCGCTCATGACTGCCATCATCGCCAATCCGGGCATCGCACTTGCCTGCAACAAACTGATCGGCACCTGAGCCGATACCGCCCATCCTTTTCTTAAAGGCGCAGCTCCGGCTGCGCCTTTTTTGATGCCTTTCCCTTTTCCATGCTGCGTTGCACCCTAACTGTGCCCGCATGACGGAGTTTCTGGACGATATCCGCGCAGAAGGCGTCTGGCTGCCGGACTGGCTTGCAAGCGCCATCATCTTCGCCGCGGTCATCTCAGTTACGCTTTTTGCGCATCGCATTCTCTTCCGCCTGCTGACGCGGCTGATTGAAAGCAAGGATCTCTTCTGGCGCTCGCTCGTCTCGCGCCTGAAGCGTGTCGTGCGGCTTGCAATGCTGGTGGCCGGCCTTTCCTTTGGCGCGACGGTCGCGCCGCTGACGGACATGCAGTCGGCAACCGTTCGTCACATCCTGCTCATTTTCTTCATCGTGCTCGTCGCCTGGATGGCCAGGATCGTCAAACATATCTGGATGACGGTCTATCTCAGGCGCTTCAAGCTCGATGCCGAGGATAATCTTCTGGCACGCAAGCACGTGACGCAGACGCGTATCATGGAGCGCGTCGCCGATCTGCTGATCGTCGTCGTGGCGATATCGGCCTGCATGATGACTTTCGATGCGGTCCGGCAATATGGTGTCAGCCTGCTCGCCTCCGCCGGTGTGGCGGGTATCGTCGTCGGTCTCGCGCTCCAGCCTGTGCTGAAAAACCTGTTTGCCGGCATTCAGCTCGCCATCACGCAGCCGATCCGCATCGACGATGCGCTGCTGGTAGAAGGCGAGTGGGGCAGGGTGGAAGAGATCACCTCGACCTATGTTGTCGTGCAATTGTGGGATTGGCGGCGGATGATCCTGCCGCTCAGCTACTTCATCGAGAACCCGTTCCAGAATTGGACGCGCGAAAGCTCGGCGCTGATCGGCACTGTCATGATTTATCTCGATTACAGCGTGCCCGTCGCCGCCATCCGAAAGAAGGTCGAGGAGATCGCGCAGGGCTCGAAGCTCTGGGATCGCCATGTGGTCAATATCGCGGTGACCGATTTCCGCGAAGCGGTGATGGAAATCCGCATTCTCGTATCGGCATCGAATTCCGGCCGCACCTTTGATCTGCGCTGCGAGGTTCGCGAGAAGCTGATCGATTTCATCCAGCGCGAATATCCGGCATCCTTGCCGCGCATGCGGGCGGTGATGAGCGAGCCACCCGCTCGAGACCGGCGCGAGGCGGCAGAATAGATCTACCGCATCGGCGCTTCTGCTTCGCCTTCCACCGGCGTCGTAGCGATCTGGGATTGCGCATCACCGGAGGCGACGGCTGCGGGCAGAGGCACCTGGCGCTTGCGTTCGCGGATCAGCGTCAGGAGGCCTGAGCAGATGATGAGCACGATGCCGAGAGCCATCGGCAGGTCGACGCTGTCGTTGAAGAATAAATAACCGAAGGCGATTGCCCAGATCATCTGGCTATATTGCGGTGTCGCGACCAGCGTTGCCGGGGCGAGGCGGGCTGCCGTCATCAGCATGACGTTGCCGGCTGCGCCCAGCAGGCCGTAGCTTGCGAGAAACAACCATTGCTGCGGCGTTGGCACGACCACTTGCGACAGCATGAGCAGGCCGCTGACGATGAGCGTGCCGAGCAGCGAGGCACCATAAAGCGAGAGGCGCTTTTCGGCCGGGCCGAGCTTGCGCAGGATGACGATGGCAATGGCTGCCGCGATCGCTCCAATAGTCGCAGCCAGATGGCCGACGGACAGTTCGCGGAAACCGGGCCTCAGAACCACGAGCACCCCTAGGAAGCCGACGATGACGGCGGCCCAGCGCTGCCAGCGCACATCTTCCTTCAGGAAGATCACCGAGAGGATGGTGACGAAGGAGGGCAGCAGGAAGAGCAGGCAGAAGGCCTCTGCCATCGGCAACTTGGTGAAAGTGATGATGGAGGCGATTGCGCCGGTTGCGCCGGCGGCAAAGCGCGCTAGCCAGAGCGGCCGGTTCGTCGTCCTGAAAATGTCCAGCCATGAATCACCTGGTCCCTTAATAAAGGGCAGGGCTACTAGGCTGAGGATCGCACCCGTAAAGGCGACCTGGAAGGAAGGAACCGTGCCGTGCAGGGCCTTGATGGACGCATCGCTGAAGGCAAAGACGGCATAGGCCGCAAATGCGACAAGGACGCCACGAAGCGTGGTGGAGGCGGCTGTCATTTATCCGAATCTTTTAAAAGGTGGGTCATTTCATCTACGTGATGAAATACGGCCTATCAAAGGTCGATTGCGAATAGCTGCAATGCGTGACCCGCGCATGACGCTGCCGGAGAGGCCCGAATCGCTGGGCCTTGCGCAGGGGCGCAATAGTTTCTATATCCGTCGCCCATGCAAGCTGGCGGACGATCCCGCCGGAACACAGGAAATCCGCCACATTCCGACGTGAGAAAAGGCGGATCGAAACAGCACAGAATTTGGCAGTACCCCGTGAACACACTGGATTTTGACAAGAAGCCGGAAGACACCCGTGTCGTCGTCGCCATGTCTGGCGGCGTTGACAGCTCCGTCGTGGCCGGGCTTCTCAAACGCCAGGGATATGATGTGCTGGGCATCACGCTGCAGCTTTACGATCATGGCGCTGCGGTCCACCGCGCCGGCTCCTGCTGCGCGGGCCAGGATATCGATGATGCACGCCGTGTCTGCGAGACGCTCGGTATTCCGCATTACGTGCTCGACTACGAGAAGCGGTTCCGCGAAACCGTCATCAACCCCTTTGCCGAGAGCTATGTCGCCGGCGAGACGCCGATCCCCTGCGTTGCCTGCAACCAGACGGTCAAGTTTGCCGATCTTCTGGCGACAGCCAAGGAACTCGGCGCCGATGCGCTGGCGACTGGTCACTATATCCGCTCGCGCCCGAACCCGTCCTCCTGCAATCCTGGCCGCCGCGCGCTCTATCGCCCGGCCGATGCCGACCGCGACCAGAGCTATTTCCTCTTCGCCACGACGCAGGAGCAGATCGACTATCTGCGCTTCCCGCTCGGCGGTCTGCCAAAGTCGGAAACCCGCCGACTGGCCGAAGAGATGGGCCTTGTTGTCGCCAAGAAGGCCGACAGCCAGGACATCTGTTTTGTGCCGCAGGGCAAGTATTCCGACATCATCACCAAGCTGAAGCCGAATTCGGCTTTGGCCGGTGATATCGTTCATCTCGACGGTCGCATCCTCGGCCAGCACGAAGGCATCCTGCATTACACGATCGGCCAGCGCCGCGGCATCGGCATTGCCACCGGCGAGCCGCTCTATGTCGTCTTTCTCGACGCCCGCTCGCGCCGCGTCATCGTCGGTCCGAAGGAAGCGCTGGAAACGCATCGCGTCTATCTACGCGACGTCAACTGGCTGGGTGACGAGACACTTCAGGTCGCGGCGTCAGGCGAAGGCTTTGCCTGCTACGCCAAGGTGCGCTCCACCCGCGCGCCGGCGCCTGCCGTGCTGCACATCGATGCAAGTGGCGTCTATGTCGACCTGACGGTCGGCGAGGCAGGCATTGCGCCGGGCCAGGCCTGCGCGCTCTATTCGGCACCCGGCGATGACGCCCGCGTCTTCGGCGGCGGCTTCATCGAACGTTCCGAGCGCGAGCCTGACGCAGAAGCCTCGCTGAAGGCGCTGCTTTCCAACTACGCGATGGCCTGAAACGGCGAAAAACGGCACTGCGGAAAGCCCACCGTTTTTCTCCATCATGTGCTTGACACAAAGCGGAAGCGCACCTTATAAGCCGCACATCCCACGGACCGGAAGCGCTTCGCGAACGGTATCGTTTGACCAGTGGCGGAGTAGCTCAGTAGGTCAGAGCAGAGGAATCATAATCCTTGTGTCGGGGGTTCAAATCCCTCCTCCGCTACCACTTGTCCCCGAAATCAAAACTATCAGTGCGCGCTCGCCGCGCAGGCGATATAACTTTGTCGGAAGACGCTTCGTCATCGGGGGTGCGTGATGAAATATGCTGTTGTCGCAATTCTTCTTCTCGCTGCTGGCTGCAGCACGACGACGGAAGACCAGCCTATCCCAGGCAGCCTGACCTATGGCGGCAAGGTTATCCATTCGCCCTATAAGCCCGGCACGGTGGTGAAGCATACTTTCCTCGGCAAATTTGGCGTTCGGCAGTTCGAACGTTATGTCGTTCAGCCTGACGGCACGCTCAAGCTTGCCTCCCGTATTGAAAGCGAAGATTTCCTCTGGAACTGAAGAGGGGTGTCAGCTTCGCCTGATGTTGACCTGCGTCAAGGCGCGGGATTACGATCACTGGTGAATTCCCTTCTTATTTGAATTCAGCCAGCAGAACGGATCTCCCATGTACAATCGCATATTGCTGCCCACCGACGGTTCGGAACTTGCCGGTCGGGGTGTCGATCATGGTCTTGCGCTTGCCAAGGCGCTCAACCTTCCCGTGACCGTTATCAGCGTCATCGTGCCGCTGACCGGTTTTGCGCTGCAAGGGATCGTGCAGGCTGAGGCGATGGACAGCTATAATGAGGGCCGCCGGAAGGAGATCGAGGATCTGGAAAAGATCATCGGGGAAAAAGCGAAGAGCGCCGGTGTCGTCGCCGACTTCGTCAGCAAGGTGCATCTTTCGCCGGCAGTCGCCATTTTGGAAACGGCAGCAGAGCGGGGCTGCGGCCTGATCGTTATTTCCTCGCATGGCCGCCGCGGGATCTCGCGGCTCATGCTCGGCAGCCAGACGTCCGAGGTCCTTTCCGAGGCAGGTATCCCGGTGCTGGTGGTAAAGTAAGCGCTTAGTTCTCCGTCAGTGCGGCGAGAGGCGCCATGCGCTCGGCAGTGTGATCTGCCGTCTTGGTGGACACTGCTCCGCTTTCCTCACCGCCGTCGTCGGCTTCGTTAGGGCTACCGGCCGTCGGTGTCATATAGAAGGCCAGCATTTCCTCCAGGCGGGAGGCAGTGAGGCTGGTGGCGAAACCCTTCATGGCTTTCCTCGGCGGTGTTTCCAGTTGTGAAATTTCATAGCCTACGTTCAGGCCGGTCTGGAACAAGGGCCGAAAGGTTGTCACCAACTTTCGAAGATCGGCATTTAGTCGCGGATAAGTTCCAGGCAGAACTCGATGAAGGCGTTGACCTTGGCCGGTACATGATGCCGGGAAGGGTGGACAGCGTAGAGGGGGAAAGTTTCGCTCGGCCAGTCCGGATAGAGCTCTACAAGGCGTCCGTCGGCAAGCAGGTCCTTGACGCTAAGGGCAAGCACCTGGGCGATGCCGGCGCCGGCAAGGCAGGCATCGAGCATGGTACCGGGGTCGCTCATCAGAAGCGATCCACGAGCGTCGAGCGGCACGATCTTCTTGCCCCTGTGCAGTTCCCATTCGAAAGTCTGGCCCGTCAGCGGATCGCGGAACTGGATGCAGGAGTGGCTGGCGATCTCGGCAGGTGTCCTCGGCGTGCCATGCTCGGCGAGATAGGCAGGTGTGGCGACCGTGAGGACGCGGGTTTCCATCAGCTTGCGGGCGATGCGCGACGAGTTCGGCTGCTGGCCGAAGCGGATGGCGATATCAATGCCGTCGGCGACGAGATCACTCATCAGGTCGCGGGTTATCAATTCGAGTTCCAGCGCCGGATAGCGGGTCATGAACCGCTTCAGATGCGGCGCCAGCACCATGCGGGAAAAGATCGGATCGACATCGACGCGCAGCCGGCCGCGCACGGTCAGAGACGCACCTGATGCAAGCGTCGCGGCCTCCTCTATCCCATCGAGATGCGGAGCGACCTGTTCGTAGAAACGGGCGCCTTCGTCCGTCAGCCGTACCGAGCGGGTGGTGCGGTCGAGCAGGCGCACGCCGACACGCGCCTCCAGCCTCGCTATGGCGCGGCTGACGCCGGAGGCTGAAAGGCCAAGCGCATCGGCTGCCCTGACGAAGCTGCCGCTTTCGACCACCGCGGCAAGCGTGCAGACACCGGAAAGCAGGCGGCCGTCGAATGCCATGGGTCACTCCTGATTTGATGTCATTGATGATGTTAAGGAAGTGCAGGCCAGTCAAGAACGTCGACACCTTATCGCTGCCCGTATGGATCCAAAAACCGGCTTGATGGAACATCTTCCCTCCAATTTGGTTTCTTCCGCACAGATTGGAGGATCAAGCGATGACCCAATATGGTGACGACAAGAACCGAATCGTGGATGAGAATACCGGCATGCCACTTGGGCAGGCATCCTATGAAGAGGAGAAAGTGCTTGCCGATGAGCGGCGTAGCGTCTCGCTCTGGGGTGTGCTCGCAGCCGGCATTCTGGTCATTCTGATCGCTGCGGTGAGCTTTGCCATCTGGCCTGGTACGACCACAGAACCGGCTTCGACCGCATCCACAACGCCCAATGCGATCACCGGGCAGCCTTCGGGTGCCGGTACTTTAGACAACAATCCGGCGACCGGCTCCATCAAGCCGCTGGAGCCGACAGATCGCAACCCGACGCCTGATGGCAGCGGGCCGACGGGCGCGACTGCACCAAGCGGCACGCAGAACGGCCAGTAACTTCGCATCACGGCTGGGGAAGGGCCGCGCGGTTTCCGCGCGGCCCTTTTCATATCAGGGAGCATCCCTTTCAGGCTGCGGGCCATTTCCAGTTGCGCACGTCCGGCATGTCTTCACCATATTTGCGGACATAGGCATGATGCTCGACGAGCTTGGCCCTCAGGCTTTCCAGCACTTCAGGCACTTTCTCCTTCAGGCCCGGAACGCGCTCGATCGCCTCGATGGCGAGGTGGAAGCGGTCGAGTTCGTTGAGCACTGTCATGTCGAAGGGCGTGGTTGTCGTGCCCTCTTCGATGAAGCCGCGCACATGGATATTGCGGTGGTTGGTGCGCTTATAGGTCAGCCGGTGGATGAGGTAGGGATAGCCGTGATAGGCGAAGATCACCGGCCTGTCCTTCGTGAAGATTGCGTCGAAGGCCTCGTCCGTCAGGCCGTGCGGATGCTGATCCTGCGATTGCAGGGCGAGAAGGTCGACCACGTTGACAGTGCGGATCTTCAGCTCCGGAGTATGCCGATGCAGCAGATCGACGGCAGCGAGCGTCTCCATGGTCGGTACGTCGCCGGCGCAGGCCATGACGACATCGGGCGCGACCGTATCGTCCTCGTGGCTCGCCCAGTTCCAAATGCCGATGCCGGTTTCGCAGTGTTTCACCGCCTCGTCCATGGTCAGCCATTGTGGCTCTGGCTGCTTGCCGGCGACGATGACGTTGATGCGGTCGTAGGTCTTCAGGCAATGATCACCGACCCAGAGCAGGGTGTTGGCGTCCGGCGGCAGGTAAATACGGACGATATCGGCCTTCTTGTTGGCGACGAGATCGACGAAGCCGGGGTCCTGATGCGAGAAGCCGTTATGGTCCTGCCGCCAGACATGCGAGGTCAAGAGATAGTTGAGCGAGGAGATCGGCTTCCTCCACTCCAGTTCGCGGGTGACCTTCAGCCACTTGGCATGCTGGTTGAACATGGAATCGATGATGTGGATGAAGGCCTCGTAGCAGGAAAACAGGCCATGCCGGCCCGTCAACAGGTAGCCCTCCAGCCATCCCTGGCAAAGATGTTCGCTCAGTACTTCCATGACGCGGCCGTCGCTGGCGAGGCTCACGTCATAGGGTTCGATCTTCTCCATCCAGACGCGATCGGTGACTTCAAAGACGCTGCCGAGACGGTTTGATTCCGTTTCGTCGGGGCCGAAGATGCGAAAGTTCGCGTTGGCTTCATTGAGCTTCATCGTGTCGCGCAGGTAATGGCCGAGGATTTCGGTGGATTGCACCATCTCAGCCCCGCGTTTCTCCATCTTTACCTCATAGGTGCGGATATTGGGCGTGATCAGCTCCTTGCGCAGCAGACCACCATTGGCGTGCGGATTGGCACCCATACGGCGTTTGCCTGAGGGGGCCAGCGCCCGTAATTCAGGCTTCAGCGCGCCCGAGGTATCGAAGAGGTCTTCGGGATCGTAACCGCGCATCCAGTCTTCGAGGATTTTCCGGTGTCCGTCGTTCTCTCGGCAATTGGAAACCGGCACCTGATGGGCGCGCCAGAAGCCCTCAACCTTCTTGCCGTCCACTTCCTTCGGGCCGGTCCAGCCCTTGGGGCTGCGCAGCACGATCATCGGCCAGCGCGGGCAGGCCTGCGGAGCCTTGCCGTCGCGTGCCTGTTTCTGAATTGCTCGAATGCGGTCGAAGATCTTGTCGAAGGTGGCGGCCATCTGCTGATGCATCTTTGCCGGCTCGTGGCCTTCGACGAAGAAGGGCTCATAACCATAGCCTTCGAACAAATGCGTCAGATCCTGGTCGCTCGCCCGGCCGAGGATGGTCGGATTGGCGATCTTGTAACCGTTGAGATGCAGGATCGGCAGGACGGCACCGTCGCGGGCGGGGTTCAGGAACTTGTTGGAATGCCAGCTTGCCGCCAGCGGCCCGGTCTCGGCTTCGCCGTCGCCGATGACGCAGGCGACGATCAAATCGGGATTATCGAAGGCTGCGCCGTAGGCATGGACGAGCGCATAGCCGAGTTCGCCGCCCTCATGGATGGAGCCGGGCGTTTCCGGCGCTGCATGGCTCGGGATGCCGCCGGGGAAGGAGAACTGGCGGAAGAGCTTGCGCATGCCGTCCTCGGTCTCGGCGATGTCGGGATAGATCTCGCTGTAGATGCCTTCGAGATAGGTATTGGCGACCATGCCCGGTCCGCCGTGGCCGGGACCGCACATATAGATGACGTCGAGGTCGCGGGCACGGATGACGCGGTTCAGATGCGCATAGATGAAGTTGAGGCCGGGCGTGGTGCCCCAGTGGCCGAGCAGGCGGGGCTTGATGTGTTCCGGCTTCAGGGGCTGGCGCAGGAGAGGATTGGACAGGAGATAGATCTGGCCGACCGAGAGATAGTTGGCGGCACGCCAGTAGCGGTCGATGAGTGTGAGTTCGGCGTCTGACAGAACTGCTGGAGTCGAGACATGCTTTTCCATGGATTTCTCCGGTTTAAACTTGTTCAACGTCAATTCTAGCGGCTGGCGCTGGCGTGCATTTGATCTGGATCATCAGGAGCGAAGAATAGAGAGCGTTTCCTGCGCGATGATCTGTTCCTCGTCGGTGGCAATGACATGCGCCGTTATGCGGCTTGCGGGTGTCGTGATCGTGAAGCCGTTGGCGGCATTCGCCTTTTCATCGACTGCGAGGCCGAGCCAACCCAGACGCTGGAGGACTGCTGCGCGGATCTGCGGCTGATGCTCGCCGATGCCGGCCGTAAAGACGATGGCGTCGAGCCCGCCGAGCGTCACCGACATGCGGCCGATCTCGCCTGCGATGCGCAATGTGAAGAGGTCGAGCGCCTCCTGGGCTTCTGCGCGGTCATCCTCGAGAAGATCGCGGGTATCGGCATTGATGCTGGAGACGCCGAGCAGGCCGGAGCGATGGTAGAGCAGATCTTCCACCTGATCGGCGGACTGCTTCCTCTGCTGCAGCAGATGCAAGATCACGCCGGGATCGAGCCAGCCGGGCCTTGTGGCCATGGGAATGCCGTCCAGCGTGGAAAAGCCCATGCTGCAATCGCGACTGATGCCCTGTTCCAGAGCGCAGAGGCTTGCGCCGCTTCCGAGATGGGCGGCGACGATTTTCGCTTTGTTCGACAGCCTGCGGCTTACCTCCCCTGCGATGAATTTGTAGGAGAGGCCATGAAAGCCGTAGCGCTTGATGCCCTCGTCATGAAGCGCGCGGGGGATGGCGAAGCGGCGGACGAGATCGGTCTGCGTGGCGTGAAAAGCGGTATCGAAGGAGGCCGTCTGGGTCAGATGCGGCTTCAGGTGCTTCAGTGCCCGGATGAAGCGAAGCGCCTGCGGCTGATGAAGGGGTGCGAGCGGCGTGAGCGCGTCCACCGCCGCGATTGCGGCATCATCGAGCGCGGTTGCCGCGGTAAAACGGTCGCCGCCATGGACGACGCGGTGGCCGGCAGCGCGGACGTCACCGATATCGAAATGCTCCGAGAGCAGTTTGAACGTTTCGTCGATGACGGCGTGCAGATCGTCTGTCAGTTCCGCTTTCAGCGGTGTATCAAATGCCTGCGGACCTTCCGTCAGCTTGAAGGCGAGTGGGTTGGAGCGGAAGTCGATCACGCCCTTGCCGATGCGGCGCACCTTTGCATCCTCGATTGCGAAGATGCCGATCTTCACCGTCGATGAGCCGGCATTGAAGGTCAGGAGAAGGTCGGTCGACGGCATTTTGCTTGATGCTCCCCTGCGAGCGTGACGGTGACGAACTTAGCGTCATCGTGCCGGGTGGGAAGTCTTTTGCGTCCCGGCAGGCAATTTTTGGTTGCTGATTTCGGTTCCGGATCCGGATGGCGGGAATGGTCGCGTCATGAGAGCTTCACGCTAGGGATTTATTAACAAACGGCAATTTGCAAATGGAACAAGGAACTATGCCATGGCCGACATTGCCCCCAGCCATAGCGACGCTTCCCATCCGCTGCATCATTCGAACTCCGCCGGCAAATGGTTCCTGCCGGTGTTCGGGCTCGTTGTGGTCTGCGGTCTCGGATATGTCGGCTATGCCCTCGCCCGTGATCTGACTGCCGCAGTTGCCGTTCCCTGGCTGCTTCTCGGCCTTGCGCTGCTGATCGCGCTCGGCTTCGAGTTCGTCAACGGTTTCCACGATACGGCCAATGCCGTGGCGACCGTTATCTATACGCGCTCCATGCCGGCGGAATTTGCCGTCATCTGGTCGGGCTTCTTCAATTTTCTCGGTGTCTTGACGTCGACGGGCGCCGTCGCCTTCGGCATCCTGGCCTTGTTACCGGTCGAGCTCATCCTGCAGGTCGGCTCCGGCTCGGGTCTGGCCATGGTCTTCGCTCTATTGATAGCAGCGATTGTCTGGAACCTTGGTACCTGGTATCTCGGCCTGCCGTCATCGAGCTCGCATACGCTGGTCGGCTCGATCATCGGTGTCGGCCTCGCCAACCAGTTCCTGGCGCCGGCAGGCTCGGCCACCAGCGGTGTGGACTGGTCGCAGGCGACCAACATTGGCCTGTCACTCCTGATTTCGCCAATCATCGGTTTCGGCCTTTCGGCCATCCTGCTCGTCGTTATGAAGTTCCTGGTGCGCAAACCCGAGCTCTATCAGGAGCCGAAGGGCAACCAGCCGCCGCCGTTATGGATCCGCGCCATCCTGATCTTCACCTGCACGGGCGTCAGCTTCGCCCATGGCTCGAATGACGGCCAGAAGGGCATGGGTCTCATCATGCTCATCCTGATCGGCCTGGTGCCGACCGCCTTCGCGCTGAACCGCACGCCTGACGTCAACTATCTCGAAGCCTACAAGTCGGCTTCGGCGCAGGTAGAAACGGCGCTCGGCAAGTATGTAAAGCCGGGCGTGACAGTTACCGACTACAAGGCGGAAGTCGGCAATGCCGTCAAGAACAAGGTTTGGACGGACGCGACCACGCCGGCGCTGCAGCAGTATATCCATCAGACGAGCGCCGAAGTCGCCGCTTTCCCGACGCTGGAAGCCGTTCCGACCAATCTCGTCAGCAACGTCCGCAACGACATTTACCTGATCGGCGAGGCGCTGAAGCTCATCGACAAGCAGAAGCTGCTGCCGATGGATGCCAGCGATCTCAAGGCCGTCACCGGCTATCATGCGGCGGTGGACAATGCGACGAAGTTCATCCCCTTGTGGGTGAAGGTCGCCGTTGCGCTGGCGCTCGGCCTCGGCACGATGGTCGGCTGGAAGCGCATCGTCGTGACGGTTGGTGAGAAGATCGGCAAAACGCACCTGACATACGGCCAGGGTGCCGCCGCGGAAGTCGTCGCCATGGTGACGATCGCCTCGGCCGACCATCTCGGCCTGCCGGTTTCGACCACGCATGTTCTGTCTTCCGGTGTGGCGGGCACGATGGCTGCGAACGGCTCGGGCCTGCAATGGTCCACCGTGCGCAACATGCTCATGGCCTGGGTGCTGACGCTGCCGGCCTCGATCGCGATCGCCTTCCTGCTGTTCGTGATCCTGCGGCAAGTCTTCTAGTTTAAAGCATTTCCGTTTTTCTTCGAAACACGGAAATGCTTTATCTCTTTGTTTTCACGCAATTCCGGACGCAAAACCGCTTCACACTTTTGCTGGAATTGCTTTATTCAGGCCGTAGAGGCCAGATTGGTATTCTGGCTTTCGATGAAGATGCCCGCCTCCGCGGCGGGCATCGCCTTGCCGAAGAGATAGCCCTGACCGATGTCGCAGCCAAGCTGCAGCAGATAGGCGAGCTGGGCGTGCTCCTCGACGCCTTCAGCCGTTGTCTTGATGTTGAGGCTTCTTCCGAGAGCGAGCATGGCGCGGACGATCTTTTCCTGCTTCTCGTCCTCCCGGCAGGTGGCGATGAAACTCTTGTCGATCTTGATTTTGTCGAAGCGATAACGGGCAAGCTGAGCAAGGCTCGAATAGCCCGTGCCGAAATCATCGAGCGCGATCTGTACGCCCGCTTTATGCAACTCATCGAGAATATGGGCCGCGATCGCCGGATCCTGGACCAGCGCGTTTTCGGTGATTTCAACTTCCAGTCGCCTGGCGGGCAGGCGGCTTGCAGCGAGCACTTTGAAGATGCGCGAGGGAAGGAGTTTATCCTCCATCTGGACGGGTGACACGTTGAAGGAAAGCCTTACATCGTCAGGCCAGGCGAGGGCATCGCTGCAGGCCTGGGTGAGAAGGTTTTCGAACAGTTCGGTGATCATGCCAGTTTCTTCGGCGATGCCGATGAAGACCGGAGGCGGAATATTCATGCCGTCTTCGTCGGTCCATCGGGCCAGCGCCTCGAAGCCGCAGAGCCTGCCGCTCCTGAGATCGATCAGCGGCTGATAGTAGGTCTTGATCGCCTTGTTCTGAATGGCGCCGCGCAGCTTGGTTTCGAGCGATGCGCGTTCCGTCACCTTGTCCTGCATGGACGTTTCGAAGATCAGTTGATGATTAGGACCGCGCGATTTCGCCTCGTACATGGCAAGGTCGGCGCGGTGAGCGGCATCCTCCAGCGGCTCTGCGCCTTCGCTCCAGCGGTCGTAGCCCACGCTGGCGCCGACCTCTACGGCAAAACCATCGATCAGGATGGGGCGGGTAACCGCCTGGATGAGCACTTTGGCAAACCATTCCTCCCGCGCCGCGGTCATGCCGAGGGCGATGATGATGAATTCATCCCCGCCGAAACGGTAGACGCAGTCGGCATTGCCCAAGGCGCAAATGCGCTTGGCCACTTCCACCAGCAGAACGTCGCCGCCCTTGTGGCCGACGAGGTCGTTGACCTTCTTGAAGCCGTCGAGATCGACGGAGAAGATCGTGACGTTGCTCTTGGCCTCTTCGGGAAGATTGCCGTCCTTATCGGCGGGCTTGGGCAGGATCTTGCGTTCGAAGGCGTAGCGGTTCGGAAGCTTGGTCAGATGATCGTGGGTGGCGGTCCAGTCGGCGCGCGCCTGGGCGGAGTCGCGAAGCTGCATCTCCTTGCGAAGGTCGGCAATGCGCAACACGGAATAGATGAAGCTCATCGCGCCGGCGATGCCGAGGGCCAGCACGAACTTATCGGCACCGTAATTCTCGAAGGTGCTCATGAAGGAAACGAGCCAGCTATCGACATCCAGCAGGGTGGCCGAAATCCACAGCACTGCACCGAGCGCCATGATCGTCAGACATTGCCTTCCCGCCCTGCTCCCGAAGAATTCCGGCATGAGCTTCTCCATCTCCACCCGGGCGGAAATATCATGAAAGTCTGAAATGTTTATTGAAACCTGAAGGCGAATTGTTGGAGGCCATGCCATGCATTCGGTAGCACTTTCATCGGAAGCGAGTGTGCGGAACACCGAATTTTACCGGCGATTTGAAACCTTTGGCCGCTTGCCGCTTTATGCTTTCGCAACGGATGCAGGCAGATGTCCCTCTTCTATTTCAAGACCATAGACAATGACGGCACGGTTCCCGGCGATCTGCCGTTCGAATTTCCCGATCTTTTCGCCGCCGTGGAAGAGGCAAAGCATGTGCTGGCCGAAATGGCGCTCGACGGTTTGCCGCAATGGCCGGGCGGATCGCTGGGCATAGAAGTGCAGAACGGTGATCATTCTCCGATCGTGCGACTGCGGCTGGAACTGAAAGTGGATTACATCCGGCCGGCCTGAGCGGAACCAATATTGCGTCGAAGCCGTTTTCCGGGAGCATTCACGAGAGAGGACAATCTCATGCAAGTTGTCGGCACCCAGGTCATCCCCGCCTATGGCGGCAAAGGCGGTTTCACGGTCGAGTTCGTGGGCGACGGCGGCGAAGTCGTCTCCGTGCAGATCAAGAACGACCCCGGCCAGCAATTGAACCGGCTGAATGCGGTCGAAAAGGCGAGGGAAGTGATGAGCCGTTTTGCCACGGCGAAGATCCGGGACGACGATGATGGTCGACCCAGCGTGCTCCGGAGTGCCCGTGCGGCGGGTGACAAGGGAACGATGGAAGAGCAGCTTGACGAAGGGCTGGAAGGCACCTTCCCCGCCAGCGATCCAGTCTCGGTCACCAACACCGCGATCCCTAAGGGAAGCAAACACTAATCTACCCTTTTATGGCCCGCTATGCCTGAAAGCACCCCGCGATCATCGGCTTGATCGTGGGGCGCTTTTACCGCCGCTCGGCGTGCTGATCCTGATGGAAATTATCGGAGCGCCGCTCTGGTTGGTGCGGAAATGTGGCGCGGATACGTCGCGTGCGCAGTGCGGCAGCCGATCTGCTTTCCACCCTGCAGGATGCCGAGACTTGTCCGCGTTGCTTCTTGCTAACCCTCGGCCAACTCGGTCTGTTCGTCGCTGTCATTCAGATTCCGCAATAGATTGGCAAAGAGAAAGGCGAGCAGCCGTAGCACGCTCGCCTTTGACGTGCTCTGACAGTTCAGACGACGTTGATCAGCAATGGCAGGCTGATCATGACGCCGACGAAAACGGCGACAACAGTTGCGACACGCACGATGCGAATACGCCGCGTACGCTCCCCACTCCAGTCATAGGTCATTTTTCGTCTCCTCGGGGAAGGACGTAGAGCCCGGGTTCCGGGTTCAATATGTATGACTGCGTTTGCTTGTGTAAGACTGGACTAATTTACGAGGACTATTCAGAAACGCAGCGACCAGCGGCGGCCGTCATGCGTCATGCGCACTATCCCAAGTGGCTGGACATCGATGGTCCAGAAAGATGCGGGTGGCGCTTTCAGCACGTTCAGGATCGCGGCGCGGATGACGGCTGCGTGGGTGACCGCGATGATATGGCCGCCGAGCGGCATCTCCTCGTTCATCCAGCCGGCGATGCGTTTGCCAAGCTGTTGCAGGCTCTCGCCCTCATGCGGGGTCGCTTCGGGATCGGACATCCAGAGCGCAAGATTTTCAGGCTCCTCGGCGTGGAGACTGACCAACGGTTTGCCGACCCAGCAGCCGTAGTCACAATCCCTGAGGGACGGGGCAACGGTCGCGTCGAAGCCCAGCATTTCGGCGGTCTGTCTGGCGCGTAGGGCCGGGCTTGTGAAAACCCTATCCGCCCGTCCCGGCGCCGGTAGCGTGGTATCGCTCAGCACCTTTTCCTCCAGCGGTTCGTCCGCCGGAAAGGAGGCGGTACGATTGGCTGCTGTCGCGCCGTGGCAGATCCATGTGAGGCGGGTGGTCACGTCTTTCGCGCCTTGCGGAGATGGGGCGGGATGGCCGCCGCCCGCATATGAAGTTTCGTTGACAGTGTCTTTGGCGTGCAGATATAACCGTGACGTTGCGGGTTTGGAAGCCGGTGAGAGTCCGGCGCGGTCGCGCCACTGTGACCAGCGTGTCGAAATTCTTCGCGTTGGAAGTCAGACCTAACTGCACGCAAGATTCTCGACTGAACGCGTCATTCCAGGAGGAATACATGTCTGACACCACTTTCGCGCCCGTCGCGTCACCCGCCCCAATTCCCGTAGGCCAGATTCTGCCATGGGCGATCTTCGGCGGCCTGCTGATGCTGATCGCCATCTATTTCGTTGGCACCGAAGAAGGCGCGATGGCGCTCTTCAACGGCATGTATGTGCACGAATTCGTGCATGACGCCCGTCACCTCCTCGGCTTCCCCTGCCACTAAGGGAGTGCCTCACATGGTTGGAAATCTTCTGCTTCGCGGCATGATCGCGGGCCTGATTGCTGGCATCCTGGTTTTTGCCTTTGCACGCGTCTTTGGTGAGCCGCTGGTCGATGCGGCGATTGCCTTTGAAGAGGCTACATCGCAGGCGGCCGGTGCCGCAGCCGAACCGGAAATCGTCAGCCGCGCCACCCAGGCGGGGCCTGGGCTCTTTATCGGTGTCATGGCCTATAGCGTTGCCATTGGCGGGCTGTTTGCGCTTGTCTTCGCCTTCGTGCACGGCCGCTTCAGCAGCCTTTCGGCACGCGGCACCTCGGCCGTTATCGCAATCGCAGCTTTCGTCGCCATCGTCATCGTTCCGGCTATCAAATATCCGGCCAATCCGCCGGCTGTCGGCAACTCGGATACGATCGGCGTGCGCACAGAGCTGTTCTTCCTGATGATTGTCGTCTCGGTTGCTTCGCTGATCGCGGCCGTCGCAATTGCCCGCAGCCTGAGAGCGCGCTACGGCTTATGGAACGCGGCGGTCGTTGCGGGTATTCTCTTCGTCGTCTTCATCGGTCTGGTGGAATATCTGCTGCCTCCGATCAATGAAGTGCCGGAGAATTTCTCGGCGATGGTGCTATGGCGCTTCCGCACGACCACGCTCGGCATGCATATGATCCTCTGGTTAGTGCTCGGTCTCGCTTTCGGCGCGCTGGCGGAGAAGCGCCTCGGGGCGAAGAGCGGGTTGCGTCCGGCCTATCGATAAGGGTCGGGAGAGGGGGCTTGCCGCTCCCTCTTTCCTTGCAAAACCTATCGGCTCTTGGCTGCTGCGTCGGGACGTTGGACTATTGTGAAAAACGGATTCAATCTCCTTTGTTTCGGCCTTGCCCTGTTGATCGCTGGTAGCGCATCCGCGCATGGAGGCGGCGAGGGCAGCCGTGCCGGCCTGCCGGTGCCCGAAATATCTCACGGGGAAATGGCTGTGATTGCCGACTATCGCGGCCGTATCATGGATCTCGCCGCAAGCGCGGTCGATACGAACGAACCTTTCCGGCGTGTCCTGAACTATGCCGAAATCCAGTATTCCTACTGTCTCTGGGGTCGGATGCCCGGTAGCGTGACGGATGAGGAAAGTCCGTTCAACGAATGCGCCCATGCCTATCTCGCCGCGACCAAGGCGGTGCTGCTCGCCATGCGCGACATGCCACAGGAGGCGGTAGTGGCCGGTGAAATCGCATCGGCTGTCGATGTCGATATGGTTAGGCGCGGGCTCTCGCTTGTGACCTGCCGCTTCAGTGGCGAGGGTTTCAACACGGCCGATGTCGTACGCCCGCGCTGGAGCGAAATTCCGCTGCATCCAGCGAGCATGGCCTCACTCACCGGATTTGCAGCGATCCTCGCCGCGGGGTTCTTTGTTCTCAGGCGGCTTCTTCGGATTCAGTCCTCGGAATAGCGCTGCTCGCGCCACGGATCACCATACATATGGTAGCCGTTCTTTTCCCAGAAGCCGGCCTTGTCGGCCGGCAACAGATCGATGCGGCGCAGCCATTTGGCGCTTTTCCAGAAATAGAGATGCGGTACGACGAGACGCATAGGTCCGCCGTGATCGCGGGTGAGCGGCAGGCCTTCCCATGAGGTGGCGAGAATGGCGTCTTCGGCGGCGAAATCGGATAGCGGCAGGTTGGTCGTGTAGCCGTCATAGCTTGTCAGCATGACGTAACAGGCTTCGGCTTTCGGCATGGCGAGATCAAGCAGGTCTCGGGTCGAAACACCCTTCCACTTGTTGTCGTAGCGCGACCATGTTGTGACACAATGGATGTCGGTGATCATTGTGCTCTGTTCCAGCGCCTGGAAGGCGGCCCAACTAAGGTCGAGCGGTGTCTCGACCAGACCGTGAACTTCCAGCCGCCAGCTATCAATGGAAATGATCGGCTGCTGGCCGAGGTCGAGCACCGGCCAGTTCTTGACCAGATGCTGGCCCGGCGGCAGGCGCTCGGTTTCCGGACGGCTGATGCGGCCGGTCAGGAATTTTCCCTCCACCGCCCAGCGGCGCTTGGACGTCGTGAGCTTGCTGTCTTCCGGGATCTGGTCATCGCTCATAGCGGTCTCCTTGCGGTGCAGCAATCAGACATCCGCGCCTGATAAGTGTCAAGTTTCGGCGCCTCTTGGAAATCTCCACCGCGCTCATTACACTTGAAGCCGTCGGGTTATGCCTCCACGGGGAGCGGAGGCGGAAAGGGAGGAGCGAGACGCTGTCTTCGCGCTATCGTGTCATTGCGGCGCTCTGCGCCGCACCCTTGCTGATTTTCGCTTTCTTCTATTACGGGAGCGCGGTCGCTACGCGCGCCTATATGGGCGAGGCTTCGGCGCAGGCCGGCACGGCACTCCGGCTTGCGGCCTCGGCACTGAGTGGCCATCTCAGCCGCTACGAGGCGTTGCCGGCGCTGATCGCCGATCATGACGATGTCAAGGAGCTGGTGAGTCGGCCGGATGATCGCTCGCTGCGCGACAATGCCAATCTCTACCTCAAGGAAATCAACGGGCTGCTGAAATCATCCGATATTTATGTCGTGCGTCCGGATGGCGAGACGATCGCCGCCAGCAATTATGATGGCCCCGGCAGTTTCATCGGTGAGAACTTCAGCTATCGCCCCTATTTCCAGGAGGCGATCGGCGGGCATCAGGCCCGCTTCTATGCCCTCGGTACGACCTCGCTGAAGCGCGGCTATTATTTCTCTTCGCCGATCTGGGTGGATGGCGAAATCCGCGGCGTCATTGTCTTCAAGGTCGATATCGACGTAATCGAATCCTCCTGGAGCGGCGGCGAGTACCGCATCTTCGTCTCCGATCCCGAGGGCATCATCTTCATGTCCGACAGTCCGGACTGGCTCTATGGGGCGATCCTGCCGCTGAGTTCGGATCGGGTGGCGCGCACCGAGGCATCGCGACGTTATGCCAATGCGAAACTGGTCGAACTGCCGGTCATCCGTCATCGCTTCGAAGATCATGACCTGATGACGCTCGCCAGCGATCGCGGGCAAAGCGAATATCTCGTGCTCTCGCACTACATGCCGGCCGAGGACTGGACGGTGAACGTGCTGATGGACACGAGCTCCATCCGGGCGCAGGCCCGTACCGCGCTGGTCGTCGTCTTCCTCATTCTCTGCATTGCCGCTCTGACATTTGCCATTCTTCGGCAAAGACGCATGCGGCTTGCTGAGCGCCTGCAGTTGCAGGCCGAGGCGCGGAACGAGCTGGAGCGACGGGTTGATGAGCGTACGGCTGATCTTGCCTGCGTCAACAGCCGCATCGAGGAGGAGATTGCCGAGCGACGCCTGACCGAACAGCAGCTGCGCCAGACACAGGCCGATCTCATCCAGGCGGGCAAGCTTGCCGGTCTAGGTCAGATGTCGGCAGCACTTTCGCATGAGTTCAACCAGCCGCTTGCCGCCGCCAAGACCTATACGGACAGCGCCTCTGTCCTGCTCGAACGAGGCCGCACGGCCGAAGCGCAGGACAACATCCAGCGCATTGGCGGACTGATAGATCGCATGGCTTCCATCAGTCGGCATCTGCGCAATTTCGCGCGCAAACCCAATGAGAAGCTGGGGGCCGTCCCGCTCGATGAGGCGATCCGCGATACGCTCGAGATCGTCGCCTGGCGGCTCAAGGCTGCGGATGCCGATCTCCGGCTGCATCTCGGGGGGCGGCCGCCGGTGGTCAAGGCTGGCTCGGTGCGACTGCAGCAGGTGCTGGTCAATGTGATCTCGAATGCGGCTGATGCCGTGGAGGGGCTCGAGGACCGGCGCATCGAGGTTTCGGCGTCCAAAGAGGCCGGCAGGGTAATCCTGACCGTGCGTGATCATGGGCCTGGTGTGCCGGCGGCGATTGCCGAGCGCATCTTCGATCCCTTCTTCACCACCAAAGGGGTGGGCAAGGGGCTCGGGCTGGGGCTTTCCATCTCCTACAACATCATCAAGGATTTTGGCGGCAGCCTGACCGTCTCCAACCATCCGGAGGGTGGAGCCGTGTTCCGTATCGAGCTTTCCGCGGCAGCTGGCATGATGCCGGAGGCGGCGGAATGAACGAACAGAAGATATTGCTCGTCGACGACGAAGAGGAACTGCGCCGCTCGACGGCGCAGGCGCTGGAACTGTCCGGCTTCAGCGTCGAGACCTTTTCCAATGCCGACCACGTGCTGGAACTGATCGGCTACAGTTTTCCCGGTGTCGTCGTTACCGATATCCGCATGCCGGGCATGGACGGCATGACGTTGATGCAGAAGATCCGCGAACTCGATACCGAAGTGCCGGTTATTCTCGTCACCGGCCACGGCGATGTACAGCTTGCCGTCAAGGCGATGCGCGAGGGCGCCTATGACTTCATCGAGAAGCCGTTTACGCCGCAGATGCTCGCCGGCGTCATCCGCCGCGCCATGGAGCGGCGCAGCCTCGTGTTGGAAAATCGGCTGCTGAAGGCGGTGGCCGGCAAGCGCGACGATATCGAGGCGCGCCTGCCGGGACGAACGCAGATCATGGTCGACCTGCGCTATCGCATCCGTGCGATCGGGGCGAGCGATGCCGACACGCTTATTGTCGGCGACACTGGTGCGGGCAAGGAAGTGGTGGCGCGGGCGCTGCACGATATCAGCGCGCGGGCAAGCCGGCCCTTCATCGCCATCAATTGCGCAGCACTTCCAGCAAACCTGATCGAGAGCGAGCTTTTCGGGCATGAGGCCGGCGCTTTTCCGGGGGCCGTGCGGCCGCGTTACGGCAAGTTCGAGCATGGGCGGGGCGGCACCATTCTGCTCGACGAGATCGGCTCCATGCCGTTTGATCTGCAGGCGAAGTTCCTGCGGGTGCTGCAGGAGAGAATGATTTCCCGCCTCGGATCGAATGAGACCGTACCGCTCGACGTGCGGTTCATCGCCACGAGCAAGGTCGATCTGGAAGCGGAAGTCGCTGGTGGCCGATTCCGCGCCGACCTCCTCTACCGCCTGAACGTCGCGACCATTCATGTGCCGTCGCTCTCACAACGCCGGGCCGATGTTCCGCTGCTCTTCATGCAGCTTGTCAGGGAGGCGGCCGCGCGTTACGGCAAGGACGACATGGCCGTGCCACCGGATGTGATTTCCGACATCGCGCAGCGCGACTGGCCGGGCAATGTCCGCGAATTGCGCAATGCGGCCGACCGCTTCGTGCTTGGTCTCGATGGCGGCGGCAGGCAGGCAGAGGTCGCGGGGCTTGCCGAGCGTGTCGCGGAATTCGAACGTGGCGTGATTGCAAGTGCGCTGGTCGCCCATGGCGGTAGCCTGAAGCCGGTCTATGAATCGCTCGGCATCTCACGCAAGACACTTTACGAGAAGATGCAGAAGTACGGCCTCGACAAGAAGCTGCTGGCCAACGACATGGCTGGTGAGATGCGCCGCGAGCTCTGATCCAATCCCGAATTTCTTGATGTGATCGTCTGTTTTCAGGCCTCGCTCGATTTATGCCTTGACAGGCAACCATTTGGTTGCCTATAAAATGACAACAGGCAACCAAATGGTTCCGTATTGACATGGATGAAGACGCGGTTTTTCGAGCTCTGGCGGATGGCAGCCGGCGACGTCTGCTGGATCGCCTGCATGCGCGCAATGGCCAGACGCTCGGCGAATTGTGTGAAGGGCTGGAGATGACGCGCCAGGCGGTGACGAAGCATCTCGGCATTCTCGAGGAAGCAAACCTTGTTTCCACGCGCCGGCAGGGGCGCGAGAAGCTGCATTACATCAATCCGGTTCCGATCAACGAGATCGCGGACCGTTGGATCAGCAAATTCGAGCGCCGTGCGTTAGAGGCGCTCTCCGATCTCAAGAAGAGCCTCGAAGGCAGCAAAGACGAATGAATCGTCCCGCCTGCCGGCGAGGGTGTGACCAAGCCTTGGCCAAAAGGAGTACCATCATGGCTGGCAGCGCATTCAATTACGTCACCTATATCCGCACTACACCGGAGCAGCTCTGGTCGGCACTCACGACATCGGAATTCATGAAGAAATTCTGGCTCGGCGTGCAATTCGAGACCGATTGGAAAGTCGGTTCTGCCTGGCAGATGAGCTATTCCGACGGAACCGTTACCGATACAGGCGAAATCCTCGAATTCGATCCGCCCAAGCGGCTTGTCCTGAAGTGGCATAATGAGTTCAGGCCGGAGCTCAAGGCTGAAGGGTTTTCCCGGTGCGTGATGGAGCTCGAGCCGGTCGGCGAGGCGGTCAAGCTGACGCTGACACATTCGATGCCGATAGAAGGTTCCAAATTCATCGGTGCCGTTTCCGGCGGATGGCCACAAATTCTCTCCAACCTCAAATCGCTGCTGGAAACGGGCGAGGTTGTTCTGCCGCCCAACCGGTGAAGGACCAGCGATGGGTGGATTTCCACCCATCGCTTTAGCCATTTGTTTCCAAATCAACCCATGCTGCGGTGCACTGTCGCAAAATCGTCATTCCTCTCCTCGCCTCGCGATTGCGACCATCAGTCCCTGGCCTGCAAATGGGACATCCGAGCCGGTGCGGAGGATGCGCCGGCGGAACGACCATTTTCATCAGGGAGGAAAACGATGAAAATCCTGAAGGCCATGCTCGGCGTGACCGCCGCCGCTGCCGTTTCGCTGCTCGCTTATTCTGCTTCGGCGCAGACCTATCCCGAACGCACCATCACCATGGTCGTGCCTTTCGCAGCCGGTGGCCCGACCGATACCGTCGCGCGCCTCGTTGCTGAATCCATGTCGAAGGATCTCGGTCAGCAGATCGTCGTCGAAAACGTCGGCGGTGCTGGCGGCACGCTTGGCGCCGGCCGCGTCGCCGATGCCGATCCGGATGGTTACACGATCCTGCTGCATCATATCGGCATGGCGACCAGCGCCACGCTTTACCGCAAGCTCGCCTACGACACACTGAACGCCTTCGAATATGTCGGTCTCGTCACCGATGTTCCGATGACGATCGTTGCCCGCAAGGATTTCGAACCGGCCGATCTGAAGGGCCTGATCGACTATGTGAAGGCGAACAAGGACAAGGTCACCGTCGCCAATGCCGGTATTGGCGCCGCATCCCATCTTTGCGGCATGATGTTCATGAGCGCCATCCAGACGCCGCTGACGACCGTTCCCTACAAGGGAACCGGCCCGGCCATGACCGACCTTCTCGGCGGTCAGGTTGATATCATGTGCGACCAGACGACCAATACGACGAAGCAGATCAAGGGTGGCACGATCAAGGCCTATGCCGTGACGTCGCCGGCGCGCCTCGATGTGCTCAAGGACATTCCGACGGCGGTCGAAGCCGGTCTGCCGGGCTTCGAAGTCGGTATCTGGCACGGCATCTACACGCCGAAGGGCACGCCGGCCGAAATCAATGAGCGCTTGTCGAAGTCGCTGCAGGTCGCACTAAAGGACCCGAATGTTGGCGCCCGCTTTGCCGAACTTGGCACCGCTCCCTCGTTGGACGCTGATGCGACGCCGGCGGCGCTGAAGGCGAAGCTCGAGAGCGAAATCACCCGCTGGAGGTCCGTCATCGAAGCAGCCGGCGAATACGCGGACTGAGCCTGGCCGCCGCACGCGCACCTTCCTCCCAGCCGGGGAGGAGGGTGTTTGCGCAGCCTCGTATCCGTCGCGACGCTTCATCTCCAACCCCAGGAGACATCATGAAATCTCTCAGTTTCGACACCACCAATGTCATCTGCGGCGCTTTGCTTGCCGCGACCGGTGCCTTCTTTGCCTATCAGTCGCTGAACCTCGATATCGGCACGGCGCTGCGCATGGGACCCGGATATTTCCCACTCGTCCTGTCCGGCATCCTCGTCCTGCTCGGCCTGATCATTCTCGTGCAGGCGGTGCGGGTTCAGGGCGAGCCGATCGATCCCTTCGCCTGGCGCGGCATGCTCTTCATCCTGCCCGCACCGGTCTTTTTCGGATTGACTGTGCGCGGGCTCGGTTTTGCTCCGGCAATCTTTCTGACGGCCTTCATCGCTTGCTTTGCATCCAGTCGCATGAATGTGCTGTTCGCGCTGGTTCTTTCGCTGCTGCTGACGGTCTTTTCGGTTGGGGTTTTCAGCTACGCACTCGGGCTGCCGTTCGAACGTTTCGGCCCCTGGGTCCGGTTCTAGGAGGCGGGTATGGAACTCTTCAGCAATCTCGCACTCGGTTTCTATACGGCGGCAAGCCCGGAAAACCTGTTCTTCTGCCTGATCGGCGTGCTGCTCGGCACGCTGATCGGCGTGCTGCCCGGCATCGGCGCCACGGCAACGATCGCCATGCTGCTGCCGATCACCTTCCAGCTCGAGCCGGTCTCCTCGCTCATCATGCTCGCCGGCATCTATTACGGCGCGCAATATGGCGGCTCGACGACGGCAATCCTCATCAATATGCCGGGCGAATCTTCCTCGGCCGTGACAGCCATCGACGGCTATCAGATGGCGCGGAAGGGCAGGGCCGGCGCGGCGCTCGCGATCGCGGCGCTCGGCTCCTTCTTCGCCGGCACGGTATCGACCTTCCTCGTGGCTGTCTTTGCTCCGCCACTAACGGCGATTGCGCTGCAATTCGGCTCGGCCGAGTATTTCTCACTGATGATCGTCGGGCTCGTATCCTCGATCGCACTGGCCCATGGCTCGGTCGTCAAGGCACTGGCGATGGTGGCGCTCGGGCTGCTGCTCGGCCTTGTGGGCACGGATATCTATACCGGCACGCCGCGCTTCACGCTCGGCATCCGCGAATATGCTGACGGGCTGAATTTCGTGGCTCTTGCCGTCGGCGTCTTCGGCATAGCGGAAATCCTGCGCAATCTGGAAGGCGAAAAGACGCGCACAGTGTTGATGGCGAAAGTCTCGGGTCTATTGCCGTCGAAGGAAGAGTTTAAGGAGATGATCGCGCCGGTCATTCGCGGGACTGTCATTGGTTCGGCGCTCGGCATCCTGCCGGGCGGCGGAGCGATCCTTGCTTCCTTCGCTTCCTATACGGTGGAAAAGCGTGTCTCGAAGAAGCCGGAAGAGTTCGGCCACGGCGCAGTTGCCGGTGTCGCCGGACCGGAATCGGCCAACAATGCCGGTGCGCAGACCTCCTTCATTCCACTGCTGACGCTCGGCATCCCGGCAAACCCTGTCATGGCGCTGATGGTCGGCGCGATGATCATCCAGGGTATCGTGCCGGGGCCGAACGTGGCGACCGAACAGCCGGCGCTCTTCTGGGGCATCATCGCCTCCATGTGGATCGGCAACCTGATGCTCGTCATCCTCAATCTGCCGCTGATCGGCTTGTGGGTGAAGCTGCTGACGGTGCCTTACTATGTGCTTTTCCCCGTCATCATGGCCTTCTGCTCGATCGGGGTCTACAGCGTCAATTCCAACGTCTACGACCTCTACGCCGTCGCCTTCTTTGGCCTCATCGGCTACGTGCTGGCGAAACTGCGCTGCGAGCCGGCGCCGCTGCTGCTCGGGTTCGTGCTCGGACCGTTGCTGGAGGAAAACCTGCGACGGGCCATGATCCTGTCGCGCGGCGATGCGACCACCTTCGTCACGCGGCCGATCAGCGCCATCCTGCTGACGATTGCCGTGGCGGTTTTGATCATCGTCTTCCTGCCGAGCGTCAAGCGCAAGCGCGAGGAGGTCTTCGTCGAAGAGGCGTAAGGGCTTGCGCTTACGGCCTGTTTGTTGAAAAAAGAACGATCTGATGCGGGCGCCGTCGGGCGCCCGTTTCGCTTTACAGGATATCCAGGCTCATGAGCATTCCCGCCCGGATCAGCAACGATCTGCCTTTTCTCACCAATCTCCGCCGTGATCTGCATGCCCATCCCGAACTCGGCTTCGAGGAGGAGCGTACCAGCGATATCGTCGCGAAACTTCTGGATGAGGCGGGTATTCAGGTGCACCGCGGCCTTGGCGGCACCGGTGTCGTCGGAACGCTGCAGATCGGCAATGGTACGCGCAGGATCGGGCTGAGGGCAGATATGGACGCGCTCGCCATGCCGGAAACGGCGGATCGCCCCTACAAGTCGACCGTGCCGGGCAAGATGCATGCTTGCGGCCATGACGGGCATACGACGATGTTGCTCGGCGCGGCACGGTATCTGGCTGAAACGCGCGGTTTTTCCGGCACCGTGCATTTCATCTTCCAGCCGGCCGAAGAGGGCCGTGGCGGTGCGAAGCGCATGGTGGAGGAAGGGCTGTTCAAGCAGTTTCCCTGCGATGCCGTCTATGGGCTGCACAATATGCCCGGGCTTGCCGTGGATGAGATCGCGGTCGTCGAGGGGCCGCAGCTTGCTTCTTCGGATAGCTGGCGGATCATCTTCCGGGGTGTTGGTACGCACGGCGCAAAGCCGCACCTCGGCCGCGATCCGATCACAGCTGCCGCCACTTTCCTTTCGTCTCTGCAGACGATCGTCGGGCGCGTCATCGATCCCCTTCAGCCGGCAGTCGTCAGCGCCTGTTCACTCCAGGCCGGCAATCCGAAGGCATTGAATGTCATCCCCGATATTGTCGAGATCGGCGGAACGGCGCGGGCCTATTCGCCTGAGGTTCGCGATCAGCTTGAGGCCGAAATCGGCCGTCTGGCACAGGGAACCGCCGCCATGTTCGGCATTTCGGTAGATTATGAATTCGAACGCCGCATTCCGCCCGTCGTCAATGACGCGGATGCGACTGTGCGGGCGCTAGGCGCCGCACAGTCGGTGTTCGGTGAAAAGGCGCGTACGAGCTTTCCGCCGTCGACTGCCGGCGACGATTTCGCCTTCTTCGGGCAAAATGCGCCCGGCTGTTATGTCTGGCTCGGCAACGGCCCGGCCGTCGATGGAGCGCTGCATCATAATACAGCCTACGACTTCAATGATGAGGCGCTCGGATATGGAGCGGCCTATTGGGTGGCGCTGGTGGAGCGGGAGCTCAAGGCTGAGGCGTAAGCCGCCTCAAAACGTTTCCAGTATGGGGCTTTCCAACACCTTGCCGGTAATGACGTCGGCAATGCCGCGGTCGGTCTGATGTGGGCCGATATTGCAGGCAAGTGTCGCGCCGAAGCAGGCTTTGAAGACCAGATAGGGCGGTTTCCAGTCGACGATCTTTTCCATTGCCTTGCGGATGGCAGCAAAGCCATCGGCGGTTTCCTGCAGGGATGCATCCGTCACGAGGCCGGAGAGTGGCAGGGGCAGCAGGGCTTCGATGCGCCCATCCTTTGCCACGGCCATGCCACCGCCGGCGTCGATGACGGCATTGGCTGCAAGCGCCATATCACTGATATTTCCTCCGAACACAGTGAGGTTGTGGCTGTCATGTGAAACCGTGGTGCAGAAGGCGCCGCGCCACTCACCCCAGCCGGTCAGGAAGCCGATGCGCGGCTTGCCATCCGCCAGTCCATGGCGATGTGCAACCGCTATCATGGCGCTGCCAGCCGGCGGTACGACGAAGCCGTCGCGGATATCCGCTTCGGTTGCTCCCCACTGGGTGAAGCGTGGACGGTCGATTGTTGCGAGGTGCACCTTCGTGCCGTTGGCGGGAATGCGGAAATCGTCTTCGGCAAGCGGTGCGAGCTTGACCGATTGCATGAGCGGCCCGGCGTCGAACGACGGAAGGCGATCGCTGACCATGCCATTTTCGGCGATTAGTCGGCCGTTGGCGATGACGGCGCGGGTCTTGAATTCGCTCATGTCCTCGAACAGCACGAGATCGGCGCGGCGTCCGGCGGCGATGAGCCCGAGGTCGGAACGCTTCAGGCGTTGCGCGGCGTTGAAGGTAGCGGCGCGCAATGCCCATTCCGGGCGCATGCCGTAGCGCACGAGGCGACGCACGACGTCGTCGAGGCCGCCATTCTGATAAAGTTCATCGGGGAAGACATCATCCGTGCAGAGCGTGACGGTCGGCGGAAGGTGGCCGATGCCGTTCAATGCATCGACAAATTCCTTCAGCAGATGATCGTGCGAGCCGCGCAGCTCGATCGTCATTCCGGCCGCCAGCTTCTGCAGCAAATCGGCGCCCGAGGTAAGCTCGTGATCGGAGGTGATGCCAGCGGCCATGAAGGCGTTGAGATCGGTACCCTCCAGTCCGCGGGCATGGCCGCAGACGAGCTTGCCGGAGGTGAGGCCGGCATTGACGATATCGGTCATGCGCGGATCGCCATCGATGACGCCGCGCATGTTCATGACTTCCGCCACGCCACCGATCGCCGGCGAGCGCAGCAGCTCGGCGATGACACTGGCGTCGAAATCCGCACCGGCGAGTTCCAGACCAGGGGCGGAAGGAACGCAGGAGGGGGCAAGCAGGATCGTGCGCAGCGGCAGATTGCGCGAGGCTTCGATTGCCCAGCGTACGCCATCGAGACCATGGACATTGCCGAATTCGTGCGGATCCCAGACGATCGTTGTCACGCCGCGAGGCAACACGGCTTCAGCATATTCAGCCGGCGTCACCATCGAGCTTTCAATATGCATGTGTGTATCGATGAGGCCGGGAGAGACGATGCTACCGGCTGCGTCAATTACCTTGGCAGCGTCCGTGCGGCTCGACGATGCGTGAACACTCGCAATCATCGCGCCAACGAGGCCGATATCGGCCTCGCGGATCAGGCCTGTGACGGCATCGAGAATGCGGCCGCCGGTCACAAGCACATCGAAGGGAGCATCGCCGCGGGCGGCAGCAACAGCGCGGGCCCGTAAGGCGGGCTCGTTGAGATCGGCGGGTTCCTGGCGCGGAGTTGCAGTCATTTGCGGGCCTCGTTGACCAGGGCGGCGAGAATGATGACACGCGCCATGTCGGCATCGATGTCGGCGGCGAACTGTGCATTGAACGTTGCGTGAGTGGCGCGGGTTTCAACGACCGTGCGCCCGCGCGTATGCTGCCCCTGCAATTCCACGTCGATGCGGGCAGGGCGGAAGCTCACCACTTGCGGAGCGACGAAGGCGACGGCAGCCGAAGGATCATAGATTGCCATGGCGGGACGACCGCGGTTCGTGCCAATGCGAATATAACCGGCAAACATATCGGCGATCAGCTCGGCATTGGCGCCACCGGCAGCGCGAACTGGATCGGCATCCTGGGGCTTCGCAAGAACCTTGCGGCAGAGATCGAGATCGACCATGCGCAGTGGCAGCTCGCGGGCGATGATGATTGCGAGCGCCTCTGGATCGGCGAGCGCATTGAATTCTGCGGAGGCCGTATGATTGCCGGAGGTAACACCGCCGCCCATCCAGACGAGTTCGGTGATGCGGGCGGCAAGATCGGGCCGGGCGAGCGCGAGTGCCGCGATATTCGTCAGCGGTCCAAGCGCCAGAATGCGGTGAGGGTCTTCCAGTTCCAGCCAGCGGCAAAGCGCGACGAAGGCATCGCTATCCGGCAGGATCGGGGCCGGCGGCAGATGTCTACCGGTCGTCGGAATGCCGCTTTCGCCGAGGATCGCCTGGGCAGTCTCTAGCTTGCCGAGAACGGGCATGTCGCGGCCGGTGTGGATCGGAAATTTCCAACCGAAGGCCTTGGCTGCGCCCGCCGCATTGGTGCGCACCTGCGGCAGTGGCGCGTTGCCGAAGACCAGCGAGACACCGTCGATGTCGAGCTCGGCATTCGTCACCACCATGATGGCGGCAATGTCGTCGAAGCCCATATCCGTGTCGATCCAGACGCCCATGATGTCACCCGAAACGTTTGAGGCTTGCGGAGGCTGCGACCGGCAGGTCGAAGGAGATCATACTGCCGAGTTCGTATTGCGGCAGGGCGGCATCGACTTCCGCCTTGATCGGGCCGAGCACGCTGTCCAGCAGATATTCGCGGCTATTGCCGGCAAAGGATGTGCCACGCACGGTGCCGTGGAAAGGGCCAGAACCAAGGACCACCGCACGCGGCCGCCAGGCCAGGCCCGCCGCACCGTCAGGTGCTGCGGCGGAAAGCGCGACAGGGCCGTTCGGCGTCGCAAGCTTTCCGTCCTTCAGCGCAAAGATGTTTTCGAAACCGACGAAATCGGCGACGAAGGAGGAAACAGGCTTGTTGTAGATGTCCTCGGGCGTGCCGATCTGCTCGATGCCGCCGTTCAGCATGACAATGATGCGGTCGGCAAGCGCAAGCGCTTCTGCCTGATCGTGGGTGACGAAGATCATCGTTACGCCAGTTTCCTTCTGGACGCGCTGCAGCTCGGCACGCATTTCAAGGCGAAGGCGGGCGTCGAGGTTGGAAAGCGGCTCGTCGAGCAACAGCACTTTCGGCTCCATGACCATGGAGCGGGCGAGCGCCACGCGCTGCTGCTGGCCGCCCGAAAGTTCGCCCGGCTTACGGCCGGCAAATTTCGCAAGGCCGACGGATTTGAGGCCGGCATTGACCTTGCCATCCAGAACCTCGCCGCGAAGGCCCTTCAAGCGCAGGCCGAAGGCAACGTTTTCATAGACAGTCAGATGCGGGAACAGCGCGTAGGACTGGAAGACGAGGCCGACGGCGCGCTTGTTGGCGGAGACGCGGGTGATCTCGGCGCCATCGAGATTGATGCGGCCGGAAGCGGGGTTCAGCAGGCCGGCAATGGCGCGCATGGTCGTCGTCTTGCCGCAGCCGGAAGGGCCAAGAAGGGCTACCAACTCGCCCTTGGCAATCGACAGGTCGAGGTCCTTCACCGCGACCGTATCGCCATAAGCGAGCGTCAGCTTGTCGAGTTGAAGGTAGGCATCAGACATAGCGTGAGAATCCCAGGAAGCGTTCGGCGAGGAAGACGATGCCGATCGAAAGGAAGGCGAGCAGCGCCGAAAGCGCGGCAACGGACGGGTCGTAGGTTGTCTCCATATAGCCCAGCATGTCGATCGGCAGCGTGCGCACGCCAGGGCCGGAGAGGAAGAGCGAGACCGGCACCTGATTGAAGCTGGTGACGAAGCCGAGAATGAAGGCCGCGAGAATGCCGCCGCGGATATTCGGCATGACCACGCGGAAGAAGGCGCCGAGCCGCGAGGAGCCGAGCAAGACCGCGGCTTCCTCGATGTCCGAGCGCAGGTTGCCGAGGCTTGCGGACACCACGCGTACTGCATAGGGCAGCACGAGTGCGGTATGGGCGAAGAAGAGAGCCAGCGTGATGTTGAAGCCGAAAGGTACGACCAGGTAACGCAGTAGTGCCAGGCCGACGATGATGCCGGGCACGATGATCGGCAGCGAGACGATGGTTCTCACCGTCTCTGCGCCCGGCAGACGGTAGCGCGACAGGCTATAGGCGGCGGGGATGCCGAGAATGAGGGCCGCCAGCGTGCCGAAGACCGCAAGGAACATCGACATGGCGAAGCTCTCGCGGAAACTATCGATGGTGAAGACCTTGGCGACCCAGCGCAGTGACAGGCCCTGCGGCGGAAAGGCCAGTGTGTCGCCGGCCGAAAGCGAAGCGGCGATGATGATCAGGAAAGGGCCAATCAGGAAAACCAGCAGCAGGAACAGCACGACCGGCGAGAAGAGGCGGATGCTCATCGGCGGTTCCTCGCAGTGGCAAGGCGCTTCAGCAGGATATTGGCGGCAAAGCTCATGACGATCAGGATGAAGGCGATGACGCTCGCCGAGACAAAATTGTTGGCGACGGAGACCTGCTGGTACAGCAGCGTTTCCAGCATCAGCACCTTGGAGCCGCCGAGGATGGCCGGCGTGATATAGGCCGTCAGCGAGCCAGTGAAGACCAGCGTGCCGCCGACGACGAGGCCTTCCTTGGTGAGCGGCAGGATGACTTTCCAGAAGACCTGGAACCAGTTCGCACCGAGCACGCGGGCAGCTGGAATGGCATCCTTCGGCATGTTCTCGAGCGCGCTGATGAGCGACAGGATCATCAGCGGCAAGAAAAGTTGCAGCAGGCCGATGAAGACGGCGGTTTCGGTGAAGAGCAGTCGCAGCGGTTCCGCACTCAGGCCGAGGCCGGTGATGGCTTCATTGACGATGCCGGTGCGGCCGAGAATGACGATCCAGGCATAGGTGCGGGCGACCGGCGAAATCATCAGCGGCAGGGTGATGAGGCCGATCATGCGGCCCTTGCCCTTCGGCGGCAGGTTGACGATCGCAAAGGCGGCGGCATAGCCGATGACGGCCGACACCGCTGTCACCTCGAGGCCAAGCCGGAAGGTGCGGAAGAAGACGGTGCGGTTCAGCGTTTCGGAGAAGAAATCCGTATAGGCGGCAAGTGTCCATGCCCCACCAATGCGAAAACCTTCGGAGAGCAGGATCGCGACAGGCAGCAGAAAGACCACGGCGGCGAAGATCGCTGCCGGCAGGGCAAGCGCCAGGGCTTCTGCGCGGTTCTGAAACATGAGACGCCTTTCGAGCGGAGGAAGGGTCGGTCCCTGTCGGTGCCGGGACCGATTTCAGCAGTGGCTTACTGGCCGACCTTTTCGTTCCATTCCTTCAGCCAGCCATTGCGGCTGTCGAGGGCGGCTGCGGAGGGGATCAGCTTCAGGCTCTTGGCGGTGTCTTCGCCATAGGTGATGTTGTTGGCGACCTTGTCGGAGACCTTGACCTCCTTGTTGGCCGGGCTGTCGATCAGCTTTTCGGCGAGCTTGGTCTGGACTTCGGTCGAGAGCCAGAAATCCATGAACTGCAGGGCGAGATCCTGGTTCTTCGAACCCTTGGTCAGGACCAGCACGTTCATGCCGCCGGTCTGGCCTTCCTTCGGCGTTGCCCAGGCGACGGGGACGTTGAGCTTGGTAAAGCCTGCCCAAGAGAAGCGGCCGATCGGAGCGGCCCAGATTTCTTCCTGCTGCATCAGCTGTACGATCTGGGAAGACTTTTCATAGAAGGTTACGATCTCGTCCTTCTTTTCGCCAAGCGCCTCAATCGGCGCCTTGAGATCAGGGGTGTCCTTGCCGAGCGCGAGGCCGAGCATATAGAGCGCCGGCGGGCCCTGGTTGGTCGTGACGTTCGGGAAGGCGACGTGACCGACATATTCGGGCTTCAAGAGGTCAGCCCAGGACTCGATCTTCATCTTGTCCGCGCGATAGGCGATCGAGGTGGCGTAAAAGGTGTAGCCGACGCTCATGCCGTCGCCGTTCGGATCCTTGGCGATATCATAGAGTTTGGAGAAGTTTTCAAGCTTGGATGTATCGACCTTGTCGATCAGGCCGGCGCGGGAAGCGGCAAGGCCGTCAGCCATGGATACGGCGGCAAGATCGACCACCGGATTGGCCTTGTTGGCTTCCATCTTGGCGATGCGCTCAACGCTGTTGCCGGTTTCGACAACGAGCTTGCAGCCGCACTTGGCTTCGAAGGGATCGTAGACGATCGTCTTGTAGTCATCTTGCGCGAATGCGTAGACGGAAATGGTCAGCGTGCGTTCCTGTGCCGCGGCGCCGAGGGGGTAAAGTGCGGCGAGCGCCGCCGATGCAATAAGAGCCTTTTTCATTCTACAAGTTCTCCATCTCTGAGGTTTTTGGTGCCGGGTTCGCGAGCCCGGATGACTGGCGGATGATGAGTTGCATGGGCACGCGTTCGGTCTCCGCGGTAACCAGCACGCCCTCTCGTGTGCCGCTTTCGTTTATTCTATCGACCAGTGCCGAGACGGCGATTTCGGCGATTGTATCCATGTCCATCCTCACCGTCGTCAGCGACGGCGTGACGACAGGCGACCAGATGAGATCATCGAAGCCGGTGACGCTGACATCGGCGGGCACGCTGATCCCCTCCTGCTGCAGTTCGGTCAGCGCGTGCAGCGCCTGCAGGTCGGAAAGGGCGGCAAAGGCGGTGAAGCCCTGACGCGCCTTTTCCGCAAGGCCCAGCCGGCAACCGGCGCCCGTCTCGTTCTCCAACCGCTCGATCCAGAGTGTTTCGGAGCGCATGCCAGGCTGCAGGCCGGCCCTGATGCCGCCGGCGCGGTCATTCTGGACATTGGATTCGTGATTATTGCCGATGATCAGGATCTGCTTGTGACCGAGGCCGGCGAGATGGGCGGCGATTTCCCTGCCGCCCTGCCAGTGGTCGGCAGCGACCGTATTGCCGGGCGTGGAGGCGGTATCGATGACTGCGACCGGGCAGCTTGCGGCGGAAATGCGAGTGGCACGGCGCGGTACGACCACCATGCCGTCAACGCCACGCTCCACCAGCCGGTTGATGGCCTCGGTCTGCGCCGTGATATCGCCGCGGGAGTCGGCGATCAGCACGCCGTAGCCTGCAGCGGATGCAGCATATTCGATGGCCTGGGCGATCTTCGGAAAGAGAGGATTGGCAATGTCGGGCAGGACAAGGCCGAGCACGCCGCTGCGGCCGGTGCGCAGCGCCCGGCCGGCCTGGCTCGGCACATAACCGAGTTCAGCAGCATGCGTGCGAATTCTTTCAATCAGGGCGTCGGAAACCCGGCCTTTGCCGGAGAGCGCATTCGAGACCGTGGCAACAGAGACGCCAAGCGACGTCGCTATCCTGCTGAGGTTGGGTCCCGGGCGTTGTGAAGCCATTGTTTCGAAGTGCTGCGCTTAATCGTTTAATCAACTGCATAGCGTAGCGATTGCGGCTTGTCGAATCCAAATTCCTTCCATGCGCATATTATCTATCCCGGCAGATATTCACGCAAAGAAAAAGCCCCGCGGAAACCGCGGGGCTTCGGAATGATACTATGCGAGGAGCTTAGCTGCCTTTGGCAGCCTTGACCGGTCCCGGACCGGTGGTCTTGCCGCCCGGAGCGAAGCCGCCGCCGGTTGCGATGTTGAGCGCAGCGTAATCCTTCGCCATCTGCTGAACAGCGGCGGCAAGGCTTGCCTGAGCGAGAGAGACCTGACGCTGGGCGTCGAGAACGTCGAGCAGCGAGGAAGCGCCGTCCTTGTAGGATGCCGTCGAAAGCTCGAGGGTTTCCTGCGTCGTCCGGACCTGGGCGCGCAACGCATCAACCGTCTGGGCGTCACGGCGAACGGCCGACAGGGCATCCTCGACCTGCTGGATTGCCGTCAGGACGGTCTGCTTCCAGGCGAGGTAGGATGCGACGGCGTTGGACTTGGAGACGTCGACATTGGCGCGCAGACTGCCGCCGTCGAGGATCGGCAGGTTCAGGGTCGGGCCGAAGGACCACGCCGACAGGCCGCCGTGTATGCCGCGCTGGTTGATGTAGCTCGGCGAGATCGAACCGGACAGCGAGATCGACGGGTAGAGTTGAGCCTCTGCGACACCGATCTGGGCAGTAGCGGCGGCGAGGTTGCGCTCGGCCTGGCGAATATCTGGACGGTTGCGGATCAGGTCGGCCGGAATGCCGGAATTGATGCCGCCGCGGAAAGTCGGCTGGCCGGAGCCACGCAACAGTTCATCAACCATCGAACCGGCCGGCTGGCCGAGGAGGGTGGCGATATGATGGGCCGAAACGCGGATGTTGGTTTCGAGGCCGGGGATTTCTGCCAGCGTCGACTGGACAAGACCTTCAGCCTGAACGACGTCGAGGCGGGACGCCGCACCTGCATCAAGCTGGAACTTGGTGAGGTCGTAGGTTTCCTGACGGGACTTCAGGTTGGCTTTCGAAAGCGCCAGGCGCTGCTGGAAGAAGCGTAGGTCAATATAGGTTGAGACAAGGTCCTGGATGTAGGACAGCTTGGCGATGTCGGCACCCGCGTAAGCGGAATCAAGAGAGGCGAGGGCGCTTTCCTTGCTGCGCCTGAAAAGTCCGAACATGTCGAGCAGCCAGGACAGGGAAAGCTGTCCGGCGCTGGTATTGCGGGTGTTAAATTGGTCGCGCAGCTCGCCGGTCTGGCCGCTGACGGTGTGCGAAGCGCCAACATCGAGAGCAGGCAAGGCACCGGCGCCGGCGACGGTCACGTTGGCGGATGCGGAATTGATGCGCTCGATCGCTTGTTGAATCGTCAGGTTCTGGCTAAGGCCGGTCTGGACAAGGCTGTCGAGCTTGCGGTCGTTATAGGCGGTCCACCAGGCCGTGGTAGCGACATCGCCGATGTTCTTTTTGCCACCTTCACTGAATTTTCCAGGAAGCGCCATTTCAGGAGGTACGTGATCAGGGCCTACTACACAGCCCGACAGCAATAACAATAGCGCCGGTGTGGCATAACGAAGAGATACCATGCATTTCATCCTGTAACTCGAGCAAGTCAATTCTTGTCCGAAGCGTCATGCTTCACTATCGGCCTGACGCGCCTCGTTCCTTACGCTAAACACATGCCGAAGCAGTCCGTGCGCAATGTAGCAATCCGGAAAGCTTTCTCACAGTGCATTTATATCACACTCCCGCCTCATTTTTTTGCCGTGTGGCAAAGATGCGGCGGATCACGACGAAGAAGGACGGCACGAAGAAAATGCCGAGCATCGTCGCCGAAAGCATGCCCCCAAGCACGCCGATGCCGATCGCATTCTGGGCAGCGGAACCCGCGCCCCTTGCGATGGCCAAAGGCACGACGCCGAGAATAAAAGCCAAAGAGGTCATGATGATCGGGCGCAGGCGCAGCCTTGCTGCTTCCAGCGTTGCCTCGATGAGCCCCATGCCCGTCTCCATTCGGTCTTTTGCGAATTCCACGATCAGGATCGCGTTCTTCGCGGCAAGGCCGATGGTCGTGAGCAGGCCCACCTTGAAATAGACGTCGTTCGCCTGCCCGAATAGTGTTGCTGCGGCAAGTGCGCCGAGCACGCCGACCGGCACTGCCATGATGACCGAGAACGGGATCGACCAGCTCTCGTAGAGGGCAGCCAGGCAGAGGAAGACGACGAGAACCGAAATCGCATAAAGCATAGGGGCCTGCGAGCCCGAGAGCCGCTCCTGATAGGAGATGCCCTGCCAGGCGACCGTGTAGCCGCCGCCGAGCTGTTCGGTCAGGGCTTCCATCTCGTTCATGGCTTCACCCGAGGAGACGCCAGGAGCTGCCGCTCCGTCGAGCGGGATAGCACTGACGGCGTTGAAACGGGCGAGCGACGGCGCGCCATCGACCCATTGGGTTGTCGTGAAGGCGGAGAAGGGCACCATCTCGCCCGCGTTGTTGCGGGCATACCAGTGGTTCAGATCGGTCGGCTGCATGCGGAAGGGAGCGTCGCCCTGAACGTAGACCGGCTTGATCTCGCCGTTCAGCGTGAAGTCGTTGACGTCGCGGCCCGTGAAGATGATCGACAGCATGGAGTTGACCGAGGCGAGGTCGACACCCATGGCGCCGATCTTCTCCTGATCGATCAGGATCTTCATCTGCGGCTCGACTTCCTTGTTATTCGAGCGGAGCGCGACGACCTTGCCGGTGGCGCCAGCCATCTGGATCAGCCGCTTGGAAGCGGCCGTCAGGGCTTGATTGCCATGACCGCCGGTATCCACCAGATACATGGAGAAGCCGCTCGACACGCCGAGACCCTGGATCGCGGGCGGCAGCAGCGCAAAGACCTGCGCCTCGCGGATCGTGAAGAAGTTCTTGAGAGCCCGGTTGACCACCGACTGCGCGCTGAGATTAGGATTGGTGCGCAGCGAAAAGTCCTTGAGCTTGGTAAAGACGATGGCGCTGTTCTGGCCCGAGCCGTTGAAGCCGAAGCCGAGCGCGCCGAAGACGGAATCCACCGCATCCTTCTCGTTTTCACGGAAGTATTTTTCGACCTTTTCAACAACGGCCTGCGTCTGCTGCGTGGTGGAGCCCGGCGGCGTGGTGACGATGGTCAAGAGCACGCCCTGGTCTTCCTGCGGCAGGAACGAACTGGGCAGGCGCGAGAAGAGATAGGCGCAACCGACGCCGACTAGCAGGAACACCAGCATGACGCGGACCGGCCGCTTCAAGAGGTAGCCGATGGTGCGGACATAGCCGTTGGTCGAGCGGGTGAAGTTGCGGTTGAACCAGTCGCCGATGCGATGCTTCTTATGCTCGTTGACCGGCTTCAGCATCGTGGCGCAGAGCGCCGGCGTCAGTACGATGGCAACGAGCGCAGACAGCAGCATGGCCGAAACGATGGTGATGGAGAACTGGCGATAGATGATGCCGGTAGAGCCGCCGAAGAAGGCCATTGGAATGAAAACGGCGGTCAGCACGAGAGCGATGCCGACGATGGCACCGGTGATTTCACCCATCGACTTCTCGGTCGCTTCGAGCGGCGAGAGCTTTTCCTCCGACATGATGCGTTCGACATTTTCCACGACGACGATGGCGTCGTCGACGAGAAGGCCGATCGCCAGCACCATGGCAAACATCGTCAGCGTATTGATCGAATATCCTGTTGCCGCAAGGACGCCGAACGTGCCGAGAAGCACGACGGGAACGGCGATGGTCGGGATCAATGTCGCGCGCAGGTTCTGCAGGAAGATAAGCAGGACCACGAAGACGAGCACGATCGCCTCGATCAGCGTATGCACGACCTTCTCGATTGACAGCTCGACGAAGGGGGTCGTGTCGTAGGGATAGGTGATCTCGACGCCTTCCGGCAGGCCACGGCCGATCGTTTCAAGCGCGGTACGGACGCGGGCGGCGGTATCGATGGCGTTCGCGCCGATCGCAAGGTTGATGGCGAAACCTGATGATGGCAGGCCATTATAGCGCGAGCTGCCACCATAGCTTTCCTGACCGATCTCGACGCGGGCGACATCGCTGAGGCGGACTGTCGAACCGTCCTTTTCGACCTTCAGGATGATGTGCTCGAAATCCGCGACGGTGGTGAGCTGGCTCTGTGCGGTGATGGTGACGTTGATCTGCTGGCCCGGGACGGCCGGCTGGGCGCCGAGCGAGCCGACAGAGACCTGGGTGTTCTGTGCCTGGATGGCCGAGGTCACGTCGCCAGGGGTAAGCTGGTATTTCTGCAGCTTGAACGGATCCAGCCAGACGCGCATCGCATAGCCGGAGCCAAATACGTTGATGCTGCCCACGCCTTCCAGGCGTTGGATCTGGTCCTCGATCGAGGTCGACATGATGTTGCCGAGGTCGACGGAGGTGCGCTTGCCGTCCGTCGAGACCAGCGAGCCGACGAGAAGAATGCTCGAGGTGGAGCGTGTGACGCTGATGCCGGCATCGATGACGTCGCCGGGGAGCTGCGACTGGACGAGCTGCAGCTTGTTCTGCACCTGCACCTGCGCGATGTCAGGATTGATGCTGGTCCCGAAGGTCAGCGAGATACTGGCTGAGCCTGTCGATGAGGTCGAGGTCATGTAGGTGAGGTCATCGAGACCTGTCATGCCGTCTTCGATGATTGTGGTCACCGATTTTTCGACCGTCTCGGCGCTCGCGCCGCGATAGCTGGTGTTGATGCGGACCGTGGTCGGCGCAATGTCCGGATATTGCGAGATCGACAGCGTGAAGATGGCGAGCAGACCTGCGAGCATGATAGTGATCGCAATGACCCAGGCGAAGATCGGTCGTCGGATGAAAAACTTGGCCATCGGTTATTCCTGTACGGCTGGGACGGTGACGATACGAAAGCGTCTGCGCATTACTTTGCTGCAGGCTTCTGTTCGCCTCCGGCCACGGGCTGATCGGCAGGGACAACCACGCCGTTGTCGTTGATCTTCATTGGAACCGGCTTTACCGGCATGCCTGATACAATCGACTGCAGACCGCTGACGATCAGCTGATCGCCGTCCTTCACGCCTTGCGTCACCAGCCAGGAATTGTTGGAGGGTGTGGCATTTTCGAAGACACGGGTCTCGACCTTCCCCTCGGCGGAAATGAACTGTGCGGTCAGGCGGCCGTTGGCATCGCGGGTTGTTGCAAGCTGCGGCAGGGAATATCCGGCTTCAGCACCGAGTTCGACCGTGGCGCGGACATACATGCCCGGCAGGACGACGCGGTCCGGATTTGGGAAAACCACGCGAATGATGAAGGTGCCGGTCGTTTCGCTGACGACCTGCTTCGACATGTCGAGCTTGCCCTTCTGATTATATTCACGGCCGTCTTCAAGGATCAGCCGGAACGCGATGTTGTTGTCCTCGCCCTTGACCTCGCCGGCAGCGATCGCATCGCGCAGCTTCAGCAGGTTGGTGCTCGATTCCGTCAGCGAAATGTAGATCGGATCGAGTTGGCGGACGGTGGTCAGTGCGGTCGACTGGTTGGCCGCAACGACGTTGCCGATGTTGTAGGCCGTCTGGTCGATGACGCCGTCGAAGGGGGCGGTGATCTTCGTGTGATCGAGGTCGATCTGCGCCGCGCTCAATGCCGCCTTCGCGGATTCGACCTCTGCATTTGACTGGGCAAGGGCCGTGCGGGCGGTTTCGAATTCGATCTGTGTTGCGCCGCTGCCGACCAGACGCTGGTAGCGGTCGAAATTGCTCTGGGCGCTCGGCACGCCTGCCTGAGCCTTGGAAATCGCAGCCTGGGCCTGCTCGACCGCTGCGCGGTAGGCGGCATCGTCGATCTGGTAGAGCAGGTCGCCCTTCTTGACTTCGCCGCCTTCCTTGAACGCGATTTCACGGATGATGCCGTTCACCTGCGGGCGGATATCGGCCACTTGGAAGGCTTCGGCGCGGCCAGGCAGGATCGTGGTGATCGGATAGGTATCCTTCTTCAGTGTGACCACACCGACCGGGGCAGCCTGCTGGGCAGCGCCGCCTGCGCCTGCATTGCCGGCGGGCTTGCTGCCGCTCTCGTTGCAGGCGGCGAGGCCCATAACCAGCAAGAGGGCCGAGGAGACGATGAGGGCACGCCGAATCATGCTGAATTCCTGTGCGGTTGGCAGTAGCGGTTCAATCGCCGGCCCTATGAGGCGCCGCTCTATAAAGAGTGATGATTGATCCGGAAACAGATGCCGTTATCCGATATTAAGAAAAGCTTTACGAAGTGACGTAATTCAGCAATCGTCACTTAGCAAGGGTTATTTTGCAGTGCGGCATCCACGAAACACACGATTTTTTCCGCACGGTGAACAAGTGTGTTTTTGTCGTCCTTGGCAATGAGAATGGGATGCAGAACACAGGCCAGAACGTCTGCAACGGTACGGGCTGCCGCGTCCGTATTGTCGCAATGGTAATTGCCTTCGGCCACGCCTTCACGGATGATCTCGCCGAGCTTGTGCTCTATCCGTTCGCGATAGCGATGACCGGCGTCGAGCTTGGCGTCGATGGTCGAGATCACCATTTCGAAGATGTAGGGGTTCTGTTGGATGTCCTGCAGATGGCTGTCGAGCAGGCGCAGGACGAAGCTCAGCAGCTGCTCCTTCGGCGGCAGGCTGGTGTCGACGGCGGCGAAGCGCTCCGTGGCATTGCCGAGATGGCGCTCGGCAATCGCATCGACAAGCAGCGCCTTTGATTGAAAATGCTTGAAAACATTGGCCGGCGACATGTGCAGCGACGAGGCGATATCGGCGATGGAAACCGCGACGAAGCCGTGCTGGCGAAACAGCGTCTCCGCCATCGAGAGGATATCCTCCCTGGTCTCTTCGGCCTTGCGTCTGGGCCTGCGTGCCATCTGTCCCCCGCCGGGCTCGGCCCGGCACCCCTTTTTCCGATGCTAGCGCGATTGGTTGAAAGGCTGCAAGCAGGCTCGCAGCTTTGTCTTCAACGGTTCAGGAAAAATAGGGCGCGAGATTTGCCCGGACACGCGCCGCTGGCGTTTCGCCGCGGTCGTCGGGTACGAAGCGTTCACCGGTGATCCATTCGTAGGCTTTGATGTAGACGGCCGAGGTCTGCTCGATCAGCTCGACTGGAATTTCCGGAATTTCATCCTTATAGGGGTCGCAGCGCTCGACCACCCAGGCGCGCACGAAGTCCTTGTCGAAGCTGTCCGGCCGCTTGCCGGCTTCGAAGGCAGCGGGATAGGTTTCCGCCACCCAGTATCGGCTGCTGTCGGGCGTATGGATTTCGTCGGCGAGAATGATGTTACCATTCTCGTCTGTGCCGAATTCATATTTGGTGTCGACGAGGATCAGGCCGCGTTTTGCCGCCATTTCCTGGCCGCGGGCGAAAAGCGCCAGTGCATATTTCGAAAGCGTTTCCCACTGCTCTTTCGTCAGCAGTCCGCGGCAGACGATTTCGGCCGGCGTCAGCGGCTCGTCGTGGCCGCCATCGAACTCCTTGCTGGTTGGCGTGATCACCGGCTCGGGAAGAATCTGGTTGTCGCGCATGCCGTCGGGCAGGAGCATGCCGTACATCTCGCGCTCACCCTTTTTATAGAGCGTCAGGATCGAGGTGCCGGTCGTGCCGGCGAGATAACCACGCACAACGATTTCGACCGGAAGAATGTCGAGCCGCTTGCCGATGACGACGTTCGGATCGGGATAGTCGAGAACGTGATTGGGGCAAATGTCCTTCGTTGCCTCGAACCAGTAGCGGGCCGTCTCAGTCAGCACCTGTCCCTTGTAGGGAATGCAGGTCAGGATGCGGTCGAAGGCGCTCAGCCTGTCGGTGCTGATGATGATGCGCCGCCCATCCGGAAGATCGTAATTCTCGCGCACTTTGCCACGATAGTAGTTCGGCAGTTCCGGGAAATGGGCTTCGGAGAGAATACGCACGGTGCCTGGCTGTCCTTCTATCGGCTTAGACTGTCCCTGCTCTAGTTTCATTGCCGGGGAAGTCAAGCAAAGGCTCATTCAAAGCCAGAAGAGGGCGATGAGAATGAGCGTGACTATATAGCCGGCGAGCGTCAGCGGCCAGCCGGCGCGCAGGAAATCGCCGAAGCGGTAGCTGCCGATGCTCATCGACAGGGTATTGTTGTGATGGCCGAAGGGGGTCAGGAAATCCTGCGAGGCGCCGGCCGCCACCGCGATTAGATAGGCCTGCGGCGGCTGCTGGCCGGCTCTTGCAAATTCCAGCGCAATCGGCGCAAGCACGATTGCGACCGTCGCGTTGTTGACGAAGGGCGTCAGCGCCATGGCGAGAAACAGAACGAGTGCAATGCCCCAGAGGGGATGGCTGATCGGGAATGCCAGGCTCAGCCATGCCGCGATGGTCTCGGCCGTGCCGGTTGTTGCGACCGCCTGGCCGATCGGGATCATCGCGGCGAGCATGATGATGATTGGCCAGTTGAGATCCGCCATTGCATGGCGAATGTTGAGATAGCCGGGCAGTGCGAGCGCCAGCAACACGAAGGCAAGAGCAATATCGGGGCGTAGGCCGAAGGCGGAAGCGACAACGCCGCAGGCAAAGATTGCAAAAGGCTGCCATGAAGCTGACGATCCGGGGGAGGGCGCTGCGGAGGCAAGCGGCAGGCATTCACACTCTTCCAACGCCTCAGCTATCGCCGCTTTCGGGCCTTCCAGCACCAATATGTCGCCGATCGAAAGCTGCAGATCCGCAAAGCGTCCTTCTATGCGGGGAGAACGCATCGACAGTGCCGAGATCGTGATCCCGCGATTGCGGAAGACCTCGAGTGAGGCGATGCGGGAGCCGACGACCGTGCTTTCCGGCATGACGACGGCTTCGATGCTGACGAAATCCGGCTGCAGTCCGTGCGGATGGGCGTCTGGCACCAGCGCCTGCGAGGCGGCCAGATCCGCGAAGACCGAATCCGCGCCCTGCGCCAGCAGAATATCACCCGGCTGGATGACCGATTGTTCGAGCGGGCCAAAGACGAAAGCCCTGTCGCGGATCAGGGCATGCGCCTGGATGCCGAAACGCTCGAGACATTGGGCAAGTGTTACGCCGACGAGCGGCGAATGCTCGGGAATGCTGCGTTCGACGATGATACGGCGGGCCGGCGGAGTTGGCACTTCCGCGGCCTCGTCGGGCTTCGAAAACAATCGCTGCACGATCAGCGCAATCAGCAGAATGCCTGTTATGGCGACCGGAAGCCCGACATAAGCGAAGTCGAAGAAGCGGAAACCTTTGCCGGTGGTTTTCTCAAGCGCATCGCTGACGAGAAGATTTGCGGGCGTGCCGATCAAAGAGACGAGACCGCCGAGAAGAGCGGCGAAGGAGATCGGCATCACGAGCTGCCGGCGTGGAATGCTCATGAGCGTGCTCAGCCGCAACGCCAGCGGCAAGCTGATCGCAAAGGCACCGATATTGTTCATGAAGATCGAGATGAAGCCGGTCAGAGCGGAGACGCCTGTTATGACCCGGAAATGCGAGAGACCCGATGCCACGAAGCGCTCGGCGAGGCTGTCAAAGAGTTTGGTGCGCGCCAGTACTTGGACGATCAGCAGGATTTCGACCACGGTGACGACGACAGGGCTTGCGAAGCCGGCAAAGATGCTATCGGCGGGATAAAGACCGAGCATATAGCCCGCAAGCAATCCGCCGATCGAGATAACTTCCATGCGCAGGCGGTCGAGGGAGAACAGGAAGAGCATCACCACCAGCAGGATCAGGAGGGCTGCTTGCTCAAGCGTCATCGGTGGTTCCTGTCTTCGATCACACGCCGAATGTAGCTCCTCGTCCGGCGCTGTATAGCCCGTTCAGACGAAAGAATGATCGGTCCTCACATGTGATTTTGATGTCGCTCAGGCAGGTCTGCGCCATTTTCCTTCGGCTGTCCGCTCTAGGATGGGCGTGGCAAAAACGCCTTTCGTGCGTGCCTGCCATTGAGGGCCTGCGGCGTCGAGTTTGGCGCGCCAGCGGTCCGATTGCAGCATGGCCGCGCCAATGACGACGGGTTCTGTGCTGCAGCTTGCGAGCAGATCGAGACCTGCGACGATCGAGGTCCCGCTCGATATGACGTCATCGATCAGCGCGACGCGGCGTCCTTCCAGGAGGGGTAGCATGCGCGGATCGACATAGAGCCGTTTCTGTTGTTCCGGCGTGGTGATCGATGAGAGGGCGACCGACAGTTCGTCGCGATACCAGAATTTGCGGGAGGTGCCGAGCGGCACATAACGGCTGTGGCCGAGCTTCTGGGCGACGGCCGCCGCAAGCGTCAGGCCGAGTGTCGGCAGGCCGGCGACCACATCGATGCCTGATGGTTCTATCTTTGCCGCAAGGTTTTCGGCGAGCACATCCAGCACCGCAAAGCTTGCCTGATTGATGATCAGCGAGGCCAGCGCATGCTCACCATCCGAAAGTACCCGGATCGGCAGCCGCAACTGCCTGCCATCTTCCAGTTCCGCTGTAAAGAAGGAGGTGAAATCGCCGCCCGTTTCGAAACTGCCCGGCGGATGGATCTCCTGCCAGAAATCATGCGGCTTCATCTCGTTCATTCTCAATCCCGTATTGCCTTGCCGGTACCTACCTTCCGGCGAAGGTCCTTCAGTTCAGATTCAGTCAGCGCCCTGACCGATCCCTTCGGCAGGTCGCCAAGCTCCAGCCCACCGATCGCGACACGCACGAGCCGCAGGCAGGCGATATCGAGCGCTTCCAGCATTCGGCGGATCTGCCGGTTGCGGCCCTCCTGCAATTCCACTTCGATCCAGGAATTGCGGTCACCCTCGCGCAGCTTGCGGGCAGCGGTCGCGCGCAGCAGTTCGCCGTCATGCCGAAGACCTGACATCATCGCCGCCAGCATGTCGTCATCGGCGATCCGATCGATCTGCACATGGTAGGATTTCGAGACGTGGGTGATTGGATCGAGCAGCGTCTGTGCGAATTCCGTATCGTTGGTAAAGAGCAGCAGCCCCTCGCTCGCCTTGTCGAGCCGACCGACAGGAGAGAGGTGTGGGGCATCAAAATCGGCCAGACAGTCATAGACGGTCGGGCGGCCCTCCGGATCATGACGCGTAGTCACAAGGCCGCGCGGCTTGTTGAGCATCAGGTAGATCCTGGCCTCTGCGACGATCTCTTTGTCATCGACCTTGATAAGGGCGGTCGAAAGATCGACCCATGCCGAGGTATCCGTGACAATGCGATCACCGACCGCGACGCGGCCCTCAGCGATCAGCCGTTCGGCCTGCGTGCGAGAACAATAGCCAAGCTTGGAGAGCGCACGTGGAAGCGTGACCCGCTTGCCGGCCGGTTCGGCCTGGGGTCTGTTGCGTTCGTGTGTTTTCTGTGGTGATCGCCGGCCTTTCACTTCGCCATCCCTGATGCGATTGCG
>NZ_JBFRCX010000007.1:0-2500 GCF_052113285.1 Rhizobium sp. YAF28 | reverse complement strand
TAAGTGGGAAAGGATGTGAGGATCCCAAAACAACCAGGATGTTGGCTTAGAAGCAGCCATCATTTAAAGAAAGCGTAACAGCTCACTGGTCTAAATAAGGGTCTTTGCGCCGAAAATGTAACGGGGCTAAAGCCATGCACCGAAGCTGAGGATTCCTCTTTGAGGAGTGGTAGCGGAGCGTTCCGTAAGCTGATGAAGGGAGACCTGTGAGGGCTCCTGGAGGTATCGGAAGTGCGAATGTTGACATGAGTAACGATAAAGAGGGTGAGAGACCCTCTCGCCGAAAGACCAAGGGTTCCTGCTTAAAGTTAATCTGAGCAGGGTTAGCCGGCCCCTAAGACGAGGCGGACACGCGTAGTCGATGGGAACCACGTTAATATTCGTGGGCCTGGTGGTAGTGACGGATCGCACAAGTTGTTCATTCTTATTGGATTGGATGGGCAGCGGAGCGGTTCCAGGAAATAGCTCCACCGTATAGACCGTACCCGAAACCGACACAGGTGGTCAGGTAGAGTATACCAAGGCGCTTGAGAGAACTATGTTGAAGGAACTCGGCAAATTGCACGCGTAACTTCGGAAGAAGCGTGACCCCATAGTAGGCAACTATTGTGGGGTGGCACAGACCAGGGGGTAGCGACTGTTTATCAAAAACACAGGGCTCTGCGAAGTCGCAAGACGACGTATAGGGTCTGACGCCTGCCCGGTGCTGGAAGGTTAAGAGGAGAGGTGCAAGCTTTGAATCGAAGCCCCAGTAAACGGCGGCCGTAACTATAACGGTCCTAAGGTAGCGAAATTCCTTGTCGGGTAAGTTCCGACCTGCACGAATGGCGTAACGACTTCCCCGCTGTCTCCAACATAGACTCAGTGAAATTGAATTCCCCGTGAAGATGCGGGGTTCCTGCGGTCAGACGGAAAGACCCCGTGCACCTTTACTATAGCTTTACACTGGCATTCGTGTCGGCATGTGTAGGATAGGTGGTAGGCTTTGAAGCAGGGACGCCAGTTTCTGTGGAGCCATCCTTGAAATACCACCCTTATCGTCATGGATGTCTAACCGCGGCCCGTTATCCGGGTCCGGGACAGTGTATGGTGGGTAGTTTGACTGGGGCGGTCGCCTCCGAAAGAGTAACGGAGGCGCGCGATGGTGGGCTCAGACCGGTCGGAAATCGGTCGTCGAGTGCAATGGCATAAGCCCGCCTGACTGCGAGACTGACAAGTCGAGCAGAGACGAAAGTCGGTCATAGTGATCCGGTGGTCCCGCGTGGAAGGGCCATCGCTCAACGGATAAAAGGTACGCCGGGGATAACAGGCTGATGACCCCCAAGAGTCCATATCGACGGGGTTGTTTGGCACCTCGATGTCGGCTCATCGCATCCTGGGGCTGGAGCAGGTCCCAAGGGTTTGGCTGTTCGCCAATTAAAGCGGTACGTGAGCTGGGTTCAGAACGTCGTGAGACAGTTCGGTCCCTATCTGCCGTGGGTGTAGGAATATTGACAGGATCTGTCCCTAGTACGAGAGGACCGGGATGGACATATCTCTGGTGGACCTGTTGTCCTGCCAAGGGCATAGCAGGGTAGCTATATATGGACGGGATAACCGCTGAAGGCATCTAAGCGGGAAACCCACCTGGAAACGAGTATTCCCTATCAGAGCCGTGGAAGACGACCACGTTGATAGGCCGGGTGTGGAAGTGCGGCAACGCATGAAGCTTACCGGTACTAATAGCTCGATTGGCTTGATCGTTCTCATTGACTATGCTCATCGAACAAAGTTCGATAAGCCTGACCTTTTGTCCTCACGCGCCATAGGCGCTGCGGACGGCGCGCCGGACAACCGGCGACGCGCTTTGCGCTTGCGGCCTTCTGGCCGAAGGTGCCTCGCGAAAGGTAAGACGTGTTCAAATAAAAGGATGTGAAAACATCCACCAGCTTCTCAACACAAGTTGCGCTTCGCTGACCTGGTGGTCATGGCGGGGTGGCTGCACCCGTTCCCTTTCCGAACACGGCCGTGAAACGCCCCAGCGCCTATGGTACTTCGTCTTAAGACGCGGGAGAGTCGGTCGCTGCCAGGTCTGCAAAACGCAACTCGTGTAAATCTTCTCTTTACGAAACTTACGGCCCAAAGCCGATCAAAGGGCCGCTCGCAAAGCGGCCTTTTGTGTTTGGGGCCACAGGAACACGAGACAAATTGCAAAGCAATTTGCTCGGCACAGATCCGTAAATCGCAAAGCGATTTACGCAGACGATATTTTGCCAGAGGCAAAAATCGGTCGGTATTTTGCCAATAGGCAAAAACCTGGACGGACGACGCTAGCGTCGCCTGGATAACGCGGGGTGGAGCAGCCCGGTAGCTCGTCAGGCTCATAACCTGAAGGCCGCAGGTTCAAATCCTGCCCCCGCAACCAAACTCTTTCCGAAGATCAAAACGAAAAAGCCCTCCATATCGGAGGGCTTTCGTATGTCTGCACCAGCGCTCGCATCGTCGGGCTCCGTGCAATTCC
>NZ_JBFRCX010000006.1:0-426943 GCF_052113285.1 Rhizobium sp. YAF28 | reverse complement strand
CCGGAAGGCACGGAAATGGTTATGCCTGGCGACAACGTGACCGTTGACGTCGAGCTGATCGTTCCGATCGCGATGGAAGAAAAGCTTCGCTTCGCTATCCGCGAAGGCGGCCGCACCGTCGGTGCAGGCATCGTTGCTTCGATCATCGAGTAATTCATTCGGCTGCTCCGGTGGGGCAGCCGATTCGATGACATTATTATGATGCAGGCGGCGCAAGCCGCTTGCTTATTACACAGAAATGTTGCAAATGGCGCGCGAGCGCGATTTGCGTAACGCTTTGGATGACGAAGCGGCGACTAAACAAACAATAAGGTGGGTCAAAAGGCCCTGAAGAGTGGATAGGGGTGCCGTAACAGGCGTCTCTCTCGATCTTTGAAACCGGTGGTCCGCCTTAGGAAGAAAGAACAACCCGTGTCTTGCCTAAAGACATGTGGAAAAACAAACACAAGGATAACGTCGAATGAACGGCCAAAATATCCGCATTCGCCTGAAGGCGTTCGATCACCGGATTCTCGATGCTTCCACGCGCGAGATCGTGTCGACGGCGAAGCGCACCGGTGCTAGCGTCCGGGGCCCCGTTCCGCTTCCGACCCGCATCGAGAAGTTTACGGTCAACCGGTCCCCGCACATCGACAAGAAGAGTCGCGAACAGTTCGAGATGCGCACGCATAAGCGCCTGCTCGACATCGTAGATCCGACCCCGCAGACGGTAGACGCGCTGATGAAGCTCGATCTCGCCGCAGGTGTCGATGTTGAGATCAAGCTCTGAGCTTGCTCGAGCTGAGTTGGAAGGATTGAACCGATGCGTTCAGGTGTAATTGCACAGAAGGTGGGAATGACCCGCGTCTACAACGACGCCGGCGAGCATGTCCCGGTAACGGTACTGCGTTTGGAAGGCTGCCAGGTTGTGGCCCAGCGCACCGTAGAAAAGAATGGCTATACCGCGCTTCAGCTCGGTGCTGGCCAGGCCAAGGTCAAGAACACGTCCAAGGCCATGCGCGGCAACTTTGCCGTCGCTAACGTTGAGCCCAAGGCCAAGCTTCAGGAATTCCGCGTTTCGGAAGACCATCTGCTTGATGTTGGTACCGAGCTCAAGGCTGGTCACTTTGCCGCTGGTCAGCTCGTCGATGTCACCGGCACGACGATTGGTAAGGGCTTTGCCGGCGCTATGAAGCGCCACGGTTTCGGCGGTCTCCGCGCCACGCACGGTGTGTCCGTTTCGCACCGCTCGCATGGTTCGACGGGTTCGCGCCAGGATCCGGGCAAGGTTTTCAAGAACAAGAAGATGGCTGGTCACATGGGCCAGACGCGCGTGACGACGCAGAACCTTGAAGTGGTTTCGACCGATGAAGATCGCGGTCTGATCCTGATTAAGGGTGCAGTACCCGGTTCCAAGGGTGCCTGGATCATCGTGCGCGACGCCGTCAAGTCGGCAGCGAAGTAAGGGAGCCAGACCAATGGAATTGAACGTCAAGACCCTCGAGGGAAAAGACGCTGGGAAGGTTTCCCTTTCGGAAGCGATTTTCGGCCTTGAGCCCCGCGAAGATATTCTCGCCCGCGTTATCCGCTGGCAGCTTGCCAAGAAGCAGCAGGGCACGCACCAGGCAAAGGGCCGCGCAGACGTCTGGCGCACCGGCGCCAAGATGTACAAGCAGAAGGGTACGGGCCGCGCTCGTCACCATTCGGCTCGTGCTCCGCAGTTCCGCGGCGGTGGTAAGGCTCACGGCCCGGTTGCTCGCAGCCACGAACACGACCTTCCCAAGAAGGTTCGTGCACTTGGCCTGCGTCATGCGCTGTCTGCCAAGATCAAGGCAGACGAGCTGATCATCATCGATGATCTGGTCGCCAACGAAGCAAAGACGAAGGCTCTGGCCGGCGTATTCGCAACGCTGGGCCTCACCAACGCCCTCTTCATCGGCGGCGCCGAGCTCGACGGTAACTTCAAGCTCGCTGCACAGAACATCCCGAACATCGATGTTCTGCCGATCCAGGGCATCAACGTTTACGACATCGTCCGCCGCGGCAAGCTCGTGCTTTCCAAGGCTGCCGTTGAAGCGCTAGAGGAGCGATTCAAGTGACCGATCTCCGCCACTACGATGTGATCGTTTCTCCTGCGATCACCGAAAAGTCCACGCTGGTATCGGAAAACAACCAGGTTGTTTTCAATGTCGCCAAGAAGGCGACGAAGCCGGAAATCAAGGCTGCAGTCGAGGCGCTCTTCGGCGTCAAGGTAACCGCCGTCAACACTCTGCTGCGCAAGGGCAAGACCCGGCGTTTCCGCGGTTTTGTCGGCAAGCAGCAGGACGTGAAGAAGGCTGTCGTGACGTTGGCCGAAGGCCAGACGATCGACGTCTCCACCGGTCTCTGAGGATAGAAAAATGGCATTGAAAACATTCAATCCGACGACCCCGAGCCAGCGCCAGCTGGTCATCGTCGACCGTTCGGGCCTCTACAAGGGCAAGCCGGTCAAGTCGCTGACGGAAGGTCTGACCAAGAGCGGCGGTCGTAACAACCTCGGCCGCATCACGGCCCGCTTCATCGGCGGCGGTCACAAGCGTACCTATCGCATCATCGACTTCAAGCGTCGCAAGTTCGAGGTCGAAGGCACCGTTGAGCGTATCGAATACGACCCGAACCGCACGGCTTACATCGCGCTCGTCCGCTACTCCGACGGCGAACAGGCCTACATCCTCGCTCCGCAGCGTCTTGCTGCCGGCGACAAGGTCATCGCTTCCGACAAGGCTGTCGACGTCAAGCCCGGCAACACGATGCCGCTGCAGTACATCCCGGTCGGCTCCATCATCCACAACGTGGAAATGAAGCCGGGCAAGGGCGGTCAGATTGCCCGCTCTGCCGGTTCCTACGCGCAGCTCGTCGGCCGTGACCAGGGAATGGCGATCCTTCGCCTGAACTCGGGCGAACAGCGCCTCGTGCACGGCACCTGCCTTGCTTCGATCGGTGCGGTGTCCAACCCTGACCATGCCAACATCAACGACGGCAAGGCCGGTCGTACTGTTTGGCGCGGCAAGCGTCCGCATAACCGCGGCGTCGTCATGAACCCGGTCGACCATCCGCACGGCGGTGGTGAAGGCCGCACCTCTGGTGGTCGTCACCCGGTTTCTCCGTGGGGCAAGCCGACCAAGGGCAAGCGCACCCGGTCGAACAAGTCGACCGACAAGATGATCATGCGCTCGCGTCATCAGCGTAAGAAGTAAGAGAGGAAGTCCTCAATGGCTCGTTCAGTATGGAAAGGTCCGTTTGTTGACGGCTATCTTCTCAAGAAGGCTGAGAAGGTTCGTGAAGGCGGACGTGCAGAAGTAATCAAGATCTGGAGCCGTCGCTCCACGATCCTGCCGCAGTTCGTTGGTCTCACCTTCGGCGTCTACAACGGCAGCAAGCATGTTCCGGTCAGTGTCAATGAAGACATGGTCGGTCACAAATTCGGTGAATTCTCTCCGACCCGTACCTATTACGGTCACGGCGCGGACAAGAAGGCAAAGAGGAAGTAACGATGGGTAAGGCTAAAGCCGAACGCCGGCTGAAGGACAACGAGGCGCAAGCAGTCGCCCGTACGCTCCGCGTCAGCCCACAGAAGCTCAACCTGGTTGCTGCGGCCATCCGCGGCAAGAAGGTCGAGCGTGCACTCGCTGAGCTGGAATTCTCCCGCAAGCGCATCGCAGGCGCCGTCAAGAAGACGCTCGAATCTGCGATCGCCAACGCCGAGAACAACCATGACCTCGACGTCGACGCTCTCGTCGTCGCCGAGGCCTATGTCGGCAAGTCGATTGTCATGAAGCGCTTCCACGCTCGTGGCCGCGGCCGCGCATCGCGCATCGAACGTCCGTTCGCTCACCTGACGATCGTCGTTCGTGAAGTGCAGGCACAAGAGGAGGCCGCATAATGGGTCAGAAAATCAATCCGATTGGTTTCCGTCTTGGCATCAACCGTACTTGGGATAGCCGCTGGTTTGCGGACAATGCCGAATACGGTCAGCTCCTGCACGAAGACCTGAAGATGCGTAAGTTCGTCATGAGCGAACTGAAACAGGCCGGTATCTCCAAGGTGGTCATCGAGCGTCCGCACAAGAAGTGCCGCGTCACGATCCACTCGGCCCGTCCGGGTCTGATCATCGGCCGCAAGGGCGCCGACATCGACAAGCTCCGCAAGAAGCTGTCGGAAATGACGAACTCCGAAACGCACCTCAACATCGTTGAAGTGCGCAAGCCGGAAATCGACGCAACGCTCGTTGCTCAGTCGATCGCCCAGCAGCTCGAGCGCCGCGTGGCTTTCCGCCGCGCCATGAAGCGCGCCGTTCAGTCCGCGATGCGTCTTGGCGCCGAAGGCATCAAGATCACCTGCGCAGGCCGTCTCGGCGGTGCAGAAATCGCTCGTACGGAATGGTACCGCGAAGGCCGCGTTCCGCTGCACACCCTGCGCGCTGACATCGACTACGGTACGGCTGAAGCCGAAACCGCATTCGGTATCTGCGGCATCAAGGTCTGGATCTTCAAGGGCGAAATCCTTGAGCACGATCCGATGGCTTCCGAACGCCGCGCGCTGGAAGGCGACGCACAGGGCCCGGCAAGCCGCGAACGCGACCGTGGCGATCGTCGCCGCGAACGCGACAACGCGTAATTAGCGCTGGCGAAAGATAAGCTCGGAGAAGTAAGAAAATGTTGCAGCCAAAGCGTACTAAGTACCGCAAGCAGTTCAAGGGCCGCATCAAGGGCGTTGCCAAGGGCGGTTCCGACCTTGCCTTCGGCGAATTCGGCCTGAAGGCTCAGGAGCCGAACCGCGTTAACGCTCGTGAGATCGAGGCGGCTCGCCGCGCGATCACGCGTTACATGAAGCGCGCCGGCCGTGTTTGGATCCGCGTGTTCCCGGACGTTCCGGTAACCGCAAAGCCTACCGAAGTCCGTATGGGTAAGGGTAAGGGTTCCGTGGAATACTGGGCATGCAAGGTCAAGCCTGGTCGTATGATGTTCGAGATCGACGGTGTCTCCGAGGAAATCGCGCGTGAAGCGCTTCGCCTCGGCTCGGCCAAGCTCTCGGTCAAGACGCGCTTTGTACAGCGCATCGCAGAGTAAGGAGAAGGCACGATGAAAGCCGAAGAAGTACGCGGCCTCACGGCCGACCAGCTCAAGGACAAGCTTGCCGACCTGAAGAAGGAGCAGTTCAACCTGCGCTTCCAGAAGGCGACCGGTCAGCTCGAAAAGTCCTCGCGCATCGATGAAGTTCGCAAGGACATCGCCCGCGTGAAAACCATTGCTCGCCAGAAGGCGGCGGAAGCAAAGGCGTAAAGGAAGAAAAACATGCCGAAGCGCATTCTGCAGGGCGTCGTCGTTGGCGACAAGAACGAGAAGACTGTCGTAGTTCGCGTTGAGCGCCGTTTCGCTCACCCGCTGCTCCAGAAGACCGTTCGTCGTTCCAAGAAGTACAAGGCCCACGACGAAAACAACCAGTACAAGATCGGCGATATCGTCTCCATCGAGGAGTGCGCGCCGATCTCCAAGGACAAGCGCTGGACGGTTATTGCCGCCCAGGCCAAGTAAGAATTTTGCGCGAGGCCTTGCGTCTCGCGGAAATTTCTATATGAAGCAGCGTCGGAACGCTCGAATGCCGGGCGTTCTTTTGCTTTAAGCGCACGGAAGGTCCCATCTGGGAAACCACCCTGGCAACGATCTATCCCGCGCTATTCAAGCTATTGCCGTGTTTTCGCTGTCCTTGTGACGAGCGGCCGGCAGACATTTTTCATAAGCCGGAAGAGGGGGCTTTGCCCAACCATTCCGGTAGGAACAAGAAGGCGACCTGATATGATTCAGATGCAAACAAACCTCGACGTCGCGGATAATTCCGGCGCACGTCGTGTCATGTGCATCAAGGTGCTGGGCGGCTCGAAGCGCAAGTATGCCTCGATCGGCGACGTCATCGTCGTTTCGATCAAGGAAGCTATTCCGCGCGGCCGTGTGAAGAAGGGTGACGTGATGAAGGCGGTTGTCGTTCGCACCGCCAAGGACATCCGTCGTCCGGATGGCTCTGTCATCCGCTTCGACACCAACGCAGCAGTCCTCATCGACAACAAAAAAGAGCCGATCGGCACCCGTATCTTCGGACCGGTTCCGCGCGAATTGCGTGCGAAGAACCACATGAAGATCATCTCGCTGGCTCCCGAAGTACTGTAAGGAGCGGGAACGATGCAGAAGATTCGTAAGGGCGACAAGGTCGTCATGCTCGCAGGCAAGGACAAGGGCCGCACTGGCGAAGTCATCCAGGTCCTGCCGAAGGAAGATCGCGCCGTGGTTCGCGGCGTTAACGTCGTAAAGCGCCACCAGCGTCAGACGCAGACCCAGGAAGCCGGGATCATTTCCAAGGAAGCTTCGGTCCACCTGTCCAACGTCGCCATCGTCGACAAGGACGGCAAGCCGACCCGCGTCGGCTTCAAGGTTGTTGACGGCAAGAAGGTCCGCGTGGCTAAGCGTTCGGGAGAAGTGATCGATGGCTGAGGCAAAGTACGAGCCGCGGCTCAAGAAGGAATATGTCGAGCGGATCCGTAAGGCGATGCAGGAGAAGTTCTCCTACGCCAACGAGATGATGATCCCGAAGCTCGACAAGATCGTTATCAACATGGGTGTGGGCGAAGCCACGGCTGATTCTAAGAAGCCGACCGTTGCTGCTGCCGACCTGGCTGCCATCGCTGGCCAGAAGCCGGTCATCACCCGCGCACGTAACTCTATCGCTGGCTTCAAGGTCCGCGAAAACATGCCGATCGGCGCGAAGGTCACCCTGCGCGGCGCCCGCATGTACGAGTTCCTGGATCGCCTGGTCAACATCGCGCTTCCGCGCGTTCGCGACTTCCGCGGCCTGAACCCGAAGAGCTTTGACGGCCGTGGCAACTTCGCCATGGGCATCAAGGAGCACATTGTGTTCCCAGAAATCAACTACGACAAGGTTGATCAGATGTGGGGCATGGACATCATCGTTTGCACGACGGCAACGACCGACGACGAAGCTCGGGCGCTCCTCACGGAGTTCAGCTTCCCGTTCCGTCAGTAACCGTAACGACGAGCGTAGAAAAGGAACCTGACATGGCGAAGACAAGCGCAGTTGAAAAGAACAAGCGCCGCCGTAATACGGTCGCAAACCAGGCCGGCAAGCGTGCTGCCCTGAAGGCGATCATCATGAACCAGGCTCTTCCGATCGAAGAGCGGTTCAAGGCCTCGATCAAGCTGGCATCCCTGCCGCGTGACGGATCGAAGACCCGCATTCGCAACCGTTGCGAAGTGTCCGGTCGTCCGCGCGCTTATTACCGTAAACTGCGTATGTCGCGTATCGCGCTGCGCGAACTGGGCAATCTCGGCAAGGTGCCGGGCATCGTCAAGTCGAGCTGGTAAGGAGCAGGTTAGATGACAATGACTGATCCGTTGGGCGATATGCTCACCCGTATCCGCAACGGCGCTTCGCGTCGCAAGTCGTCGGTTTCGACGCCTGCTTCCAAGCTCCGTGCACGTGTTCTCGATGTCCTCCAGTCCGAAGGCTACATCCGTGGCTACTCCGTCGTCGATTTCGGCAACGGCAAGTCCGAACTGAACATCGAACTGAAGTACTATGAAGGCGCATCGGTGATCCGTGAGATCGGCCGTGTGTCCAAGCCGGGCCGCCGGGTTTATGTCTCGGTCAAGTCCATTCCGCAGGTCGCGAACGGCCTCGGCATCACCATCCTTTCGACCCCGAAGGGCGTGATGGCCGATCACCAGGCTCGCGAACAGAACGTTGGTGGCGAGGTTCTCTGCTCTGTCTTCTAAGACAGCGCAGGGTCTCCATAGCGAACAGACAGGATTGAAACATGTCTCGTATCGGTAAGAAGCCCGTTCAGGTACCTGCTGGGATCACGGCTACGGTCGATGGCCAGAAGGTTACTGCTAAGGGCCCGAAGGGCGAGCTGTTTTTCGTCGCAAACGACGAAATCAGCCTCAAGCTCGAAAACAATGCGGTCGTCGTAACGCCGCTGTCCCAGACGAAGGAAGCTCGTTCGAAGTGGGGCATGTCCCGCACGATGATCGAAAACATCTTCAAGGGCGTTAAGGACGGCTTCGAGCGCAAGCTCGAAATCAACGGCGTTGGTTACCGTGCCTCCCTGCAGGGCAAGAACCTGCAGCTGGCGCTCGGTTTCAGCCACGACGTGGTCTATGAACCGCCGCAGGGCATCACGATCGCTGTGCCGAAGCCGACGGAAATCGTCGTTACCGGCATCAACAAGCAGCAGGTCGGCCAGGTCGCCGCCGAGATCCGCGAATACCGCGGTCCGGAGCCCTACAAGGGCAAGGGCGTCAAGTATGCCGACGAGCGGATTGTCCGCAAAGAAGGCAAGAAGAAGTAAGGATCACGCGAAATGGCTAGCAGGAAAGAAGCACTTGCACGTCGTGCCAACCGCGTGCGCCGTCATCTCAAGTCGGTGGCCAATGGCCGTCCGCGCCTGTCGGTTCATCGCTCGTCGAAGAACATTTACGCTCAGGTTATCGACGATGTTGCCGGCAAGACCCTCGCCGCTGCATCGACCCTCGACAAGGATCTGCGCGGTTCTCTGAAGACCGGTGCTGACACAGCAGCAGCTGCCCTCGTTGGCAAGCTCGTCGCTGAGCGCGCCTCCAAGGCAGGTGTCACTGAGGTCGTATTCGATCGTGGCGCCTTCATCTATCACGGCCGCATCAAGGCCCTGGCAGATGCAGCCCGCGAAAGCGGTCTGACCTTCTAATCAGTTTCCGGCCGAAGGCTCTCGAGCCTCGGCCGGATTTCACCGGGCCGCAAACCGTTCCCTTGGGGAAGACGATGCGGTCCTCATTTTGTTTGCCGATTGCACCCGGAAAAGAAAAAGGAAGAGGACAATGGCACAGGAAAGAAGGCCGCAGCGGGAAGACCGCCAGAGCCGCGAAGAGCGCGATAGCGAATTCGTCGACAAGCTTGTCGCGATCAACCGCGTCGCCAAGGTCGTCAAGGGCGGCCGTCGTTTTGGTTTCGCAGCACTCGTCGTCGTCGGCGACCAGAAGGGCCGCGTAGGCTTCGGCCATGGCAAGGCACGCGAAGTGCCGGAAGCCATCCGCAAGGCAACCGAAGCAGCCAAGCGCGAACTGATCTTCGTACCGCTGCGTGACGGCCGTACGCTGCATCACGACGTTCATGGCCGTCATGGCGCCGGCAAGGTTCTGCTGCGCTCGGCCAAGGTCGGTACCGGTATCATCGCCGGCGGTCCGATGCGCGCCGTTTTCGAAACGCTCGGCGTTCACGACGTCGTCGCCAAGTCGACCGGTTCGTCGAACCCCTACAACATGGTTCGCGCTACCTTCGACGCTCTGAAGCACCAGGTTCACCCGAAGGACATCGCAGCTCAGCGCGGCATCAAGTATGCTACGCTCCAGGCTCGCCGTGCCGCTTCTGGCAACGCCTCTGAAGAATAAGAGGAGCTGACCAATGGCCAAGGCTACCAAGAAGGCTGAAGCGAAGACTGTTACGATCGAACAGATCGGCAGCCCGATTCGCCGTCCGGACGTCCAGCAGCGCACGCTGATCGGTCTCGGACTGAACAAGATGCACCGTCGCCGCACTCTGGAGGACACTCCGGCCGTTCGTGGCATGATCCGTGCAGTCCAGCATCTCGTTCGCGTCGTCGACGAGAAGTGAGTCCGGAGTAACGCTCATGAAACTCAATGAAATTAAAGATAACGAAGGCTCTACCCATAGCCGCAAGCGTCTTGGCCGTGGTATCGGCTCGGGCTCCGGCAAGACCGGTGGTCGTGGTGTAAAGGGTCAGAAGTCCCGTTCGGGCGTTGCCATCAACGGCTTCGAAGGCGGTCAGATGCCCATCTACCGTCGCCTGCCGAAGCGCGGCTTCAACAACATCTTCGCAGCCGACTATGTCGTCGTATCGCTGGCACGCATCCAGGCTGCCATCGACGCCGGCAAGCTCGACGCGAAGGCGACCATTGATGCGGCTGCTCTGAAGGCTGCCGGCGTCATCCGTCGCGCCAAGGACGGCGTTCGCGTTCTTGCCGATGGCGAGCTCAAGGCCAAGATCACCCTCGAAGTTGCAGGCGCTTCCAAGCCTGCCGTCGAGAAGATCGAAAAGGCTGGCGGCACGGCAACGCTTCTTTCTGCCGCAGCGGCAGAATAATAAACTGATGATATATCGCCCGGGGTGCTTCACACCGGGCGATTTTGCTCCCATATGTGAGCCTCACAAAAACCTACTTGGACGCATCCGCGTCGAGACGGTAAGACTGAAAACGAGGGTGAGGCATAGGGTTGCGCCAGCGATCCGTCCGAAGCCCGGTTTTTAAAAGAAATTCATACTGATTCCGGTGCCGGCCGACTCGAGAGCGCCCGGAATTGGTAGCGCGGAGAAACGCATGGCTTCTGCAGCGGAACAACTGGCTTCAAACCTCAATTTTTCGACCTTCGCCAAAGCCGAGGATCTTAAGAAGCGCCTGTGGTTCACACTGGCAGCTCTCCTCGTCTACCGGTTGGGTACGCATATTCCGCTTCCGGGCCTCAATCCACAGGCATACGCCCAGGCCTTCCAGGGCCAGGCTGGCGGCATTCTCGGCCTCTTCAACATGTTCTCGGGCGGCGCCGTACAGCGCATGGCGATCTTCGCGCTCGGCATCATGCCCTACATCTCCGCTTCGATCATCGTGCAGCTCATGACCTCGGTTGTGCCGGCGCTCGAAAACCTGAAGAAGGAAGGTGAGCAGGGCCGCAAGATCATCAACCAGTACACCCGCTACGGCACTGTCATCCTCGGCGCGCTTCAGGCCTACGGTATTGCCGTTGGTCTCGAGAGCGGCAACGGCCTCGTCGTCGATCCGGGCTGGTTCTTCAAGATTTCCACCGTTCTGACGCTGCTCGGCGGTACCATGTTCCTGATGTGGCTCGGTGAGCAGATCACCTCGCGCGGCATCGGCAACGGCATTTCGCTGATCATCTTCGCAGGCATTGCCGCTGGTCTTCCGACCGCTCTTGCCGGCACGTTGGAGCTCGGCCGTACTGGCGCGCTGTCGACGAGCCTCATTCTGCTCGTCATCGTCGTCGCGATCGCGGTCATCGCCGTGATCGTCTTCGTCGAGCGTGCGCAGCGCCGTCTGCTGATCCAGTATCCGAAGCGCCAGGTCGGCAACCGCATGTTCCAGGGTGATACCTCGCACCTGCCGCTGAAGTTGAACACTTCGGGCGTCATCCCGGCTATCTTTGCATCTTCGCTGCTGCTTCTGCCGGCGACGCTCGCGGGCTTTGCCAGCACGACGGCGATGCCCGCCTGGGCGACCTCCATCGTTGCAGCGCTTGGCCACGGCCAGCCGCTTTACATGGTGCTCTATGCTGCCCTCATCGCCTTCTTTGCCTTTTTCTACACGGCCATCGTCTTCAATCCGAAGGACACGGCCGATAACCTGAAGAAGCATGGCGGCTTTGTCCCGGGCATCCGCCCGGGTGATCGCACTGCCGAATATATCGACTACGTGCTGACCCGTATCACGGTGATCGGCGCTATCTATCTCGTCTTCGTCTGCATCCTGCCTGAGATTCTGGTGTCGCAAACCGGCATCCCATTATCCCTTGGTGGGACTTCGCTTTTGATCGTGGTTAGCGTAACTCTTGATACGGTGGCACAGATCCAGGGCCATCTGATCGCACAGCAGTACGAAGGCCTGATCAAGAAATCGAAGCTGCGTGGAGGAAAGAGGGGGCGATGAGACTTATACTTTTGGGGCCGCCGGGCGCGGGTAAGGGGACCCAGGCCCAGCGGATCGTGGAAAAGCATGGCATTCCGCAGCTTTCCACGGGTGACATGCTGCGCGCCGCCGTTCAGGCTGGTACTGAAGTCGGCAAGCGTGCCAAGGCTGTCATGGACGCCGGAAACCTGGTCTCGGACGAGATTGTCAATGCCATCGTCTCCGAACGAATCGATCAGCCCGATTGCGCCAACGGTTTCATCCTCGACGGCTTCCCGCGCACGCTCGTGCAGGCAGATGCCACAGAGGCAATGCTGAAGGCCAAGGGTCTCGATCTCTCGGTCGTCATCGAATTCCGTGTCGACGACAAGGAACTGGTCCGCCGCGTGGCAGGCCGTTACTCCTGCGCCGAGTGCGGCACCGTCTATCACGACTCGGACAAGGTCCCGGTTAAGGAAGGCGTCTGCGACAAGTGCGGTTCGACCCACTTCAAGCGTCGTCCCGACGACAATGCCGAGACCATGACCAAGCGTCTCGAGGTCTATTACAAGGAAACCTCGCCGCTGATCGGCTACTATTATGCCAAAGGCAAACTGAAGTCCGTGGATGGCATGGCCGAAATCGATCAGGTTACCACCGAGATCGAACGCATTCTTTCCAAGCTTTAAAGCTTTGAAAATAAACTTCGCGGGAGCGGTTGCTTTTTTGCACTGATTCCGCTAAACCGCGCCAACTCGCGACATTCCCTGCGATCGGCGCGGATTTCCCGAAGGAAATCCGGGTTCGATCGTTTTGTGATGTTACGAACCCGAATTTAATCGAGCGGCCTTTGGCTGCATAACGAAGCCCTATTGCCGGATGGCAACTGGAATGCAAGGAGAACAGGCGTGGCACGTATCGCTGGCGTCAACATCCCGACTGCAAAGCGCGTCGTCATCGCGCTGACCTACATTCACGGGATTGGATCGAAATTCGCGCAGGAAATCGTCGAGAAGGTCGGTATTCCGGCTGATCGCCGCGTTCATCAGCTCACGGACGCTGAAGTCCTTCAGATCCGCGAAACCATTGACCGTGACTATCACGTCGAAGGTGATCTTCGTCGCGAAACCTCGATGAACATCAAGCGTCTGATGGACCTCGGCTGCTACCGCGGCCTGCGTCACCGTCGTGGCCTTCCAGTCCGCGGTCAGCGCACGCACACCAATGCCCGCACCCGCAAGGGTCCGGCAAAGGCGATCGCTGGTAAGAAGAAGTAATTTCCGGGAAACCGGAGTGGGGAGGCTGGCGGTCTGCGCCGGCCTCTTTTGAGTTTGGAGCGGGGTCATATAGGCGCCGTTCCGGTGTAGCCGCTGGGATTACGGCGGTGAAGAGATCAACGAAAGGAATACCATGGCTAAGGAAGCCGTCCGCGTTCGCCGTCGCGAGCGCAAGAACATCTCGTCGGGTGTCGCTCACGTCAACTCGACCTTCAACAACACGATGATCACCATCACCGACGCGCAGGGCAATGCGATTGCTTGGTCGTCTGCTGGCGCTAAGGGCTTCAAGGGCTCACGCAAGTCGACCCCGTTCGCTGCCCAGATCGCTGCCGAAGACTGCGCCAAGAAGGCTCAGGAACATGGCATGAAGTCGCTGGAAGTCGAAGTCTGCGGCCCGGGTTCCGGCCGTGAATCGGCTCTGCGCGCGCTCCAGGCTGCCGGTTTCATGATCACGTCCATCCGCGACGTGACCCCGATCCCGCACAATGGCTGCCGTCCGCGCAAGAAGCGCCGCGTCTGATCATCGCTATCGTCACTGGTGAGCGCCTCGGCGCTCCCGGTGGTTTTCAAGCTCGGTTGCCACGATTGGATAGTGGCAACGAACGGAAGGCAAAATTATGATTCAGAAGAACTGGCAGGAATTGATCAAGCCGAACAAGGTGGAGTTCTCTTCGAGCTCGCGCACCAAGGCGACTCTCGTTGCAGAGCCGCTTGAGCGCGGTTTCGGCCTCACCCTCGGCAACGCGCTGCGCCGCGTTCTGCTCTCCTCTCTGCGCGGTGCCGCTGTTACGGCCGTGCAGATCGACGGCGTGCTGCATGAATTCTCCTCGATCCCGGGCGTTCGCGAGGACGTTACGGACATCGTGCTCAACATCAAGGAAATCGCCATCAAGATGGATGGCGACGATGCCAAACGCATGGTCGTGCGCAAGCAGGGTCCGGGTGTTGTAACGGCTGGCGACATCCAGACGGTCGGCGATATCGAAATCCTCAACCCCGAGCATGTCATCTGCACGCTCGACGAGGGTGCCGAGATCCGCATGGAGTTCACCGTCAACAACGGCAAGGGCTACGTTCCGGCTGAGCGCAATCGTGCGGAAGATGCTCCGATCGGCCTCATCCCGGTGGACAGCCTCTATTCGCCGGTCAAGAAAGTGTCCTACAAGGTTGAAAACACCCGCGAAGGACAGGTTCTCGACTACGACAAGCTGACCATGTCCATCGAAACCGATGGCTCTATTTCCGGCGAAGATGCCGTCGCTTTCGCGGCTCGCATCCTGCAGGACCAGCTTGGCGTCTTCGTCAACTTCGACGAACCGCAGAAGGAAACCGAAGAAGAGGCAGTCACCGAACTGGCCTTCAACCCGGCGCTCCTCAAGAAGGTGGACGAGCTCGAACTGTCCGTTCGTTCGGCAAACTGCCTGAAGAACGACAATATCGTCTACATCGGCGACCTCATTCAGAAGACCGAAGCAGAAATGCTCCGCACCCCGAACTTTGGTCGCAAGTCGCTCAACGAAATCAAGGAAGTTCTCGCTTCCATGGGCCTGCACCTCGGCATGGAAGTGCCTGCATGGCCGCCCGAGAACATCGAAGATCTCGCCAAGCGTTACGAAGACCAGTATTAAGAAACAAAAAGGCAGGCTTTTTACGGCTGCCTTTCCCCGTCAAACAGCAGGCCTATCGCCTGCATGTGCCAGGAAACGGCAGGCCCGGTTAGCGTAAGGGCACCTGCATTAAAGGAGAATAGCAATGCGCCATGGTAAAGCCGGCCGCAAGCTGAATAGAACTGCAAGCCACCGCAAGGCGATGTTCGCCAACATGGCGGCTTCGCTCATCACCCACGAGCAGATCGTCACGACCCTGCCGAAGGCCAAGGAAATCCGTCCGATCGTCGAGAAGCTCGTCACCCTCGGCAAGCGCGGCGACCTGCACGCTCGTCGTCAGGCGATTTCGCAGATCAAGGATGCTGTCGTCGTCAACAAGCTGTTCGACACGATCGCCTCGCGTTACGCAACCCGCAACGGCGGCTACCTGCGTATCATGAAGGCTGGCTTCCGCCAGGGCGACAACGCTGCTCTTGCTGTCATCGAATTCGTTGACCGCGACACCTATGCAAAGGGCGCAGCCGACAAGGCTCGCGTCGCTGCTGAAGAGCAGTCTGTCGCTGCCTAAGATTTTCCGGTTACGGAAACAGGAAAGCCGGGCTTTGCCCGGCTTTTTTCGTTTGGGCGTTTGAGCTCGCTTCTGTTCAAGCTTTGTTGAGCGGCTGATTGATCATGGCTTCGATATTGTAGCCATCGGGATCGAGAATAAAGCAGGCAGAGTAATCGGGCGCGTAATCCGGGCGCGGGCCAGGTGCGCCATTGTCCCGCGCGCCGGCTGCTAGAGCGCTTTGATAGAACGCATCGACGTCAGCCCTGTTCTTGGCTCGAAAAGCGACGTGGATGCGTGTCAGAGGCGGAGCGCTATCGGCCTGCTGGATTTCGAACAGGCAACCATTGCCGATATCGAAGGCCCAGAACACGTTCTCCTTCCCGAAGGACAATGTGTATCCCAAGGGTGCGAAGGCTCTCTCGTAAAAGAGCCTGCTCTTTGTGAGATCGCTTACAGCGACGGTGATATGGTCAATCAAGCTTGGCGCTCCTTATGAGCACATAGGGATGGCGAAATAAAAGCCGGCCCGGCGTTCGCTCCACACATGTCCTGGTTCTCTGCCCGTTTCGGAAATTCATTCAGGCACGTGGATCTTGTGTTTGATATGCTTGAGGTTTGCAACGATCGTAAAGGTCATGATCACCAGCAGGCACCACGAACTCCACTTGCCGATATGCACGGTCGACCACGCGCCGATCTGGTTTGGATAGCGCCAAACGCCGAAGAAGGTGCTGATATTCTCCGCAAGCCAGATGAAGAAGCCGATCAGGACGAAGGCGAGAAGCAGGGGCATCTTGCGGTCTTGATCATAGGGCCTGAAGATGACTGTGGTGCGCGCATAAAGACCGAGCGTGCAGGCGGCGATATACCAGCGATAATCGCCGATATAGTGGTGGGTGAAGAAGTTGGCGTAGATCGCCAATGCCGTGAGCCCGGCCATCCAGTAGGATGGATGGTGTCTTACACGCAGATCAAACAGGCGCCAGGCCTGGATGACATAGCTGCCGACGGCCGCGTACATGAAGCCGGAAAACAGCGGGACGCCGAAGAGCTTCGTATAGGCGAAATCCGGATAGCTCCAGGATTGGATACTGCCGGACGTCTTGAAGACCTCCAATGCAAAACCGACCACATGGAAGACGGAAATCGCCTTCAACTCATCGATGGTCTCGAGTTTTGCCCAGACCATCCAGGCCTGGATCGCAAGAGCGATAATCAGCAGCAGATCGTAGCGCGGGATACCGATAAGGCCTGCACGCGGCACCAGAAAAACCGATAGAAAAAACAGACCCGCGAAGAGGCATGCCCGCGCTTCCTTGACTCCGAAATAGAAGAATTCGACGACGAAGCGTTCGATGCCATTGCGCGGAAGATCGGCCGGTCGGTCGATCAGATGCCTGTCCAGTAGAGGGAGCAATCCTTGAAGTGCGGCAACTTTCGGCATGTTCTTGCGAGTGATCCCGAGACTCGTTTCGAAGCAGTAGGAAGCTATCAGGCTCGGCTAGGCCAGGACAGCACCAGCTTGATAATTTGCTGCATCGCAATTAGGCGTTCAAATCAGTTGAGATCATGGTGGTCGATTGCAATTGAGCGGAGCGATTCAAGGCAGGCAGTTGCAGCGCCTCGCAGCCCTATTCCTGATCATCATTTCGGGCCTGCTGCTCAGGCGCTTCGGCTACTCCGTCGATCTGCCCTTCGTCGTCGTCAAATATGGTGGTTCGCTGCTTTGGGGATCGATGGTGTATTTCCTGCTGGCATTTGCTGTTGGAGGCCTTAGTACAAGAATTCGGCCTGCAGGAATTGCCACCATCGCACTCGCTGTCGCCATATGCGTCGAGCTCTTCCGGCTCTACCACACCCCCTGGCTCGATGCCTTCAGATTGACGACCGCAGGCGCCTTGCTGCTAGGGCGGGTATTCTCGCTCTGGAATATTGTCGCATACGCTTTCGGAATAGCGGCCGCTTATGCGCTTGATCCGGCGCGTAGGCAATCATCGCCTTCGAGGCCCTAACGCGGCGTTACGAAGCCGATGAAACCACGGCGCGGCCGCCACGTGCTCGTCCTTGCCCTTGCCCCTTCTTCCGGCTCCGCCCGATCGGCTTGTAGGAGCGATAGAGGATCAGCGCGATGATCAAGCCGACATAAATATACTGTTCGAGGTCGAGGATCTTCGTGGACAGTGCAAAGTGCAGCGCGGCACAGGCACCGATGATGTAGATGAGGCGATGCAACCAGATCCAGTTCTTGCCGAGGCGGCGGATCGAGAAATTATTGGATGTGACGGCGAGCGGCACCAGCATCGCCAGTGCGCCCATGCCGAACATGATGAAGGGGCGCTTCACCACATCGTTGATGACGGCCGCGATATCCAGCGCCTGATCGAGCACCATGTAGACGGTGAAATGCATCAGCGCGTAGTAGAAGGTCAGAAGGCCGAGCGCGCGGCGATAACGCAGATAGTTCCAGCCAAGGAGATCGCGGGCAGGGGTGACGGCAAGCGTCAGGATCAGGAAACGGATCGTCCAGATGCCGAGAAAGAGCTCGAATGTCTTCACCGGATCGGCACCGAGTTGATCTGTCGCGCCGAGATAGAAATACCAGGCGGCGGGCACGAGCCCGACGACATAGAGCAGCCAGACGGACGCCGGCTGCCAGCGCTTCGGAATGGCGAGCGAAAACGCCGTCATCAGAAATTGACCCTCAGATCCATGCCGTCATAAAGGCTGGCAACTTGGTCGGCATAGCCGTTGAAGGGCAGGGTGGGGTGGCGGTTGGCGCCGAAGAAACCGCTTTCGCCGATGCGCCGCTCGGTCGCCTGGCTCCAGCGCGGATGGTCGACTGCAGGATTGACGTTGGCATAAAAGCCGTATTCCTGCGGGTTTGTCACCTGCCAGGTATTCTTCGGCTGCTGATCGGTGAGCGTTATGCGTACGATCGACTTGATGCCCTTGAAACCATACTTCCATGGCACGACGAGGCGCACCGGCGCGCCATTCTGGTTCGGCAGCGTTTCGCCATAGAGCCCGACGGCGAGCAGCGTCAGCGGATGGCGTGCCTCGTCCATGCGCAGGCCCTCGACATAGGGCCAGTTCAGCGACTGGAAGAGGCCGGCCTGGCCGGGCATCTCTTCGGGGCGCACAACGGTCTCGAAGGCGACATATTTGGCGCTGCCCTGCGGCTCCACCTTGTCGAGAAGTGAAGCAAGCGGAAAGCCGTTCCACGGAATGACCATCGACCAGGCTTCCACGCAGCGCATGCGATAGACGCGCTCCTCGATCGGGAACTCCTTCATCAGCGCCTCGATATCGAAGGTGCCGGGCTTGTTGACCATGCCGTCGACCTTGATCGTCCAGGGCAGCGGCTTGAACTTGCCGGAAAGTGCTGCGGGATCACCCTTGTCGAGGCCGAATTCGTAGAAGTTATTGTAGGTGGTCACGTCCTTGATCGGCGTCAGCTTCTCATCGACCGTGTACTTGCTCTTGACGGTCGTCAGTGCTGCCGCACTCGCCTTGCCAGCGCCGTAGAGCGCGATCGCGCCAAACGTCGCAGCGCCGAGAAATTCCCGGCGCTTCAGGTAAATCTCGCGCGGCGTGATTTCCGAGGAGCGGATTTTGGGCGGACGATAGGCTGGCATATCGAATTCCTCCTGGGCGGGGCGGCCCGTGTGAATCTTTAGACGCAGATAGCGCGCTTTGGGTCAGTGTGTATGCCTTGAATCTTAGAGACGAAAAGCCAATTTTTTGTGTTCGCCCGTGATGGAATAGACCGTAACAAATGTGCCCTAGTATCCGTATATGCCTGATGGTGCCGCCCGTACCGCTTTGGGCATTCCCGGTAGTGACAGCTTGGGCCGATTGGATTAGGACAATTCCAAAGAGCAGCGACTGCCCGGCCTTCGCAAATCCTTTGCCGCCCCGCATCGCCAGACAATTCCTGGATATTGAGGAAGACACCGATGCCAGCTTATCGTTCCAGAACCACGACCCACGGCCGCAACATGGCGGGCGCGCGCGGCCTTTGGCGCGCCACGGGCATGAAGGATTCGGATTTCGGCAAGCCGATCATCGCTGTAGTGAACTCCTTCACGCAATTCGTCCCCGGCCACGTTCACCTCAAGGATCTCGGCCAGCTTGTCGCCCGCGAAATCGAAGCGGCGGGCGGCGTTGCCAAGGAATTCAACACGATCGCCGTTGATGATGGTATCGCCATGGGTCATGACGGCATGCTCTATTCGCTGCCCTCGCGCGAGCTGATCGCCGATAGCGTCGAATACATGGTCAATGCCCACTGCGCCGACGCCATGGTCTGCATTTCCAATTGCGACAAGATCACCCCCGGCATGCTGATGGCCTCGCTGCGCCTCAACATACCCACAGTCTTCGTATCCGGCGGCCCGATGGAGGCTGGCAAGGTCGTCCTGCATGGCAAGACCCATGCGCTCGACCTCGTCGATGCCATGGTCGCTGCTGCCGACGACAAGATCTCCGATGAAGACGTCAAGATCATCGAGCGTTCGGCCTGTCCGACCTGCGGTTCATGCTCCGGTATGTTTACCGCAAACTCCATGAACTGCCTGACGGAAGCACTGGGCCTGTCGCTGCCCGGCAACGGCTCGACGCTTGCAACGCACGCCGACCGCAAGCGGCTCTTCGTTGAGGCCGGCCACCTGATCGTCGATCTCGCTCGCCGTTATTACGAGCAGGAGGATGAGAAGACCCTGCCGCGCGTGATTGCCTCGAAGCAGGCTTTCGAGAATGCCATGGCGCTTGATATCGCCATGGGCGGCTCTACCAACACCGTTCTGCACATTCTGGCGGCTGCGCATGAAGGCGAGGTGGACTTCACCATGGCCGACATCGACGCGCTGTCGCGCCGCGTTCCCTGCCTTTCCAAGGTTGCGCCGGCCAAGTCCGACGTTCACATGGAAGACGTTCACCGCGCCGGCGGCATCATGTCGATCCTGGGCGAGCTCGATAAGGGTGGCCTCCTCAATCGCGACTGCCCTACGGTTCATGCCGAGACGCTGGGCGATGCGATCGATCGCTGGGACATTACCCGCACCAACAGCGAGACCGTCCGCAAATTCTATCGCGCGGCTCCCGGCGGCATCCCGACACAGGTCGCCTTCAGCCAGGAGGCCCGTTGGGACGATCTCGATACCGACCGCGTCGGCGGCGTCATCCGCTCGGTCGAGCATCCGTTCTCCAAGGATGGTGGCCTCGCAGTTCTCAAGGGCAATCTGGCGGTCGACGGCTGCATCGTGAAGACGGCCGGCGTCGATGAATCGATCCTGAAGTTCTCCGGCCCGGCCAAGGTCTTCGAAAGCCAGGATGCCGCCGTCAAGGGCATTCTGGGCAACGAGGTCGTTGCCGGTGATGTCGTCGTCATCCGCTACGAAGGTCCGAAGGGCGGCCCCGGCATGCAGGAAATGCTCTATCCGACGAGCTACCTGAAGTCGAAGGGTCTCGGCAAGGCCTGCGCGCTGATCACCGACGGCCGCTTCTCCGGCGGCACCTCCGGTCTCTCTATCGGCCACGCTTCACCGGAAGCTGCTAACGGTGGCGTCATCGGTCTCGTGCGCCAGGGCGACATGATCGACATCGATATCCCGAACCGGACGATCAGCCTGCGTGTCAGCGATGCGGAACTTGCCACCCGCCGCGCCGAGCAGGATCAGAAGGGCTGGCATCCGTCCGAGCCGCGCAAGCGCAACGTCTCGACCGCGCTCAAGGCCTATGCGGCCTTCGCAACCAGCGCTGATCGCGGCGCTGTACGTGATCTGAACGCGCGATAAGCCGATTTATTGTGGATTAGGTAGAGCCCCTGATTGCAAATCAGGGGCTTTTTCTTTTTCACAGATGTCGTGTCTCTGCCGGTACGGTCCACCAGCTGTTATTCCTGCCATCGAAATACTGCACCGGCGCCTCGGCAAGCTCGGCGGGATCGAGATCGTCAAGGCAGGCGAGATTGATCGAGACATAAGCGCCGCCCATTGCCTCGATGTAACCGTCGCCATATGCAGGTACCCCACAATTGGCGCAGAAGCGATGATGGCCCGAAAAGGTTCCGAACTGATAATCGCTGATGCCTGTTTCCTCGCACAACAGGCGGAAATCCTCTGGCTTGATGTTCGTGCCCCAGTAGCGGAGCTTCCAGCAGATCGAGCAATTGCACTTTCCCGTCCCGGCCTGAATGTCGATATCGGCCTCGTAGCGGATCCGGCCGCAATGGCAGCTTCCGTGATAGGTCTTCTTCATATGCTCCTCCTTGCGAGTTGCTGCATCATATGACAACATATTGTCATTATTAACACATGACAATATGTTGTCAAGATGACGAGAAAACGTACGCCTGATGGCGATGCCTTTGCCGCCCTCTCCATCGCCGTGATCCGCCTTTCCGCCCACTTGCAGGCTGAAGGCGACGCGCTTGCCAAACCTGCCGGCCAGACCAGCGCGCGCTGGCAGGTGCTTGCTGCTGCCGACCACGCGCCGATGTCGGTTGCCGATACGGCGCGTGCGCTCGGTCTTGCCCGCCAGGGCGTGCAGCGGATCGCCGATCTTCTTGAAGGAGAGGGGCTGATTACCTACCGGGCCAACCCGATCCACCAGCGTGCCAAGCTGATGGAACTGACCGAGGCGGGGAGGAGGGCGCTTGCCGACATCTCCGGCCGCCAGGCTGTCTGGGCAGACGAACATGGCGCTACCTATGGCGAGGAACGTCTGCGCCAGGCCGCAAGCCTCATCAACGAGATGATTGCCGATTTCCAGGGCGGCCGGGGAGATCAAGACTGAACCCTTAGAGGGGCCGATTGATGTTCTTGTAGGTCTCGCCGAGCTGCTTCAACCGTTCCTGATAGGCAGCACCAATGCAGGCAGCATCCGCGCCACAGGCCTGCCGCTTCTTCAGCCACGCGGTCTGCTCGTCCTGCAGCGTACCGCGCGCGCCCATGGCCAGCAGTCCCGACAGCAGCTCGAAGGTCGTCACCATCTTCACATCAGCGTCGTTGAGAGACCGGTTCTCACAGATCACCTTCTCATCTGGCTGCAGCTCCTTTGCATCGCAGTTGAAGCTCGCTGCCTGCGCGCCTTGTGGTGCAAACGTGAGAAGCGTGGCGCAGGCTGCTGCTAATAGGATGGTGGTCTTCATGGTCTCTCCTGCTGCAAGGACACTCTGTTTCGGTCTCACGGCAAAGATGATACAGGTCCGTTTTATGGCAAGGATCAAACCCGTCCGCCGGCTTTGAGGACGTTGTCCCTGCGCGGTGACTATGTCCTGCTTTTGAGCTTAGATATCAGTAACCTGCTTGATTTTCCTGATTCAAATTCCCAAATCCGCGATGCCTCGATCTTCCATGCTTCCGCCCTCTTTCCTTTCTAGCGTCGGGCGCTACAACATTTTTCTTGAGAGCATTTCAAAAGGATTCCCATGCAAGGCCTGTTTAAACACGCCTCCGTTTCTCTTCTGGCATTCACGCTCCTGCTGCCGGCGGTCGCCGAAGCGCAGACCAAGACCGTGCCGGAAAGCCAGATGCAGATGCAGCTTTCCTTCGCGCCGCTGGTCAAACAGACCTCGGGTGCCGTGGTGAATGTCTATGCCGAAAAGACCGTCCAGCGTCAGTCGCCCTTTGCCGGCGACCCCTTCTTCGAACAGTTCTTCGGCCAACAGATGCCGAACCGTTCCGAGAAGCAGTCTTCGCTTGGCTCCGGCGTCATCGTCGAAGCGAACGGCACCGTGGTGACCAACAATCACGTCGTCGAGGGCGCCGATGATATCAAGGTGGCGCTGTCCGACGGCCGCGAATTCCCTTGCAAGGTGGTTCTGCGTGACGACCGCGTCGATCTCGCGGTGTTGAAGATCGACAGCAAGGCGGATTTCCCGACACTGCCGATCGGCAATTCCGATGCGGTGGAAGTAGGCGATCTCGTGCTGGCGATTGGCAATCCCTTCGGCGTCGGCCAGACCGTCACCAGCGGCATCGTTTCGGCGCTTGCCCGCAATCAGGTGGTCAAGAACGAGTTCGGCTTTTTCATCCAGACGGATGCCTCGATCAATCCCGGCAATTCCGGCGGCGCGCTGATGAACATGAAGGGTGAGTTGATTGGCATCAACACGGCGATCTTCTCGCGCGGCGGCGGCTCGAACGGTATCGGCTTTGCCATTCCAGCCAATCTCGTCAAGGTCTTCCTGACCTCGGCCGATTCCGGCGTCAAATCCTTCGAGCGGCCCTATATCGGTGCGAGCTTCGATCCGGTGACCTCTGAGGTCGCCGATGCGCTCGGCCTCGACAAGGCGCGCGGTGCACTGATCGCCAAGGTCACGGCGGATAGCCCGGCAGCCAAGGCCGGCCTCAAGGCGGGCGAGGTCATCACCGCCGTCGATGGCGTCTCTGTCGAACATCCGGATGCGCTTCTCTATCGATTGACGACGGCCGGCCTCGGCAGGTCGGTCAACCTGACGGTCATGGAGAACGGGCGCGAGCAGCAGATAACGCTTGCCCTTGCCCGCGCGCCGGAAACCCAGCCTCGCGATCAGCGCACGATCGGCGGACGCACGCCCTTTACCGGTGCGGTCGTGGAAAACCTTTCGCCGCGTGTGGCCGATGAACTGAGGATGCCGCTCGATTCGGCGGGTGTGGTTATCTCCGATGTCGAGGGCGGGTCTCCTGCTTCCCGACTCGGCTTCGAGCCGAAGGATATCATCGTTTCCATCAATGGGGCCGAAGTGAAAACCAGCCGCGACCTGCAGGAGATCGCCGATTCCGATCCCAGCCTCTGGCGGGTCGAGATCGAACGCGATGGTCAGCGCATCAGGCAGTTCTTCCGATGAGTGACGATCTCTTCGCGCCGCGTGTTCCGGAAGAGGTCGCCAGCCGGCGGCCGCTTGCCGATCGCCTGCGGCCGAAGACACTTGGCGACGTCACCGGTCAGGAACATCTGACCGGTGAGGATGGCGTTCTGCGCCGGATGATCGAGAGCGGCTCTCTTGGCTCCATGATCTTCTGGGGGCCGCCAGGAACCGGTAAGACGACGGTCGCGCGGCTGCTGTCGGGCGAGGCGGGTCTGGCGTTCGAACAGATCTCGGCGATCTTCTCCGGCGTTGCCGATCTCAAGAAGGTGTTCGAGGCCGCCCGCATGCGCCGCATGGATGGCCGCCAGACGCTGCTCTTCGTCGACGAGATCCATCGCTTCAACCGCGCCCAGCAGGACAGTTTCCTGCCGGTCATGGAGGATGGCACAGTCATCCTCGTCGGCGCGACGACGGAAAACCCGTCCTTCGAGCTCAACGCCGCTCTTCTGTCGCGCGCCCGGGTGCTGACCTTCAAGTCGCATGACGAAGAGAGCCTCGAGGAATTGCTGAAACGTGCCGAGACGGTCGAGGGCAGGCTACTGCCGTTGACCGAGGACGCACGCGCCAGCCTGATCCGCATGGCTGATGGCGATGGCCGCGCGGTGCTGACGCTGGCTGAAGAAGTCTGGCGCGCCGCTCGCGAGGGCGAGACCTTCGATACCGAAGGCCTGACGCGCATCGTCCAACGCCGGGCGCCTGTCTACGACAAGGCGCAGGACGGCCATTACAATCTGATCTCGGCGCTTCACAAGTCGGTCCGCGGCTCCGATCCCGATGCCGCCCTCTACTACCTTGCACGTATGTTCGATGCCGGCGAGGATCCGCTCTATCTCGGCCGGCGGCTGGTGCGCATGGCGGTGGAAGATATCGGCCTTGCCGATCCGCAGGCGCTGGTAATCTGCAACGCTGCCAAAGATGCCTATGACTATCTCGGTTCGCCGGAAGGCGAGCTGGCGTTCGCGCAAGCTTGCGTCTATCTCGCGACCGCCCCGAAATCCAATGCCGTCTATACCGCCTTCAAGGCGGCGACGATGGCCGCCAAGCAGAATGGCTCGCTCCTGCCGCCGAAGCATATCCTCAACGCGCCGACGAAGCTGATGAAGGGCGAGGGATATGGCGATGGTTACCGCTACGACCACGATGAGCCGGATGCATTCTCAGGCCAGGATTATTTTCCCGAAAAGATGGGCCGCCAGACTTTTTACGATCCGCCGGAACGCGGTTTCGAACGCGAGATCCGCAAACGGCTGGACTGGTGGGCAAAACTTCGCAAGGAGCGCAATCCGCGCTGAGATCAGGCAGCGCTAATGTCAGGCGCGCTTCTGTGCGGCCGGAGCGGTGATCAGCTTGACGGAAGAATCCGCCAGCCCGTGATGGCCTTCCATATCGACGACGATATGCCAGTGGCCGCTCTCGGGGATGGCGAGCCTGACCGGCGACTTGCGCGCGATACCGCCGATATATTTGAAATCGAGCACTTCGGTGAACCGCTGGAAGTTCGGAGCCGTCATCAGCCGCACATTGTTCACGGCGCTCAGAGACACCTCGACGATCGTTCCGGCGCGCTGTTCCTTGATATCGTAATGGGTGAAGCGGAAGTTCGGTTTCGGCATTGGTCTCGCGGCACATATAGTCTCTGCAAGCGGGACTCTATCAGGATGGCAGTTAAGGAAAAGTTGGAAATCCTGGGCCTGGTGCCGCTCCTGCTGTTTCAAAATGGCAGGAACGGCACAGTATTTAGTGGATATTGCCGGTGTTACGCGCAAGAGGTGCAAAATCGAGCACTATGCCCGTTGCGGCGCGGCAGATCTCATCGGGATTGTGGTTGCACTCTTCCGCGGCGAAATGAAGGGCCGCGGCTTCATTGATGAAGAGACCGCCGACGAGCCCCTCCCGATCCTGGACGATCCAGCGGCCGCCCTTGTCGCGACCGACGGTGAAGCGAGCCGGACGAGGAGTGAGAGGAGCCGAAATCTGCCGGCGTTGCTGTGCATTTGCCATTGTCGTGATCCTCGATCCGCGCTTACTGGGAAATAAGATGGAAGCTCATCTGCACGAGCCCGGCGAAAGCCATAACGGCGCCGAGCCGCGGTGCGACGGCAACCAGGCCGGCAAACAGCGGATGGGAGGGATCGGCCGCATGGGCGCTTACGCCACGTTGCAGCGGGTCGGTCTTGGCATTGATATCAGTCAGGCGTGACATCGTTTGTCCTTTCGAAGTCTAACTCAACCGCCGTTTGAGTGTCGCGGCGGTGTCACGCTCATCAAGATAGATGCTGGCGGATAGGGTTTCCATTTGGCGCCGGAAGCGAAAATATTAAAATCTCATAGGGATAGCGCCATGCGCTGAGCGCTGCCGCCGACAAAAGGAGAAAGCGCAGCTACGATCGCGAAGCGGCTTTCGGCCTCTGCCGGTACGAGTGGCAAGCGAAGATCGGGCTCCGTGCCGCGCAGAACCTGCAGCGCATATTTCAGCCGGGCTGGATCACTCTCCGAACCCAGTGCAGTCACGAGCGGATTCAGCCTGTCGCTGAGCGCCAGCGCTGCGGAAATATAGCTCCCATGGGCCGCCTGCTGCAGCGATGTGACGAGACGCGGGAGGATATTGGCAGCCGCCGACACGATGCCGTCGCCACCCGCCAGATGAAAAGAAAGCGCCGCTCCGTCATGGCCGGACAGGAAACGGAAGCGGTGCCGCAGCGCCGCCGGCACGTTGGCGAAGCGGGCGATATCCCCGGTAGCATCGATGATGGCGACAATCGCTTCGAGTTCGGCAAGTCGCTCCAGCGTTTCCACCGTCAGGTCACTCGCCGTGCGTGCGGGCGCATTCTCGATCAGAACAGGCAGATTGCTTGCCGCAGCGATTTGCTGGAAATGATGCAGAATGCCCTTCTGCCCTGGCTTGGAATAATAGGGTACGGTGATAAGCACAGCGCGGGCACCGCGTTCTTCCGCATCCCGGATAAACGCGATCGTACTCTCGGTGCAATTGGTTCCGGCCGCGGCGATCACCGGAATACGGTCCGCCGCGGCCCGGATGCAGATGTCGAGCACCATGCGGCGTTCCTGTGGTGAGAGGCTCAGCCCTTCACCCGCCGCCGTGCAGAGAGCGAGTCCATCGACGCCGCTCAGCACCTGCCATTCAACAAGGGCTTCCAATGCTGCGCCATCGACTTCGCCGTTGCGGAACGGCGTGACGAGCGCAGTGATCGCGCCACCCGGGCGCAGTCTTCCCATGCTGTTCATGATGGGGCCTCAGAGCGAGCCGAGGATCACATAGAATTCGACGCAGGCGAGCACGATGCCGAAGATCATCAGCGCCTGGGCCGTGCGCTTCTCACGCATCTGCCGTTTGCCGCGCGTGATGCGGTAGGGGCGAAGCGGCAAGTATCGGGGGGACATGACATCACGCATGGCGGTAACCTTTGCTGTTGTGGCAAAGGCTACTGCCGCCTCCGATAGGAAATCCATTCGGAGTGGAGATCGAAGATATAGGAATCGCATAAAGAGGCGGCCGTCACCCGCCGCGCTGGTTTTCCCTGTCGAGCTGCGTCACCAGCGCCAGCACGACTTCCGATACGGGCGTCGGCACCTTGGCAGTGCGCCCAAGCGCGACGACCATGCCGACGAGCGGCACGATTTCCAACGCCTTGCCGGCCAGCAGATCCTGCAACATTGACGTGCGTACCGCCCCGATATGGCGCGACTGCTCCAGCCGCTCCTCGATGGTGATGCTGAACTGCGCACCCAATGCACTGCCGACGGCGCGTACTTCCTTCATGATCTTGCCAACCGTGTCGAAGAGCGCGGGGTTGGCCATAATGTCGGTCATCAAGGCGCGCGTCAGAGCACTGAGAGGATTGAAAGCCGCGTTGCCCGTCAGCTTGCTCCAGATCTCGTCGCGAATGCGCGGCGTGGTCGAGACATTGAGGCCTGCCTTGGCAAAGAGGCCGGCAACGGTTTCGAGATCGGTCGACATCTCGCCCGACGGTTCGCCAAGCACGAAACGACCAACATTGGAAAGGCGGATCTCACCGGGATTGACGACTTCCGCTCCCTGCAGCGCCACGCAGCCGATCACCCGTTCCGGACCGATCAGGCTCCACAGCTTGCCGCCGGGATCGAGTTCACCGAGCTGCAGCTCGGCATGGCCGCTTTGCGTGTCGCGATGGAAATACCACCAGGGAATACCGTTGAGCACCATGACCACGCGTGTGCCGTCCTTCAGCAGCGCTGCCATGCCCTCGGCTGCCGGGCCGAGCTGATGTCCCTTGAGGCCGGTGATGATGAGGTCTTGCGGCGGCAGTGTCGTCGGATTGTCCGTTGCGGTGATCCGCACATTGATCGGCCTGTCGGCATCGGCCTCATGAAGTGAAAGGCCGCCTTCACGGATAGCCTTGAGATGCGCACCTCGCGCGACGACCGAGACGGTCACGTCATCGCCGAGCCGGCTTGCCAGCTTGACGGCAATCGCGCCTCCGAGTGCGCCAGCTCCGTAGATGCAAATGGATTTGATAGTCATACCTTGCCTTTCCGCATTCGTGATGACGCCCGTAGATTTAGGTCATCGCAGCGCCAGCGCGAGTGAAAATCTTGCCGATGCGACGATCTTCACGCCGAAATGAACGAAGCGCGCCGGAGGGCGCGCTTGTTGCTGGGGGAAAGTCAGGCCTTCTCAGCCGGTCTGTCCGAAGTCCGTGGAGACGGCGAGTTTGCGCCACTGGGCCAGTTCCTTTTCCACGCTGGCATGCTCTTCCTCGATCTTGGCAACCGTATCGCTGCCGAAAGGCATGCGCAGCGGCGGGTTGGCCGAGCTCACCATTTCGATGATGCCGGCGGTCAGCTTGGCTGGGTTGCCCGGCTGCGAATGGTTGGCGCCGGCTGCGAAGTCGTGCATGTTGCCGGCCGGCGTGCCGACATAATCAGGAATGGAGGCTGGGCTGATTGCCAGCGAGTTGTCATGCAGGAAGTCCGTGCGGAAGAAGCCGGGCTCGATGATCGTGACCTTGATGCCGAAGGGTTCGACTTCGGTTGCCAACGATTCCGACAGGCCTTCGACAGCAAACTTCGTGGAGCCATAGACGCCCCAGCCGGGGAAGCCGTAGTAGCCGCCGATCGAGGAGAAGTTCAGGATATGGCCGGAGCGCTGGCGGCGCATATAGGGCAGCACGGCGCGGGTGACCTTCAGCAGGCCGAAGACGTTGGTGGCGTAGATCTTTTCGATCTCTTCGGCCGTTGCTTCCTCGACCGCGCCGAGCAAGCCGTAACCGGCATTGTTGGCGAGGATATCGATGCGGCCGAAGCGGGCAACGGCGGCAGCGGCAGCTTGCCTGGCCTGTTCTTCATTGGTGACGTCGAGGGCGACGGCAAGCAGGTTCGGATGATCGCCGAACTGTTCGGTGATGGTCTTGGGGTTGCGGGCGGTGGCAACGACAGCGTCACCGCTGGCAAGAGCATCCTTGGTCATCAGCGCGCCGAAACCACGCGATGCACCCGTGATAAACCAGACTTTCATGGCAATTCCCTTTCCTTGAGAGTGTTTGTTTCAGCAGTTCGTTGCTGACGGAGAGGAATTTGACGCAAATCGCGCTCATGTATAAGATTTGTTATTTGAGAGACTATGATGAGTGAAATTCAGTAATGAGAGCGACCGAACTTTCCGAAATGGCAGCCTTCGCCGCTGTCGCCAGGCACAAGAGCTTCCGCAAGGCAGGAGAGGAGAGGGGTGTTACCGCCTCCGCGGTCAGCCACGCCGTCCTCAATCTGGAGGACCGCATCGGCATCCGCTTGCTGAACCGCACGACCCGCAGCGTCTCGCTGACGGAGGCCGGCGAATTGCTTCGCTCTCATCTCGATCCGGCCTTCGGCGAGATCAGTTCTGCACTCGATGCGCTGAACCGTTTCCGCGATACCCCCTTCGGCCGTGTGCGCATCAATGTCGGCAATTCCATTGCGCCTTTCGTCGTCGGCCAGATCATCGGTCCGCTCTTGATGAAGAACCCCAACCTGCAGCTCGAAATCGCGGCAACGGACCGGCTGGTGGACATCGTCGAGGAAGGTTTTGATGCCGGAATCCGCTTCGGCGAACGTGTCACCGAGGGTATGATCGCCGTGCGTATCAAGCCGCGCATGCGCCTCGTCGTCGTCGGCTCTCCCGCCTATTTCGAAACCCGGCCAAAGCCTGAGACGCCGCATGATCTGAAGCGCCATATCTGCATTCAGAACATGTTCCCCTCGGGTGCGCGTTACCCCTGGGATTTTGAGCGGGACGGCCAGGCCATCACCTTCCACCCGACCGGCCCGCTCTCTCTCGACGACCACGAATTGATGACGGCAGCGGCCTTGAGCGGCGTGGCGCTCGCCTATGTCTGGGAGGGCAGGGTGGTGCCGCTGATTGCGAGCGGCCAGCTTATCCAGGTGCTGGACGAATGGTGCCAGCCGGAGGAGCCGCTCTACCTCTACTATCCCAGTCGGCGGCATATTTCGGCGGGCTTCCGGACAGTGATCGATGCGATCCGCGGCGAGTGAGTATCAGAGTTTGCGGAATTCCAGCCGGTAGACGACATCCTCTCCCGTGACAGGATCGATGCCGGGTGCATCGCTGATGACGAGCATGTCGCCCTCGATATGCACAGGGCGTATAAGGGGCCGCTCCCATGTCGGGTTCCAGGCGGCCTCGACATGATGGATCACTTTGTCGCCTTCCAGAGTATAGGCGGCGGTGTAAGCCAGCATCGTATCGAAAAGTGCGGCCTTTTCATTGTCGTTGGGGGCTTTGCCGTTGGGTTTAGGCCGGCGTCGGTTGGTGACGAAGGCCATCATCCGGCCGTCGGCGTGATAGGCGATGTATCCAATGGGATCGGCACCCATGGCGTCGCTGACTTCTCCCGTCGCAACGACGGTTCGCGTCCACGAGATCATGCGCCACGTCCCGAGCAGGGCGGCTCTGTCCATGATCTTCCCCTCCTTAAAGTAGTTTAGCACAACGAGAAATACGGGCTACGAACTTATGCGATCAGTCAAAACTCCCTTTTGACTCTCGGTGGTGAAGTGGTGAAGATGCGCCGCACGAAGGAAGAACAGCGCCGGAGGGGCGAATGAGAAAACCGTTTTTTTCTGCTGTCAGTCGGTGGAAAGTGGGATGTCGCGCAGCGCTGCTGTCAGCGCTTGCAGCCGTGGTGCTGTCTGCCTTTCCGCTGGAAATATCGGCGCAGGAAATGTCGGCACAGACACCCGCCTCCCGGGAGCAGGTCGAAAAGCTAGTTTCCCGCTGGAAAGAACATTTCAAGGGCGCTGAGACCCTCAGGGACCGGCGCACCGCGTTCCGTGACTTCATGGAAACGCTGCCGGAACCGACACGCATCCAGATCCGGCATGTCGATGCTGGCGGGGTTGAGGCTGAACTTCTCTGGCCGGCGCGCCTTCATCATCCGATCGGACGGCGTGTGATCCTGTTCATTCACGGCGGCGGCTTCTACAGCGGCTCCATTCGCAGCCACAGCCTGCTTGCCGGCTCGCTTGCCAAGGCCGCTTCCAGCGACGTATTGCTCATCGATTACCGGCGGGCGCCGGAATATGGCTATCCAGCGCAGGTCAACGACGCCTTGAGCGCCTACCGCTATTTGCTTGATAGCGGCTACAGCAACGGAAATATCATTGTTATGGGCGATGGCGCAGGCGGCAATCTCGCAATCGAAACCGTGCTGCGGCAGATGCGCTCCAGACAGCCGTTGCCGGCCGCCGTCGTGGCGCTCAGCCCGATCACTGATCTGGCGGCATCAGGCGCATCGGTCACGTCGAATGCCGCCAACGATCAGGTCCTGGACAAGAATGTGCTGGAGGCGCTGCGTAAAGCCTACCTCGGCAACAATTCCGCGACGGATCCCGACATTTCCCCGCTATATGCCGATTTCTCGGGTTTTCCGCCATTACTGCTGCAAGTCGGTTCCGGCGAGCTGCTGCTCGACGATACGCTGCGACTTGCCGACAAGGCGCGCAAGGACGGCGTCGATGTGACGGCTGAGGTCTGGCCGGGAATGCCGCATCAGTGGCAGCTTTTCCCATCAGTGCTTGATGACGCCGACAAGGCCGGCCAGAAGATCGCCGAGTTCGCGATCACGCATTTTGCAGACCCGCCAGCACAGTAAGGACCATTCCAACACCGCGCGACCCCGCTCTTACGAATGGTTCGAATTCAGCCCTTCGATCGGCCGGCCGATGGCGAGATTCTGACGAAGTTTGGGATCGAGCCGTTCGGCATAGGCATGATCGGGTGCAGCACCCAGCGCATCCAGCATCTTGGAGAAGAAACAGCGTGCTGCCGCTGCCGCGGTCACGTCGAAGATCTCCGCGTCGCTCAGTTGGAGGCGCTTCAAGCCATCGATGTCCTGCTGAGTCACCGAGGTGGCATCGCGCGCCACCTTGGCGGCAAAGTCCATAATTGCCCGCTCGACGGCATCGATGGGCGCTTTTTCGCTGCCACCGGCGACTGCCGAAAGACTGTCGTTGGTAAAGCCGTCGCGCAGCAGCGCGGAGCCATGCGCCAGCATACAATAGGACGACTTGAGCTCCCTGGCCGCCGCCAGCGTCACCAGTTCATAACGCCGCTGGCTCATATGGCCGCGAATGCTGGCAAGCAGCGTTCCCCAGTGCTCCATCACCTCGGGCCGGTGGCCGAAGGCGCGGTACATATTCGGCAGATAGCCGTAGCTCGCTTCGGCCGAAGCGTACATCGAGGCCGTCTTCTCGCTGGCGGAAGCATCTGGGGTACGAATGAAGGCCATGGTACGATCCTCCCTTGATCCACTGGGAGAATAGAGCGGCATCCGGCGACATCAATCTGCCCACCCATCGCTTTCCGCAAAATGGATGCCTGGTGCCTCAGCCGGCCGTTTGGCTCTGCCGCTGGCGGTAGAATGGCAGGATATGGTGTTCCGTCAGCCGCGCCATGATGATCTCGCCCGGTTCAGACGGCGATATCCAGCGGACCTCCTCGATCTCCGCCGTTGCTTTGATATCGTTGTCCTTCACTTGCAGCAGGAAGACCTCGGCAACAACGAGATGATCCGGCTCGTTGGCGGCTAGCGCCTGGAATTGCCCCAGGAATTCGAGTTCGGCAGCCCTCGCGGTGACGCCGATTTCCTCCGAGAGCTCTCGTGTCAGGGCTTGCTCGGGCGTCTCTCCCGGCTCGATCTTGCCACCCGGCTGCATGAAGGCCGTAGTGCCGTGCTTGCGCACCAGAAGTGTGTGACCGTCGCCCCGCAACAGGAGGGCGGCCGATATTCTGATCGTCTCCATCATGCGCAAATCTGACCGGATTCGCTGCCGCAATTCAACTGCCGTAGTCGGATCGGCCGTTTGTCAAAACCCGCCTGACCGCCTATATCAGCGGCTCAGTAACAGGAAGTGGATGTGACAATGTTCCAGGCGGCGTCGATCGAAGTGGACAACAAGGCCGAGTTCTATCGAGAGCTTGCCCAGCAGCTGCAGGGTCTGCTCGAAGGCGAGCCGGATATGATCGCCAACGCCGCCAACACTTCGGCCCTGATGTACCAGATGATGCCCGATCTCAACTGGGCAGGCTTCTACCTGCTGAAGGGTGAGGAACTCGTGCTCGGACCGTTCCAGGGCAAGCCTGCCTGTGTGCGCATCCCCATCGGCCGCGGCGTTTGCGGGACGGCAGTCAAGGAGCGCGCCTCCATTCTGGTGGAAGATGTCCATGCGTTTCCCGGCCATATCGCCTGCGATGCCGCATCCCGCTCCGAGCTCGTCGTTCCCATCAGGAACGGCGATGAGATTGTCGGCGTCATCGATCTCGACAGCCCGATACCCGCCCGTTTCGATGCCGAAGACCAGGCTGGCATCGAGCGCCTGGCGGAAATCTTTGCTGCGGCAACCCGCTTCTGAGCGGACTGGTGTGGCGACGATCCGTCGCTGCGTTTCCGTCGGATTTGATCGTGTATTCACCTTCGGGGAAATCGTGCTAGGTCACTGATCGAACGACGATTGCGTTCAGGTGCGCTGGTTGTTGGAGAGAACCATGAAGAAGCTGATCAACGATCCTTCCACCGTCGTAAGGGAAATGTTGGAAGGGGTCGTGGCGCTCAGCCCGGCAACCATATTGCTGGCCGACGAAAATGTCGTAATCCGGTCCGATCTTCCTGAACCTGCCAAGCGTAAAGTCGCCGTTCTCTCGGGCGGCGGCAGCGGCCACGAGCCTGCGCATGCCGGCTATGTCGGCAGCGGCATGCTGACGGCGGCGGTTGCTGGCAATGTCTTCACCTCGCCGAGCACCGATGCCGTTCTGGCCGGCATCATGGCCGCAAGCGGCCCGGCCGGTGCGCTGCTCATCGTCAAGAACTATACGGGCGACCGTCTGAATTTCGGCCTTGCGGCGGAACTGGCGCGCGCGGAAGGAATTCCCGTCGAGATCGTCGTTGTTGCCGATGACGTAGCGCTCCGGGAAACCGTTCCCGCCGACCGCCGCCGCGGCATCGCCGGCACGGTTCTGGTGCACAAGCTTGCCGGTGCTGCCGCCGAGCAAGGCCTGCCACTGGAGGAAGTGGCCCGCATCGCCCGGTCAGCATCCGAACAGCTCTCATCCATGGGCATTTCACTTGGGTCTTGCACCCTGCCGGCAGTCGGGAAACCCGGCTTCTCTCTCGGCGAACAGGAGATCGAAGTCGGTCTCGGCATCCATGGCGAACAGGGTGTTCGCCGCATGCCGATCGCACCGGTCGACCAGCTCGTCTCGCTCGTCCTGGAAACGATCGAAGCCGATGGCAAGCTCAAGAAGGGCGACCGTGTCGTCCTGCTGGTCAATGGTCTTGGCGCAACCCCGCCGATGGAATTGTCAATAGTCGCGCGTTCCACACTCGCTTTACTTGAAGGCAAAGGCGTCACGGTCGAAAGGGCTTGGGCCGGCACGCTCCTGTCCGCCCTGGACATGCCGGGTTTCTCGCTCTCCATCCTGCATGTCGATATCAGGTCGCTTGAACTGATCGATGCACCGACGTCTGCAAGTGCATGGCCCCGAAGCGGGGCGGTCAATCGCATCCGAGTACTTCCCTCGTTGAGATCAGCTGAAAGCCCACCCGAATCCCGCACGATTACCGCCGCCGGCAAGCAACTTCAGAAGACAGCGCAGGCTGTGGCAAACGCGTTGATCGCCGCAGAAGCGCATCTGACCGAACTCGACAGCATCACCGGCGATGGCGATCTTGGCGCCAGCATGAAACGCGGTGCCGAAGCCGTTCTCGCACTTCCCGATGCCGCCTTCGCGGATGTCGGAAGCGGATTGATGGCGATGGGCGATGCTCTCAGACGCGCAATCGCCGGCAGCTCCGGACCGTTCTATGCCACCGCCCTGATGCGCGCATCACGCCAGCTCGCAGGCATTGAGACCCCGACATCAGTCGAGATGGCCGAGGCCTTCTCCGCCACCGTCCAGGCCGTCTCCGATCTCGGCGGCGCAAAGCCCGGTGACCGGACGATGATCGATGCCTTGCGCCCCGCCGCAGATACCTTCATCGCAAGCCTGACAAAGGGCCAGCCGACCCGTGACGCATGGCAGGGGGCCGTTGCCGCCGGCATTGCCGGAGCGGAAGCCACGAAGGCGATGCGGCCGAAATTGGGCCGCGCAAGTTACCTCGGCGACCGCGCCCTCGGTCATCCGGATGGCGGAGCTGTAGCGGTTACGGTTTGGCTCAAGGCGATTGAGGCGGATTGATTGAGCGCCTAGAAGGCGAAACCTCTGGCAAGCATAGCCAGGGGAAAGATAGCAGCCGAAAACAGCAGGATGATATTGTACCACCGCGAGTACCACGGAAAGGTGCCGCCGCTTGGAAGCGATTTCGCGACACGATAGCCGAGAACGGCGCCGAACGAATGCCAGGCAAGAACCACAAGCGTCCCGTAGGCGCCTGGAATTGAAAGCCTGATAAAGAGCCAGATCAGCGCTGCGGACACCGAGACGCCACCGACGAAATAGGCGATTGCCATCAAACCGCGGCCAAGATAGGCCATCACGACGTCAGGGCCGAATATCAAGCCGATAACTGCAGCGCAGTCCGGACGGCGGCTACGCAATGCTTTGAAAATTTGCATGAAAGTCCCGGCGAAAAAGCGATGGTTCGCAATTGAGTTTCAGAGGCTGACTTTTCGTAAGTTGTATTGGATGCTGCAAAAAACACCAGCCGCCTCCCGGCAGTCGCCAGAAGCTCAAGGCTGGACGGTCGATCTCAGCAGACTGCGCAAATGACGAAATCTTGATCGACAGCGCTGTTCTCGGAACTCCGGCCCGGCCTATTTCTTTAGCCGACACTGATATGCGCTGCATTCCGGTGTCGCCGATTATCGGTATGGGGGTAGATCAAATGTCTCAATTTCGAAAACTGCTGGTCATTGGATCAGCTGTCATCGTGGCAATCATCGCTTCGTCCTGCACGACCAGCTCGGATAGTTCGATACAAACCGGTTCGATCGGGTATGGGCCCCAAAGCACCGACTTTGGGCTCCGACCGGCGTGCCTCGGCGGATTTGGCAACGATCGCCCTTGCAGCTACTAGCGAGAGGCGCGGTTCTGCCCCGCGGGCCCCGAATAGGCTCACGGAAAAAGTGATGCAATAGGACGCAGGACTTTATGACTGCGGGGCCTCGCATATTATTGACAATAAGATAGGTTACGCGAAATCAGTCATTGCCTGATTGTACGAAGCCGACCTCAATTTTGGGGCGGCAGATTTTATGAGTTTTGGGAGATATGTGATGGAATATCGTCGTTTGGGAAAATCGGGTCTGAAGGTGAGTGAGTTCTCTTTCGGATCGTGGGTCACTTTCGGTAAGCAGGTCAATGGCGGCGACGCTGTCGATCTCATGAAGCTCGCCTACGACAGCGGGATCAATTTCTTCGACAATGCCGAAGGATATGAAAGCGGCAAGTCCGAAATCGTCATGGGCGAGGCGCTGAAGTCGCTCGCCTGGAGCCGCGACAGCTACGTCGTCTCGAGCAAGGTTTTTTGGGGTGGTCAGAAGCCGACGCAACGCGGCCTGTCGCGCAAGCATGTGACGGACGCCTGCCACGCAGCTCTCAAGCGGCTTCAGGTCGACTATCTCGACCTCTACTTCTGCCACCGCCCGGATATTGATACGCCGATTGAGGAGACGGTCCGCGCGATGCATGATCTCGTCGCCCAGGGCAAGGTGCTCTACTGGGGCACGTCGGAATGGTCCGCACAGCAATTGACGGAAGCCTACGCCGTCGCACGCGACCTGCGTATCACGCCGCCAACCATGGAGCAGCCGCAGTACAACATCTTCGAACGTCAGAAAGTCGAAGCTGACTACCTCCCGCTCTACGACCTGATCGGCCTCGGCACCACGATCTGGTCACCGCTCGCCTCGGGCGTCCTGACCGGCAAATACAATGACGGCGTGCCGGCCGACAGCCGCATGAACCTGCCCGGCTACGAATGGCTGAAGGAAAAATGGTCCACCGACGCCGGCCGCGCCCAACTGGACCAGGTTCGCCAGCTTGCCAAGCTCTCGAACGAGATCGGCCTGTCGATCACCCATCTTGCCCTCCTCTGGTGCCTTGCCAACAAGCACGTCTCGACCGTCATCCTCGGCGCATCGCGCTCAAGCCAGCTGCAGGACAATCTCGCGGCCCTCTCGCACAAGGATAAGGTGACATCAGATGTGCTGGAGCGGATCGACAGCATCGTCGGAAACAAGCCGGAAGCACCGCGCCGCTTCTAGGCAAGGCTAGGCTATCCAGATCAAGCATCTGGCTCTTATCGTTGTTCCAATAGGAAAATGGCCGGACCCGTTGGTTCGGCCATTTCATTTTTACTGCGCTTCGTTGACCGCGCGTCAGGACGAGTGGCGGCCCGGTTTATCGCGCCAACCGGTCTCTCATGCATGCGCCGTGGAATGGGTTGATGATTTCATTGTGGCCAAGAACCTGTTTTGAACTCGTTGACCGGACACTGCGGTCCTGCCTTGCGACGCTATTACAATAAAGGGCAGATTCGGACGGAAAATATATCTGTCACAGGCTGATGGTTACGGTTGTTCCTGTCGGATTGCCGTCGAGAGCTACGCTCCCTCGGTGACGGGTCACGATCTGCTTCACGATGCTCAACCCGAGGCCGGCACCCGTGCTCCGCGGTGTGACCCTGTAGAATGGTTCGAACACGAGGTCTCGATGCGGTGCTGGAATGCCGGGGCCCTCGTCCGAAACCGAGATGCCTCCACGTTCGGACACGCGCACCGATATCGTGCCGGCATTTCCGCCATGGTCGATCGCATTGCGCACAAGGTTGCCTATCGCGCGTGACATGGCCGACGGACTTACCACGCGATAAAGCTCGTCCACTTCAGTGTCGAACGAGATCTCATATCCGCTTCTGAGGGCAAGCGGGGCTTGGTCGGCGACGACGTTCCTGGCGACTTCCACTAGGTCGGCTTGTTCAAACGGCTCCGGGGACTGCTCGCTTCGCTCGAAGTCGAGCAATTGCTCCGCCGTCTCCCGCAGGCGCCCGATGTCATCCATCATGGTGTCACGCGTGCTTCCTTCCAGGGTCGTATCGATACGCGTCTGCATGACGGCAATCGGCGTGCGGAGCTCGTGTGCGGCGTCGATGAGAAAACGTTCTCTGGCTGCGAACTGCTGCTCGAGGCGCTCTAGGACGGAATTGAACGCATGGATAAGCGGAACGACCTCGCTCGGAACCCGATCCACCGGCAGCCGGGATCCTGGCTGGCGAGGGTCGATCTCCGGAGCTTTCTGTACGACGTGGCTCAGCCCTAAGAGCGAACGCCTGACCAGTCGCGGCACGGCGAAGAAGAGGGCGGGCAGCGTAACCGCGAGCAGAGGCACGTAGATCGGATATGCGCTGCCGAGTATCGCAAGGAATGTCGACTCGCTTCCGTTGCGACCGCCATAAAGCACCCGGATCTCGGTCTTATTGATCTCAAAGTCGTCGACTGAAGCCGGCACCGGGCCACTTGCCGACGTGCCGCGAATGTCGGCGTCCTTGATAAGCGGCACGAACTTGGTGAGCTGTGTGTACGCAGGCGGAATATTCCCATATGCCACAGCCGTTCCGTCTGGGGCCGCAGCGTAGAAAAAGAGATTGGGGGTATCATTCTTCAACGCTGCGAGCTCTTCGCTGTCCTTGATGCGAAGTCCTTGTCCAGGTTCGTAGTTCAAGGACCCTTCCAGGGCATTCAGAAGCCGGCGCTGCATACCGACGTTCGGAGAATGGATCATCGCCCCATAGATGCATAGACCGACGATCTCCGATGCCGTGATGACGACGAATGGCACGCTGAGCTGCCAGCTCAGTCTCCACCACAGCGACGACGTATTCGGAAATCGCATCAATGTTCCTTCAGCAGGTATCCGACCCCGCGGATGTTGTGGATGGACACGCCGGCGTCCGCGTCAGTTAAGCGTTTTCTCAGTCGCGATACATGGGCATCCAGCGCGTTGGATTGGATCGTCTCCTCGTAATTGTAGATTTCGGTTTCCAGCACCGATCTGAGGACGGTCTTGCCTTTTCGCTTTGCAAGGGTAACGAGCACCATCAGCTCTCGACGAGGCAGGTCGAGCTGCAGTTCGCCGACCATGACGTCCATCCGGATCGGATCCACGGTCATCCGCCCCAGGACTATGGACGGCTCCGCCAAGGCCGACGGGCGTCGCATGACAGCGCGCAGTCGAGCGAAAAGCTCCTCCATCAAAAACGGCTTGCCCAGATAGTCGTCGGCGCCGAGATCGAGGCCCGCTACTCTTTCCTTCGGTTCGTTTCTGGCAGTCAGGACGATGACCGGCGTTACGACGCTGGAGCTTCGTAGCCAGGGAATGAATGTGATGCCGTCGCCGTCCGGCAGACGTCTGTCGAGCACGATCGCATCGTAGGTCTGTTGTCGAGCCAGTTCGATTGCATCCCCAAGAAGAGCGGTGTGATCCACCGCTATGCCCTTCTTAGTGAGCGAGGCCGCAATCGCTTCCGCCAGCCTTGTCTCGTCTTCGACCAACAGGATCTTCATGTCTCGTCCACCTTTGCGATCCTATCTTCACGACGACCATTGCGACAGGATTACGGCGTGAGCGTTTCGAACGAGGGAAGTCATGGGTCGCGACGAATTGGATAAACGAGATCGCACGATCGTCCGCCTTTCGCCACAAGAGCATTGGCCGTTACTCGTTCCCGCGATGATCTGAGCCTGGCAAATCCCATGAGATTGCCAATCGCCTCTGAACAAAAAACTCCAGGCGCCTGCGCACCTGGAGTTGATTTCTGATTGGTCTGTTCTGAAGGAAATCGGACCTCTGTCCGAGCGGATCAGTTTTCGATTGGCTGCAATGAAGGCTGTTCTCTTCTTATTGCTCAATCGAAAGATGTAAATTCACCCTTTTCTTCAAATGCCGACCGGATTTAGCTGCGCGGAAACCTGAATTTTCCCGAAGAAATCAGCTGCAGCCGCTGGTCGCACCGCAAGTGTCGCACTTCTCACAAGTCCCGTTGCGCACCATCGTGAAGTTCTGGCACTCGGAGCACATGTTGCCCGTGTAGCCCTGCATGATCGAGCGGGCGCGGCGTTCGGCTTCCATCTTCTTGGCTTCCGTCTTGGCCGAGGCAGCGTCGGCTGCGGCCTTGTCGGAGAAGAGGGCGGTTGCCTCGGTGCCGGTTTCCTCGATCACCTCTTCGGCGATCTCCTCGGTCAGTTCCTTGGCACGCTCCTCATAGTCGCGCTTGAAGGCGACGATTTCGGAGGTGGAGATGGCCACTGTCGGCTCCAGCTTGCGGGCTGCTGCCCCCGCAAAGGAGGTTACCGAGCCGATCGAGGAGGCGCGGGCAGGGGCTGCCGTTGCCGCGCCCTTGGGCTCGCCGGCCTGGCGTTCGCCGCCGGTGCCGGGAACGAGCGTCGGCTTGTAGCCGCGGGTCCAGCCGGTGGAGAGCAGGTTCGTCTTGCCTTCCTGGATGCCCTTGCCGAGCGCGGTGTTGGAGAAATCAGACGTATCGACATGGGCAAGATCGTGACGGCCGAGATAGGAAACGGCGAGTTCGCGGAACACGTAGTCGAGGATCGACGTGGCGTTCTTGATCGCGTCGTTGCCGATGACGATGCCGGCAGGCTCGAACTTGGTGAAGGTGAAGGCCTCCACATATTCTTCCAGCGGCACGCCATATTGCAGGCCAAGCGAGATGGCGATGGCGAAGTTGTTCATCATCGCACGGAAGGCGGCGCCTTCCTTGTGCATGTCGATGAAGATCTCGCCGATACGGCCGTCACCGAATTCGCCGGTGCGCAGGTAGACCTTGTGACCGCCGACGGCAGCCTTCTGGGTGTAGCCCTGACGGCGGTTCGGCAGCTTCTCGCGCTCGCGGGAAACACGCTCGATCACGCGCTCGATGATCTTCTCGGTGACCGTCACGGCCTGGGCCGCTGCCGGCTGCTGGATCAGATCCTCAAGCGCATCCTCATCGTTATCGTCCTCGATCAGCGAGGCGTTGAGCGGCTGCGACAGCTTGGAGCCGTCACGGTAGAGGGCGTTTGCCTTCAGGCCAAGCTTCCAGGAAAGCATGTAGGCGTTCTTGCAGTCCTCGACCGTTGCCTCGTTCGGCATGTTGATCGTCTTGGAGATCGCGCCGGAGATGAAAGGCTGGGCAGCCGCCATCATGCGGATGTGGCTCTCAACCGAGAGGTAACGTTTGCCGATCTTGCCGCAAGGATTGGCGCAATCGAAAACCGGCAGGTGCTCGTTCTTGAGGAAGGGTGCACCTTCCAGCGTCATTGCACCGCAGACGTGGATGTTGGCAGCCTCGATGTCCTTCTTCGAGAAGCCGATATGGTCGAGCAGGCTGAAGCTCATGTCGCTGAGCTGCTCGTCGGAGACTTTCAGGGTCGTCTTCAGGAAGTCGGCGCCGAGCGTCCACTGGTTGAAGACGAACTTGATGTCGAAGGCGCTCTTGAGAGCAGCGTTGACAGCTTCCACCTTCTCGTCAGTGAAGCCCTTGGCCTTCAGTGTCGAGGGGTTGATGGCCGGCGCCTGGTTCAGGTTGCCGTGGCCGACTGCATAGGCTTCGATCTCGGCGATCTGGCTTTCGGAATAGCCGAGCGTGCGCAGCGCATCCGGAACGGCGCGGTTGATGATCTTGAAGTAGCCGCCGCCGGCCAGCTTCTTGAACTTTACCAGAGCGAAGTCAGGCTCGATGCCGGTCGTGTCGCAATCCATGACGAGGCCGATCGTGCCGGTCGGTGCGATAACCGAGACCTGCGCGTTGCGGTAGCCGTGCTTTTCGCCGAGTTCGAGCGCCTTGTCCCAGGCAGCCTTCGCATGGGCGACGAGATCCTGGTCCGGGTTTTCCGAATGGATCAGCGCGACCGGGTTGACCGAGAGGGCCTCATAGCCGGTGTTTTCGCCATGGGCGGCGCGGCGGTGATTGCGGATGACGCGCAGCATGTGCTCGCGGTTCGGTGCGAAATTCGGGAATGGCCCGAGTTCGGCAGCCATCTCGGCAGATGTCGCATAGCAGACGCCGGTCATGATCGCCGTCAGTGAGCCGGCAATGGCGCGGCCCTCGGCGCTGTCATAGGGGATGCCAGTCGACATCAGCAGGCCGCCGATATTGGCGTAGCCGAGGCCGAGCGTGCGGTATTCGTAGGAAAGCTCAGCGATGCGCTTCGACGGGAACTGCGCCATCATGACCGAGACTTCGAGCACGACGGTCCACAGACGAACGGCATGTTCGTAGTCGCCGATATTGATGCGCTTGGTTGCCTTGTCCTTGAACTGCAGCAGGTTCAGCGAGGCGAGGTTGCAGGCTGTGTCGTCGAGGAACATGTATTCCGAGCACGGGTTCGAGCCGCGGATCGGGCCGCCGGCCGGCGAGGTGTGCCAGTCGTTCATCGTCGTGTTGAAGTGGATGCCCGGATCGGCCGATGCCCAGGCGGCATAGGAAATCGTTTCCCAGAGATCGCGGGCCTTCAGCGTCTTCATCACCCGGCCGTCCTTGCGGGCGGTCAGGTTCCAATCGCCATCTTCTTCGACAGCGCGCAGGAAGTTGTCCTTGATCGAGACGGAGTTGTTGGAATTCTGGCCGGAGACGGTGAGATAAGCTTCCGAATCCCAGTCCGTGTCGTAGGTCTTGAACTCCATGTCCTTGTAGCCCTGGCGGGCAAACTGGATGACGCGCTGGACGTAGTTTTCCGGAACCTGGTCCTTCTTGGCAGCGCGGATTTCGCGCTTCAGGGCAGGGTTCCTGGTCGGGTCGAAGCAGTCACCGTTGTCGCCTTCGCAATTGACGCAGGCCTTCATGATCGCCTTCAGATGCTGGGCGACAACCTTGGAGCCGGTCACGAGGGCAGCAACCTTCTGCTCTTCCTTGACCTTCCAGTTGATATATTCCTCGATATCGGGATGGTCGATGTCGACGACAACCATCTTGGCCGCGCGGCGCGTGGTACCACCAGACTTGATGGCGCCAGCAGCGCGGTCGCCGATTTTCAGGAAGCTCATCAGGCCGGAAGAGCGGCCGCCGCCGGAAAGCTTTTCGCCTTCGCCGCGCAGCATGGAGAAGTTGGAGCCGGTGCCGGAACCGTACTTGAACAGGCGCGCTTCACGCACCCAGAGGTCCATGATGCCGCCTTCGTTGACGAGGTCGTCTTCAACGGACTGGATGAAGCAGGCATGCGGCTGCGGATGCTCGTAGGCAGACTTGGACTTGGTGATCTTGCCGGTGAAGGGATCGACGTAGAAGTGGCCCTGTCCGGGACCATCGATGCCGTAGGCCCAGTGCAGGCCGGTGTTGAACCACTGCGGGGAGTTCGGGGCAACGCGCTGCGTGGCGAGCATATAGGCAAGCTCATCCTTGAACGCTGCTGCATCTTCCTCGGAAGAGAAATAGCCACCCTTCCAGCCCCAATAGGTCCAGGTGCCGGCGAGGCGATCGAAGACCTGACGCGCATCGATTTCCGAGCCGGTCTGTTCGTCCTTCGGCAGGTCCTTCAGCGCAGCGTCGTCGGCAACGGAGCGCCACAGGAAGGAGGGGACACTGTTCTCCTCGACCTTCTTCAGGCGGGCAGGGACACCGGCCTTGCGGAAATATTTCTGTGCCAGAACGTCGGTGGCGACCTGGGAAAACTGCGCGGGAACTTCAATGTTTTCGAGGCGGAAGACGATCGAGCCGTCCGGGTTCTTGATCTCGCTCGTCGCTTTGCGGAATTCGATATCCGCATAGGCGCCCTGACCAGCCTTCGTAAACCGACGTTCGATGCGCATGTTCTTAACCTCTTGTTGGCACCCGAAAGGGCGCAAAATTCCCGTCCGGCTACGCGTTGTCCCTTCGCGCGGCCAGTGCTCGTTCCGTCTTGTGACAGGATTGTCATCCGGAGATGATTTTCCTGTATCTTGTGGTGAGGCTGGCTGCAAACGCTAAATATAGTGTTAACAGCTTATTTTTACCAGTCCCCGATGTCGCTTTTTGAGGCCGGGAATAAGGCGCAGAAATGCCTTCGGATGTCACCGCTCTTGGCGGTCCAACACCCTGATTCTGCGTTCAATTTTCCTTGGAAGAACCGGTCTCGTTACCTCCGGTTCAGTCGCCGCCGCAACATCTGAAACATTAAGTTTGAAACCGCTGATTCCGTCAAGGGGTGGAACGTAACCGATTGCTAACCACAACATCTTGTGGATGGCCTTGTGAAGACTGGGGAAAGTCTGGGGAAGCCTGAAAATACAAGGGCTTGCGCCGCTGCTCGGGCAAGGGAAAGGCCGGAATGTTAAAAAAATCGGCTGCGGCAAAAGTTAGGATGGCTTTTGCGACGCAAATGCGCATGGCGATTCGTTGAAGGAAATCAGCACTTTCTAGAGGGCGTCGATGGCAATCGTGACGGTCGCCGTGCCGATCGGCTTGCCCATCTCGTCGGTGATCACGAAGCTTGCCTGAGTCTCCAGAAGCTGGGTCGACTCGTCGCGCTCGGCCCGGCTGATATAGATCTCCTGCGAACCGCGGGCGAAGGTTTGGAGAAACTTGTCCTCATCGCCCTGCCAGTAATCCGTCGTGATGGTGCTCTGGCCGACATTCAGCCCGTGACAGTCGGTGACGAAGAATTCGAGGATCGTTCCCTGCGAATCATCCTGTTTTGATTTGAGATAATGCGAGACGGATTTCTCCATCAGCGCCTTGACCATCTGGAAATCGCCCTGGGCGACCTCCGCTTGGTAGGTTTCGTCCAGCACTCGCATGTCCATCTCGCTGACATCGCCGAATTTGGCGTTCTGCTCCTCGATTGCCTTCACGACGACCGGCGCCTCGACGATCGGCCGGACGAGCGTTTCGACATATTCACGCACGACGCTGATATAGGCCGGCTCGGCCCCGGCAGGCGTATAAGGAAACAGGCAGCCGATCAGCCCGAGGGCCGCTGCCGTTCGAATCTTGCCCCAGCATGCCATTGCGCTTCCCCAACCGCATTCAGCCCCACTTTACATCCGGTCTTTACGACCGGTAGTTGCCTGACGTTATGCTAATAAAATAAAATGGACGTTACCGAGCAGGGGCTGGAATCCGCTATCGGGGAGACAAATATTGGGACAATTTTCGGTCGTAAAACCGGAGGTTGCTCGCGTCGGCAGCTGTTAGCCGCGAGCACCCTTGGCGATCGGCTCCTGGTAGGTGAAGCCCATATCCCAGGGGAAGTAGATCCAGGTGTCCTGGCTGACTTCGGTGATAAAGGTGTCGACCGTCGGCACGCCCTTGGGTTTGGCGTAGACGCAGGCAAAATGCGCATTCGGCAGCATGCCGCGCACTTGGGCGGCTGTCTTGCCGGTATCGGTAAGGTCATCGACGACGAGTACGTCTTCACCGCCGTTTTCCATCAGTTCAGGCGCGATGCCCTTGAGCAGCACCATGTCGCCCTGGTTGACGTAGTCATGATAGGACGCGACGCAAACCGTCTCGATGAGGCGGATGTTCAGCTCGCGCGAAATGATCGCCGCCGGAACGAGGCCGCCACGGGTGATACAGACGATCGCCTTGAACTCCTGGCCGAGGCCGGCGAGCCGCCAGGCAAGCGCACGCGCATCGCGGTGGAACTGATCCCAGGAAACGGGAAAGGCTTTATCGGGAAGGGACATCGGGCTGCTCCGCGGCATGAAGAAACGACACGCCGTTTGCCGGCGACCGAGTGAATATCGGCTGGCAAAACGCAAATCGCGCAGCCGGAACTGCGCGATGGATGCCGAAGCCTGATATCATCGGTCGCCGCAATTAGCGGGATTTGGAGGCAAAAGGCAAGAGCGGCCTTAACGCGAGAGCAATGTCAGCGCCGTCATGGAATGCAAAAGCGTCCTTGTCGTACCGCCGAAGATCGCCTGCCAGAGCCAGGAATGCGTGTAGGCGCCCATGACCAGGAGGTCGATGCTGTCGTCCGAAAGCCGGTTCTCGATGACATGTGAGGTGTTCTTGTCGCCGCTTGCGGCGGTGGCAAGCGTCACATTCACGCCGTGGCGGGCAAGCGTTGCGGCGATCTCGGCGCCGGCCATCGTCGCCGATTGTGTCGCTGTCTCGGCCGGATCGACGGAGAAGATTTCCACGGCTTCGGCAGCCTTCAGGATCGGCAGGGCATCGAAGGTGGCGCGCGTCGCTTCCTTCGAGCCATTCCAGGCAATCAGCACGCGCTTGATCGGCTTCGGCTGGCGGATGATGTAAGGGATCATCAGTACCGGGCGTCCGCTTTCGAACAGGAATTCGTCGACATTCACGTGGCTGTCGGAGGGTCTTGCGGGATCGGCCTGCGAGGCGATCAGCAGGTCGGCACTGCGCGCGCTTTCGATCAGCGATCCCGAGCCATATCCCGTCGACGTCGCAAAGGCGCGCCATTCGAAGGAAACACCGGTAGCCTCCGCACGGGCGCGGAATATCCGCTCGACCGCGATAGTCTCTGAATGGGCCATGTCCTGAAGCGCCTGCACGGCGACGGGATCGGGAATTTCCATCGGCGCGACCAGCGGCACGGCGGCAATCGTTTCGGCATGCAGGCCGATCACATGGGCGCCGCTTTCAGCGGCAATGGCAAAGGCGAAATCGGCGACGGCGCCGCTATTGTCTGCTGTATCCAGAATGGCAAGAATGGTTTTATAAGACATATCAATTCTCCTTTGCGGCTGAAATGATGGTCCGCGAGGAAGGGAATGCGCCGGAATGCGCTGCGGTTCCTTGACCATGATCAAGACCGCACACAGTCCTCACGCGTCCGCCGAATGGTTTTCGGCAATGTCCTTCCTGCGTCTGATATCCTCGATCATGGCCCGCACGTCCGCACCTGCAGCCTCGATCACATCCTGCGAGCGGCCGCGCACCACGATCTCCGTTGAAAATTTCTGCCCCACGTAACGCGGATAGGAGCCGATGCTGGTTTCCGGATGCGCTTTCTGGATCGCCGCCAGCGGTGTGCCGATCTCGCCTTCGCCATAGGGGCAGGCGATAGCGAGGGAGAGGACAGGCGTGCCCGTCTTCAGCGTCGGCAGCACATTGTCGACCATGGCCTGGAAGACCTGTGGGACACCCGCCATGACATAGACATTGCCGATGATGAAGCCGGGCGCGGTCGATACCGGATTGGCGATATGGGCAGCACCACGCGGCATGCGGGCCATTCGCTGGCGGGCCTCGGTGAATTCCATCTCCCGGCGCTTGTACATTTCGGCAAGCAGCACCATCGCCGCCGCATCATGCTCGCAGGGAACGCCAAAGGCCTTGGAGACGGCATCTGCGGTGATATCGTCATGCGTCGGCCCGATGCCGCCCGACGTGAAGACATAGTCGTATTTGCCGCGAAGTGCGTTCAGCGCCTCGACGATTGCATCCTCCTCGTCGGCGACGATGCGCACCTCCTTCAGGTCGATGCCCGAAATAGTCAGCATATCGGCGAGATGGCCGATATTCTTGTCCTTGGTGCGGCCGGAAAGAAGCTCGTCGCCGATGGCTAGCATGGCGGCGGTAACGACAGTCTCATTGCTCATGGGGATATTTCCGTGGTGTGAAGCTTGAAAATAGGTAGCGCCGTTTGGCCAGTTTGCAAACGGCAAAGCGAAGCAGCTCAAGGGTCGAAACCGAAACCTCAAGTGAAATTTCGTCTACAGGCGGTGAACAGTGAGTTCTTGCGCGCAGGGCTATATTGAACCGGATGCGCTGGTAGAACGGTCGCGGTTACGAATTTCAATCAATCCTTGATGGAGATAACAATGGCGAAGATTCTCGTCCTCTACTACTCGGCTTATGGCCACATCGAAACCATGGCTTATGCCGTGGCGGAAGGTGCGAAGTCCGCCGGCGCTGATGTCGTCGTCAAGCGCGTTCCGGAACTGGTTTCCGAAGAAGTCGCCAAGGCTTCCTACTACAAGCTCGATCAGGCAGCGCCGATCGCCACCGTCGATGAACTGGCTGACTACGACGCGATCATCGTCGGCTCCGGCACGCGTTTCGGCACGGTCACTTCGCAGATGCGCAATTTCTGGGACCAGACCGGTAGCTTGTGGTTCACCGGCAAGCTCGTCGGCAAGCTCGGCTCAATGTTCACCTCGTCCGCCACGCAGCACGGCGGCCAGGAATCGACGATCCTCGGCTTCGTCCCGACCTTCCTGCATCACGGCATGGCCTATGTCGGCCTTCCCTATGCCTTCCAGGGTCAGATGGGCACGGAAGAAGTCAAGGGCGGCTCGCCCTACGGCGCATCCACCATCACCAACGGCGACGGCTCCCGCCAGCCTTCGGCAATCGAACTCGAAGCTGCCAAGTATCAGGGCGCGCACGTCGCCAAGATCGCTGCAAAGCTCGCCTGAGTTCAATCTAGAACTTTCTACAAGACGGCGGTCCTTTTGGGCCGCCGTTTTATTTTGGGACAGTGTTTACCAGACAGGTTTTTCCGCCACCCACAGAGCCGCGCAAACATTTTCTTGACGAATCCGCCTAAGTCGTTGATCTGGACGGCGCGCGAGCGTGGCGAAACTGGTAGACGCAAGAGACTTAAAATCTCTCGGCCTTAGGCTATACGGGTTCGATCCCCGTCGCTCGCACCATCTTCATAAACGTGTTCGAATGTGCTTGTATAGTGTGGATAAACCATAGGCAGCGCTTGTCTATGGCGTCAGTGCTGCAAAAAATATAGGCACTGTGCGGTTGAGTAAGTGTTGTCTTAGTGGGAGTAAGACGATGGTTTACGACTGGGATGGAGCAAAAACGCGGCGCGTCAGGCTCTTCAAGATGAGTGCCTTTCTACTATTGGGAACGGCGGTGGCAGCAGTGCCGCTATTCTTCTGGGCTTTGCAGTTGCGCGGACTCTAGACAGCTTTGAGGGTCCCGAGCCGGTGCTCACGTGCAAGCAGGTCGCGCTTCCGCTTAAAGCCCCAGCGGTAGCCGGAGATCGAGCCGTCCTTCTTGATGACGCGGTGGCACGGAACGAGGACGGCTATGGGATTTGAAGCGATTGCTTCGGTCACGTCTCGGGCATCGCGCGTGCCCAAATTGGCCGCCAGCGCGCCATAATTCGTCGTTTCACCCATGGGTATGGCACCCAGCATCGACCAGACCTTCGTCTGGTACGGAGTTCCGCGCAGATCGAGCGGAATATTAGGATCAAAGCCAGGGTCCTCGATTGCCTGCTCCACCTTCACAAGGACGTCGCCGAGATCCGTCTGGCCGTCAATGACCTCGTCTTCCGGGAAGCGTAAGCGCAAGGTGTCCTCCATTGCGGAGCGCTGCGAACTGAACTCCAAGGCGATGATCCCCTTGTCGGACATGGCAACCATGAAGTCGCCGAGGGAGCTGATCCCCCATGCAAAGCGGATCACTTCGGGCATTTTTGCCTCCTGTGGAACTGTTTGTATTTGAAGAATAGAAGTTTGCTGTGGTGCAGCCGATCCGGATCTTGCTTTCAAATCGGAAAAGGCACGATGCCGCCTGATGGCTCCGGAGGCATCCGCCGTATCCTTACCGCGCATCGTGGAAAATGATCCCGACGGTGTGGCGCATGCCGGTGCGGATGCGGCTTACGCCATGGCGCAGGTTCACGCGGTAATTCCCCTTCGAACCCTGTACCGGCCGGTTATGAACGGCGAACGCAACGGCATCGCCGCGGCGAAGAGGGACCACCTCGACGCGGCTTTGCATGCGCGGCCGCTGTTCGGTCAGCACGAATTCGCCGCCGGTGAAATCCTGGCCGGGCTCAGACAGGAGGATCGCAACCTGGATCGGGAACGCGAGATCGCCGTAGAGATCCTGGTGAAGGCAATTGAAGTCGCCTGGAACATACTGCAGCAGAAGCGGTGTGGGACGCATCTGGCCGGCTTCGTGGCACTGTTCGAGAAAAGACGGATGTGCATCGGGATAGCGTTCGTCGATCCCCATGCGAGCGTTCCACTCGTTGGCGACGCCAGCGAGATGCGGATAGAGCACCGTCCGTAAGCCGCCGAGCAGGCCCGGCAGCGGATACTTGAAATAACGGTATTCACCCTTGCCGAAACCATGCCGAGCCATGTGGATGTGACTGCGGAAGTGGCTTTCGTCCGGATAGAGCATCGCGATGCCGCGGCACTCATCCGGCGAGAGGAGGTTTGGCAGGACGGCGCAACCATAATTGTCGAGATCGCCTGCGAGCGACCGCCAGTCGTAGCTGGCTACGCGTGCCTCCGCGGACATGTCTGCAGCGGTCGGGGAGATAGCCGGGGACGGGAGGCTCATGCTATCGCCTCCTTCCGGAGCAGCTCACGCTTGCGTTCGATACCCCAACGATAGCCCGCGAGATCGCCGTCGCTGCGCACGACGCGGTGACAGGGGATCGCCAAGGCAATGGGATTGGCGGCGCAGACCGCGCCGACCGCGCGCGGCGAGGTCTGTGCGCCAACATGACGGGCCAATTCCATATAGGTTGTCGTCTTGCCTGCAGGGATAGCACAAAGCTCCTCCCAAACACGGCGCTGGAATGGCGTTCCGCGCATGTCGAGCGTGAGATGAAGTCCGTCAGGGGGCTTCTTCACGAAGAGGATTACCTTCGCGAGATCATCGTGGACGGCGATCTCGTTTGCGATAAGCTCGGCTTCGGGAAACCGGTTCGCAAGATCATCCGTGAGATCTTCGTCCATATCGCCGATCAGAATGGCGCAGACGCCTCTGTCGCTGCGAGCAACCAGCACCCGGCCCAGGGCGCATTCGCCGATCGCGTAGTAGAGAATGTCGATGCCGGGATTTGCATTCTTTGCAGCGGGTGCAGGCCGCGAGCTGGTGGTGGAAATCATGAGGTTCATTGAACTAACTCCTTCGTTTGTCCTTATGATCGAAACTATCCGCGCGCCGGCCCGCCCGAACTCCGGTCCTTGCTTTCAAATCGGAGTTCTTCTTTTTCAGCATTGGAAAAAAAGCCGAGTGCCGTTACACCCGGCATCGGTCCAGCGACCGTTGGTCCTCATGCAAGGCGGATGATCACCGTCTTTGCCAGCAGGAACGTCTCTCCTGTCGGGAAACAGAGCCGGATGTCTCCATTGGCGAGCATATCCCATTCAGCAAGGCCATCGGTGACCAGCTGATTGAAATACGCCATCACGAGCGATCTGGCGGGATCGGCATGGAAGAGTTCGTCAAACGCATCGGAAGTGGTGTCGGTACCTGAAAGCTGTCGTCTTTTGTTCTTGGCGTCGAATCCATCGTGCGAGACCATATGAAACGTCCTTGCTCCGGCGCCGAACCACTAGAGCGCACCGCGGAAAGTCAGGTTGATGCGCATGCATCTGACGGTCTCATGATGCCCTTCCTTTATTTCGCCACTCCGTGGCGGGTCCGGCGGGACAATGCCTTCAAACAGATCACACATGATCGGATGACTCCGGACCGGACGCTTCCCGGTCGATCAGGGCGCGCTTGCGCTCGACGCCCCAGGCGTAGCCCGAGAGAGCGCCGTCATTGCGAATGACACGATGGCAGGGAATAGCGACGGCAAGCTTGTTCGCCGCGCATGCTCCGGCAACCGCACGTACCGCCTGCGGCGAACCGATCCGTTGAGCGATTTCGGCATAGGATATCGTCTCGCCAACGGGAATTTCCCGGAGCGCCTGCCAGACACGTTGCTGGAAAGCGGTGCCGCGGACATCAAGGGGGAGATCGAGGCCGACGCCCGGCTTCTCGACGAAACCGACGACGCGCGCGACCAGGGCCTCGTAGTCCCTGTTGGCGCCGACCAGACGAGCCTTCGGAAAACGGTCCTGAAGATCGTGGACGAGCTTGTCCGGATCGTCACCCAAGAGGATGGATACAACACCCTTCTTGCTCGAGGCGACGAGGATGGCCCCCAGCGAAGTCTGCCCTACCGCGAACTTGATCTCTTCGTTGACACCACCGGCGCGATACTGCGATGGCGTCATGCCGAGCATGCCGGTCGACTTCTCATAGAAGCGTCCGCTGGAGTTGAAGCCTGCATCATACATCGCCTCCGTGACGGTATTGCCGGAGGCAAGGCCCTCACGGACCTTCTCAGCGCGATGTGCCGAGGCATAATTCTTCGGTGTCAGCCCGGTCACTGCCTTGAATACGCGGTGGAAGTAACTCGGGCTGCGGCCGACCCTGTCAGCCAGTTCTTCAAGCGAAGGCTCTTCCTCGCTCTCCTCAATGATGCGGCACGCCTTCGCGACAAGGGTCGCGTTCTCGTATTCGAGCGACGGTCTTTCCGGATTGCAGCGCTGGCAAGGCCGGAATCCGGTCGCCCTGGCGCTTTCGATGCTGTCATGGAACTGGACATTCCTGGGATTGGCAATCCTGGAGGGACACGAGGGCCGGCAGTAGACGCCTGTCGTCGAAACTGAATACCAGAGATGTCCGTCGGCAGTCTTGTCGCGCTCGACGATACGCGCCCAGCGAGGATCGTCGGCGACTGACAGGATGGCAGCTTTGTGGGCCGTGGTCATGGTTTTATCGCCTCATATGATTGAAGTGATCGTCCTGCAAAATCCGGTCGGACACACTCCTATTCTTGCCTTCAAATCCAAATAGCAGCCACCCGATTTCATCCGAGAGGAGTGCAGTTGCCGACCGGCGTTGATGCCCTGGTTGGTCAAGAGCATCGGAGTGATGCTGTTCAAACGAAAAAGAGGCCCGCGCTGGAAGCGCGAACCTCATCCGACGACCGAAAGTGAATGGCCACGTGCTATGGGGCGGCACGTAGAATGCTTCGATCAGGCAGCCTTCATCAGCCCGAGCTGGGCGAGGGCGGTTACACCGTCATCGAGACCGATCTCCTCGACGATCCTGCCGTCGATCAGCTTCAGCACCGTAGTGCCGGTGAAGTGCATCTTGCGGCCGGTTGCGGCCGGGAGACCGCCGATCAGGAAGTCGTTGAAGGCTGGACCGGTATGGGTGCCGCCGCCCTCCCACTGGCCGACGACATAGTCGCCCTCGGCAATGAGATCGGCCGTGTCCCAGAAGTTGAGATCGGGAAATGCGGCGCGGAAATCGGTCATGAATGCCTTGATGTCGTCATGGCCGCGGCGGGGTTCGTGCAGCGAGTATTTGAGTAGCATGTCGGGTGCCGCAATCTCGTCGACGACGGCAAGATTGACGTCCTTGCCCCAGAATTCGGTGAACCAGCGCACGACGACGGCCTTGTTGTCTTCTTCCTTGCTCATTGAAATGGATCCTCTGATCTGTTTCGGGAGGATCATCGAAACCGCTCGATGACCTGAGCTTGGGAATAGGTGCGTATCGGCCCTGTGGAACTCCGGTTCTTGCCTCGAAATTAAAAGCATACGGACGACGCCAATGCTGAGGTGCCAACTCGAGCTATTGTGCAACGGCTTCACCGGGAACGGCGGTGGCAGCAGTGCCGCTTTTCTTCCGGGTCTTGCAGCTATGTGGGTTCTAACGTCCCCGCCCGTTGTCAGCGTCTGGCAAATTACGCGGCGGCATTCGCCCCGGTTTTCGCTTCACGCCACTTGTTGAAAGCCCAGCCGGCGGCCAGGCCGAGTGCTGCGCCCGCTGCCTTGACGCCTGCATCATGAAGGCGCGCATGCCGCGTCGGCGACAGGTACTGCAGATATTCGATCCCGACCGCACCGAAGATCAGCAGCACAGCAACCGTTTTCCATTGTTTCGGATAAGCAAGGGCAAAAGCCAGCCCTGCCAACAGGTAAGCCGTGGCACGGTCGATGTCAGGTGTTTCGATCGTGTGGGGTCGCAATTCGATCGGCGAAACTGTGACGAACAGGATGAAGGCGAGAAGAAGCCACGCCAGAAGCTTTGTGATCTTGGATGTCATCGTGTCGTCATATTAGCAATTGCTGTACGCCATCAAGTTAAAAGCCGTCCACGTAACCTGGATCTTGGGCCCAATCTGAAGACGCGCTTAAGGAAGCCTTTCATCGGGCGAACCACAAATGGCGCAAACGGGCTTCTTTCCACAAGCGGCCTGTGTCATAGCGACGTCTGGATTTTTGAAGAATGGACGAACGCCCGTGACAAGACACGATGTCGAAGGCGCAGAAGAGGCAATGCGCAGCCTTTTCCCCGCTACGCCGCTGCAGCTCAATGATCACCTTTCCGCCCGCTACGGTGCCGATATCTGGCTGAAGCGCGAGGATCTTTCGCCGGTGCGATCCTACAAGATCCGCGGCGCGTTCAATTTCTTCCGCAAGGCGATTGCCGAAGGTGCGGGCGGCAAGACTTTCGTCTGCGCGTCGGCCGGCAATCACGCGCAGGGCTTTGCCTTCGTCTGCCGCCATTTCGGCGTCCCGGGTGTCGTCTTCATGCCGGTCACCACGCCGCAGCAGAAGATCGACAAGACACGCATGTTCGGCGCCGGTTTCATCACCATCGAGCTCATCGGCGATTTCTTCGACCAGTGCTACAAGGCCGCCCGCGATCATGTGGAAGCGATCGGCGGCGTCATGGTGCCTCCCTTCGACCACGTCGATATCATCGAGGGACAGGCGACCGTTGCCGCAGAAATCATGCAGCAGCTTCCCGAAGGCACGGTGCCTGACATGGTCGTCCTGCCGGTCGGCGGCGGCGGCCTTGCCGCCGGCATCACCGGCTATCTCGACGGCATCGTCGCGAAATCCGATTTCGTCTTTTCCGAACCTGCCGGCGCGCCGAGCCTGCGCCGCAGCCTCGAGGCCGGGCAGGTGGTGACCCTTCCCAAGGTCGACAATTTCGTCGATGGCGCGGCCGTCGCCCGCATCGGTGACCTGAATTTCGCAGCCCTCAAAGACTTCTCGGCCGAACAGGTCATGCTGATGTCGGAAAACGCCATCTGCGTCACCATCCAGGAGATGCTGAATGTCGAAGGCGTGGTGCTGGAGCCGGCCGGCGCCCTGTCGCTGACGGCGATCGCCGCCATGGACCGGGAAGCCATCAAGGGCAAGACGATCGTTGCCTTCGTCTCGGGCGGCAATTTCGATTTCGAGCGGCTGCCCGATGTCAAGGAAAGGGCCATGCGCTACGCCGGTCTGAAGAAATACTTCATCCTGCGTCTTGCCCAGCGCCCCGGCGCGCTGCGCGATTTCCTCAATCTTCTCGGACCGCATGACGATATCGCCCGCTTCGAATATCTCAAGAAATCGGCGCGCAATTTCGGTTCGATCCTCATCGGCATCGAAACGACGGACCCGGAAAACTTCGCGACGCTGGTCGCCAATTTCGAACGAGCCGGCATGGGCTTCGAGGACATTACCGAAAACGAGATCCTCGCAAACCTGATCATTTGACTTTGCGTCCACTGCACTGCGTGCTAAAGGCGGATTATGGCTTCGTTCCTTTCAAACATTCTTTCGGTATTCTCCGGCGGCGGCAAATCCTCCACCGAGGCAGCTGCGGGTCCTTCCGGTGAACCGCAGCTCTATGGCGATTGCACCATCTATGCGGAGCCGCAGAAGGAAGGCGGCCAGTATCGTCTAGCGGGCCGCATCGAAAAGAAGGTTGGCGAGGACGTTCTCGTGCGCAAGTTCATTCGCGCCGATCTCTTTTCCTCGTCCGATGATGCGATCGAATGCACGGTGCGCAAGGCGCAACAGATCATCGATCAGCATGGCCCCTCCCTCTTCGGCGATGGCGAGAAGCTTCGGCAGGTCTGAGCGCTCATTAGCCGGACAGGATTTGTTCGATCCGACATTTCCCGTTGTTTTTCAAAACTATGACAGCATTTCCGTGATGGAAATTGCTGCTTTGCTCACCTAATCTTAAAGGATTATGGCGAAGGTGGCGCCTGCAGGTTTTGCAGGGCGCCGCATGTGTTTGAGCTTTCCGGACGACTGACCAGAAGATCCGCTGCGGCGGCTGTGGCTCTCTCGCGCGGTCCTGTTGTAGGCGGAGGACCGTGATGGAGCTCTTGAACTCCGCGCTCTTCATCTTCGAAGCCGTCGGCTATTTCGTGCTGATGGTCAGTCTCCTGCATTTTCGCCAGCGCCTCGGATTGGGCGTCTTCCTGACGGCGCTTGGCGTCATGCATTTCATGGAGACCTATCTCGCTGCGGTCTTCTATGTTTCCCTGCCGTTCGGGAGCGTCTCGCCGGGTTCTTCGATCTTCTTTTCCGGCAAGCTGATGATGATCCTCATGCTCTACCTGCAGGAGGATGCGGCGACCGTCCGCCAGCCGATCTATGGTCTGTTTCTCGGTAATCTCCTGACTGTCGCCATTGCCTGGGTACTGCAGCTTCACCAGCCGCTGGAGCTGTCGCCCGGTCATCCGGCAGACGTCGATTTCCTGAAGGAAATGGGCTGGCTGATGGTGTGGGGAACGGCAGTTCTCTACCTCGACTCGCTTGGCATCATCCTGCTCTACGAAAAGCTTGGCGATTTCATGCGCAGGCGCGTGGTGCTGCGCTTCATGATCTCGGGCCTCGTGGTTCTGACCTTTGACCAGATCTGTTTCTTCAGCGGCCTGCACTATTTCATGGGCGTTCCGATGGCGGCCTTCTGGGCCGGATGGAAAGCCAAGATGCTGGCCGTCTGCCTCTATTCCCTGATGTTTGCCATCTACGAATACCGTATCTGTGAGCATAGGTGTCGCAACCGCCGACGAAGATGGGGACAGCTTCACGACTGTGCTTTCGGCGGCGGACAGCCGCCTCTACGAGGCAAAAAAGAGCGGCCGCAACTGTGTCGTCGGCCGCTCCGGCGTCGTAAAAGTCAGCTAGACCAAGCCCGCTCAGGCAGTGCGGAAGATCTTGGCGCCGGAGGGAGCGCTCGTCATGCCGCCATCGACGGTAATCTCGATCCCCGTGACATTGCTGGAATCATCAGAGGCGAGATAAAGCGCAGCCTTTGCGATCTCGTCTGCTTCGCTCATGCGGCCAAGCGCGCTCATATTCCCGAGCTTTTCCTCCAGTGCCGTCATCGCATCTTCCGTCTGTGCGTAGGGCGACCAGATCGGCGTGCGCGTGCCGCCCGGCGTTACCTGATTGACGCGGATGCCGCGCGGCGCGAGCTCGGAGGCCAGATTGCGGGTCATGGAGCGCACGGCGCCCTTCGTGGCGGCGTAGGCCGACCAGCCCGGCGCACCGAGAACGGCGTGGACGGAGCCGTTGAGAATGACCGAAGCGCCATCGTTCAGATGCGGCAGTGCGGACTGAACCGTGAAGAAGACCGAGGTCAGGTTGGTGCTGATGATCTTTTCGAACTGTTCCAACGAGGTCTGGCCGAGCGGTGTTGCGCCGCCGATGCCGGCATTGGCAAAGACGATATCGAACTTGCCGACATCAGAAGCAGCCTCGGCGAAGATCTTTTCCGCTGCCGCGACGTCCGTGAGATCGATCTTCAGCGCCAGCACATCGCCGCCGAGCGCCTTCTTGGCCGCTGCGAGCGTTTCCGGGTTGCGGCCGGTGATGATGACCTTCGCGCCTTCGGCGACGAAGACCTTGGCGGTGGCAAGCCCGATACCGCTGTTGCCGCCGGTAATCAGCGCGACCTTGTTCTTGAGACGCATGGGAATGGCTCCTATTGGAAAATACCTCGATCTGGATTATGATCGATATCTACAAGGATTATGATTGCAATCCACTTGAGTCAAGTCCGTATGTCGGGAGATTTTCAATGGGCCACTCGCAACTCGAAAAGCAGAAGACGCACGACAGGATCGTCGAGATTGCTTCCAGGCGCCTGCGGGAGAGGGGGCTCGAGGGTATCGGCGTCGCCGATCTGATGAAGGAGGCCGGGCTGACGGTCGGTGGCTTCTATAAGCATTTTGCATCACGCGATGACATGGTGGCCGAAGCCATGAAGCTGGCTTTCGGGTCCTGGGAAGCGAAAGTGCGTTCGCAGGGCAGGGCGCCGGCAGATATTCCGATGGCGGAATATTCCGCCAATTACCTCAGCGAGGTCCATCGCGATGACGTAAGCGGTGGCTGCCCCTTTGCCGCGTTGACCGCCGACCTTGCCCGCAGCGGCGAGAAATGCCGCTCGCTTGCGACCGACCAGCTGAAGACGAATCTTGGAAACATGACAGGCCGCATGAACGCGGTCGACGAGGCTGACGCACGCCGCAAAGCAATCATCGTTTCGTGCCTGATGACGGGTGCGGTCGGCCTTGCACGCATTGCCGACGACGAAAAACTCTCTGAAGAAATCCTGGAAACGGTCCGGTCCTTCGTCGATGGTTTCTCGGCAAAATGAAAGGGCCGGCTTGCGCCGGCCCCCTCGAGTGGAACTTTTGAATTTGCAGGTTAGGCAGCGAGAGCGAGTTCCTCGACGCGCGACTTGGCGGCGCCGATGGCCTTTTCCGCAGCTTCCGGGCCGAAAGCGAGGCCTTCGACATAGATGGTTTCAATGTCGGTAATGCCGAGGAAGCCAAGAACCGACTTCAGGTAAGGGACGGCATGGTTCATACCGGCAGCCGGACCCTGGGAATATACGCCGCCGGAAGCGAGGACGACATAGACCTTCTTGCCGGTGGCGAGGCCGACCGGGCCGCTTTCGGTGTACTTGAAGGTGAGGCCAGCGCGGGCCACATTATCGATCCAGGTCTTCAGCGAAGAATAGATGTTGAAGTTGATGAGGCCCGTGCCGATGACGATGCTGTCGGCTGCGAGCAGCTCGTTGACGAGTTCGTCGGAAGTCTTGACGGCAGCAGCTTCCTGGGCGGTGCGGGCTTCCGGCGGCTTGCGGATGGCGGCGGTGAAGAGATCGTCAATGTGCGGCAGCGGGTTGGCGGCGAGGTCGCGGCGAACGACGACGCTACCGGGGTTCTGAGCCTTGAGCTTATCGGCGAGTTCAACGGCGATCGACGTGGAAAGGGACTCTGAACGCGGGCTGGACGTCAGAAGAAGAATGGAAGACATGGTTGAATTTCCTCTCGAATTGCGGTTCAGCAGCCGGTTGGGAGCGTGGGCCGCTGTGTTCGAGACAAGAAATAAGGCTGGCCAAGTATCGAAAAAACTGGGATAATGTCGATCAAAATTATCGATGGATTGGATGGAAGATGCTTCCCAACCCGACACTGGATCAATTGCAGGTTTTCCTGACGGTTGCCGAAACCGGCAGCTTTTCGGCCGCTTCGCGTGTGCTGAACCGCGCACAATCGGTCATCAGCTATACGATCGCCAATCTGGAAGCCCAGCTTGAAGTGCCGCTCTTCGAGCGCTCCGGCGCCCGCCAGCCGAAGCTGACGGATGCCGGCAAGGCGATGCTTGAAGACGCCCGCCGCCTGATGGCTGACCTCGAAGTCATGCGCGCCCGCGTGAAAAGCATGAAGCAGGGGCTGGAAGCTGAGCTTTCTCTGGCGATCAGCGTGATGGTGCCAGCCAATGCCGTCATGATGGAGCTGCGCGAATTCCGCGAGAAATTCCCCAGCGTTGCGCTCAACCTCAATGTCGGCGAGCTCGGCATGGTCATGGACATGGTATTGAGCGACAAGGCCGACATCGGCATTGGCGGCGCGCTCGTGAGGCAGGAAGATTCGCTGATAGCTGAAAAGATCGGCTATTCCTTCATGGTTCCTGTCGTCGCGCCCGTTCATCCGCTGGCGCGTATCGAGCGGCCCCTGACGCTGGCCGATGTACGTGAAGAGATCCAGCTCGTGGTCTCCGACGCCTCCGGGCTTACCAAAGGGCGGGATTTCAATGTTCTGTCTTACAGGACATGGCGCGTCAGCGACATTGCGACCAAGCATCAGCTCATCAAGGGTGGTCTTGGCTGGGGTGGCTTGCCGGTGTCTCTCGTCGGTGACGATATCATGAAGGGCAATCTGGTCGCCATCAAACTGGAGGCCTACGAACAGGGCGAATACCCGATCTACGCCATGCGCAAGGCCGCCAACCCGCCGGGTCCTGCCGGCCAGTGGCTGATCGAAGCCTTCCGCCGGCGACTCTCCATGTGCCCGAGCCATGGCGAACTCATCAACATGCTGGGCATCGACGGACTGCACGCCATTCGCGAGGCTGCGGAATAGCCGCACAGTTGACGGGTTTCCGGCCTTTGCTATAACGGCGTCACGGTCTGCAGTTCACCGAGGCGTCGCCGTCCCGCAAGGGAAGCTAAACCTGCTTTAGAAAGATCATCAGCACTTGTCCTGTGCCGAAGTCGAAAGCCGGCGACCACCGACACCTTTTTCAGGGAACGGCGCGTTGAGGATAAGACGTGACCAGATCTATCTTTCCAATGGAAATCGCCGATCTTTCGGCTTTTGCCAAATCTCTCCGCAAGCAGATCGAAGTGCTCGCTGACAGGCCGAGCCATGTCGAGATGCTCAATCTGCTGACTCGCGCGGCGGGTTATCGCAACTACCAGCATTTCCGCAGTGTGGCGCACTCCGCCGAAGTGCTGAAGGACTGGAGCCTGAAGCTGGATCCCCAGCCTTTGCCGGACGAAGACCGAGTGCTGAGGGCATCGCGCCATTTCGATGGCAATGGTCGACTGATCCGCTGGCCGGGCAAGAGGGGGCTGCAGGAGCTTTGCTTATGGTTCCTGTGGTCGAAAATACCGGCGAATACGGAACTGACGGAGCGCGAAATCAGCGACTTGCTGAGCCGCCTGCATCTCTTCGGCGATGCGGCACTGCTGCGCCGCGAGCTTTTCGATTCCGGGCTTGTCCACCGCACCCGCGATGGCAGGCAATATCGCCGGATCGAAAAGAAGCCGCCGGCCGAACTCGGCTTGCTTCTTCGTCGCATCGAAGCTGAGGCCGAAACTGCTTGAGCAAAAGGGGCGCGGTTGAAGAAACCGCGCCCCTGCGGCTTTAGAGAACCAGCCTGAACTTCGCGAAGCCCTCGGTGCCTTCGCCGGCATCCTCGATCTTCACGCTCTTGACGTCGGCGAGATACTGTTTGGCTTTCGGGCCGCTTTCGAACACGACGGTCGTGCCGGGCAGGGGCTTGAAGGTCCAGTTGCCGTCGGCGGACGGGTTGATCGTGCCCTGATCATGGACATAGCGGACGATGACGTCGCGATTGGTGTCCGGCGCTTGGAAGATCACCTTGTCGGAGGCGATTTCCGGGAAGCTGCCGCCGCCACCGGCACGATAATTGTTGGAAACGACGACGAACTTCTGGGCCGGATCGATCGGCTTGCCCTTAAAGGCAAGGTTCTGGATTCGGTTGGAGTCCGGATTGACGGCCTTGCCCGACGAATCATATTTCGGCGGTTGCGACAGATCGATCTGATAGGTCACGCCATCGATCACGTCGAAATTGTAGGATGGGAAGTCGTTGTTGAGGAGAGCCGCATCCTTCGCGCCGGGCTCGATGTGGTTGAACATGCCGGCGGACATTTCCAGCCAGTTCTTCACCTGCGCACCGGTGATGGCGACCGCTTGAACCGTGTTCGGATAGAGGTAGAGGTCGGCGACATTCTTGATGGCGATATCGCCGGCCGGAACATCCGTATAGTAGTCCGCGCCGCCACGGCCGCCGGCCTTGAAAGGGGCTGCGGCGGAAAGAACCGGCAAATCCTTGAATTGCGTATCGGCCAGCATCTGCTTGATGTACCAGGTCTGAGCCTGCGAAACGATCTGCACGGAGGGATCGTCGGCAACGAGCGCAAAGTAGGAATAGAGCGGCGCGGAGGTCTTGCCGACAGGCGTGCGGACATAGGCAAGCGTTGCCTCGTGCTCTGCCTTGGCGGCCTCGACCACTTCTTTCTTATCGGTGACGTCGGCAACGACTTTCTTCTTGTCGTCGCGATGGTAGATGGGCCGTGCTTCGGAGGTGAAGGCGACGATTTTCCAGCTGTTGCCATCCTTCTCCAACAGCAGGTCGATCAGGCCGAGATGCGAACCCCAAAAGCCGGCCATGACGGCGGGCTTGCCATGTAGCGTACCCTTGACCGGATCGGCATCGGTTATGCCATCCCAGGTTTTCGGGCCGGGGAAGACCAGATGCTGGTGGCCGGTGAAGATCGCGTCGATACCCTCGACGGCAGCAAGATGCAGCGAGGCGTTTTCCATCTTCTCGGATGGGCCTGAGCCATCGATGCCGGAATGGGACAGGGCGATGATGATATCGGCGCCGGCTTCCTTCATGGCGGGCACCCAGGCTTTGGCGGCCTGAACGATATCGCGCGTCTGCGCCTTGCCTTCGAGATTCTTGATGTCCCACAGCATGATCTGCGGCGGTACGAAGCCGATGAAGCCGATCTTGACCGGGCTTTCATTGCCGGCGCCGTCCTTGATCTGCTTTTCGACGATGATGTAGGGCTTGAAGAACAGATCGTCCTGCTTCGGATCGGAGGCGAGCTGGCCCTTGGTCAGGTTGGCGCAGACGAACGGGAAGTTCGCACCGTTCAGCACCTTGAACATGAAGTCCAGGCCATAGTTGAATTCGTGGTTCCCGAGCGTGCCGACCGTATAGCCGAGCGTGTTCATCGCCTTGACGACCGGATGCACGTCGCCATCCTTCATGCCGTGCTGATAGGCCATGTAATCGCCCATCGGATTGCCCTGCAGCACGTCGCCATTGTCGATCAGCAGCGAGTTGACGGCTTCCGCGCGAATCGTGTCGATGATCGTTGCCGTGCGCGACAGGCCCATCGTGTCATTCGGCTTGTCGGCATAATAGTCATAGGGGAGGACGTTGACGTGGATGTCGGTCGTTTCCATGAGCCGCAGATGCGCCTGGTTTGCGGCAGCGCGGGCGCTGAACGGGTGCAGCAGCACCAGAGCGGAAGTGGCGGCAAGACCGCCAAGCAGGGAACGACGGCTCATTGCAGGCACATCGAGAATGGAAGGCATGGAAACACTCCTTTTGACATCATGCATCACCCGGTTCGATGAACTTAGGATGATTGGCAAAGGAGTACATCGCGAAAATGACAGAATGGCAAAAACGATGCCGCCAAAGCGGCACCGCTCTGGAAAGCTTTACCGAACGCGTGGCACTTCGCGATGGAAGAAGCGGAAATAGGAGGCAATGAGCGCGCGGGCATTGGAATTCACGTCGAACTGGATGCCGACACGACCATTATGTGTCCAGCGGATGACGCCTTCGAGCAGGCCGAGATTTTCGGCTTCGATGCGGACCTTACTGCCCGAGGCCGCATGAAGCGGCGCTTTGACTTCGAGTGCTGCACCCGTAGCAGAAATATCCAGGATGCGGGCATCTACCTGGTTGTTCAGATAACGGATCTTGCCAAAAACGCGGCAGCTCCTGCGGTCGGCCTTGCGGGCCGTGATCTTGAGATTGCGTATCATGCTTATCCCCGTGACGAATTCGGGAGGAGCATAGGCAGCGAAGATTGAAATGCCTTTAGGCGCTTATTTAAAATTGCTGCGAAAGTCTCAATTCGGCACGACCGCTCGCCGCGCCACGACATGTTCGCGCCACACCGTGAAGATGCCGGCCGCGACCACGATGATCGAACCGACGATCATGTTCAGCGTCAGCTCCTCCCCGTAGATGAGCACGCCAAGGATAGAAGCATAGACAAGCTGGATATAGGTAACCGGCTGGACGGCCGCCGCATCGAGACTGTCATAGGCGCGGATCAGGAAATAGTGGCTCGATGTTCCGGTCAGGCAGACGGCCAGCATCCACATCCAGTCCCAGCCCTGAATCGGCGTCCAGTAAAAAGGGCCTGCAAGCGTCATGACGAGAGCCCCGACGACACCCGTATAGAAGAAGCTCGTCATCGCCGAATCCCGCCGGCTGACGTAACGCGTGGCGATCACGTAAAGCGCGAAGTTGACGCAGGAGACGACGGCAAGAAGCAGGTTCACGTCGAAGAACCCGCCCTCCGGCTTGATGATGAGCAACACGCCACAAAGCCCGACACCGATCGCCGTCCATCGGCGCCAGCCAACCCTTTCGCCAAGCAGTGGAATGGCAAGCAGTGCGACGATGATGGGGGTGGCGGCAAAGATCGCCTGCGAATGCGCCAGCCCGATCAGCGCAAAACAGGTGATTGCCAGCACCACCTGCGCAGCAAGCAGAATACCGCGTGAAACCTGCAGAAAGGGATGTTTCGTGCGGGCGGTGGCGGCGATGCCACCGCGCATTTTCGCGGCCAGAACCACGGTGAACAGGCCGAAGGCCCAATAGCGCACCATCGTCACGAAGATAGGCGAATAGGCTGAACCAAGATGCTTCGAGATCGCGTCCTGCGCTGAAAAGATCGTCAGTGCAAGGAGCAGGAAGATATAGCCGTGAGTCTTGGATTTCATGTCTTGCCGTCAAAGCGGAGACGCCCGCAACATCAAGCTAGGGCAGGATTTCGAGGGCTTTGCAAGGGCTCAAAGGCCGACATTCGGCCTGTCGATGATTTCGCGCAGCGCAAAGCTCGAATTGATCTTCACCACATGCGGCAGCGCCGAAAGCCAGTCTCGGTGGATGCGCTCATAGTCTTCCAGATCACGGGCGGCGACGCGAAGGATATAGTCGTATTCGCCGGACATCAGGTAGCAGACGAGCACGTTCGGACAGCGTTTCACTGCCGCCTCGAATTCTGACAGCGTCTTGGCGAACTGGCCGGACAGCGAGATGTGTACGATGGCGATCATCTTGTAATCGAGCGCCCTATGCGAAAGCCGCGCATGATAGCCGCCGATGACACCGCTCTTTTCGAGAATATCGAGCCGGCGCGAACAGGCGGAAGGCGATAGTCCCACCTTGTCGGCGAGCTCCGCATTGGTGATACGGGCATTGATCTGCAGCGCCCTTAGAATCGCAAGATCGATACTATCGAGGTCAGACATTCGAAGAACCTTCGAAAAATGGACGGTTAGCGCAATAATCTTCGAAACTTTGCTGAAAACAAATCCTCTTTGCAAGGACATTTCGTGGCCGTGGTGGTTGGATTTAGGAGCAAGAAAACGCTCCGCGGAACGCGGACATAAAATGAGAGGAACGCGAATGCGTGTCGGCTGCCCGAAGGAAATCAAGAACCATGAATATCGCGTCGGCCTGAGCCCGGCTTCGGTAAGAGAATATGTCGCCCACGGCCATGAGGTCTGGGTGGAGACGAAGGCGGGTGCCGGCATTGGTGCCGATGATGCCGCCTATATGGCTGCTGGCGCGAAGATCGCCGCCTCCGCCAAAGACATCTTCGAAAAGTGCGATATGATCGTCAAGGTCAAGGAGCCCCAGCCGTCGGAATGGGCGCAACTCCGCGATGGTCAGCTCCTTTACACCTATCTGCATCTTGCGCCCGATCCGGAACAGACCAAGGGTCTGCTCGCCTCCGGCGTTACGGCAATCGCCTATGAGACCGTGACGGACGATCGCGGTGGCCTGCCGCTCCTGGCGCCGATGTCCGAAGTCGCCGGTCGTCTTTCGATCCAGGCCGGTGCCACCGCGCTGCAGAAGGCCAATGGCGGCCTCGGCATCCTGCTCGGTGGCGTGCCCGGCGTTCTCCCGGCCAAGGTTGCCATCATCGGCGGCGGCGTCGTCGGCCTGCATGCAGCCAAGATGGCAGCCGGCCTCGGCGCTGATGTCAGCATTCTCGACAAGTCGCTGCCGCGCTTGCGCCAACTCGACGATATCTTCAATGGCCGTATCCATACACGCTATTCCAGCATTCAGGCCCTGGAAGAAGAAGTTTTCTCCGCTGATCTCGTCATCGGTGCCGTGCTGATCCCTGGCGCTGCCGCGCCGAAGCTCGTGACCCGCGAAATGCTGACAGGCATGAGGAAGGGCTCAGTCATCGTCGACGTCGCGATCGACCAGGGCGGCTGCTTCGAAACCTCGCATGCAACGACCCATTCCGAGCCGACCTATGTCGTCGACGGCGTCGTGCATTATTGCGTCGCCAACATGCCAGGCGCCGTTCCCGTCACGTCTGCCCACGCGCTGAACAATGCGACACTCGTCCACGGCCTCGCACTCGCCGATCGCGGCCTGCGCGCCATCGCCGAGGACAAGCATCTGCGCAACGGCTTGAACGTCCATAGGGGCCGCATCACCAACAAGCCGGTCGCTGACGCGCTTGGTTATGAAGCTGTCGCGCCGGAAAGCGCGCTGAACGTAGCGTAAACCAGCTGACCCTAGGTCAGAGGAAGGCGCCGGTTTCCGCAAGGGCCGGCGCTTTTACTTTGTCGATCCGGCACTGATAGCAGTTGTTGCGCGCGGAGCGCACATGCACATAAGCGATACCGGGTCGCGCAAGCAGTTCGGTCGCATAAGCAGGGATCTTCTCGATCGGCGTGACCGCACCGGTGCCATAGACGATCCTGTCATTCTCGCCATAGCCGCGGACGATGAAGTCAGGGCTTGTCGTCAGGACAGGAGGCAGAGCCTCTTCGGCGGAATAGCGCTTGCAGGCCTGCTTGTGCAGGAAGACCGGGCCGGTCTCGGCATAGGGCTGCAGTTCCGGAAAGGGCCGATAGGCAAAGACGAAGAGTTCTTCGCCGGCGCCGATATTCCCCAGGCAATGCCGGCAGGGGTAACCGTCGCCATCGGATATCATCGTCTCAGGCAATTGATCATAGGCGTCGCGGCCGCCGCTCCAGAGCGCTTCTGCATCTGTTGTCGGCATGGCGGAAAACTGGATGCTGGTCATGGCAAATCTCCTTGTGAGCTTTGCCATAGTTTCCGCGCTGACGATCAACCAAGCCACCCGATTCTTGCTTCGAACAGCACGTGGCGTGCAAACGCGATCAGCTTTTCCTGGCGATTTCCAGCAGTTCCTTGTCGCTCAACGGCCTGACGATCCCGGTGCCGGTGGAGACGGGAGAGAAACCGAACATCTGATAGAGCTGTAATGCCCGTGGATGGTCGAGATTGTTGGTGGTCGTCGTGACCTTTGTCGGGTTCAGTGTCCAGATCGCGTAGAGCGCCTGAAGCAGGAACCATTTGCCGATGCCGAGGCCGAGCGCATGTTCGAAGAGCCCGAAATGGGAGAGCTCGATCGTATCCTCGTCCTCGCAGAGATATTCAAAGAAGCCAGCCGGCGCACCGTTGACGTAGAGTACGCTGATATTGTTGCGCTTGTCATGCAGCGCTGCCGTAAGCTCCTCGTCACTCATCCTCAATCGGTCGACCCACTGCCAGCGCGCGCCAACCTGCCGGTAGAGGTAGCGATAGAAGGCCAAGGGAATACCTGGGGCGCGCATGATTGCCGTCTGTATGTTGACGGGCACAGGCAGGCTTGCCTTCGGCGGCGCGACCATTTCAAGCCGCGTAATATGGGCCTTGAGCGAGGCGGGCGTCTTCCCCATGGCGGTCAGGCTTTGACCGGTTCAGGCGGGCCGGTGACGACGGGCGTGTCCTCGCGGCTGCCCCATTCGCTCCAGGAGCCGTCATAGAGCTTGTTATCGGTATGGCCGAGCGATTCCAGCGCCAGTGTGATGATCGCGGCGGTAATGCCTGATCCGCAGGAGGTGACCACCGGCTTGGAAAGGTCGATGCCGGCATCCTCGATCGTCTGCTTCAGTTCTGGCAGCGATTTGAAGCGGCCTTGATTGGCAAAGACGCCGGAGGGCAGGCTGCGCGCGCCGGGCATATGGCCGGAACGCATGCCTGCGCGCGGTTCCGGCTCGACGGCGGCGAAGCGGCCGGCGCTGCGGGCATCGGCGATCTGCAGGGCAGCGCTCGCAACAATATCGCGCATCTGGTCGAGATGGACGACGCGGCCTGCGTCGTAATTCGTCTTGAAACTTGCCGAGGCGTAGTTCGGCACTTCGGTTTCGAGCGGCCGGCCCTCGGCCTTCCAGCCATCCAGTCCACCATCGAGCACGAAGACATTCTTTGCGCCCATCACCCGGAACAGCCACCAGACGCGCGGCGAGGCGAACATGCCGATGCCGTCATAGACGACGATGCGGTCGTTCTCACTGATACCGAGCTTGCCGGCCTCCTCGGCGAAATAATCGGGCGAGGGGATCGTATGCGGCAGGTTCGTCGAATGGTCGGCGATCTTGTCCTGATCGAAACGGATGGCGCCGGGAATATGCCCGGCGGCATATTCCGCATTCGCATCGCGCTTCTGCGCCGGAAGATAGAAGGATGCGTCGAGCACGCGCAGGTCGGGCTTACCGAGCTCAGCTTGCAGCCAGTCGGCCGAGACGACGAAACGGCTCTTGGTGTCGCTCATGATGATCTCCCCAAATATCAGGCCCAAATAGCAGGCATCGTCTATCAGGCTTCGTCGCCGGGCGAGCCGAAGCGAATGCGGAAGCGCCGGTTCTCTTTGCCCTTCTTCTCGATTTTGGCAATATGAATCTGACCGACTTCCTGTGTTTCCGAAACATGTGTGCCGCCGCAGGGCTGGCTGTCGATCGCCGAATTCTCACCGATGCAGACGAGGCTGACGCGGCCGAGGCCGATCGGCGGGCGCACATTCTTCGATTTGACGATGCCCGGATTGGCGGCAAGCTCCTCATCCGTGATCCACTGAAGATAGACCGGATGGTTCTGGTTGACGAGGTCCAGCAGCTTGGCCGTCACTTCGTCCTTGTCGATCGTATCGGTCATGTCGAAGTCGACGCGGCTTTCGTCCTCGCCGACGGCAGCCCCCGTGATCGGGTAGGAACAGACGACGGACAGAAGATGGCAGGCGGTGTGCATGCGCATCAGCTTGTAGCGGCGCGGCCAGTCGATATGTAGCACCAGCTTCTCGCCGTTCTCAGGGCGCGGCTGGCCTTCCAGCGGCACATGGATGACGATGTCCTTGCTCGCGCCGTGCTTTGCCTGGCCAAGCTCTATCTTGGAACCATCGACCCGTTCGAAGAAGCCGGTGTCGCCCGGCTGCCCGCCCGATGTCGCGTAAAAGCAGGTCTGGTCCAGCTCGATGCCCCCGTCCTCGTGAACGGCCGTGACGACCGCTTCGCATGTGGAAAGATAGAAGTCGTCACGGTAGAGGGCATTGACTGGCATGGAGGCTCACGCTGCGGGTTCGTAGGGTATTTTGATATCCGTCGAGCCGACCATCCATTGAGGAATGGGAAGGCCCTTGGACGAAAGGAAATCCGGATTGAAGAGCTTGGACTGATAGCGATTGCCATAGTCGCAGAGGATTGTCACGACCGTGTGGCCGGGGCCGAGATCCCTGGCGAGTCGCACTGCGCCGGCAATGTTGATCGCCGTCGAGCCGCCAAGGCAAAGCCCCTCATGCTCGACCAGGTCGAAGAGAAAGGGAAGCGATTCCGCATCGGTGACATGATAGGAGAAATCAGGCGTGAAGCCTTCGAGGTTGGCGGTGATGCGCCCCTGGCCGATACCTTCCGTGATCGACGAGCCCTCGGACTTCAACGTGCCGTTCGCGTAGAATTCGTAGAGCGCCGCACCCTCGGGATCGGCAATGCCGATCTTGATATCCTTGTTGAAGGTCTTGAGGCCTGCCGCCACGCCGGCAAGCGTGCCGCCCGAACCGACCGAGCAGATGAAGCCGTCGACCTTGCCGTCCGTGTCCTTCCAGATCTCCGGTGCCGTCGTTTCGATATGCGCCTGACGGTTGGCGACGTTGTCGAACTGGTTCGCCCAGATAGCGCCGTTCGGCTCGCTCTTGGCAAGCTGTTCGGCAAGGCGGCCCGAAACCTTCACGTAGTTGTTGGGGTTCTTGTAGGGAACGGCCGGAACTTCGACGAGCTCGGCGCCGAGCAGGCGCAGTGCATCCTTCTTTTCCTGGCTCTGGGTTTCCGGAATGACGATCACGGTGCGATAGCCGAGCGCCTTGGCGACGACCGTCAGGCCGATCCCGGTATTGCCCGCCGTACCTTCGACGATGACGCCGCCGGGCTTGAGCAGGCCCTTTCTCTCGGCGTCACGGATGATGTAAAGCGCCGCTCGGTCCTTCACCGACTGGCCGGGATTGAGAAATTCGGCCTTTCCGAGAATGGTGCAGCCGGTCGCCTCGGAAACACCCTTGAGCTTGATGAGGGGCGTATTGCCGATAGCCTCGATTACGGATGGGTGGAAGGTCATGGAATCTGCCTCGTTTACGCATAGTTTAGGAACGGTCTTTTCCCTTCACAAGGCGGCATTGGCAAGAAATCCTATTCCATGCCTTCCAAGCCCGCGATAAAATTAGTCTTCTATTTCCAGCCTTTCGCTCAGCCCGGGCAAGCAGTGATCCGAAGATTGACTTTCGGCGTATGGATGACGACAAAGCAAGCACGGGCGCAGGAACAAGGCGTGACCGAATCTGACATGGTTCACGAGCATATCGACACGATCGATGCATTGATGGCGCATTATGTTGCTGGCTCCCTTCCGGAGCCGGCCCGCGCACTCGTGGAATCTCATCTTGAAATGAAGCCGGACAATCGCGGCCTGGTGGTTGACCTCGAACGGCTGGCTGGAGAAGCTCTGGAGAGCACGCCATCAAGCTCGATCAGCGACCGCGATGCGAAGCTTGCAGCAATCTTCGGCTCGAAGGCTCCTGCGTCCCCGCCGAAGCTCCCGTCACGTCGGCAGGGTGCTCTTTTCCCGCGCGCCTTGCGCAATCTCATCGGTTTCGAAGCCGATGATGTGCCGTGGCGCAAGCGCCTTCCGGGCTTCAAGGAATATGCGACCGATATTGACGGCTGCGAGGTCAGCCTGATGTGGATACGGCCGGGTCGCGCACTGCCTGCCCACACGCATGCGGGCATGGAACTGATCCTCATCCTCGACGGCGCTTTCCGCGACGAGCGCGGCCGTTTCGGGCCGGGGGATATCTCGGTTGCGGATGCCACCGTCGACCATCGCCCCGTCGCCGAGAAAGACCGGCCCTGCATCGCTTTTGCCGTTTCGGACGGCCCGATCAAGCTCACTGGCTCCTTCCGGCAGATCATCGGCGACCTCATCGGCTGAAAGCAGCCACAATGCTGTGATAGAGCCATGGTCCCGGGAGAGTTGAGGAGCTTCCGGGCCTGTGTTCGTGTTCAAATCGGCAGACCGGAGGAAGTGTCATGCGTAATTTCATCGCCCGTCCAGAACATGGTATCGTCTGGATTTCCGGTGCGAGTTCCGGAATAGGCCGAGCGCTGGCGCTGAAGCTCGCAGGCGAGGGATACGGGGTCGCCGTCACCGCCCGCAGTCACGAAAAACTGGTGGAATTGCAGCTCGAGGCAGCCGGACTGTCCGGCAGAATCATCGTGCTCGATGGCGATGTGACCGATGCCGAAGACATGGAACATGTCATGGCCTCGATCGAATATGAGCACGGAGCGCTCTCCATGGCGATCCTGTGTGCCGGCGTCTATCAGCCCGTCCACGGCGAGGATCTGAACCGAGCCGATTTCGAGAAGACTTTTGCCGTCAACCTGTCAGGCGTCGTCAATTGTCTGCTGCCGGCGATCCGCCACATGAAGGCGAAAGGGCAGGGCCAGATCGCCATCGTTTCCTCAGTGACGGGCTACACGGGATTGCCGACCAGCGCCGCCTACGGCGCGACCAAGGCTGCCCTGATCAACATGGCCGAAAGCCTGAAATTCGATCTCGACAAGATCGGCATCCGCATCCAGCTCATCAATCCGGGCTTCGTCGATACGCCGGCAACGCGTAAGAATGCCTTTCCCATGCCGGCACTGGTTTCGCCCGAGACAGCGGCAGAGCGCATTGCGGCAGGCCTCAAATCGCAGGCTTTCGAGATCACCTTCCCGAAGCGCTTCACCTATGTGCTGAAGGTCCTGCGGATCTTGCCTTACGGTCTCTATTTCGCACTGGTGAACCGCTTCACCGGTTGGGGCGAGCGGCCCGCCAACTCCAGTCACCGGCCGGTGACGCCGCATCCGGCTGAGTGATCAAGACCGCGAAAAGACCACCTGCCGCACATCGATGTTGCGGGCGCGAAAGCCTGCCTCGCAGTAGAAGAGGTAGAATTCCCAGAGCCGCTTGAACCGGTCGTCGAAACCCATCGGCCTGAGCTTATGCCAGACGGACCAGAAACGCTCGCGCCATTCCGCCAGCGTACGGGCGTAGTCAAGGCCGAAACCGAAGTCTCTGACCAGTGACAAGTCCATCTTCCTGCCGAGTTCGGCAAGGTGGTGGCGCGTCGGCAGCATGCCGCCGGGGAAGACATATTTCTGGATGAAATCCGGATTGCTGCGATATTGCTCGAAAGATTCAGGACGAATGGTGATGATCTGCAGGCCCGCCTTACCGCCCGGCTTCAGGCACTGTTTCAACTTGGAGAAATAGGCCGGCCAGTATTTCTCGCCGACAGCCTCGAACATCTCGATCGAGACGATGCGGTCGTAGACGCCGGTCTCGTCTCGATAGTCCTGGAAGCGAAAATCGACCCTGTCGCTAAGTCCCGCGTTGCTGATGCGCGCTTGCGCGAAGGCAAGCTGCTCGCGGCTGATGGTCAGCCCCGTCACCCGGCAATTCAACTCGCCTGCCGCAAATTCGGCAAAGCCACCCCAGCCGCAGCCGATTTCCAGCACATGTTCGCCGGACTTGATGCCGGTCGCCTCCGCCAGCGCCCGATATTTGGCGTTCTGTGCCGATTGCAGGTCGTTGGCGCCGGTCGAATAGAGCGCCGAGGAATAGGTCATGCTCGGGTCGAGCCATTGCTTGTAGAAGTCGTTGCCGAGGTCGTAATGGGCCGAGATATTGCGCTTGGAGCCCGTCTTAGTGTTGGCGTTCATCCAGTGGCGGATTCGCTCGACGAAGCGGCCGACGCCGCGCTTGCCATGCGCGTAGCTGTGCGCCGCTTCGCCATTGACGAGAAAAAGCTCGAGGAAGGCAGTGATGTCGGGGCTGTCCCAATCGCCGTCCATATAGGTCTCGGCGACACCGATCGTGCCGCTGGTCAGCGCGCGATCGGCAAGGTTCCAGTTTCGAAGCGTCAACGCGGCGTCAGGTCCGGCAGCCTTGCCCTTGATAAACACCTTGCGCCCGTCGGGCAGCGTGACCGCAAGGGAGCCGTGCTGCATGCGCATCAGGCCGCGCAGTGCAAGCTTCGCTTTGAAGGGCAGGCCTTTGACGATGCGTGAAATATTTTCTGCCGTCAGCGTCACCGCGTCCCGGGCAGATTGATTCAAATCCTGTAAATTGCTCACCGTCCATCCTCCCGTATTTTTAGGCCGGTCAGGACAATGCTTGCGCCTCTCCTCCGGCGATTGCCGCAAACGCTAGATTCATTCCGCAGCTTCTGCAAGCCGGCTTGCCGGCTTCACGCTGACAGGCGGCGGAGGTGGTGGCCGGCGAACGTAGATGGCGCCTTTGAGCCAGAGTTTCAGAGCCTCCCAGTGAATTCCGGTCATGATCTTGATGGTCAGGAAGGGAATAGTTGTGAGAAGATAACCGAGCGTCCGGCCAGTCAGCGGCTTTTTCCGGCCGGCGAAGGTTGCGGCAAGAAGCGGCCCTTCCGCATCGGTTTCCAGGATGCGCCAGCGGATTTCCTGGCCGGGTGGCAGCATGCGGAAATGATAGCGCATGCCGATGCCAATGAAGGGAGAGACATAGAAGAGCTTGTCGCAGGTCTGGCGAAGACCGCTTTCGAAAATTTCATTATCCTCGACGGGGCAGACATAACTATGCCGCTCGCCGAATGTGTTGCGCACTTCGTAGATCAGCGCAATCAAGGCATCCCTGTCGTCATAAGCATAATAGACCGAAAGGGGATTGAAGACGTAGCCGAGGATCCGCGGATAACAGACGAGCAGGATCTTGGCCGGTCGTTCGACACACGCATCCGCAAGCAGGCGGTCGGCATGGGAGCGCAGCTTTCCATTTGCTGCATGGTCCTCTTCATGGAACGAGACGAGATTGCTTCGGTTGACCGAAAACAGCGCCGACTGGCTTTCGGCTTCCTCCAACCGGTCGAGATCGATGGAGAGCGAAAAGACCCGATATTGGAAGCGATGGCCGAACGGTTTAATGCGCTGATGCATGACATCGCCCACATAAAGTACCGCCGCTGCGTCCGGCGGAGGACCGTTTCGCGTCACGCTGACGCCATACCTCGATGCGCGGGGGCTTTTGCGGGATGCCATCATGCTACCGCTTCCAGTGTGGTTCCTGAGGAGGGCCGGGCGGTCCGCCAGGGTGTGATCCCGCCCAGTGCCTCTGCCGCCGCAAGACCGGAAACTAGTCCATCCTCGTGGAATCCGTATCCGGTCCAGGCGCCCGCGAAATAGCAATTGTTTCTTCCCTGGATGGCGGCAATCGCCCGTTGCGCGGCCATCCCTTCCGCGGAAAACTGCGGATGCTCATAGGTGAATTCGGCAAAGACCTTGCGGCTCTCCGGTTCGCGGTCCGGGTTGAGCGTGACGAACAGCGGAAAATTCGGGTCTATGCCCTGCAGCCTGTTCATCCAGTAGGTCACGGCCACACCGGCCGCCCTGCCGTCGGCATGGCTCGAACGCAGATAGTTCCAGGAGGCCCATACCTTGCGCCGCGTCGGCATCAGGCAGGTGTCACGGTGCAGGATAACGCGGTTGGGCTGATAGGGGACAGCAGCGAGCAAGCGCTTTTCCTGATCCGTCGCATCGATCAGCAGCCGCGCCGTCTGATTACTGTGGCAGGCGAAGATCACCTTGTCGAAGAAGGCCTCGCCGCCGGTCTCGTCGATCAGGGTGACGCCCTTGTCGCTGCGGATCACGCCACGCACGCCGCAGCCGCGCTTCAATTTGTCGCCGAGCGGTGACAGAAGCCTTTTCAGGTAGTTGCGGCTGCCGCCGGTGACGGTGCGCCACTGATGCTGACGGCGATAGATAAGTCGGTGATTGTCGAAGAAATTGACGAAATGTTCGGCGGGAAATTGCAGCATCCGCGCTGATGGCGTCGACCAGATCGCCGCCGCCATCGGCACCAGATAGTTGTTGGTGAAACCCGGCGAGAAGCCACGCCAGTCGAGATAATCGCCGATCGAACGTGAGGCCAGGTGCCCGGCCGCCCGGTCTTCCAGGCAGGTCCGGTTGAAGCGCAGGATCTCGCGGATCATCCAGAGAAAGGAGGGGCTCAGCAGATTGCGCTTCTGCGCGAATATAGACGACAGCCCGCCGCCGCTCCACTCCAGCCTGCCATGATCCAGCGACAGTGAAAAGCTCATGTCGCTGGCATGCGTGGCAACGCCGAGCTCTGCAAAGAGCGCGGTCAGATTGGGATAATTGTGCTCGTTGTAGACGATGAAGCCGGTATCGACCGGAATGCTCAGCCCGTCATAGCCGACATCGACCGTTGCCGTATGGCCGCCCGGCCGGGCATCTTTCTCGTAGAGTGTCACGTCATGGACAGGATTGAGCGCCCAGGCGGCCGAAGCACCCGATATGCCCGACCCTACGATGGCGACCTTGAGGCGGCGTGGCAGCGAAGGAACATGCACGTTCATGCTGCATCCTTTATGGCGCTATAGACCTTCAGCGCTCGTCTGCGCGCCGTGGCGTGATCGACAATGGGTCTGGGGTAGGTTTTCCCAAGCGTGACGCCGGCGTTTTCGAGCACGCTCGCTGGTGCCTCGAACGGCCGGTGGATATGTTTGTCCTCGAGCTTTCCGAGCTCCGGCACGAACTGCCTGATGTAGCTGCCGTCGGCATCGAATTTTTCGCCCTGGAGCATCGGATTGAAGATGCGGAAGAAGGGGGAGGCATCGGCGCCTGAACCTGCCACCCACTGCCAGCTGGCCGCGTTATTGGCGGGGTCTGCGTCGACAAGCGTGTCGCGGAACCAGGCTTCGCCGCGGCGCCAGTCGACCAGCAGGTGCTTGATGAGAAACGAGGCGACGATCATCCGCACGCGGTTATGCATCCAGCCATGGCGCCAGAGTTGACGCATGCCGGCGTCGACGATGGGATAGCCGGTCTGGCCATTGCACCAGGCATGGAATCCGTCTTCATCTTCGCGCCAACCGAAGCCGTCGAAATTGTCGTTCCAGTTATCCCTGGCAAGCATCGGAAAATGGAAGAGCAGATGGTAGGAGAATTCTCGCCATGCCAGTTCCTTGCGGAAGCGTACGATATCGTCGGATGGAATGCGCCGCGAAAGTCCCTTCGTGGCGTCCCAGATGCGGGCGGGCGAGATTTCGCCGAGTGCCAGGTGCGGAGAGAGAAGGGAGGTTGCGCTCTTTCCGGGAAAATCCCGATCGACCGAATAGCCTGGAAGTCCCTCCTCGACGAAACCGCTGAGCGTTTCCTGGGCTGCCGCTTCACCCGGCGTCCACATGTCGGGGAAGGACTTTGCCCAGTTCGGCTTAAGCGGCAGGAGCTCCCAGGAGGTCAGCACTTCGGAAGCCGGAAACTGTTTTGGGAAGCGGAAGCGCTCAGGCGCATCGACCGGCGCCTCCGGCTCGCCGCCTTCTTCGAGCGCCCGCCAGAATGGCGTATAGACGCGGTATGACGTGCCGCTTGCCGTTTTGAGCTTGGTCGGCTCATGCAGAAGCTGTCCGCCGAAGCTGCGTGCCTCGATCGCCTGTTTTTCGAATTCATGCTTCAGGCGGGTGTCGATCGCGATGCCCGGCGGATCATAACGGCGGTTCCAGAACACGGCTTCCGCACCGCTCCGCTTGATGATGTCGGCAAGCACATTGCGGGCATGACCGCTTGCTAGAATGAGCTTGCCGCCATGTCTTTTGAGGGCTGCGTCAAGCGCATGCAGTGAATGATGCAACCACCACGCCTGGGCAGCGCCAAGAGGCCCCGTGCCGTCTTCCTGGGGTTCGCGGATATAAAGCGGAATGACCGGCCGCCCCGATGCGCATGCCGCATGCAGAGCCCTGTTGTCGTCAAGACGCAAGTCCTTGCGGAACCAGACGATTACCGGTCTTGCAACAGTCTCCCGTGCCAATGGCTGCTCCCTGCCTTGCCTCTCTGTCTGTTACGGAAGTACGAGGCAATCGGATCAACAGTTTCATCAGGCGCGCATGAAAAAGGCCGGTGGGAGCCGGCCTCTCTCAATGAACGGGTCTTTGCCCGATCAGTTGTCGTATTCGCGGCAGGCATCGCTGACCGAAGCGCCGCTCTCGCCACCGCGCGTATCGACGCCGGTATTCTGCTGCGGCATGCCCGGGCAATCGATGGCCTGACCACCGATGCTCTGCGTCGTGGTCGGGTCTACCGTGGCCCCGGGCATCGGATGAATGCCATTGCTGTCATTGGTGTAGTCGGACGAATAATTGCCCGAACTCGGGTCCGTCGAACCGCCATTGGTCGGGCCGATGGTGTCGGGATTAGACTGAGCCAATGCCGATGAAGCCATGCCGATGGCAAGCAGCGAGGCGGCGATAAGAGATTTATGCATGGGAGCTGTCCTCCTTAGATTTTCGTCTTTGGCGACCCTTTCCTAACCCGTGAGAAAACTCCTGGTTCCAAAATTAGGGTTACAAAATTTAAACGGGGCGGTTGAGACAATTGCGCATGGTTACGCATAAACCTTAACCGCGAAAGCCGCTTTGCCTGAGCTCTCCTTTGCCTTACCTGCGCAGTGAAACCCTTGTTACGGCATGAGGCCTTCATGTTCATTTCACCGCGCGAAGCCGGAGATCTCTGCCTTCAGATGATGCTTGCACTCACTTTGACGGTGAGCGGCATGGCGCTGGCGTCGACCGTTGTGAAAGCAACGGAGCAACGGGTTTCGGTCATCGACGTCGACCGTCCTTCGCTCTGGTCTGCTGGCCCCGTCCGCGTCGGGAATGCCGAGCGCATTCTCGTTTCCGACGGGCGCGATATGACTGCAGGCGAGGGGATGCCTTGCCACAACACGATCGGCCTCAGAATATCCTGCGACTTGTTGACCTTTGCTGTGAGCGACAGCTTCTGATCCCGCGATGGATTTTCCAGCTTTCTTGCGGGTTTTGGAGCTTCATTTCTTTAGTCCATAAAATTTATGGATAATTCTGGCTGAGATGCGTCGCGGCAGTTTGCTGCGCATGCGCCAGGAGATAGCAATGACAAAAATCCTGATCGTGCCGGGTCTGTTCGGTTCCGACGAGGGGCATTGGCAGCACTATTGGCTTGATGATGTACCGCAGAGCCGAATGGTCGAGCAGGACGACTGGAACCACTCTCGTCTGGACCACTGGATGGAGCGGCTGGAACAGGCACTGCTGGAGGCGGGGGAAGCCTATATCGTTGCCCATAGCCTCGGCTGCATCCTGACGGCGAGGCTCGCCGACCGGCCACTGGCCCGCCGGGTAAAGGGAGCGCTTCTGGTCGCCCCGTGCGATTTGCCGGCCACGGAAAGGCTGCATCCCGGCTCGCTCGCCTTCGGCCCCATGCCGACAAACCCGCTTCCCTTTCCGAGCCTCACCGTCGGCAGCCTCGACGACAAATATATGTCGCTCGACCGTTTGAGCTTCTACACTCGCCTCTGGAAAACCGAGGTCCGCAACATAGGTCTCGCAGGCCATATCAACATTGCCAGCGGTTTCGGTCGCTGGACCGGCGGCTACGCCCTGTTCGATGCAGTAAAAGGCAAGGCGAAGGCGAAGAGACCGCAGATATCCACGCTTGCCGCGACCGCCGCATCGGCCTGATATTTTATCGGGACATGCGCAAGAAACGGGTTGAACTTACGCCTTTGCAGTACGATTCTGATGCCCGACGGAATGTGAGGGCTTCACCATGGCTCAGAAAGTGCATCAATATCTGATCTTCGAAACCGCCGGCGGTTTTTGCGGCATTGCCTGGAGCGATGCCGGCGTGACGCGATTCCAGCTGCCGACGAAGAGCGCCGAGTCGACAGAACGCTTGTTGCTGCGCCGTTTGCCGGCTGCCGAACCGGGCAGGCCGACGCCGCAGATTCTGGACGCCGTTGCTGCGGTAAACTGCTACTTCGAAGGTGAGGAAGTCGACTTCTCCACTGTCGCCGTTGACCTTGACGGCCAGGACGCATTCTTCCGCGATATCTATGCCGCCGCGCGCCGCGTCAGTTGGGGTCGCACGACCACCTACGGCACGCTGGCCAAGGAGCTTGGAGCAGGGCCGGAAGCCGCACGCGACGTCGGCCAGGCCATGGCGAAAAACCCCGTCGCGCTTATCATTCCCTGTCATCGCGTGCTGGCCGCAGGCGGCAAGATCGGCGGCTTTTCGGCGCCCGGTGGTTCGAATGCCAAGCTGCATATGCTGGAACTCGAGGGCGTGCATGTCGGCCCGCCGCCGCCCGCCCAGCAGTCTCTCGATTTTTGAGGACGAAGCCGCAAGCAAGTGCTTGGAATATGCTGAAAATCCTCGCTATAAAACCCTGTCTATAGCGAGGTTTTTCATGAAGAAGATTTTCAACCCGCCGTCTGTCCGCCGCCCCTTCGGAAATTACAATCACGGCCTTCTCGTGCCGCCGGGCGCGTCCTTGCTGGTCACGTCAGGTCAACTTGGAATCGGTCTCGATGAAAAGGTCCCCGAGGATGTGACGGCGCAGGCCGAGTTCTGCTTCGAGGCGATCAAGGCGATCCTCGCCGAGGCCGAGATGAGCTTTGCCGATGTCATCCGCGTTTCCGGCTTCGTAACGAAGCGGGAGGATTTCCCGGCCTATATGGCGGTGCGCGACCGCTTCACGCTCGACCCGAAACCTGTTTCGACGCTCATCATCGTCAGCGGCTTTACCCGGCCCGAATTTTTGGTCGAGGTGGAAGTAACGGCCGCCAAGGTCTTCTAAGGTTTGACCGCAGGCTCCGTGGCGATCACGACCGCGCAGTTCAACGGCGTGGCAGCACGCATGCAAGCCGCTTCCTAAAGCGTATCGCAATCCTTCTGATTTGCTGGCCGCGCTCAGGCACTTGTTTTCGCATGTGGTTGTCGCAAACCGCACCACATTTTTGCGCGACTTTAGAAGCGCTCCATCGCGCTCTTCACCTTGGCGAGAAACGCTGCTCGCGTCTCCGGGGTGCAATTGTTCATGTCGTAATGGGCGAGAAAGGTGACCGGCTTGAGTGGGTTGATCTGCGCCCGCAAAACACGCTTCACGATCTTCTTGGGCGGATTGCCGGCAACGAAGGCGCGAAAAGGTGTCGCGCCATAGGTCAGCACTGCACCGAGCTTCTTGATATGCCGCAGTCGGGATTGAACCTTGCCGTCGACAAGTTCGAAGGAAACACCGGGGAGCCAGACCCGGTCGAAGTAGCCCTTGAGGATGGCCGGAAAACCGAAGTTCCACACCGGTGTGCAAATGACCAGCGCCTCGGCCTGCTTCAGCCTCTCGACATAGGGTTTCACCAGCGAGGTATTGCCGGGATAGTCGTGATAGACGAGCCGGTCATGTTTCGACAGGACGGGGTCGAAATTTTCCGCATAGAGATCGCACGCATCCACCTCGTGCCCGGCCTTGGCGAGGCTCTCCAGGGTCTGTCTGAAGAGCGCTTTGCCGTAGCTTTCCTCGACCGGGTGCGAGTGGAGGACGAGAACCCTCATGAAGCCTCCATAACGGCGGCAAGACCCGGGAAGAGATAGTTCTTGCCGGCATTGAAATCGAAATTGGGATTTTCCCAGGCGATCATCTTGCCGGGATTGAGCAGCCCCTTTGGATCGGTCTCATGCTTGAAGGCGAGCTGCACCTTGTCTGTGCGTTTCATGCCGCCTTCTTCCAGCGTATAGCGGTGCGGGTTGAAGATTGGGCAGCCGTGGTCCTGATGGATCTTGATGATTTCTTCCAGCCGTTCCTCGGTCGTGTAGCGTACCAGCGGCAGGCCAGAGCACTGGATCTGTCCATCGAATTTGATGAATTCGAGATGACCCGGCACCTCATCGCCGAAAATCTCCACCATCTTCCTCACCTTGGCGACATGATCCGGCCCCGGATACTGCACCTGCAGATAGGTGAAGGACGGATCGACCTTGAGGGCACGCAGCGTCGTGTGGTTCCAGGCAAGTTCATAGGCATGCGGGATGCCGCGCATGCTCTCGACCTTGTCGGAACGGAACATGATTTCACCCTTCTGCGCTGCCGTAAAGGCCAGGAAGGCATCCATGGAATGCGGTGCGATCATCAGCACGACGATCGACTGGCCCTGACGGATATAGGGCTTGTGGCGGGTGAAATATTCATGCGGGATGGGTGCTGCGATCGGCGCTATTTCCTTGACGAGAATGCCGTTGCACTTCGCCAGCGCATCGGAGAAGCGCACTGCATCCATGAAGTCGTCATAGCCGACGAGAACGTCCACCCAGTCATAGGCAGGTGCCAGCGGCATTTCGATTTCGGTGATGATGCCGTTGGTGCCATAGGCATGGCTGACCTTCTGCAGGTCCCAGCCGGTGAGATCGAGCACCCGCGGCTCCGCCTCCATGGTCACGACACGCAAGCGCAGGATATTGCCGAGATCGCGCAACCCGCCCCATGTAATCGAGCCGACGCCGCCAGAGCCGCCGGCAATGAAACCGCCGACCGTCGCCGTCTGCGCCGTCGAAGGGTGAAAGCGCAACTCCTGCCCGGAATGTGCCTTGGTCTGCTTATCGAGCTGGGCGATCACGATGCCGGGTTCGCAGATGACGCGGCCGGGATGAATTTCCTTGATCTTGTCCATGGCGGCAAGGTTGAGCACGATACCGCCTGACAGTGGCATGGCCTGACCGTAATTGCCCGTACCGGCGCCACGCGGGGTGACAGGAACACCATGGGCGAAGGCAACCTTCAGCGTCTGGATGACTTCGGCCTCGTTCTTCGGCGTGACGACGATATCGGCCGTCACATTGTCGAGCTGCGCCTTCAGGATCGGCGAATACCAATAGAAATCCCGGCTCTTCTGGCGAACGAGCGCCGGATTGTCTTCGACCGCGATACCTTCGAGTTCTTGTCTGATCTTCTGATAATCGGCCATCTCAGCCTCCAACGACGCTATCGAGTTCACGATAATCCGGCAGGCTGCGGTCGATCACCTTGCCGCGGCGAAGCACGACGCGGTCAGACTGCGGACGGGAAAGGAATTCGCTCCAGCGCCTTGCGTTGAAGAGCACGAGATCGGCGGGGTTGCCGACGGCAATGCGGCCCATCTGCGGCCTGCCGGCAATCTTGGCCGGTGACGCCGTGACGACACGCGCCGCAGTATCGAGCGGATGGTCGAGATGCAGGATGCGAACCGCCTCGCGAAATACTTCCACCGGATCGAGATCGCCATAGGCATAGAAGGGGTCGCGCGTATTGTCGGAGGAGACAGCCGTCTCGACGCCGGCAGCCGCCAGTTCCTTGAACAGAGTGACGCCACGCCAGCGCGGCGTGCGGCCGGGATAGCGATCCTGCAGGTACATGTTGCACATCGGCAGCGAGATGACCGAAACCCCTGCCTTGTGAACGAGATCCACGGTCCACTTGGCCGCATCGTCATCCTGCCGCGCCAGAGAGCAGCAATGGCCCGCTGTCACCTTGCCTTCGAACCGGTTGCGTAGAACCGCTTCGGCGATCGCCTTCAGTGTCTCCGCGCCCGGATCATCCGTCTCATCGACATGCAGATCGACATCGAGGTCATTCTCCGTCGCCGCGCGCAAAAGCGTATCGAGCTGCCAGTCGAGTGTCGGTCCCATCCTGGTGACACCGCCAAGCAGGCCGCCCTTGTCCTTCACGACAGCAACGAGATCGGCGAAAAAGGCTTCATCGACCATATTGTCGAGCGGGAAGAGAGCGACTGCCTGCAGGGCAATCTTGTCTCTCCACTCGTCGCGCACCTCGGCAAAGACCTCGAAAGAAATACGGTGCTGGGGAGCAAGTGAATCCAGATGCGTGCGGATTAGGCCGGTGCCGTGCACATAGGCCGAGCGTAGCGAAAATTCCATGCGCTTGCGCACATCCGCCGCCGACCAGTTCGCCTCGCGGTCCCTGCCGACGGCCTCCAGTGCACCCATGAAGGTGCCGTCCGGATTGGGCTTGCGCGGCCAGATATGGCCCTTGTCCAGATGCGTATGGATATCGGCAAAGCACGGCCAGACCATGCCCTCTTTCATATCGGACTTGGCGAATTCCGCCGGTGCTGTTCCGGAGGGCAGGATTGCCGAGATGAGACCGTCGGCAATCACGATGTCGGCCTTGACGAGGCCCTCATTGGAGGCAGCAGCGAAGTCGCTGACGGCAACGGTCGGGAGCGTCGCATTGGCCAGCACGAAGCGGCCCGCATTCGGGGGAGACATGAAGGAATAGGTCATCAATTTTCCCGCTTCAGGCTGCTCTCGTGCCAGCGATGCAGGCTGAGCCATGAAATGAAGGAGGTGATGGCAAAGATCGCGACACCGAGCATCGACAGCATGAAGAGCGCAGCGAAGAGGCGGGGGATATTCATGCGGTATTGCGCTTCGAGGAGTCGGAAGGCAAGGCCGGAGCCCGCACCCGCCGAACCGGCCGCAAACTCGGCCACAACCGCCGCAATCAGCGCCAGACCGCCGCCGATGCGAAGCCCGGTCATGAAATAGGGCTGGGCCGCGGGCAACTTCAGATAAAGTAGCGTCTGCCAGCGCGAGGCGCCGTAGAGCTCGAAGAGATTGATGAGGTTGTGATCGACGCTCTTCAATCCCTGCACCATGTTCGACAGGATCGGAAAGAAGGCGACGAGAAAAGCGCAGATCAGTAACGCCACCTGCGTCGACGGCGCATAGATCAGGATCAGCGGCGAGATCGCCACGATCGGCGTGACCTGCAGGATGACGGCGAGCGGATAGAAGGCGATCTCGATCCAGCGCGACTGCACCAGGAAGATCGCAAAACCGACGCCGCCGATCAGGGCGAGCGCCAGCGACATGAAGGTGATCTTGGTCGTAACCCAGAGCGCCGGCGAAAGCGTGCCCCAATCACTAACGAGCGCTCCGGCAACCGCAAATGGGCTCGGAAGTATATAGGGCGGCACACCCGAAACCTTGACATAGGTCGCCCAGATCGCAATCAGCACGATGATGGCGACAAAAGGCACGGTAATGCGGAGCAATAGATCCCGGCGCTTCGCATTGAGTGGATTGGGCATTGCCGGTACGGAATTTTCGACTGTCTCGATGCTCATCAGTCTTCCTTTGCCGCGTTGATCGCGCCAATCAGCGAATAGGAAACGGTCTCGCAGGCCTGCCGGTATTCCTCGGAAGTCCGGTAGTGCGCGTCACGATCGAGGCTCGTCGTAAGCGGAATATCGGCATGAACGCGGCCGGGCCGCGCCTTCATCACCACGATCCGGTTGGAAAGGTAGGCGGACTCAAAGACGGAATGCGTGACGAAAATCACCGTGATGCCGGTCGCCTTCCACAACCGCAAAACGTCGTCATTGAGCTTCTGCCGGGTGATCTCGTCGAGCGCTGCGAAAGGCTCGTCCATCAGCAGCAGTTTCGGTTTGGTCACCAAGGCGCGGGCGATCGACACACGCATCTTCATGCCGCCGGAGAGTTCCCGCGGATAGGCATCGGCGAAATCCTGCAGGCCGACAGTCGCGAGCACTTGCATGATCCGGTCGCTCGCCTCCGACTTGGAAACACCGCGCAGTTTCAGCGGCAGGTAGACATTGCCGAAAACCGTCTTCCAGGGCATCAGCGTCGGCTCCTGGAAGACGAAGCCGATATCGCCCTCCGGCAGGCCCTTCGAATTGATGCGCGAACTTGGCCAGTCGATCTTGCCCGACGTGACGTCGCCAAGACCGGCGATGATGCGCAAGGCCGTGGATTTGCCGCAGCCGGACGGACCGAGAAGGCTGATGAACTCGCCGCTTTCGACCGTCAGCGACATGCCCGAAAGCGCAATCGTGCCGCTGGAAAAGACCTTCGAGACCGATTGCATGACGACCAGCGGCCGCCTGCGTATTTCCTTCGAAGGCGCCGCCTTGGTTTCGGCTAGGGACATTCTTTCGCTCTTTTATCGAAGGGGATGCGGCCCGCCGCCTGAGAGCGACGGACCCTGCCTTGGGAGGCTTATTTCTTCAGCGATACGCCAACGCTCTTGCACACGAACTTCGTCGTAAAGGCCTTGGTGTAGTCGGTCTCAGGCTTGAAGACCTTGATCGCCACCATTTCATCGAAGAACTTCTTGTAGTGAGCGTCGGTGATGCAGCCGATGCCCTTTTCCAGGCCCTCACCGGATTCGATGATGCCGTATTCCTTCATCTTGGTGATCGAATAAGCGATCTGGCCATCCGTCATTTCCGGATTGTCCTTTTTGATCAGCTCATTGCCCTTGCTGTTGTCGCCGTAGAGATAGTTGTACCAGCCCTTTATCGAGGCATCGACGAAGCGCTGCACGACGTCAGGCTTGGTATCGACCATCTGCTGGGTCGTGGTGATCATCGTCGAATAGGGTGAATAGCCGTTATCGGCGAGAAGAAAGACTTTCGGCTCCCAGCCGGTCTGCTTCTGGATTTCGTAGGGTTCCGAGGTCAGGTAACCCTGCTGGGCGGATTGCTTGTCGGCAAGGAAGGGGCCGGGATTGAAATTGTAGGGCTTGTATTGCTCATCCTTGAAGCCCTGAAAGTTTGCCTTCATCCATTCGAAATAGGTGAGGTAGCCATCCTTGCTGAGGAACAAGGTCTTCAGCTTCGCAAGATCTGCGAACTTGTCGACGCCGACGTCAGGATGGGCGATCAGGATCTGCGGGTCTTTCTGAAAGATCGCAGCGACATCGACGAGCGGAATACCCTGCTCGACGGCGGAGATTTCGCCCTGTGGCCCGCCCATATAGAAGTCGATCTTGCCTGAGATCAGCAATGCGTTGTTGGCGGCATTCGGTCCGCCCTGCACGATGGAAACGTCAAGGCCGTATTTGGCATAGGTTCCGTCGGCCACCGCCTGGTAGAAGCCGCCATGTTCGGCCTGCGCCAGCCAGTTGGTACCATAGCTGACCTTGTCGAGCGCATAACCGGGAACACTGGCGGCAAGCATCCCGCCAAGCCCAAGAACTGCAGAAAATACTGATGTTTTCAATCTGTTGGACATGGCGGCGTTCCCCTTCTGGTGCCATGGAAGCTCGTTTTCGGCCTCCGATTTTCCGCATTTGAGCGATTGCTTCGCTCTTTGAAAAGCATCAAAATTCGTGCGCAACGATGCCTTTTTGGCATCTCACCTGATGTCTGTGCCTAAATTGGGCGCTGTGCTTAAAAACGATGCAACGAGGTCGCGATGCTGCACTCCAGAAAGCTTCTCTACATCAACGAGATCGCAAAAACGGGCTCGATCAGGAAGGCCGCAGCGCGCCTCAATGTCGCCTCTTCAGCGATCAACCGACAGATTCTGGCGCTGGAGGAGGAGATGGGCGCTCCGCTCTTCGAGCGCCTGCCGCGTGGCTTGCGCCTGACGGCCGCCGGCGAACTCTGCATCGAGCATATTCGCGAGGTTCTGAAGAACTACGAGCGGCTGGAAGGGCGCATCAAAAGCCTGAAGATGCAGCAGGCCGGCAAGGTACGGCTGGTGACGACGGTCGGTCTTGCCGCAGGCCCGCTGCCGGAAATCATCGCCCGCTTCCAGTCGGAGCATCCGCGTGTCTTCATCCAGCTGCGCAACGATGCCGGGACGATGACAGTCAACCCGGTGCTGTCGGGTGAGGTGGATATCGGCCTCGGCTTCAATATTCCGGCGACACCCGGTATCCGCACGCTCGGCAATTTCGATATCCCGATTGGCGTCATCCTGCCGCCCGGCCACCCCCTGATCGGACCGGGGCCGATCAATCTCGGCGATGTCGTGCAGGAGCGGCTGGTGCTTGCGCAGCAGGGTACCAGCCTGCGTGAGGTCATCAACCTCGCAATGTCCAGGCTCGATATCCCTGTCGAGCCTGTTTTGGAAACCAATGCCTCGGAAATGCTGAAGAAACTGGTCAAATGCGGAGCAGGGCTCTCCATGCTGAACCCGCTCGATGTCATCACCGAGTGCCGCCAGGGCGAACTAGTGTTCCGCCCGATTGCCGAGCCGCATAGCCGCCATCAGCCGATGAAGCTCTTTGCCCGCGCCCGCGCGCCGCTCGATTCCGCCACCAGCCTTTTCGTAGAGTATCTCCTGGCCGAGCTTGCGGGTCTCGTTCAGGAACTGCAGGCCAAGGGGCACATCCCGCTGGAGCGGCCTGTCGTTGCGTGATTAGTGCGAATAAAGGTTGGAGAGCGGATAGCGCTTCAGATCATAGAGCAGCTCGATAAAGCCCTTCACCTGATGGCGGCAGATTGCTTCGCCCTTTTCGGCCGTGCCCTTCGAAGCATCGCCGACGACGCCGTTCGGATTGAGATCATGCGCGATCCAGGCGAGCGAATGTGGCGGCAGCGGCTGGATATACTGTGATTGCTCGCGCATCCATTCGGCCTTCGACACGAAATTCTCAGCCTTCTCCATCCGTACCAGCTCCGGTCGGAAATGCAGCATCAGCGATGTCTCGACTTCGCCGCCATGGATGCCGTAACGTGTCTCGTGCTCGCTGATCATGCCGTCAGGATTGCCGAACCGGCCCCATTGGGTAGAAACCACAGCCATCTGGTAGCGCACGCGCAGCTCGCGGGCGACGATGCTCATGATATCGACATTGCCCCCATGCGAGTTGACGATAACGAGCTTGCGCACACCCGCCTCCGCCACCTTCGCGCCGATCGCCGTCCAGACGGGGATCAGCAGCTCGGCACCGAGGGAAAGCGTACCTGGACCATAGACATGCTCGTTGGCCTTGCCGATTTCCTGGGTTGGCAGGACAAGGATATCGAGGTCCTCGGGCCGTTGCCGGCGCAATTCCGCCAACATGCCGTTGGCGATCGCCACATCGGTTGCGATGGGCAGATGCGGACCGTGTTGCTCAGTCGAAGCGATTGGCAGGATAGCGATGGTCGTGTCGGCGGAAAGCGCGGCAAAATCATAAGTGTTCAGTTCATTCCAGTAGAATGGTGTCCCCATCGCCGCTTCCCTCTTTGTCATTATTCGATAGTGAGTAGGGAATAACGCGACATGCGAAAAGCATCGATTTGCGCGCGCGCCGCTGCCTTTTTGCGCGCATAATGTCGTTAGTCCGATGTCAGGCGATCTTTGCACGCTGGAAATAAATATTCCGCCGTTGCCCCTTTCGGGGAAGGCTTTGGTTTGACCGCGCTTGGCGCAGGTCTGTAGATAGTCATTGGCACGCAGAACTGCCTGCGAGTGTTCAGATTTAATGATCCGCAATTGGAGGGCCGACCATGAGCCTACGTATCAACGATATTGCTCCCGATTTCACCGCCGATACCACCCAGGGCCCTGTTCAGTTCCATGACTGGATCGGCAATGGCTGGGCCGTTCTCTTCTCGCATCCGAAGAACTTCACGCCGGTCTGCACGACTGAGCTCGGCACCATGGCCGGCCTTGAAGGCGAGTTTAAGAAGCGCGGCGTCAAGATCATCGGCATTTCCGTCGATCCGGTCGAAAGCCACGGCAAGTGGAAGAACGACATCAAGACGGCAACTGGCTTCGATGTCGAATATCCGCTGATCGGCGACAAGGACCTGAAGGTCGCCAAGCTCTATGACATGCTGCCGGCTGGTGCCGGCGAAAGCTCCGAAGGCCGCACGCCCGCCGATAACGCCACCGTGCGCTCGGTCTTCGTCATCGGCCCGGACAAGAAGATCAAGCTGATCCTTACCTACCCGATGACGACCGGCCGCAATTTCAACGAGATCCTGCGCGCCATCGATTCCATCCAGCTGACCGCCAAGCACCAGGTTGCTACACCGGCCAACTGGAACCAGGGCGACGATGTCATCATCACGGCTGCCGTCTCCAATGAAGACGCCATCGCCCGCTTCGGCTCCTTCGATACGGTTCTGCCGTATCTTAGAAAGACCAAGCAGCCGTCTGCGTGAGTTAGCCACTGCGCTGATACTGTGATTGGATCAAAAGACGTCCCGGCTTCCGGGGCGTCTTTATTTTTAGGTCGGCTGGCGCAGGCCTCTATCAGAGACGCATTCTCGCTTTCCCGCGAACGAGAATGGTTGCCGCGGACGTAGAGGTAGTATTGCTCGCTGCAGCGCCGCTTTGGAACGCAGGTCGGTCCTGGCCTATTCGGATGGCGTCACACGGGTCCAGAAGTCGTCGAACGCGACCGAATCGAAGAAGGCCGAAGCTCGGACGATACGGTCGTCGCGCATGTCGAGAAACCAGGCATAGGTGTTGACGTAAGGTTTTCCGTCGCGGGCGATGCCGCGGGCATCGAAAAAGACGATCACGGTGTCGCCGTCGGCATAGACGTTGCGGATCACGGGCTTCAGCGGCGCCTTCATGCGGGCATTGAACGGGCGGATCACCTCGCGCAGGAACGCCTCGCGGCTAGGATAGGTCTTCGACGCCAGCGAATAGCCCTCGATGGTCCAGCGGGCGTCGTCGGCGAGCAGGTCATAAGGACTACCTGTGCCAGACGCCCACTTCTCAAACCCAGCCTCGACGGCCGTCTTGTTACGGCGTTCGGTTTCGGTCAGCGTCTGCGAGGCCGCCCGGGCTTCGAGCCCGCAAAGGGCCAGGATGGTGGCGGCGATGCCGAGCGCAGCGTTGAAGATGCCGCGGGCGAGGGATCGCGGGCTGTGGACGATGGCACTTGCGGTGATGGACATGGCTTCCTCCAGAGATTGATTGGTGGTGCGACACCCGCTGAGCGGGTGTCGCGTGCGAGGCTCTGCGCCGATCAGATCTGGTTTTCCCAGGCCTTGAGCTGATGCTCCTTCAGCATGTCTTCGATGACCTTTGGAACCACGTTGCGAAACTTGCCTGTGTCGGCGGGGACGACCTCGATCATCCGGTCGATCATTTCCTGCGGGTCCATCTTGCCTTCAGGGGTGGCGAAGAAGTCGTTGAAGCCGTTGCGCAGGTCTGCCCGCTTGGTGAAGTTCTTGCTGTCATCGAGCCAGCGGAACGGATTATCGGCCATCGTCTCGTTATAGCCGGTGTAGTAGGCGCCCGGGTTGATCGTCTGGATCTTGATGCCGTAAGAACCAAGCTCCTGCTGCAGCGCTTCGGCGATCGATTCCAGGGCGTGCTTGGTGGAGACGTAGGTACCCCAGTTGGCCGGAGTGAACAGGCCGCCCATCGAGGAGGTGAAAACCACTTTGCCCTTCTTGCCTTCGCGCACCCATTTCTGAACGACACCTTGGGTCAGTACCAGCGGCAGGAAGACATTGACTTCATAGTTCTTGCGGACGAGCTCGACCGGAATTTCCCAGACCGGGCCGGCCTCGCCCATGCCTGCATTGTTCCAGAGCACGTCGAAATCCCAACCCTGCGCCTGTTTGATGTCATAGGGGTCGGTGAGATCGAGGCGCTCGACGCGGAAGTTCTTCAGGCCGAGAGCGGCCGCTTCTTCACGCAGCGGCGTGACCTGCGACGAAACCTGCGTGGTGGCGATGATGTTATGGCCGTTCTTGGCCATGCCGATGCCTGCGGCTTTGCCGAAACCGGACCCGGCGCCAGTGATGAGAATGGTCTTGGTCATAATAACGTCCTTTCGATGTGCTTGGGGTTGGAAAGCATTTCAGGCGGTGAGGGCGGCCGCTGCAGCCTGGGCAATTTCGAGGTCCTGGGCGACGGCCCCTCCGGACACGCCGACCGCGCCGATCACGATATTGCGTCCATCGGTGAGGGGAATGCCGCCGGCGAAGACGACGAGGCCGCCATTGGTCTGCTCCAGACCGAACGAGGTGCCACCGGGTTTGCAGAATTCGCCGATTGCTTCGGTGCGCATGGAAAACAGTGCCGCTGTCCGGGCCTTGTTAACGGCGATGTCGATGGAGCCCAGCAGGGCTTCGTCCATGCGGACAAACGCCTTCATGTGGGCGCCTGCGTCGAGGACAGCGATATTGGCCGGGACGCCGATTTCTCTTGCCCGCGCCTCGCCGGCGGCGATGACCCTGCGGGCTTCGTCAGTGGTAATCATCTCCCTGTCTCCCTTTTCGTTCGGGGATTAATGCTTCCCGTTCGATGAGACAGGTGTAGGCCGGAAGGCGCTTTGCGGTATTTCCATCTCTTGCTGCAGTATTTGCAGATCTTGCGCTCGGACTGCGCACGAAGGGGCCGGCGAACGCGTCAAGACGGCGGATATTGCTAGGAGGTGAAGAGCGTGCGGTACTGGCCAGGCGTCAAGCCGGTCATCTTGCGGAAGACGCGGGTGAAATTGGCCTGCGAGCCGAAGCCGGCGTCGATAGCGATCTCCACCAGCGAGGACTGCGCGAGTCGCAGCTTCTCCTTGGCCGCCTCGATCCGTCGCTGGGTGACGTAGCGATGCGGGGCGAAACCGGTGGCCGCACGAAACGTGCGGGAAAAGTGAAAGGGACTGAGGCAAGCCTCTGCAGCAAGGTCTTCCAGCGAGATCTCCGCCGCGATGCGAGCCTCGATGAAATCGAGGACGCGCCGCAGCCGTTTCGGATCGATGGTCGGTGTCCGAGTCGGCGGACGCCAGTGGGCGGACGAATAGGTGCCGAGCAAATGCGCCGCCAGAGCGAGCTGAATCCCGTCGAGAAACAGACGGTCTGTCGCCTCCAGTTTTCGATTCAGCACGCCACGAAAGAGCTCACCGATCTGCAAGACCACCGGATCGGGGACACCGCCCGCATAGGCGAGCTGCACCTTGGCCGGGTCGATGTCGAAGTTCGAAAGCGCGCTCTCACCGACAAGCGATGGCGGCAGGAAGATGTGAAGGGACTCGGGCATGGTGCCGACGATCTCTACGGCGCTCTCATTGACCCCGGCGGGACATACCCATGCGACGCCGGGGCGGGCGATAGCCTCCCGCCGGTGACCGTCGCCGGTCCACCTGATCTTCGACTGACCAGACAGCAGGACTGCTATTTCCGTGCATTCGAGGGTGAGATCGACCTGCCAGCCCGGATCGAAATGCCGGAGCTCGACCTGCAGCCCGGAACATTCGATAAGCCCGCCCACCTGCTTGCTGGTCGGATATTTTCTGTCCCCTTGCGACGCGTCGAAATCCATGTCGCATCCTCGTCTTGAAGGCAGGTCTGGAAATTTGAACCATTCAGCATCGACGAGCCGATTGCTGCCGCCACGCTGCCGTCTGCAATTCTATTTTGATTTATGAATGAAACTTCCGGACACGGGCCACGCTGATATCACGAGCCCGCGCATTGCGATCAGGATTTTGACGAAAATTCAGGCGAGTGCAAGTGTCATAGCCCGAACTGCTGGTATCAGCATCTTGGCCGTAGAACGTCACGATCTCGTTGGCTTGTCGGCGAAAACTACGGGGAATGTATCGAGAAAGCGCCTGCTTCGGAATATTCGACGAAAACAGGCGCTTATCTCTAAAACTGGCTCCCCGGGCCGGATAATTTTAGCGGTCCAAGATGTCCCATATTGGAAACATGGTATCAAGCAACTAATTGTTTTTACAGAGATAACTTGTCCATTGCGTCCATAACCACTATTTATAGCGCATACCCCGAGTGTGGGGAAATTGTGGGGAAGGATTGAATGGGGAGCCATACGAAAAACGTCTTAACGGTGAAGAAAATCGAGGCCAGCAAGGCGGCAAAGCTGCGTGACGGCGGCGGTCTGTATCTCGTAACGAAAGGCGAGGGGCGCTACTGGATTTTCAGTTTTAGCTATGCTGGCCGCCGGCGTGAAATGGGGCTAGGTCCGCTTCACACCATAGGGCTCGCCGCCGCCCGCGACAAGGCCGATGCGGCTCGTGCGTTAGTCCGCCGTGGCATTGATCCCGTTGCGGAGCGCAAGGCCGCCCAAGCAGAGACTCCGAAGAAGATCACCTTCGGCGAGTATGCTGACGGCTTCGTTGATGCGGCAGTGAAGGCTGGCCGGTGGCGTGGGGCGAAGACGGAGGCGCGGTGGCGCAACCTGCTTGAGAACCATGCCAAGCCGATCCGCAATAAGCTCCCAGCGGACATCACGAACGCCGACATGGTTCAGATCCTCAAGCCTCTATGGGGTGAGCGGCAGGAAACGTCCGAAAAGCTGCGCGAGGCTGTTGAGCGCGTTCTGGACGCCGCGAAGGTCGAGGGACACAGGAGCGGCGACAATCCGGCTACTTGGAGGGGGAATTTGGAACACGTGATGCACAAGCCAGACGAGTTAACCAGTCGAACCCATCATGCCGCAATGCCGTACGGCCAGGTGCCCGCCTTTATGGTCTCGCTAAAAAAAGTGCCTGGCGTGAGCTCCAAGGCTCTCGAGCTTGCCGTGCTCACTACCTGCCGATCTGGCGAGGTGCGTGGTGCGGTTTGGCCTGAATTCGATTTCCCGGCCAAGATCTGGACTATCCCGGCGATCCGCATGAAGTCCGGCAAGGAGCACCGCGTGCCGCTTTGCGACCAAGCGATCGAACTGCTCAAAGCCATGCAGAAGCAGTCTATGAATGAGCTTGTTTTTCCAGGTGTCAGGGACGGCAAGCAATTATCGGACGCCAGTCTCGGCAAAGCGCTTGTCTCCGCCGGCGGAGGTGACTTTACCGTGCACGGTATGCGGTCGACTTTCCGCGACTGGGCGACAGAGGTTGCGCATGCGCCGCGGGAAATCGCGGAAGCTGCACTCGCGCACGCGGTCGGTGACACCGTGGAGCGCTCTTATGCTAGGTCTGACGCCCTCGAACGCCGGCGTGCTCTCATGCAGCAGTGGGCGAATTACATTTGTCCCAACGTGCCAGTCGAGACGAAGCAGACGCGGGACTTGTCGCTGGTTCTTGCCATTGATGAGTAGCAACCGCGATCCTGGAAGGATGATCTTAGCCGCGTGCAAAAAGCGGAAGACATGCCGCCTCTTTGTCACGCATAAGCAAGCATAAAAGACTTGCAGATCGATCAATGCTTGCAAAAATCAGCAAGCATGGTATCTCTTAGTGCAGCAAGCATGGGAGAATTAGATGACGCACGACAATGACCAGTCGCCGCAATCAAAAGGTGGCGATGCTAGAGCGAAGGCTCTTTCGAAAGATGAGCGCTCTGCAATCGCCAAGAAGAGCGCGGAGGCCAGGTGGGCGCAAGCAAAAGAGTTGCCGATGGCAACGCACGGTTCGACCGACAGGCCGCTTAAGATTGGCGAAGTCGAGATCCCGTGCTTCGTTTTGGAAGATGGCCGACGAGTGTTGGCGCAGACGGGCCTAATTAACGCGCTTGGAATGTCACATGGGGGATCCTACTCAAAGGGCGGGGACCGTTTGGCAAAATTTGCGCAGCAGGGACGACTTTCTGGCTTTATTTCCAATGACTTGATCGACCGGACCGCCAACCCAATTCGTTTCAGAACGGCGAAGGGCGGTATGGCGTATGGATACGAGGCAACAATCCTTCATGATTTGTGCGAGGTTGTTCTAGACGCGCGCGACGCTGGCGTACTGCAAAAGCAGCAGGCTCATATTGCCAAGCAGTGCGAAGCGCTGGTTAGGGGATTCGCGCGAGTAGGCATCATCGCCTTGGTAGACGAGGCGACAGGATACCAAGTCGACCGCGACAGGGACGAGCTACATCGTATCCTTGAGGCGTACCTTTCCGAAGAAAGGTTGGCTTGGGCAAAAAGATTTCCAGACGAGTTTTACAAACAAATTTATCGATTAAAAAATTGGAAATGGCCCCCGCAAGGCCGTGCGAAGCCGCCATTTCTTGGCCATATTACAAACGACGTGGTTTATGACCGACTGCCACCAGGCGTGCTCACCGAACTTAGAAAGCGCAATCCGACGCAGGATGGAACAAAGCGCAGGAAGTGGAAACACCACCAGTTCCTTTCAGAGGATTTTGGTCAGCCAGACCTGAGAGATCACCTTCTCCAGGTGATTGCCGTAATGCGCGTATCTCGAACGTGGGATGCATTCAAAAGAAACTTCGACGAGGCTTTTCCAAAACCCGGAACGCAGATTGAATTGCATCTCGCAGACGCGGATTGAGGCTGTTTTCTGCAGCCTGGGATATTTCATAGACTGGTGGGAAAACTCTTCCCACCAGTCCCAGTCATAAATGTATGTCCGTGCGCTGAGGGGATATATATCCCGGTCGCCGCCGCTATGCCGGCAATGGTCTGACCACATAGCTCTACGAAGACCAAGTTGACTAATTTGTAAAACGCTCACAACTTGATCGTCACAGGCATGGCTGCCACGTAAGTCCATGCTGACAACCAGCAGCCTAGCTGCCGAGCGTGCTGGGCACGCGGCGCATCAGCGTCGGTCAACCACAGCCCGGCCACTGCCGGATCTCTTCAGCCATGAACGAAACCATTTTGATCGACGCCAGGATTCCGTCCTCGTCGAAAGAGGAGACCCATGACCATAGCGAATGACAACATTCCCGCACTCATCAGCCTCAAGGACGCGTGCCGTCTCACTTCGATGAGCCGTACCATGTTGAATCGATACCGGGCCGAAGGGCGCTTTCCAGTTGCTGTCGATCTCGGCGACCGACGTGTCGCGTTCGTGCGAAACGAAGTGGCCGATTGGATCCAGGCCAAGATTTCCGCCCGCGCCGCCGCCTAGGCCATTTTCTGGACAACTCGGCACCCAGCGCCGAAATAGCACCGCCACCACACCACACCCATTTTGCCGACCGGCGCGAGCCGGCGAGAGGAGATTCATGACCCGCATCATTACCGAACCGCGTGCCACCCGACTGCTTCGGGAAGCCGAACGACAAGTTCCAGTGGATTGCCGCATAACATGGCGGGGCTCAGGCACTCGTTGAGGAGGGGGACGTCGTTATCGACGTCTCTCACCTCGCTGGGCGTGCGCGCCCCTAGTCAGGGCGGTGGGGGACAGCAGCAACAGCTCGCCTTTGGTTCTTCTCGCTTGAGGGTGCCGGATCGGACGGCACAGCTCAACGTCGCCTCATCCTTCAAGGGTGCGATCAATACGCTTTCGGCAGGTTCCGCACCGTTCGACATCACAAACATTCGAGTTTTCCTGCCCGGTTTCGCATGCAACAACGGCGGAGCAACGCCTTCCGAGCAGCAGATCCCCGCCACATTCCAAGCTGGCTATAGTCTAGAAGTCGGCGGTGTTCGTTATCCAGCAACTTTCGGCGGCCAGCAGTTAGCCACCTTGGGCGGCCCAGGCTCCACGAACGGCAGGTCAACACTTTTCGACTGCGGCAAGTGGTCGGACGTCATCATGAATGGGGCGATCCCACTCACGGTCACTGCCAACAGCAACATTCGCCACGTGGCATTGCTTTCAATGGCGGCGGTTGGCGATCTATTCCCGGCTTCGCAGTATCTCGCGACGCTAGTCGGCGATCAGTGCAAAAACGCAGCCGATCCCACCACCCTTCTTTCGCTCCTGGCGAGCGGCACAATTACTTCCTCGGGCTCGGCTCCCACCAAGCAGTTCTGCCCAATGTTCATGGTGGGTGAGCGCACGGACGGTAATCGCTCCCCGGTGGTCTTGATCCATTCCGATAGCATCGGCTACGGCGTGGGCGACTTCACCACTGGCATACCGGCATCGGAACCGCGAGGTGCCATTGGCTGGATGGAACGTGGTCTCGATGACCCGACGAATGGTCGGATTATGAGTGGCCACATCGGTCTGCCGGGCTCTTTCTCGACCCAGAACACAAATGGCGTTTTCGGGAGCGTCGATTATACGCCAGGCATTGCGCACCGTGTCACGCCATTGCTGGAACTGAAAAGCCTCTACGGCGGACGCCTGCCTTTCACGTGCATTTTCGATCAGCACGGCAACAATGGCGATGCGAATTCCGGCAGCATGACGATGTCTGCGCTCTACCAGGGCGTAAGTGTGCTCAAAGGCTATTTCCCCGGTATCCGATATGTGAAGGCAACCCTGCCTGCCCGCATCGGAACAGGCGGCGATTATCGCGACCCGACGCTGCAGACCCCCGGCGTGAACGATGTTTACCCCGCAGCATCCTATCAGAACGGCTATCGCCAGTACTACAACGACCAGATCATGGCAGATGCCGGCGCGCACTTCGATGCAGTCTTTGATGTCGGGTACTACGGCACAGCGGCATATCAGCCTGGCTACCATTCCGGAGATCCGAACTACAATCAATACCGCTCGGCGGCACCTGTGTTCGATAGCGTGACATTGGCCGGTTCCGGCTACGCCAGCAGCGCCACGACGTTCCAGCTAAACGAGGATATACCGCTCGGCGCTCTCTTGTCGTTTGATGGTGTCCGCGCCAACATTCTCGGGCCCGTCGTCAGCAAGAGCGGATCAGGGCCGTACACATACAACATTCAATCTGGATCAGGGAAAGCAGTTACCTATGCCGCCAGCACGGCCGGCAAGGCTGTCGGCAATAACGATGGCACGCATCCAGGCCCGCAAATGGCAAAGCAGATAGCCCTTGGTGTCATTGCCATGAAGCAAGCTTCAATGTTCGGAACTGGTTAATACCAAACGCCTATAATCGAGCGGCGCTTAAAGCGCCGCTCGGGTGCCCTTATTTCGGAGTTGCTGCGAATTGATCGTGCAATTCCTCTTTCTTGATCGTGAGCTTCATCTGCAGCAGTTCGGTAGCCAGCTGCATGTAGATATTCACCCGCGCGTTTCGACTATCCCCGGCATTCGCAGCGACCCACTGATCGACGCCGCGCAGCGCATACTTCAGAGCCTGCTCGTGCTGCAACTTAAGCACTTCTTGCCGCTTACTGGTGATGGCGGGAAGAAGCTGATCTTCTTCCAATACCCCAACATTTTCCCTCTCAACTCCCTGCCACACCAGCATGTCAGATTCCGCATTCCGAACAGCCTCTAAATATTCATCACGTGTCACTTGGCGCCTCCAATGGCCTATAGTTCCGACAGCTTTGTAAATAATATCCCGGCCTGCAGAAACAACCAGACACCCCACCGCCCCATCATCATTTGCTAGCGCCCTCTGCTTAACCGCGGAGGGCGCTTTTTTTTCGTTTCAGTCGTCGAGATAACTGCCGAACCGCAAGCGGCCGGACTTCGCGCCGCACGACGCGCACCGAAGCAGCGGCCAAGCGCGCTACGAGGCTCATGCTCGACCTGAATTAGCGAACGAATTCGGCTGAACGTTCGTAGTGCCCATCGGCCCACGATCAAATGACGCCACTCGGAGCTACGCGTAGGGCGAATTAAATGGTTCCGCTGATGGATGGGGCGTATCATGAGTAGTCGGCCCCGGATTATCACGGTGAAGGCCGCTCGGGAGATGACATGTGCTCTTGCCGTTACGGAGGAGCCGAATGTCCCTACTCAATCTCCTTTCGTTGCAAGATGACGAGATTGATATCGCCATAGCGGTTATTCAAGAATGGTGCTCCGCCAATCATGTGGACATCGACAGCCCGCACGGCGAGGCAGCGATGGCCGCAACTGTGCGTCTTATTTTGTCTGGTGAAAAGTCCGCTTCTGCGCTTGCGGACGCCCTTTCTCGCTATATCGGGCTGGACCAGAGTAACAGCCCCAACGTGTAGACCGAGCGCAATTCTCAGGCCATTTCCATTATTGGGCCGGTGCCTTTCGCGCATCGGGCCCTACATCTTCAATACCGGAGCAGACCACCGCACACCGGATGCGTAACGCATATAGTGTAGCAATGACCTATGAAGACGGCATGATAATAGTCTGGGATCAAGTCTCACGAGGAGTAGCCATCGTGTTTCGAGGCGTGCCACGTTACCTTGACGGACCATTTCCCGATCAGCAAACGGGGATGAAGGCTGCTGAACGTCATTGCCGTCGGCTAGGCTGGTCTGATGGAAAGTTGAAATGAGTTCATTATCTGTAAGCGCGAATTTCTCCGCACCTTCTTTATTTGAGTGAGCTTTGGCATGAGGTGTCCCCCTAAAAGAGGTGGACACCAAATCATGGATGAAGGTCAAAAACTTGCCGTGCGGCTGGTTGGTCGGAATGGGCGACGCCGTTTCGATCAAAGTTCGAAAGATCGCCTTGTTGCGGCCTGCCTTGAACCCGGCGCATCGGTATCGAAACTTGCGCGAGAACACGGGGTCAACGCGAACCTTGTTTGGAAATGGATCAGGAAACACACCCAGGCCCGTCCATTATCGCCGTCTTCGACATCTGCGTTTATTCCGGTTCAGATCGCCGCCGCGAGCAGCAAGTTCGACATCGAGATGCCTGCCATGGATCGCGAAGAGCAATTACCGGCGGCGGAGAGGAGCCGCCCGCTGTCCTCTCCAGCAAAGGTGAGCGCGTCACTGCCGAATGGTGTGAGGTTGACGCTGGAGTGCAGCGATCTCAGCGGATTGACGGCAATAATCGGAGCTCTGGGTCATGTTCAGACTGGGCGCTGATCTCAAGGTCTACCTGCATCGGGAGCCGATCGACTTCCGGGCCGGCATCAATAGCCTCGCGGTCCTGGTCCAGGAGACGATGGCGATGGATCCCTTTGCGCCTGCGGTATTTGCCTTCTGCAATCGCCGTCACGACCGGGTGAAGCTGCTGTTCTTCGATCGCTCCGGCTTCGTGCTTGTCCTGAAGCGGTTGACAGAGGACAAGTTCCGATGGCCCCGCCGCGAGGTGCCGGTCGTTGTGCTGACGACAGAACAACTGCATTGGATTCTCGACGGCATTGATATCGATGCGATGATCCGCCATCCGGTGCGGCAATATCAGATCGCCGGTTGAAGGTGGCGAATTGAGCTGTTGACGCAAAGGGACGGTTCAGATTCAAGACTCTGATGACTCGGACCGGCGAACCAAGCGTTGCAGAGCTGATGGCGCAGTTGGCGGCAAATGCTGCCGAAATCGCCGTGCTCAAAGCCGAGAAGGACGCGCTCTCGCGACGGGTCGTCAAGCTGGAAGAGGAGCTGGCACTGGCAAGGCTGCATCGCTTTGCCCCCCGCAGCGAAAAGCATATTGATCGCCTGTTCAACGAAGCCGAAGAGGCCTCGGACGAGGATGATCGTGATTATGGCGACGACGTCGCCGATCTCCCGGACACGGGCCTGCCGGCGGTCGAGGGGGCCCCGGGTAAAAAGCGGGGCCGCAGACCTCTGCCGGAAGACCTGCCACGCGAGCGTGTCGAATATGACCTTGCCGACGATCAGAAGGCTTGTCCCTGCTGCAACGGCCAAATGCATCGCATGGGCGAGGCCGTTAGCGAACAGCTCCATATCGAGGTCAAGGCAAAAGTCCTGCAGAATGTGCGGTTCAAGTACGCTTGCCGCCGCTGCGACCGCACCGGGATCAACACGCCTGTCGTGGTCGCACCGATGCCGACGCAGCCCCTGCCAGGCAGCATTGCTACCGCCTCGACGTTAGCCTTCGCGCTCGTCCACAAATACGTCGACGGTACACCGCTATATCGTGTGGCTCAGACATTCGAGCGGGCCGGCGTACCGATCAGCCGTGGCGCTCTCGCTCACTGGGTCATCGGCTCAAGCCAGAAGCATCTGCACCGCATCTATGATGGGCTGAAGCTGCGGCTGCGATCGCAGCCTCTCATTCATGGTGATGAGACGACAGTTCAGGTCCTGAAGGAAAAGGACAAGGAAGCCACCAGCACGTCGTATATGTGGGCATACCGCAGCGGCGAGAACAGTGACCAGCCGATCGTGCTTCTCGATTATCAACCGGGCCGCGGCCAGGTCCACCCGCAGACCTTCCTCGGTGACTACCGCGGGATATTGGTGACTGATGGCTACACCGCATGGCGCACATTGCATGGCGCAACCCATGTCGGGTGCATGGCCCATTCCCGGCGGCGCTTCGTCGAGGCCCTCAAAACCAGGAAGAATGGAGGCGGACCGCCGGAGCAGGCACTCCGGTTCTTCGAGCAGCTCTACCGGATCGAAAAGCAGGCGCGAGACAAAAAGCCTGACGCCGGTGAAACGCAGGCCGACTGCATTCACCGTTTCCGGCAACAGCACAGCTTGCCTGTCCTGAACGCCCTAAAGACGTGGCTCGACGATATCGCGCCAAAAGCCGTGCCGGATACCAAGCTCGGCGATGCGGTGTCCTACACCCTGAACCAATGGGATTACCTGACACGCTATACCAGCGACGGCAGGATGCCGATCGATAACAACATTTTGGAACGCGAGATCAGAGTTTTGCGACCGGAAGAAAATCGTGGCTGTTCAGCGATACCGCCGACGGAGCCAAGGCCAGCGCCGTGATCTACAGTCTGATGCTGACTTGCCGCGCCTGTGGCGTCGACCCACTCACCTGGCTGCGCCACGTGCTAACTCAGCTACCGCAGCGCGATGAAGCCGCCGACATCGGCGACCTGCTACCATTCAACTTCTCCAAAACTGCTGCCACCTAATAGAGCTGGATATCGCCACCGATGCGAGGGCGGTTTAGCGCTGCCGCAGCCGTCAATGCGCATCGAAAATCGCGCTTACCATTATCTTCCTCCTCTTCGTCCCTTCGCCAGAACAAAGAATTCCGCGAAAGCGCGGGGTTTCCTTGGAAGCGGTCGGAGTCCAGTCATCATTAAGTGCCGGCGCCGCTCCTTGAACTAATTGCTGGGAATTGGAAGAACTAGCTGTCGGAGAAGCGAGGCCGGCGTGTATACTATGCTTAGAATACACCTGTAAGTGCAATTCCTCACAATGGCTGATCCCCGTACCCGATCATCACGCGATGCTGAAAGAAGGAGCCCGCTAAGGGTGAAAGAAGCGGGCTCCAAAAAGCTCAGATGCCGGAACAGGTACCAAACGGACCAAGCGCGTTACTAGGTCACATCCGATGTATCTAAGCGAGCGAATTCCGCTGAACCGTGTATAGCCCATCGCCCCATCATCATAAGAGGGGACGGTTATGCGACGTGGCGCAAGTTATCGGAATAGAAGCATTAGAATGCCGCTACCCAGGAGGACCAAAAAGATAATGGCCTCGATGATGTCGAAGACTGTATCTACCGCGACTTTTGCAGGACCAAATCTCACGTCATCGCTAGTGATCCGTTCTCCCGCGAAACCGAAAGCTTCCGCTATCGATCGAAACTCATCGCTCCCTTCTCGCTGATCGGACAATTGTTTAGCTGTGAAACGGGACACGATCGAAAGTTCGAAAACTGATATGGGGTCAGGCAACCTTAGTTTGACAACATAGATGCAGAGAACGAGCAGATTGAGCGGCGTGGCTATGGTGTAAAATGCCAGAATGAAGGGGATCACGAGGAGCAGCCGGATGAAAATCTGACGCACCACTAGCACTGCTGTCATGCTTATTTCTCCCTGTCGCCTTCTCTGCGAGCCAACTCGTTCTCGATCGCGTCGCGGATAAAGGCGGCCATTCGGTTCGGCCCGACGAGCGGCTCGATACGTGCGGAGATTTCAATGAAGTACGGCGACCGCGCCGACACCGGCTTCATTAGCCGCTCGAAGGATTGCACTTCTCAGCTCGTCGCTGCTGGCTTTCCCGGTCATAACGTCGAGACACGCTTTCACCGCGGTTAGAAATTCCTCGCCATCATCTGATGGCCACTCCTCGATCAAAGCGTTGGCAGCCTCAAGAACAGTTCGAACTATCAGCCGGCGGCCTGGATCCTCGAAGATGAGGATGACTTGATCAAATTCGGTCGACATGTCGAATTTCATAACGCAGTACCCCACAGCAATATCGCCTGGCTGACCAGTTTCGCGCGAAAAACTAAACGTGAAGATGCATACTGTCGCGTGAAAAAGGCGTGACATGGGTCAGTCGTCATGCAGCGGGCTGTTGGCCTGATCCAGGATCACGTCAACGAAATCGTCGCTGTCCAACACCGGCGAAACGACGCCGTTCTCGTGGATGAAAATGACAAGCCAATGCGTGCTGTCGAGCTGTATTGCGATATGGAACCAGTTCATCGCTTTGCCTCCTGTTTGTCAGGAGAACATCACGGCGTGGGCAGAAGGACTAACCCTCACATGTGGTGAGCGAAAAGTCGCCCCCTGAAACTGGTAATGGAATTTGAGATGAGCCTGTTGTCAGGCAAAGGCCCGATCCCTCGTGCTGACCGGGCCTCCCCGTTGCCACCGCGTCGGGCGGAGCGTGGCGGCGGGTCGAATACGCGCATCATCGTTTATCGTCAATCCGGGCCGCTCTTTTTGGCGGCCTTTTCATTATCCGCATGCCGGCGCGGGAGCACTGGTTGAAATGGCATTGAAAGGGCAGGGGCTTAATGACTTCGAATGACGATATCCTTCGCGCTCTCGGCCGCGTTGAGGAGGGGGTAAAGCGAATTCGGGAAGACTTCCAGGAGGAGAAGCAGAATGCCCACGAAAGCAGGACGGTCATCCATTCCAGGCTCGACAGCCAGGCCAAGCAGATCGGTCACCTCGACACCACAGTCGCAATTAGTGGCGGTGTCGACGCCCAGATACGAGAGGAGATCAAAGCCCTCAAGGAAACCGTGGACAGGAACCACGCGTCTGTTCAGCCGGCCCTTGAGGAGTGGAAACGCATGAAGACGCTCGGGGTAGGGATATCAGGTCTGATAGCCTTCGCCGGTCTGACGATCGGGGGCATCATAGCCTACGTGGGGATGGCGCTGTGGCTGCCGTTCGGCATTGGCTGAAGATTGACTAGTCGCGCTCCGCAGCCGCGGCACGAACACGGGTCCTGTTTGTACCTAGTGCACAATTTGGTTGAGTAACGCATTCGATCAGGCATAGTCGCAGCATGCTTGATCTATCCCTTCCTTGGCCCATTGGTCTCGTCCCAATAGCGCTGATCGCCGGGGCGTTATATGGGCTCTACCGTGCTGTCGTGACCCGAGCCGGACTTACGGCGGTGTCGGCAGTTTCACTGCTTGGGCTGGTGGCGTTCCTGGCAGCATTCACTGCCCAGGTCCTAAACCCCGCGATCGACCAGATCTATACAATCATAATTGCCCAGCTTGCGGGAACAGTCGTGTGCTTTCTGTTCGGCAAGCTACTTTTGTCTGTTCAAAAGACGAAGCCGGAGCTGTCTCTCAAGCGCCTTGAGGCAAGAGTGTTGTTCCGCAGCAGCCGCCCTTGGCGGCCTCGTCGTGTTTGACGGGGTTTTGTTTTTATTCCCTGATGCCGGCAAGTGCGACCATTTCACGGGGTACATGGCAGACAAATGCGCCGCTCAGGAACTGTTCTTCGGAATCCATGATGCTCCACTGATGACTTATCTCGCGGTTCTTCTCGGCGTTCCTTTTCTGGCTTCCCTTGTTGTATTCGCTTGGGTGCAGTTCAAGACCGCCGGCACTCCAAAAAGGGCCGAACCGAGCTCCGAAAATAATGCTGGCGGTTGAGATCAAGTGGGCCCAAATGCAGCTATCAAGCTTTTGTGCCGACAATCAGGTCAAGGTCAATTAGTTGCCCCAGCCAATTTCAAATCGATCAAAGCGAACCTCGCTCATTGGCTGGTTGGAAGGGTCTAGTCTTACCGAACGAAGAACGAGACGAAGCTCAGGGGAATAATATTGTTCGAAAATTATCGGAGGTAATCCGGTCAATTCCAGACGGCTATTGATGGCCCAAACTTTGTACGAACAACCTGCAATAGTTTCCTCTCCCCAGCCGTCGAACCTAATAAAAGTCGTACCCGAAACGGACTCTTGGCCATTGAGGAAAAGCGTAGTGTCAGACTGCCAATTCTTCTTCTGTGGTAGATCGTCCAACGCAATCGCATTCGCGTATTTCAGTTCTTGCTTGGTGGCACCAACTCTCGTTTCGACGAGCAAGGGATGCAGATATACAGCCGACACCGGCTGCAGCGAGTGGTTACTCTCCATCAGTCGCTGTTCTGTGAGGCCTGGACCGTTTGGCTTGTAGAATACGGAATAGAAAGGCACTTTTCTGGTCAGCAGCACGCCCTGTTTGGTCTCATTGGCGGTTAAGCAATTGCTAAAGGCTGGCGCTGCCAATGTCATTCCAACCAGTAGCGACAAACTTCTTAACACGATCGACATTCCTGATACTCCCCCACCGAATCCGCGACCATGGTGCTCGTCGAAATTACTCCATCTTAGTCAAGCGGTCCCATCCACTTCACCATTTTCGTCTAGCTCATCGACCGCAGCCTTTGGTGAGTTGGTGGGAGGACATCGAGCGCTGAGAAAAGCAACAATCTCAGTAGGGTGGGGATGGGCGCTTGTGGCCACCCCTTGAAGAGGGAAGCGGCAACTTCTCCTTTCTAGCGATAGAGAGCGTTTTTCCCTTCGCGTCGAGTGCCTTGGCCGTCCAACGGTAGAATCGGCTGCTAAACGGCGGGCACGGAAAGTTGTACTGGAATGTCCCGTGGGGCATTTCTCTCCGGGCGTAATCGGGCCTCGCGAGACCCCGAAAGAACTCGCCAGCGTTCGCGGCATCCCCAACAATATCAAACTTGACTGTTCCTTCGGGAACAGCAGAGAACGTGATCGGCGGAGATTTGCCGTCAACGCATTCCTTGTTCCAATGATATGATATCGTCATCTCTGCATTCGCCGTGCCGGCGGTCGCGACGGCAACTAGTATAGCAGCTAAAAATCGCATTGAATTTTCTCCCAGTCGGCACTGTTTCGGTCCTGTAATCCAAGGCGTTCGAACCGGCGTTCCGAACGACCAGTGCGGCCCGGCGCAGTAGGATCTGCAAATCCCGCGTGGAAATGCCCTCTATTCGCTTGGCGGCGTCTTCTAGAAGGGGAGCTATGGCATGTGATCATTTCTCGGCCGACCGTGATTCTCTGGGGCAATCGCCGCAGTTAGAGTTGTAGACGATCACCGGATCCTTGATCGGGGGCGCTGGATAGAAAAAGCCGCAGCCGCCGAGAACGGAAGCCACCATAAACAGGCACACGAATCTGCTCAGCAGTTGCATCTCTTTTCTCACTCCTGCCCGCGCCCGCGGTATGTCTGAGGGATGCCAGCTGCTTCATGGCACTGAGCAAGCGTCGCCAGCCATGCAGCTAACCCCGACGGAACTTCAGCATTCCCGGATTCCAGTGCCTCCACCCACGACAGATCGCATTGCAACGCACTCGCAAGATTTATTGGCGTCCAACGGATGTGCAAAAGGCATTCTGTGAAACGAGCAGGGGTCATGGCGGCTCCAATTCGTGTTACTCGATGCGGTTGCATCGGTCGCGTCCAAGTCAATCAAATGGTCGTCGTATCGGACTGTACGCGGCCGAAGATGTCCTCTCGGGACTGAAGGACAAGCTGAAAGCGGCGAGGGCGCCGGTGGCGAGTAACGACCGCCGCAACGATATCAGGCGAGTCACCGTTCCTTCATCGCCTCCGACGACACTTCGGCCATTGGCGAGAACAGATATTCTAGGATGCGCCTGCTGCCCGTCTTGATCTCTACCGACACGGCCATGCCCGGGGATAGCGCCACGGAGGTGCCGTCTACGTCGATGCTGTTGACGTCGGGCACAACGGTGATCGGGAACACTAGGTTCTGAACCCTCTGCGCATTACCGATCGGCATTGAGCTCTGTAATTGCTTGTCCGGTTGGCCTTCGAGCTGTTGTGCATCAGGCTCCGGAATGGCATCCGTCGCAACCCGCGTCACTCTCCCCTCAATCACCCCGTAGCGCGTGAACGGAAAGGCCTGAACCTTGATCACGGCTGTCTGACCCGGCGCAACGAAGCCGATGTCCTGGTTGGGCAGATAAGCCTCAATCTCCAGCACCGCATTTTCCGGCACGACCCGCATCAGCTCCGAGCCGGCCATGACCACCTGGCCAACGGTCGTAATGGCGGATGTCTGCACCGTCCCGTTGATCGGGCTTTTGATCGTCATGGCGTCCAGCTTCTTCTGTGCTCGGATGAGCTGCTGCTCCTGTTCGTCGATCTGCCGCTCCGCCTCGGTCTGCTTTTCGACATTCTCCGCGATGAAGGTCTTGATCGCCTTCTCGCCTTCACTGGTCGCAACGGCCAGAGCTGCGGCCGCTTCATCGGCCTGACCGATCTGTTCAGCAAGGTCCGCTTCCGCGCGCTGTTTAGCTTCCATCGCATCGATGACACCGGCGCGCGGGCCGGCGCTCGACTCCATCAGTTGGGAGCGCATCGCCACGCGATCGTCCATGGTGGCGATCAGGTTTTTCTGGGCGGCAACCATGCGATTGAACCGACCAAGCGATGCGAGCTGCTGCCCTCGTTGCGAGGAGAGATTGGCAAGCGACGAGGCCAATTGCTCCAGCGATGACTCGAACTGCGCTACCTCTCGGGTTCTGATGGACAGAGGGATATCCTCTCCGAAGGTAAGTGGCGCCGAAATCGTCCACGAACTTGTCCAGAGGCCGCCACGCTGCCAGGCCTCGACCTGCGCTCTCGCGGTGGTTCGCCTGGTAACCTCGGCGCGAAGCGATCGCAGGCTTGCCAGCAGCGCATCGACCTCTGCCCTGGTCTCCGTCGGATCGAGTTCGACGACGATGTCGCCGGCCTTGACCTTTGAACCGTTGGCGACGGGGATCGCCGCTGTCTTGCCGGTTTCCAGCGACTGGATGACCTTCACCCGTCCCGTCGGCTGCAGTTTGCCCTGGGCGGTCGCGACGATGTCGAACCTTCCGAAGTAACTCCAGACGATCGCCAGGATCACGAAGACGGAGATGAACCAGATGAGGGCGGCCCTGATCGGTGATGCCGGTGTCTCCAGGATCTCAAGGGCAGCTGGCAAGAATGCGGTATGATCGCGCGGCTTGCGCGGTGGCTTCTTCGGCACCTTGGGCGGGCGGACGGTCTGGTTCATGGCTGGACCGGCGCCGTCTGCAATTGCCAAAGATGCGCATAAAGACCGTTCTCGCGGGTCAGCAATGTCTCGTGTGTGCCCTCCTCGACGATACGGCCATCCTTCATGCCGATAATGCGGTCGCAGTGGCGCACGGTCGCCAGACGGTGGGCGATGATGATCACGGTGCGCCCGCGCACGATCTCTCGCATGTTGGCAAGGATGATCCGCTCGCTTTCATAGTCGAGCGCGCTGGTCGCTTCATCGAGGATGAGGATGGGTGGGTTGGTGGCCAGCGCTCTCGCGATCGCCAGCCGTTGACGCTGACCGCCTGAGAGGTTGGCGCCGCGCTCCTCGATGATCGTGTCATAACCGCGCGGCAGCTTCGAGATGAACTCGTCAGCACCGGAAAGCCGGGCCATCTGCATGGCGGCGGCCCGCGACATTGCCGGATTGACCAGGCAGATATTGTCGTGGATCGTCCGGTTGAACAGCATGTTCTCCTGCAGCACCACGCCGATATTCGACCGCAGCCAGGCAGGATCGACTTGGGCGATATCCTGGCCGTCGACGAACACCTGACCGCTGTTCGGGATATAGAAGCGCTGCACGAGCTTGGTGAGCGTCGACTTGCCGGAACCGGACGGCCCGACGATGCCGATCACCTCGCCGGGCCGAACGGCAAAGTTGATATTCTTCAGGACATCCTGCCCTTCGGGCGTATAGCGGAAGTTCACGCCCTTGAAGGCGATCGCGCCTTTCGGCTTCGGCAGGCTGATTGCGACCGCGGGGCGCGGTTCGGCAGGTGCATTCAAAATATCGGACAGCCGGTCGATGGAAACCTGGACCTGCTGGACGTCCTGCCAGAGTTGCGACAATCTCAGGATCGGCTGCGAAACCTGGCCGGCAATCATGTTGAAGGCGACGAGTGCGCCGACGGTCAGTTCCCCATCGATGACGGCCTGCGCGCCGAGGAATAGCAGGGCAGCCGAGGTGATCTTGTTGACGTACTGGATGGCGTTCTGGCCCTTGGCCGCAAGCATGGTCGCGGCGAACGAGGACTGAACATAGGCGGCGAGACGCTCTTCCCATTGCGCCGCCACGACCGGCTCGACGGCGGCAGCCTTCATCGTCTGGATGCCGACCACGGTCTCGACGAGCATCTGCTGGCTATAGGCGCCGCGCTCGAACTTCTCGTCGATGCGGTCCTTCAGGAGCGGACGGATGAGCACACCGATGGCAATATAGACCGGGATCGAGGCCACCACGATCCAGGCGAGTTTCGACGAGTAGGAAAACAGCACCGCGATGAAGACGATGGTGAAGATGAGATCGAGGCCCGAGAACAATCCCTGGCCGGTCAGGAAGGCCCGGATCGTCTCAAGCTCGCGCACCCGGGCGATCGTCTGACCCGTGGCCCTGGTCTCGAAATAGCTCAGCGGCAGATTGAGGAGATGGCGAAACAGGCGGCGCCCAAGTTCCACGTCGATCCGGTTCGTCGTATGCGACAGTGCATAGGTCCTGAGATACTGCAGCACGACGTCGAAGAGGCCAACGGCGGCAAGCCCCACGACGAGGACAATGAGGGTCGAATAGCTGCGATGGGCGAGAACCTTGTCCACGACCACCTGGAAGAATAGCGGCGTGATCAGCGCGAAGATCTGCACGATCAGCGACGCGATCAGAACGTGACCAAAAGCCTGACGGTAACGCCAGATCGCCGGCAGGAACCAGCGCAGACCGAAGCTCTTTGGCGACGCGCCCGGTCCGGAGAAGCGCCGCTGTACAAGGATGAACCGGCCAGCGGTTGCAGTGAGCAGATCCTCCGCAGAAACACTGCGTGCGGAAAAGGCGACGGGGTCAACAAGCCGGAACGTTCCGTCGCCCATCGGGCCGCCGAAGACCGCGAATGAGCCGTCCAAAAGCATGGCAACGGATGGCGCGGGAAGCGAGGCGAGTTTGGCGGCATCGCGGGCCGGTACAATGCGTGCCTTCAGGCCAAGGCTCTTGGCCGCGCGCAGCAGGTCAGTTGCGCCAGATGGACCCGTGACCGCCAGATCTCTAGCAAGTGTGGCCGGCTGAGCTGCAATCCGGAAATACCCAGCAATCGCACACAGAGCCGCAAGCCCGCTGTCGATGATCTCGGCGGTGGCTTCATGCTCTACGGTTTTGGCTGTTTCTGCGACGGCCGGGTCAGCGCTGACGATCACTGACGCTGCCCTGCGCATCGATCGGAGAAACGACGCACATCAATCGATTGTGCGTCGCCATAGTGCAGGCGATCATTTCAACGCTCACGCGGCAACACCATTAGTGTTTTTCAGCCAACCAAGACTTGCATCCGCCACAAGATGGGTCTGCCCGTTCGTTGTCTCGTAGCTGCTTGTGCCTGATATCGAGGAGCCGTCGTCGAATGCTTGGGCGCCTCCTGGATTTGGGATCAAGTTGACGAGCTTGACACCGGCTTCCGACATGGTGAGCAGTTCGCCGGCGTCACTGACCCCGTTCTGGTTGCTGTCGCGCCAGATCCGGAATTCGCTCCAGCGGGCGTCGTTGGCATCAAGAACGTTGTCGTGGTTCGTGTCGAAGACGAGGCGGAGACCGTCGAGATCGGACAGGCCCAAGCTATCGTCCGGGTCAGCCCAACTTGCGAAGGCGAGTTCATGTGCCTGATCGATCAAGCCGTCCGCTCCCGCCACACCGTCAACACCGAGGTCGATGGCAAGGAACCCATCATTCGGACCGACCCAGGCGGTTTCGTCCATTACCCCGTCGCCGTCCCAATCGAAGGACGCGTTTGCGCCGCCATTGCCCAGGTCAAGGGGGCGGAGATCGACATGGCCGTCGCCGTTTAGATCTAGCAGAACTGGATTAGTAAGGTCTTCGTGAACATGGGACTTATCGTCGTAATAGTAGTCTCTGTATCGTGGGTGTCCGTAGGGATCATAATTCGTAACTATAGTATCCCAGCTGTATTGCAAGAGGTAGTCATTATCGGTGTGACTATATACTGACTTCTTACTGTCATCCCTGAAATCCTCCCACCAGACCAACAAATATTTTCCAGATACAAGCTGATAGGAATTTATAGTATAACTATAAGGGGCGACATTATGGGGGTCGTCGTTGTAGTCGTGGTATACCCCGTTGTCGTAGTAATATTGTTCGCGGATCGTCGAGTTTGATCCATCTTGTGTAATTATACTCTTTGACAGGGGCAGGGAGTTCGCCACGTCGTAAGTGTAGTAATACGTGTATCCGTTGTCATTGTGGGTGGTCTGGGCAGTCGGGTTAAGGTTCCCTGCAACATCGTACCATGACTGAATCAAGTTCCATTCCCACGCACCCGCGGGATCATAGTCCTCGCGGTAGCGCGTGCCATTGTCATTGGTCCGATCGTAAATCGTCAACTGCCCGGCAGCATTGTATGTTTGATCGATTTGGCGCCACGACTCCTTGTTGGTCGCGTCGAAGAACTTGGCGCTGACGGGAAGTCCGGCCTGATTTGCGTTCGTGATGCTTAACACTGATCCACTTGCTGCATCATATTTCGTCGTCACTGAGCTTCCGTCAGCAGCAACGATTGTTTGTTCGGTCTTGCGACCAAGTGAATCCGTCGTCGTGCGGGAGGAGAGCGATCCAAGCGCATTGACGATATCGATTACGGTCTTCGTTACGGAACCACCACTGCCAAGATCGACTTTCGTTAGCGTGATCGAGCCATCGATATGTTTGACGGAGGTCTCGGTGTGATCGGTGGTACCGTTGTTATCAGCATCATTGACCAGTTTGGTGATCAAGCCGTCGACACTCGTCGAGATGGTGCCTGTTCCGACGACGGCGTTGGCCGCTGTCGTTTCGGTCACTTTCGTCTCGACCGAACCGTCGATCTGCTGAGTAGACTGCATGGTGACCTCGAAGATGCCGTCACCGTCATAGTCGTAGCGCGTCGTCTTCGTCCTGCCGTCGGCCGATGTCGACGTTTCCAGCTTGGCCGCAATCGCCTGCTTCCAGTAAACGCCGCCGGAGGAGAGATAGGAGGCGTTGCGGGCAGTCGTGTTGTTGCTTACAACGCTCCTTGTATTGCCGAAGAGATCCTTGGTGACCGTCTCGGTTTGGTCGACGATATTGTCGCCGTTGACATCCTTAGTCGTTGTTGTCATCTGGCCGTCGGACGACAACTCGGTCGTCGTGACGGCCGCCACCTTATTGGTCACAAGATCGGTGTCAGTGCTGACCGTCGTGCGACCGCCGTCGGCGCGGATCGTATCGTTTATGATCCGCTGGCGTTCGTTGGTGCCGTTGCCGTCGTAGTCCCAGACGATAGTTGTCTGGCGACCGTCCGCCGAAACCGTCGTGGTAGTCTTGTCGGCAAGCGTGCCGTCTGCTTTGAGATCGGTGATGACGGACGTCTGGACGCCGGTATTGGCGGTCGTTGTCTGCTGGCGCTGATCGACCGTGCCATCGCCGTTGATATCGCGCTCGATCGTTACACGCGCCTTGTCCGCGCTGGTGAGCATAACCGTCTTGTCGGTGAGGACATTGTTCGCGTCGGTGCTGGTAACGGTAACGCGTGTCGCCCCATCGGCAAGCAGCGTCGTCTCCGTCTTCGTCCCCTTGTCACCGAAGGCTGGGCGCGTATCGGTCGTACGAACAACATTGCCGGTTTTGTCGACCGTGGTCACCGACTTGGAGATGACCGAACCGTCCGCTCTGAGGTTGGTTACGGTGCGCACCTTGGTTCCGTCGGCATTCAGCGCGGTAACGTCGTCAGAGGTTTGCGAGTAGGTGCCCGTCCCGGAAGGATCCCACTGCTGGTTGACCGTCAGGCCGTTGGCGCTGGTCGTCGTCATATAGCGGCTGGTGAGGGTGGTGCCGCTGAGGGTTTTCACGTCCTGTGCACGCGATCCATCGGAGTTCAGGGTCGTCGTATCGCTGCGCGACTGATCGATGGTGCCATCGCCACCCTTGTCGAAGTCTGTCTGGATCTGCAGGCCATTGCCGGAGACTGTCGTTGTCAGCTTATTGGCAAGCGCCAGCCCGCCCGTACCGGCAACCGATTCCTGGACGACGGTCGTGCGCACGCCGGTAGCGGCAATCGCGAGGGCGGATGCGATCCGCCTATCGACGGTGCCGTCGCCGTTGGTGTCATAGTCCGCGGTGGTGCTGAAGCCGCTGGCCGAAGTCGTTATCGTCGCCGAACTCTTGACGGTGCCAGTCGAAGTCAGATCCTGGAATTTCTGCTGCTTGGAGCCGTTGCTGGCGATCGTCTCGGTGATGCGTTGATCGATGACGCCGTTGCCGTCGACGTCCTTGGTCGTCGTCTTCAAGACACCATGGGCGTCGGTCGTCGTGATTGTCTTGCTTTCAAGCGACCCATCGGCCTTCAGGTAGGACAGCGTTTCCGTCGTCGAACCATTCTGGGCTAGGACGATCGCATCGGTCATCGAACGCTTCGTAGCGCCGCTCGCATCCGCCCAGCTCGTCGACTTTGTCTTTCCATCCGCCGAGGTGACTATTGTCGTCTTCTCGACGAGCGCATTGTTGGCGTCGAAGCGGGAGAAGACCTCGGTCGTTGCGCCATTTACGCCGACAGTACGCGTGCTCGACGTCGACTCCTCGAAGGTGCCGTTGCCATCGAGATCGGATTTGGTTGTCATGGTGAGGCCATTTGCTGACACCGTCGAAACCGCGCGGCTCGCCAGCGTTCCGTCCGCCTTGTAGGTTTCGACGGTGTCGGTCAGCAGGCCGTTTGTCGCGACAGACACTGTCTCCTTGCGATCGTTGGAGCCATCGCCATCGATATCAAATGTCGCCTGGCTGGACTTGCCGTCGGCGCTGACCGTGGTGACCGACTTGCCGATTAGGCTCGCATCGGCCGCGGTGACAGTATTCGTCTGCGTCGTCGAACCGTCGCTGTTGAGCGTCTTGGTCGACAGCGTGCTGCGTTCGAAGCTGCCGTCGCCATTGGCGTCAACGTCGCTGCGCACCTGCAGGCCATTGCCGCTAGTCACGGTTCTGGTCTGGCTGGAGAGAGTGCTGTCAGCGCTCTTCGTCGTCACCGTCTGCGTGCGAGAACCATCGGTTCCGAGCACGGTGGTGTCCTGAATGAGAATATCGAAGGTGCTGTCGCCATTCAAATCGCGCTTGGTCAGGATGGAAAGCTTGTTGCCGCTGGTCTCTATAGAGTCCAGGCTAAGCACGGTGTTATTGCTGGATTTCACATAGTGGGAATCCGTCCTGGTTCCGTTGGACCAAAAGGACGTGAGGTCTTGGACCACACTGTCCATGATGCCATCGTTATTCAGGTCGCTGCTCGTCAGAGTGGCGAGGCCGCTCGCAGTGACAGCCGTCGCCGTCTTGCTGATCACGGTACCATCGGCCGCGAAATTACGGGTGTAGGAATCCGTGTTGCCGCCGACATATTTGGTGCTGCTGACAATCTTGTCATAGACCCCGTCGCCATTGGCGTCGGTGTTGACCGTCGTTACTTGGCGGTTTGCGGCAGTGACGGTATAGACTTGGCTGAACAACGTTCCGTCGCCGCTTGTGGTCTTCACCGTCTCCGTGCGCGTGCCATCGGCGAGCAGGCTGAGCGTATCGCTGCTGCGCAGATCGATGACCCCGTCGCCGTTGCTGTCGGTCGTGACCGTCTGCGTGAGGCTGTCGGCCGAGGTGATAGTGATCGTCTTGTTCAGAAGAGTGCTGTTTGCGCTCTTCGAATAAGATGTCTCGGTCTTGCCGCCGTCGGCATTGGCCGTGGTTGAAGCGACATAGAGGAGCTCGGCCGTGCCGTCCCCGTCTGCATCAGTGTCTATCGTTTGTGCGAGTCCGTCGGGAGACGCGAGGCTTGACACCTTGGAAACGAGAGAGCCGTCCGCATTCAGAACGCTGACGACCTGATTCTTATAGCCGGCGGCATTGGTACTGAATGCTGTTAGGTGGTCGGCGACGCCATCGCCGTCGGTATCGGCGGTTTCGGTTATCGTCTTGCCGTCGGCGCTTCTGGTCGTCACGACCTTCGAAAGCAGGCTGTCATTAGCAGCTGTTTGTTGAACCGTCTGCGTTACCGCTCCGTTCGTGCCGACCACAGTGACGTCGCTTTCGACCAGGTCATAGATACCGTCGCCGGTCTGGTCGGATGAGGTCGTTGTGGAGCGCCCGTCGGCCGATGTCGTCATGACCTCCTTGCCTCGGAGCGTGCCGTTGCCGTTATAGACGGAGGTCGCAACCGAGATGTCGCCCGACGATCCTGTCGTCGTCAGTGACACCCTCTTCGTATCAACGGTGCCATTGCCGTCTTCATCTTCCGTCACCGTACTGGTCTTGTTATCGGCGCTGGTAACGGTAATCGTGCGGCTGAGAAGCTTGCCGGCCGAGCTCTTGTCATCGACGGTCTTGGTTCGGGAGCCATCGCTGCCGACTACGGTCGTCTCGGTGATGATGTCCTCAACCGTGCCGTTAGCATCCACGTCGACGGACGTGGTCTTCGTCAAGCCGTTGGCGCTGGTGTCGACCTTGGTCCTCATGATGACCGTGCCGTTGATGCTGAGTTTCTCGGTCGTGGTCGTATTCGATCCGTCAGCATTGCGGACGTAGGTTTGCCTTTGATCGGCAACGCCGTCGCCGTCATCGTCCAGGGTGGTCGTCACCGTCAGATGATCGGCGCTGGTGACCGTCGTGGTGCGATCCGCAAGCGATCCGTCGGTATTAAAGTTCGAAACGGTCTTCGTCCGCACACCGGCAGCATCGACAACAAGGACATTGTTCTGCGAGCGATCGAACGTGCCGTTGCCGTCATCGTCGAACTGCGTCTGGATACTTTTCCCATCGGCGCTTGTGGTTACGACGTTGCGGAAGGCGAGGCTGCCGTCGGAATTGTAGGCGAGGATCGTCTTCTCGATCGAATTGTCAGCCTTTGTGGTGCTGGTCGTCTTGACGATATAGGCATCGTTATCGTTCGCCAGCCTGGCGTCGCCGACGGTACCTGTTGTGCCATCGGCGCGGGTGAACGTGGTTGTTCCGGTGATGGTGGACCCATCTTCGAACGTCTGACCACTGCCGGTCGGCGTTAGGTCGATCGAGGTAATGCCGAGACTGTCTAGGGTTACCAACTGCCCGTTGACTTCCACCCGGAACTTTGACCATTGCGCGTCGCCCGCGTCGAGCTTGCCGTTGCCGTTAGTGTCGAAGATATGTTTCAGCGCCTCAAGATCGCTCGTCGCCGTAGAATCCCATTCACTAAAGGCGAATTCGCTTGACCGGCTGATCTTACCGTCACTGTCGGCGTCAAGAACAAGGACACCGGTGCCGGCTCCCGCCCAGGCGGTACGATGTTGGTAGCCATCGCCGTTGAGATCCAGGAATTTGGAGGAGGTTGACAATGTCTCGACGCTTAACCCGGTGCCGCTCAAATCGAGGAGAACAGGTCTCCGAGACGAGCGCGTCTCAGCCTGTTCGCGACGCTGGTCCTGGATGTTTCCTCGGGACGAAGAAGATTTTGAAGGAGCGCGCTCCTGACCCGCATAAGTCTGCGGAGTGCTCCGGGACCTTGTCGTCGAATTGCGCTCATCTCGCTCAGTTGGGGAAAGGCCACCATTTGATCTCGACGGGGTTTGTGAATAACCACCGGATTGTCGAACCGACAACTGCTCCCGCCGTTGTGTCTGGATGTTGGGCGCCTCTGAAACGCGGGGTATGGGCCTCGGTGTAAAGTTAGCGGCGCGTTCATCCCGTGCTTCAATTGACAGCGCGGATCTCAAGTCGGCCGCAAGTACGGCCGCCGCGCGCTCATCCCGTGCTTCAATTGACAGTGGGGCCCTCTGGGAAACCGCGAGTGCCGGTGCTATCTGAAATCCACCCCAATCCTCGGGATGCATCTGCTCCTTGGGGGTATCCCATCCAGTCCAATCAACGAGGGTGTCCGCAAATTTCTGTTGAAGTGATGTAGCATCATACGCCCATTGCGGGTTGGGGCGGGTATGAAGCACTTCCGGGCTCCACACCGATGTAGGGTTTGCGGCAGCGCCATAGAAAAACGGTTCATTGACGGGGTCACCAGAAATGACGGTTTGCGAGACGGAGATGCTGTAGCCCAAGGCGCGAATATTTGTTCCATTATAACGCAGGTGCCCTCCAAACGATACTCTGGTGGTTAAACCCAGCCCGTCCCCACTCAGCACAGGGCCAGCGAAGCCTGAGATATAGCCAGTCGCATTGGTTTCTGTGCGAGCGAAACCAATCCCGAACCCCTTTGGGGCGCCTGTTTCGGGATCGAACAGTCCGAGTGCGCCGAAATTGCCCGCTGTAACTTGCACTGAACTAGGCCAGCCAATCTTTGAAACGGGAAAGGAGGCCGTAACCGAAACAGCCCCCCATCGCCCGTTGTAGGCATGCACGAATTGCCCTTTGGCTGAAAATCCCCAACTTGAATTCGTATATTCCTGATCACTCAACAAGCTCTTAATGTCCATATTATCACCTGTTCAGATAAGATGAAATTTACTTCGACAAGAGAATTGTCGAAAGCGAAATCAGCAGCACCAAAAACAATACAATAAGAAACGGCCTACCATACAAGACCCTAGATCTGTTTGTAACAAGATCCCTCTCATCGGTCGACTCTCCCTTATACATCTTGGATCCAATATTACTGTCTAAATCGAAATTCCAATTATTTTTTTTATAAAATATAATTTCTCTAGTTTCTTGAATTATGAGAAATAAAAATGGAAACAACAATATTATCGCGGCACCAACGAAGCCATCTACATTAAGATATTTAGCTGCTGAATGCATATTCTTCCCTTTAGATGACGTCATATCGTGATGATAAACCAAGAAAGACAAGTCTTCAGCTATTTTTGAGACTATTGTCTGCTTTGCTGCGGCTCACTCGCCAAAGAGTCCTTTTCTACCTAAGCAGTCCGAGTTCGCGGGCCACCAACGTCAATCCCTGCCCCCAGCGGCATCCGGTCGACGCAACTGCTAATCACCGAAACTTGCGAGAGCCCCCACCTCAAACGTGAGCAGTTGTTTTCTTAACCTTAAGTTTATCTGTTTCAAAAAATTCGCTCCCGCACAAGGGTGCCGTAAGCTTTATTCAACAAAAAGCTGCATTAAAGCGCCCGAACATGCCCGAAGCTGCGCGCCAATTGGCTCGCCTCTCTTGGTTAAAATTCTTTTTACCTTAACTATTGGGAATTACGGTAGTTATTGGGTCGTGAGATTGCAGCATCGCTTTCCGTTGCCTCCCGCGGGCGGAATTTACTATTATCGGTGGTAGTAATAAGCACATTGATTTACTGGACCGCGCAGTCCCACTTTGCGAAATAGTTGGAACTAACGTTTCCGAAAATTCGCCATTAAGAATCACCTGATGTAGTAGCTACATCACCCGCAAATCTGCGACGATCCCCATGCTGTAACCTATCCGAGGCTTTATTCATTTACGCACATTCGAACGCGTTTATTGATCCAGCAGTTACCTTCCTGCCTGAGTTCTCCGAGGTCGCCGTTCATATGTCCTGCGAAGCGAATTTCATTCCAAATAGCAGACGCTCGACCTTTTCCTTCATCGCTTATACGAACACTGTAACCGTTGGCCCACATCTCGCGATCGGTGCTGCATGGCAGGTCGGAGCCGTCACGGCCGCGGAGGACCTGCCGTTCATCACATGCGACCGCCCAGCCGCTTCCATTTGACCGGTAGCGTGCCTTTTTTCGGTTTAAGCCGGCAAGACGGTAACCCCAACCGGATCGAGCATCATCAGCTGAGCTGTCGCCGCCCTCCATCGTCTCCTGGTGTAGTTCCGCAAATGTTCTTGGAACGTCCAAGTTGCACCGCAAAGCTCTAATGTGAACGTTCCAGTACACCCGCACGATCGACCAGTAGGAGAGATGTCGCTCAATCCAGGAGCGCTGCGGAACTTCCTGATGATGACTCGTCTCTGCGGTCATCATTAGGAGGCATAAAGGAACGGGAAGGTCGGTATTCTTCCCGATCCCAGCCACACTCGCTAACCTCCGCAGGAAAACGAAGGTGGCGCCGAACCCATATCAGAATACCTGTAGTTGGCAACAGCCAAAATGCTGATCCCTACCTCATCGCCGGGCGCGCGCTACCATGATCAATCTGAGGTGAAATGCTGTACTTCGATTGACGCTAGGAATGTCAAAAAAGTAAAGAGCAGCAAGACACCCGAGGTCGCATACAGCGTGGCGGTCACGCTCACCTCATGGCCAAAACCCGCAACATGACCAATCGTTGATACGACTGCTGCTGCCAGCGCAACGACGGTCGCCAGACCTAGAAAAAGCTCGACGGCACAAGGCCATCGATCACACGGTCTGTAACGGAGTTTCTATCGTTCATGTCTGAACCCCACGCTTATGGGTAACGTGTCTCCAAACGCATTATCGCGCGAAAGCTAGCGAGAGACAACTGAAAATAGTATGTTGGGACTGACACGTTATGATGGGGTAAGGCAGAGGCATGATCCCTGTGCTGATCGGGCCGCACCTCGGTATGCGCTGTAGATCTGCGCTGCAATGTGAAATGCCCTCCTATACGCGAGGAGAGAAGAACAGCGCGGCGCTGGCAGTGCGAGGGGAGGTCGCAAAATGACGAAAGATCGGGTTTCCCCGCTCGGTCGGATCTCTTAGTGGCGAATTGAAAAGGGTGCCTCCCGGTCAGGGAGAGACACCCTTTTCGTGCTGAGTTCGCGTCATCAGCGGGACAGAAACTAGCGGACGAACCACGGTGTGCAATCGGACCAAAGTCAGACGCCAGTTTATTTGGCGCTTTCGGCCAGGGCGAATGATATCCGTAAAATGTCGGAGAAATGCAGCCTGACACCCGTGGAAAAAAAGAGCCCGCCGAAGCGGGCTAGTTTTTCTGGGGGGAGTTCACAGGGATTGGATAGCACAGCGATGGCCATAGAGGGCACTGTTGGAGACAGTCTCGCCGCACGATCCCATGTCAAACTACAGTGGCGCCCCGTTTGTTCCGGTTCACCGCCCATTTCTTTCTTTAAGCCTCTGATAGTGCTCTTCAGCCAGTCGGCACGCCTCTCGTGCGGTGTCCGCCCATCCTTGTTGCGGCATGATCCGTTGCAGCACCCATGAGGCAAAGCCACCGTTCCAGCGCCATAAGTGCTCTTTGCCAGAGGTCGTGGTGTCGAGCCGAACGCGGCCGACGAGGTCATCCCCTTCATAGCCGCAAAAATCCTGTTTGCCTTCGCCAGGCCACGTTTCTCGCCATTTGTATTTCGGCTGATACACGTGTCAGGCTGAATTGGCGGAGAGCGGCATCAAGACACGTGGCCTTCGTCCTTGGCCAGGCAATAGAAGTCGGCAAAAGCGAGATCGATGTCACCCCTGAACGTGAATTTCATCGGCTCGGTAATGCCGATCTCTCCGTCGCGATGGCATACGCCGCACGCTCGATTAGTCTCTCTGTCGATCGCGATGGTGAAGCTTCCTACTGGAACGCAAGATGCCATGTCGACAGTACCGGCTGTATAGAATTCAAACTTTCCATGCCCTTCTGTTGTCACGAGCAAAGCGGGACCGCGGCGGCCTAAAGCCCCGACCAGAACCGCACGAATGTCGGGATGGATCTGGTCGATCGTCAAAGGTTCTGGTGGCGTCCAGTAGGTGCCCGTCGGATCTTCATACTCTTCGCATGAAATGTCGCTCGGCAGATTGCTCATAGCCGTCGTCCTATGTTCGAAGTGGTGCAGTTCTTCAAAGGCAGGCCGCGCAGCGCTCTTCGGTGTCGAAACTAGGAGGCGGCTGCGCGGCCCGCTCACCTTGCAAGGTGTTCTTATTATGTTCTCGTTTTTGCAGGAGTCAAGCGCATCTGATTCCTAGAACAGACCCTTACGCTTCAGGATTTTCAACGCCGCCTCGACCTCGGCATTCGCTTCCATCATCAGCGCTTCATTGTCGGCAAGTTCGATGAGGGAGACTAGAGCTTCCTGAGGGCGCCATCCCGCCTCTACGGCGTTTTCGATCAGCTCTTTGAAGGCCACGTGCATCGCATCCTGGCATTGTAGAAAACGATCCGGATGGTTCTCGGATACTTTTGGCGATGGGATCTTGCTCATGGGGCGGATCTGGAGTCGTAAGGTCCACCGTCAATAGACGACACTCATCCCTGAGCTCGAAGACGCCTCGCCGCATGACGAAAAGATGCGGCATACTTCCTATAAGGGGCTACGGATAGATTGGGATAACGAAGCGGTTTATCGGGCGAAGTAGAACTTTCCTCGCTTGGTCGTCTGCGTGACGTCGGGTTCGCATAAGATGCGAACGAAAATGCCGCCGATATCTACGTCATTGCCACGAGCATAGAGGTCAGCGAACCGAAAGCCGGGAAGGGATGTCAAAACGTCCACGCCATCCTTCGGCTCTATCTCTCTCACATTGCCATTGTCGTCTTGGTAAGCGCATACATCGTCTGGGAACTGCATCTGCACCATCGGTCGCAGGGCCAACGGAGGTTCCAGATCCAGCATGGTGTGGATCGGATAGCGCCGCTTCCATTCTTGCAGGGCTCTTTCCACATTGTCGGTCGGTGGTTCGATATCGATCAAAATATCTAGGTCGCGAGTATGGGTGTCGGTATAATGTTCCCGGGCCTGGCCACCGATGACAAGAAAGCGCGCTTCGTGCTCGACCAAGAGTGCAAGGAACCGGCGCTGATAATCGTTGAGCATTCATCTTTCCTAAAGCTGAACAGTCAGATTATAGGCGTTCCACCAAAGAGATCACAATTAACCCGAGCTCCAACGTTGGGTGGACACAGGTCGACTCGCTGGAGTTAGTCCTCATCCACTACTGCGATTGCCTCCAGCTTCTCAATAGCGCGTCTTGCCAGTTGCTCCTTGGCGCCGAGATAATGAGCATCCAGGATCTGCGCTACATCCCGCATTGAATGTCCGGTGATCGCGCCGATTTCGGCCGCCGTACAGCCCGCAATGGCCAGACGCGTGACGACGGTTCCGCGCAGATCGTGGAAAGTCAATCCTTCGATGCCGGCCGCTGCGCAAGCCCGGCGCCAACTGGTGTCGAAGCCGGCTGACCTCCATGATGTGCCTTTCGAATTCACGAGGATCGTTTCAGCGGGCCGTGGCGCCTTGTCTAGTGCAGTCCGTAGTGCAACGGTCGCCGGGATGACGAGCCTCGCCGCCGTCTTGCTCTGCTTAAAGCGGATGACTTCACCATCGTAGGCGCTCCACTTGACCGCTAGCAGATCTCCTTTTCGTTGGCCGGTGGCCAACGCCATCGTGATGGCCAGACGAAGCGCCGGCGATGCGACGGTATTGAACTTCTCAACGTCGCCTTCGCTCCAAATGTTTTCACGGCGATCGGCGCTATAAAGCCTACCGCCGCGCTCAGCGATGTTGGTCGACAGCAGTCCGCGGTCTTTGCCAAACGACAGAACGCGCGCAAGAGTGGTCCACGCATAGTCAGCGGCACGAGGATGCTCTGCATAGCCATCCCGCCAGGATTTAAGCTTTCCTCGAGTGACCTTCGACTCCAGTTCAGGAAACGTGAGATCGCCAAACATGGCGCGTACATCGTCGAGATAGCGGTCGTATTCCCGCCGGCTACGGGCCGCCTTCGATTTGAAGTCTGAAGAGCCGCGGAAAGCCGTGATTAAGCCTGCCATTGTCGTTGGCGTTGGGGTTCGTCGCTGTTCGTGTGCGGCGATGAAGGCTGCAGGCAAAGCCGGGTCGTCGGGCTGTATCGGCGATCCGTCCTTGTGCTTCAGAAGATGAGCACCCTTGCTGCGCCATGGATAGCAATAATAGACGGTTTGACCGTCGGCTAACGTCTTGCGGACCTTGGTGAGGCCTTTGAGGCGAGGGGTTGTCGTCATTTGCTGGCTCTAGCGTGCGCACGCCGGGCCTTTCGAAGCATCGCTAACGCCTGATCGCTTGTCACGACTGCGCTCTTCACGATCACTTCTCGCTTATCGGCATTGGTTTCTTCCTTCAGTAGCCGCGGAATGTCCTCCACGGAGACCAACATTGATCGGCCAATCTTCTTGGCGACGCCGAGGCGTTTAGCTTTCTCCCACACGGTTCGGGCCGTGATGCGGACGCCGGTCGACTCCGTGATGCGCTCGGCGATCTGTTGCGGAGTGCGAAGGTTGTCCAGGAGGTCGGTCACGTTCGCACCATCCAACCTTTCTTCTTCGCTAAGCTCTCAATTCGCCGACGTTCCCTGCGCTCCGCCGTCCAGTACTCCGGATCACGATTTGAATGATCGAGCGGTTCCAAGCCTTCCCACTTTTTCAGCTCTGCCTTCGTCGCCTCTCGCAGAACTCGATTTTTCTCATTGGTCGCCTCCCATCTTTTGCGGCCCGGGCCTTTTTTCTTTGCGGTCAGCTTCTGGAGAGATTCGTAAAGCCTGAAATCAGAGATGTACGCCTTTGCAGGCGCGGGCTTTTGCGATTTCGCGGGTTCGCGGAGAACCTCCCATAGCCCCAAAAGGTCGGCCTCTGAGAAGAGGTAGTCGCGTCCTCGTCGCGAGCACAGTCCGTACTCCTTGGCCAATTTGATGACGCCACGATTGGTAAGTCGCAAGCGTTCAGCCGCCTCGGCCGCGGTGTAAATGGTATCGAGCGGAATGGTTGGAGCCATTGGCACATCCACAAATGAGAAGATATCGCCACCGGCACGGATGCCGAAAGCTTATTGATCCTCTTTATGTGGTGGGTAGGCGGGAGAGCCTTTGCGGATTGGTGGGCCGCAGTTAGAAGCTATTGAAGCAAATTAGTCCGGTCAAGACAGCTATGCGTTGCCATCGACGTCGCCATCTTCATCAAGATCGTGAACCGGCAAATACGTGTTCTTCTCCAACCATTCGCGGACGATGAAACGGATGGTGTCATTGCGCGTTAGACCGAACTCGCCGGCAAGATCGCGCAACGCTTCTTCGATATCGTCGTCCATGGATACGGCTGCGGCGTTTCGCAGCCTAAGCGCTGCCCGGCGCAGCATGATCTGAAGATCTGGCCTCGATATATCCGCGATCCGATTGGCGGCGTCTTCAAGGAGCGTGGCTGTGTCGGTGTTGGACATGCATCAACCTCGAAATATCGCGGCGATTCGCTGGACGTCCCCATGCCTGATTTCCTCTGAGATCGGCTCGCCGTTGTTGATGCGAAACCACTCTACGGCTGCCCTAACTCGCTCGCCAGTCGGGCCATCGTAAGTGCCAAGTCTGCCGATCCATTCCCGCACGGTCTCGCGCTCCATTTGGCCGGCTTTATAACGGTCGTGAACAGTTCTAGCGGAAGCTAAGAGGTCCGGAATGCTGTTCAATGTACGACTCCCAGACTTCAACCACCGGCGCCAGGAGGCGCATCGTTCGTCAAGTGTTCTTCGTATTGCACGGTCTGCGATTCATTGACGTCGATCGATGCTCCAGTCGGAGCGGCAAGCCGAACGCCGGGCCCACCAGAACCGGAGTAGTTTCCATCGATGAAACGGATGCCGGCAGTTTCGAGCGCAGACTTTATAGCGTGAAGTGTGCTGACGCGGGGATCCGTGTCGCCACGCTCAATGTTCTTAACGCTCATCTCCGACAGCCTCGCGGCAGTGGCAAGCTCGGTTTGCTTCCAGCCAAGAAGGGCCCGGGCGGCCCGAATTTGTGCGTTTGTAATCACGCCCTTAGATACATTGTAGCAGCCGTAAAGGCAATGAAAATAGACTCCAGGGTTATTTTTTTGCTTGACGGTTTCAATGATAACCGCTAGGGTTATTTTCGTTGACCCCACAGATAACGAGGATCCAGCCCATGCTAGCCGCCATGAACAAAATCGACAGAAACAGCCTGCCGCGTTCGCTCATCGGAAGAAGAAGACGCTTCTTCAACCCCGCATACGAGTTCGATTTTGAAATTGGGCAAACCGTGTTTTTGGTCTGCACTGGCGAAGAGGCCATCATATCTGGCCGCATGCAGGTCGTGGGCTGCGAAGACGAGTACGCTATCCAGATCGTCGGCGCCCGCTGCAAGCCATTGCGCGTATTCGCGCAGGAAATCAGCGACGACCCATCGCGCTGCCTATAGTTTCCATCCCGTCGCCTCTGAGCAGGCACGGGTAAGCGGCAAGAGCTTGAACACTCTTGCCGGCTGGCCGGCGGCTGTTGCTTCACAACGGCAGTCGCCGGCTCCTATCAGCCGATGGCGGTCGGCTGACGCTGGCCGTTGGCATCTTCCGCAGTGCCGACGGCCAGACCAAATTACCAAGGCCACCACAAGCGCGCCCTTCGGTCTCACCAGCCGGAGGGCAAACTGTTTGTGAGGTGCGGTTATCCACAGGAGTCGAACCTAAGAAAACGTGTTTCAAAAGTGGGGAGGGGAAGTGGGGAAGAAAGCGCCTGCTTCGGAATATTCAACGAAAACAGGCGCTTATCTTCAAATATGGCTCCCCGGGCCGGATTCGAACCGGCGACCTGTCGATTAACAGTCGAATGCTCTACCGCTGAGCTACCAGGGATCACCGCTTGGCCGCGGCGTGAGCGGGGTAATACAAATGCTTTCCCGATTTGCCAAGCAGTTTTTTCAAAAAAATGAAATCAGCTTGTATTCGCGGCGCTTGAGCCCATCTTTTGTGGATGACTAGCAGGAAAAATGGGCCGAAAAAGGCCGGAGAAAAACGTTTCGGGATCGATCACAAGGATGGCAAGCTGGTTCTCGGCTCGCTGCGGGTGCCGATGCCGCGCTCGCGCATCGCACGCATGACGACCGGAGCGCTGCTCATTTTCGGCGGCATTCTGGGCTTTTTGCCTGTCCTCGGGTTCTGGATGCTGCCGCTGGGCTTCCTCGTCTTATCCCACGACCTGCCGATAGCACGCAGATGGCGGCGACGCGTCGCGGTCTGGTGGCATCGCCGAAAGCGCCCTGCGTGAAGTCGCCAAGGAAGCCATAACCGACCATGCCGACGACGGGCGCTGATTGAACTGCCTGCCGGTAGATCGGCGCACTGCGGTTGCGCGGTGGTGGGCACCATCACTGCGGAAAGACGGCGGGCCTTTCGCCAGAGGCGGGAGAGGTCGTGCCCGACTCTGTGATCTCCGACAGGTGGATTGGCAGTTCGCCATTTTCCTCAAGCGCCGTCGCCGTAATCACGAGTGTGCCGACGAGAATGATCAGCAGCTTCACCGCATTGGGGCTGAGGTTGGCTTTCCGCCACCAGCCGGTCTGAATACGCGAAGGCTCGAGGTAATATTTATAGTAAAATTCCGGATCGCTGGTTTCGACGAGATTGTCATAGATATGCGACGGCACTCCGACATGCCGGACTGGGCGGCGGCCGGCGAATTTGGCATGAAGAACCTGGGTTTCTGGATCGTAGGATACGGCGCGGATCTGTTTGGAATTCAACGGCACCCAATTCATCTCTGCTCCTGTCTCTCCCACAGGCAGCATGGAATGACGATTCTGAAAGTCAAGTTAAGAATTCGTTACTAATGTTTGAGGTGATATTTCGATTTATCTAATATAATGGAAGTGAGGGCGTTGTTGCGATCGCAGATCGCACCTCCTGGATGAATATAAGTGATAGGCTAAACTCATTGAGATATGCCTATTGTGCAATTCGGATAGCCTGGAGGCCTGTCTGAGCAGCTGTTAGCCTAATTGTTGTTCAACCGAGCGCGAATTTCCAGCAGAATGGGTCTTTTATCATCAGCTATGCGTGCGGCTGTCGCGGCGCCCTTCGAGACTGGATCGGCCCTTGTTCTATATGCGCTGGATGTGGCCGGAGTTTGAAATTGCAGGAAATGTTTTTGGAAAGCCCTCTTGCGATTTCCTTACGATCATTCTAAACGCTCGCCACGGCTAACATGACAGCCTGTGAGGCCTCGTGGCGGAGTGGTGACGCAGAGGACTGCAAATCCCTGATAAATGCAATAGAATCAATGGCCGTTCTGAATAAGAGCGTCGAAATCACGCCTTTTTCTCTTCTTTACCATCATTGTTTTTGTTCGCAATTTTCGGCTGTTCAGAATGGCCGAAACGCTTCTTCGTGGCCTCCAGGACGCGCTTTTCCGTCTCCTTCGCATATCCACGATATGCGGCCGCCGTCTTGTGCTTCGACAGCACTCGACCCTGTCCTTCGGTCAGCCCGCTCTCTTCCAATTCCGTCATCCCGCCATGCCTGCACTTATCCAGGCTGAAGCCGACCGGGATTGATTCGCCATCGTCGCGAAGCTTGTCGGCCATCTCCCGAACCTCGTGGGCGAGGTAGGTCCCGTCACCGAACAGCACCCCGTTCTTTTTGCAGACAATAGAGGTGCCGTAGCGCGGCGTGTGGGCGAGGATCTTCTCTGCGTCTTCATAAAGCTTGACGAGTTCTCCCGTCTCCTCGTCGAGATATTCGAGCGGGTGCAGGGCGAGCTCGTCTGTCTTCCGGTGCTTCAGGCGAATCTTGTCGGGGTGATCGGAAGCGCGGTAGCCGGTCCACGGCGCATAGCCCGCGCCGATCGAGGAGGGGCGCATGAGCCACTCGAAGGCCAGCACGGCAGCCGCGGCCAATTCCCCGCGACCGTTTGCGATCGCGCCGTTGGCGAAAGCATAGACAGTCGCCCGGTCGACATGACCCTTGGTCTGCTTCTTCCGCCTCTTGAGGGTGACGCCTTCCCAGGGATTCGGCGTGTCGGCTCTAAATAGCTCCGGATGATGTGGCTGGATTCGCTTCCACATCGCCTTACAGTAGGTGACGACTTTTTCCCCTGTCCGATTGCCTCCGTCGCCCGAAAACGCTTGGTAGACCTTCTCTGCCGTGCTGACGGCGATATTTATGATCTTGATGTCACCGACGCGCAGCTCTTCGCCGGTTGATTCCCGCTTGATCTTCGTATCGCACACGCGATCGAGGACGCGCTTATAGTCTGGGCGACTGAACTCGGCCACGCGCTGAAGGAACGAATCGTGCTTCAGGTAGGCGTTCTGGAGCCATTCGACAGTGCCGTACGTTGACAGCGGCTCGGCCGGCGCCATCGGGTTTCGTTCTGCTTTCCAGGCATCAAGGCGGTCGTTCCACACGTTCGCTGCGGCGATCAATTCATTTTGCGGAAGGTTCTCGCCCAAAGCTGCGCTCAGGTAGGGGCAGCCGGCTTTCCGGTAGAGGCTAGGGCAGGTCCAGTAATAGCCGGTCGAGCCACTGGCGAGCGTCTTGAACGACGTGTACCGCGGCATTTCCACAGGCACCATTAGTATGCCTCCGGCACGCCGCTTACGCTTCCTGGGTCGATCGCCCTGTCCAGATCGATCTTCCGCCACGCCCTGAACTTCCCTTTGCCTGTGCCGGTGTCAATGAACGGCTTCGGCCATATTTTTCCCACGCGGCTCAAGAAGGCGTCAACCGTCTTCTCGCCGGCATAGGCGGCCGCGTGCTCGTCCCTGAGGACAGCAGGCCAGCAGCCAGTGGGGATTTCAGCGTGCTTAGTCATTGTCTCCCCGGTTTCCACAGGGGTTTTCCACAGGCGCGCTCCCCACCATCCCCTTCGAGGGAGCGGGGGTGCTGCGACCATCGGAACGGCAGCGTTCGGCGGCTGAACGGGTGGAAGAAATTTCATTATCCCCGACATTTTGCGGATAGTATTCTGCGGGTGGCCGCTCATCATTACCGGGCGCTGAGAACGGGGTTTCGTTACCCACAGCGCAGGGAGACGAGAGGTCGCGTGGAAACGGCGCTCGTCTCCCGCCCAGGTCGGTTGCGTTGGCAAGGGCGGCTTCCGGATAGATCTGGACAGATCCGGGCTCGCGTTCACTCTCCACTGCGTAGCCGATTGGCGTCAGCTCCGTGCTGTAAAAGCCGACGACGCGACCGTGCCACGAAGTGCCCTTTGTCTTGCGCACTCTCGCGCCGAACGCAAACTTGCCATTCAGCACATGTTCTGCGAGTGCGGCCGGCCCTGTTTGTTCTCCATCTAGTTGATCTACATTAGGGGGTTGCGGCGCAACTTGAACGTTTGGCGAACGCGAAAGGCCAGCCGTTGGGGTTGCGGACAGCGGCCAGATAGTGACCGTCTCGCCGTGATCGAGCGCTTCGCGGACCAGCCAGACGATTTCCTCGTCTGTTTCGAACGGAACGTGAGTTCGGCAAAGGTGGCCGTCGGCATCGCGGCATTCCGCCTGCCAGCCGGCCTTGCGGATCTCTGCGCTCGTTTGGAGATTGACCGGGTTCGGGTTTTTCATCGGCTTATGATCTCCCCAGTGCGCCGGTCGACGACCTCGCCGGACATCAGCTTTTTGAAACGGTTGTTGGAAAGACGAGACGGGCCGGCCTTGATGCCGAGGTGCTTCTTGCGCACTCGGGCGATCTTCGCCTTGACGCCCATTTCCATGGCGGTCTTTGCCTTGTGAGGTTCCTTCAAGGCTGGCGCCAGATTGCTTTCGCGGTGTTGCCCACCGAGGATGAGCGAGTGAATGTGCTCAAGCTCCCAGGCTTCGCCCGTAGCGATCTTGCGGCCTGTGAGGTGGCAGATGCCGTCATGAGCATCGAACACGCGCTGGCGGACACGATCGGGCACTTTCTGATCGTCGTGCTTGGCTATCCACTCAGGGACGGAACGGCTCATGTGCGCCTCCCGCTGAACCACGGCATAAAGCGCTCGATGATCGACTTGCGTGTCGGTCGGTTGCCGGAGGCGGTCTCGCGCTTTAATTGGTCCAGCTTCTCGGCGACCTTCTCCCGATTGGCGAGGGTGCTGGCGCGGGCGTGGGGCTTGGACCGGAGGTATTCGGCTGCGGTTCTCATGGTTGCCACTCCCATTGATGCAGATATCCGACGAACTCGCCGGCGCCGTAGCGCTGCTGAAACCAGCGGAGCATCGCGGCGTAGTCGACGAACCCATCTAGGCGGGCGAACTCATCCCGGTCTCGGTGAAGACCTTCGACGTTCCCCAAGGTGATGCCACTGGTCCGGATGGCGACGTAGGTGACGCGAGTGCAGATCGGGTCGTCTTCCGTCAGCTTCCGGCAATGCGGCGTGCGCTGGCCGGTGTAAAGCTGGATGCGATCGCCGACATTCGCGCGGCGGGTCTGGCGGATGGTCTGGCGTTTTACGCGCCGCTCAACCGGGCCGGAGAATTCTTCGGCAAAATTGAAAGCAACCATTATGCTGCACCTCCCGTCTCGAAGGCGCGAACCTCATCAGCGTTCGGAAGCTTGATGCCTTTCGTCTCCCCGCACGATGAGCAGGCGGCCCGCTTCATGAGCTTCGCGGCCTTGCCCAATGGCATTGGAAGCTTGGCGACGAGGAACACCTGCGAGCAGGCCGGGCACTTTCCATAGAGGGCGTTGCTCACGCTTCACCTGCCTTTCCCTTCGCCATCAGCCGCTCAAGCGGCGACATGTGGCCTTCAACGGCCTTCGCCTTCAGAGGCGGCAGGCCGAACTTTTCGAGGTACTTTCGGGAGTGCTTCGCCCAGACCTTCTTGCCCCAGCTTGTCGAGGCGAACTCCCAAGGGCGAGCGGCACGCAAGGCTTTCTTGCGGGTGGCGAGGTCGGCATCTGCCGGCAGGTTCCGGTGAACCTCGCCGACGACATGAGAAGCAGTCTTCTGCCAGTCGATCATGATGCCAACTCCGCATTGGCGAAGGCCAAGATCGCCGGGTTATAGGCAAGCTCTCTCAACTTCGCGCAGGTTGCGGGATTCTGAAGAACGACAGGGCCGGTATCGCCATCGATGTGGCCGCGCTCCGGCGCGACCGCCATCGGCTCGACGAGCGAGCGCAGGACCGGGAAGCGGATCAAGATCCCGCTCTCGACCGTCGTGTAATAACTGCCGCCCTTCATGACCTCGGCTTCGGTGTAGTCACCGGACCAAACGAGCGGATAGGCATAATTGGCGTTGTTCGGGCGCCAGAACGTCACGTATGGGCGCCAGCTCCACTCGGGGCGTAGATCGCAGATGAGGAAGGGGCGGATCATGCCGCTCTCCGCTTCAAATCTTCTGGATTGGTGAGGATGAGACCCTGCTCGGAGAAGTGCCGGTGCACGGCGTCGAGATAGGTCGTCTTCTGGCGCGTCGTCATGATGCGGGTGACCCCGAAATCAAACGGCACCATCATCAGCTTCAGCTTGTGCTCGTAGGGCAGCGGCATGATCACGGCGTCATATTCCGCCTTGAACACGTCGTTCTCGTTCCGGAGGATCGGCACGCCGAAATGGAGCTTGCAGTAGCCGCGAACCTCTTCGGGCGACTGGTCGGCGAGCTGCGCCGAGATCTCCAACACCCACTGGCGCTGGAGCCGGTTCTGGTCGCTGGTCCGGTGCTTGCCATCGGTTATGGAGCAGGTGAAGGGCATCGTCTTGCCCATGATGTACTTCACCAGCATGTCGCGGGCTTGGTCGGTATCGACGATACGGTTGTTGGTGCCCACGCTAGCGAAAGCTGAGCGAGCCGGCGCGTCTTGATCGCGAAGGCTGCGTCGATCATGTCGGCGTGGCCTTCCGTCTCAAGCACGGCAGGCGCGTCGAAGTCGTTCCAGATCTCCTCGACGTCGGCCTCGTCCTTCGCGCCGCCCAAAGCCGTTTCGATCTCGTCGAGGAAATCACCGAGAACAAACTCGCTCTCGCTGGCTGGCTGTTCAGTCACCGGATCGGCCTCGATCGTCTTGGCGGACGGCGGAGCAGGCGGCTTCGGAGGCTTGGGAGGAGTTGGCTTGCTCTCGACCGATTCAGCCGGTGGCGTGATGTCGCGCATAGCTTCGGCTTCGGCGATCTCGCCCACTTCGAACTCGTCTCGGATACCGCCAAGAACGTCGCCGAAGAGTTCGCGAAGGCAATAGCCAGCCGCGCGCCATGCCAGCATGCGCTGCGGGAAGCGGTACCATGGGCTATCGTTCGGCTTCTCCTCGTTCTTCTTGTCCCACTTGTTCCACTTCGTGACGACAGCCTTGGTCTGCCAGAGGCCAGCGCGCTTGGCGTCAGCCTGGGAGAACTCGACGCGCTTGTCTTCGCCGGTATCGAGGCGCTTGGCCTCGCAGAAACCGACCATCTTGCCGCCTCGCTCTTCGCAGCCGGTCCGGAGATAGGCGACCTTGCCGGACATGCGCACGACGTTGATCAGGCCATCGCCGTAAAGAGCAGGCCGACCGTTGATGACGGTGAAGCTGCGAAGGCTGACCATAGGCTTGAGGCCAAGCTCGGCGCCGGACATGATAGCGACGGCTACGGCCGCTGCGGCTGGTTCGCCTTCTAGTTTGCCGATGAGCGCTGCCGGAGCGAGGCCAGAGGCGACCACGGCTCGACCGATGCGCATAGTCTCCTCGAAGGTCTGAGGCACGATGGCGAGGACATTGCCGCCGCCGGTGAGAGTTGGGACATGACTGTTCATGCCTTTTCTCCTTCGGCTTCCCGCTCGACGACGCGAACAATCTTCTTCTGCGCCATCTCGGATGCGGCCTTGATCGCCACGACCTCGACCGTGGTTTCGCCACGCGCGGTCTCGACGACGACCTTGTCGCCGACGTTGACGGTCAGTCCGGTCGGAATGAAGTAGTCGTAGGTTTTCTCGTCCTTCTGCCACTTGAACTTGATAGCGGCGACGAGGAGTGATGTTGCTTCGGTCATTAGGCCGCCCTCTGCTCGCTGCGGATCGCCATGCCGGCCAGTTCGACGCCGGAACGCGCCGCACGGTTGGCAAGGGTCTCGACGACTTCCTTGATCTCTGCCCGGTCCTTCAACGCCATGAGGAGTGCGTCGAAGTCAGTAATTTCGGCAAAGACGAAGGTGCGGAGCGATACCTTTGCACCGGTCCGGCCTGCCGAGGCGTTGCGGGCCTGAGCATCCCGCTCCGCTGCTGCCGCCTGTTGGGCTAGGCGCTCAGCCTCGGCCGCCGCATCGGAAGCGGCGTTGTTGTCGTTCTTCGCGGCTGCCTGCTCGGCTGCGACACGGGCTGCGTCGGCTTCGTGCTGGATGCGATCGGCTTCGGCACGGGCGGCTGCCTGGCGCTCGCGCTCTTTGCGCGCTTCCTCCTGCAGGAAGGCGTCCATATGGCGCTTGAGCTTCTTGCTGATCGCGTCCGGCTCATCCTTGAGGGCGCGCCATTTGTCGTCGACCGATCGGCCGGCGTCGAGGTGAGGCTGCTTTTCGACTTTATGCAGGTCGGTCGCCTTCTTCGCGATCGTCGATAGGCGCTTCGACCAGATCGCGGCCCGGTCGGCTTCCGCCTGCGTCGTGATCGGCTTCTTCATAAAGGCTTCGGCCTGTTCGCGCTCGGCGGCAAACTCGACCTGCAGGGCTTCGAAGGGGTCGGTCGGCAGGTTGTGGCCGATGGCAGGAGTTTCCGGCTCGTCATCCCAGCCAGCGCCTTCGATAGCCTTGTTATAGGCCTCGTAGCTGATCGGGTTGCGGCAGCACCATGTCCAGATGTCAGAAGCATCGACCTGATGATCGCCGCGCATCGCGTGCCACTTGCCATCCTCAAACCAGATGGCGACCGGCTCCCACGGCTTGTCCTTGAAGCGGGTGCGGTAATAACCCTGCTGAGGATCGCCGTCGTGGATCGGGCCGATATTGCCGGCGAGGGCGTTCTGCCACCAAAGCCAAACGTTCACTTCTGCCATGTCAGTTGCTCCTGGTTGGAAAGCGCGTCCGCCTTGAGCTGCTGCTCGGTCGGCGCGAAAGAGACGAAGGTGAGGACGCCGACGGCGGCCAAGGTGAGGATGAGGGTGATTGCCTTGCTGACCGCAGCGTGAAGGCGGGTGTATCCTTCGAGGACAGGCTCGGCGCGGGCGTTGATTTCAGCGAGGCGGGCTTGGATGTCGGTCATCACTCTTCGCCCCGCGTCGTCTTGAGAACGGTAGCTGCAGCCTCAAGCGCCGCTGTTGCGCACTTCGGGCAAAGGTCGGTGAAGTCCAGCCGGTCCTTGCCGCCGTAGCTATCGGTGGAGCGAGAGCCTTCGATCTTCAGCGAGCCCCAATCGCGAGGCTTCTGGAACTTCTTATTTGCGCTCGGAAACTCCGCCTGCTTGTCGACCGTCAGGCCACAGTTGTCGCAGGAGATGCGAGGGATGATGTTGACGTCGGCCATCAGATCCGAGCCCCCTGAACGAGAGCGGACTGAAGCGCCGGAACCTCGCCGCGGAAATCAGCGGTGCGGCTCGGCAGAGCCTCGACGAGCGCGTCGAGCTGAAAGCAAATCTGCCGAAGCTGACGCTTCTCCTCTTCGGTCGGGCAGGCTTTGGCCGCGTCATAGGCCAGATTGTTCAAGGCACGGATTGCTTCTGGATAAGTCATGCCCTCACTCCTCAGGCTGCAATCTTGGTGATGAAGGCACGGGCAACCGGGCCGAGGAAGGCGAACACGCCTTTCCACTCGATGCGGCGGCGCTGCTCTGCGGTGTGGCCGACAAGCTGGTCACGGAAGGGGATCGGGGCCATAGCCTCGACGAGCGAGCCTGTCAGGTCCAACCCTTCGGCCTTCTCGCGGAGATCGTGAGCTGCGCGGAGGTATTCGACGTACCGGGCGGCAGACTTCGGAGCGCCCTTGCCGGACTGATGCAGCGACCGGACTTTGCCGATCACTTCATTCAGGCACTTGATGTTTTCGCGGAGGGCGGTCGCCGTCAGATCTGCGTTGCTCATCTCGTCCATCCTCGTCGCCGTGGCGTTTCGTTGATGGTTGGAGAATAAATCCAACTTAAAATCCAGTCAAGCGGGAATTGGATTTATTTTCCATATTAACGAATCGACTCGACTCACTCCGATCGTTCTGGCTTCATGGGAACGAAAGGAGAACGTTTATGGGGTTAGCAGCAGTTAGATCGCAGTCGCCGATGCGGCTGCATATCCGGTGCGAGAACTGCCTTCGGGAGGGTTCACAGGTTCTGGAGGTGCCTTCGGACACCTATGTTCCGAACGACATGTGCGACCTCGCGCAGGAAGGATATTTGGATCACGTCCAGTTCTTCTGCGCACACTGTGAAAGCTCGATCGGCAAGCTTTTTGCAATTAGTGGTGGGAGGATTGAATGAGTAGAGAAGTGTTGAGTTTTATCATCGTGCCGCCGTTTGCGTGGCGGGCGGCCGTAGCGGCTGCGAAGGACCGACTGGAGAATTATCTGTCTCACCGGTTCCCAGGCTACGACTTCAAAGTCGGTCCGTTCGCCCCCGTCGGAGATGACGAAACATTCTGCGTCCTGCCGATCATGAATTTCGTGGGTGATGACGGCAAGAGCTACATGTGCGACCAGCCGGCACGCTGGCTCCTGCAGGATATAGCGAACGCATGCAATGAGTTCGATCTTAAGGGTAGGCGGAGTTTCGCCGCCTAGAATCCTGGCATCGTATTGAGGACCATACGGACGAGCCCTATGATCTCGACAGTCACACCGTCGTCAGCGTCGAATTGGCGCTGAACGACAATCGGCTTGTGCTTTGGATTGTTGGACCGAGGATGGAACTCAGTCCGGTCCTCATAGATCTCGATCTGCTTTACTGACCATTCGCGCATATGGCCGCCGTCGCGGGTCCGCTGCACGACGACGACCATTCCATCGCGAAGCACGACGCGGCCCGCGATATCCTCATAAGCTGTCGCGACCACAGTATCGCCTGGCATAATCGGGCGAGGGCGCAGGTCATTCATGCTGTCGCCTTCGACGTCGAATGTCAGCTGGCGTGCGTCAGGAAATTTCTCGTCACGCGGGACTGTGATCTCTTCCGGCTCCGATTGGTCGAACTCATCGACTTCCCGGAACAGACTAGCGGATACGATGCCGACTTTCCGAGCCTGCACCCACTTCGCCAATGATGGGGACACTTCAGACTGGGGTTCGAGAACGACGCCATCTCGAAGCCAGACACGCGACCTGCCGATCGCGTCAGCCAGCTTGTCGATCACATTCCCCCGCGGGTTATCTGTCTCGCCTCTGAGATATTTGTTGATGCTATCGTAAGAGACGCCGGAACGCTTCGACAGCTCGGCCTTGTTCCAGCCGAGCGCGTCCATTTCCTGCTGAAGTCTTTCCCACCATTTCATGCCGCGATCATACTTTGGGATTTTTTATCCGTTTTGGATTTATCATCCATTGAAGTTGGATTTAAAATCCTGTACAGATGAGGAATGAGCACGTTCCGAACCATCCCCGAGATTGTCAAAGACTGCGGCGGGGCCCGCCGTATCAGCGCGGCGAGCCTGAGTGAGAAGAGCAAGTGGCCTCTTAAGATCGACGCCATATACAAGTGGTCGATCACCGGTATCCCTGATCGCCATTGGACGCTCCTCATGTCCCTAACGGACACGAGCGCTGAAGAACTGCATGCGGCAAACTGCGCCGTTCGAGGCGTCGAAGCTTCGGAGACCGCAGCATGAGCGCCGACAAGCAACTCAAAGCCTATATCGACCGCGTCCTTCGCTTGAAGGAAGAGCAGGACACGATCGGCGACGATATCCGGGAAATCTATGCCGAGGCCAAGGCCGAAGGCTACGACAAGACCATCATGGGCAAGCTCGTCGCCCATCTGAGAAGGGAATTGAAGCAAGGTGCAGGCGCGGTTGCGGAAGCCGAAAGCATCTTCGACACGTACCTGCATGCATATCAGCGCGCATCTGGCACGCCAGTTGCTACGCACACGCATGCACCCGAGGCCCACGATCCGGAAACCGGCGAAATCCTCGAAGACATCAACCCACGCCTCGCCAAGCAGGTCGTCGACGGCATGCAGACCGAAGCCGGTCGCGCCGCGCTGATCGCTGCTGTCGATATCCTTATCGAGCAGGAAGAGGCGGAAGAATCCCGAGCGAACGTCGAGGAGGGGGCTGCGGACGAGAGCGCCGCAGTTTCTGATGATCCGGCTAGTAGGACCTCTGAGGACAGCGAGCGTCAGCGCGCCTCGATGGTCGGCTTTGCTGACGATTGCCGAACCGGAGGCAAAGAGCAGTCGGCTGCGGCCGCTGCACCGGTAGGGGATGCTGGCGCTTATGCAGAAGGCATCCCCGTCTCGAATGGAAGCCGGCCCGCGGATCCGGCGGGTTCCGGTGGCGACCCGGGCATACCAAGCTCCGATGATAGCGGCGTAAAAATGGAAACGGGATCGAACCCCGTTCCAGGCCGGCGCGACGTCAAGTCGCTTCATAGCAACGCTGAATCGGAGCGAGCCACCAACACCAATTCCGAGATCGATCCAAATGAGGATCGCAGAGAAGGCCATAGCCTCGACGGGAACGCCGACGCCAACGCAGGAGGCGGTCATGTAAACGCGCAGAGTGAAGCCGCACAGAGGGCAGGGGCTCTCGTCAAACCTGCTCCTGCCCACAAACCTCTTCGTCCACTCTGCCGGAACCCTGGAGAACACTGCGGCGGCTATGGAAGCACGCATTGTGCCTCCTGCATCCGTGCGTCCAAGCAGGCTGAGGTGGCGGCATGAACTTCACCAACCACAAACAGCAACCCGGCCCATCCCGCTCCGAACTGACGTCGATGATCATCGACTTCACGGCAAAGGGCGGCGAGGTCCGCACCTTCAAGCGCGGCCATAGCAGTGAATGGCTCTATCTGCGGGATCTGTTCAGGAGCTTCGGCTACGAGCTGAAGACGGACAAATCCTTCTACATCGTCAGGAAGATTGACGAGAAGGGCAGGCCGAAGCGCCTCACCCGCGTCCAGGCCATCCGCGAGATCGATCGTGTTCTCGTCGCCAACGGCCTTCAGCCATTCATGATCACCAAGCATGAGTTTCCGGAGGCGCGCACATGACGCCCTCCGCTCAAAAGATCGTGTCGGCTCTGAAAGACATTCAGGCACGTCGGTATCGCTCCATCACCTTCACCGAGGACGGCACGGTCATCATCGTCGATGCCGAGACCGGGAAGTCTGCATCGGGGCGAAATCTCAAGGAAGCAGAAGCCAACTTCAGGAGCGCAGCATGAGCATCGTGGTTTTCGGCGCGATCTACCTCTTCGGCATCTACGCCATCTACAGGCACTTAGCCGGCACGGCGCCCCACTGCGACGAAGATGGGAACCGTATCGTTGTCCCGTTCCGTCGCCGACATCCAGCAAACACGAACTGACGGTCTCACCCCCTCGGATCGTCACGACTGGTCCCGGTCTTCACCTCCCAAGGCGCCGGGACCAGTCACCCTTATGCGGATCCGCTTATTCGCCAGTCGCATGACGACGGCTTGAGTGGCGGAACCAAGACTTTCGAAAGACGCAGGTGACGACGGCGGATCGCCAGCTGCAGCAGAGCCGACTGACGCGGCGGATGTGTCGGCTCTGCGGAATGGAATGACGGTTGGCCCGAGCGGCGGACCAGACGACGGGACGGATGTCCCTGCCAGGATATCAGCCCCGTCGTCATCAATATCGGTCCTGCGCATTCGTGTGCTCCTTCGACAAGAGCAACTTTGCACAGGGCGAGAACCACATGTCGGAAAAGTCACCCGGAAATTCGGGGAAACTAAAACAGGGCGTGAGTAGGCAGATGGATGACGTAGCAACAGCGAATTTCTTGATCGCGGAGATCGGGGCGAGGCGCCACATCGGCGACATGTTCCGCACTGCCTGCCGGGAATTGCGGGCGCGATTTCCCCACCGCGAAGACCCGGAAAATCAATGGACAGAACGCCGCCTGCGGGGGTGGTGGAACAACGAGAGCCGTACCGTGAGGCACTTCCAGATGGTCGAGCTTTACGAGACGGCAGAGGCACTAAGGAACGCGAGGGACAGCCATGCCGAATACAAAGCCAAGACCGAGCGTCTTCGTCAGATGGCTCAGCTTCGATCGGCGGCACGCTCTGGCGATGTGGCTTCGAGATAAGGCAGCCGGCCTGGCCGAGTGGGTGTGCCCCGAATTGACGGACGAAAAATGATGCAGCACTCGCTTCCCCTCATTCTCCCACGGACCAGCGCCACCCGATCGCTTCGCGTTCTCGTGGGATGCGAGTTCACCGGAACGGTCCGGAACGCTTTTCTCGATCGTGGTCATGATGCATGGTCTTGTGACCTTCTCCCGGCAGAGAACGGCAGCAACCGACATATTCGAGGTGACGTACGCGACTTCCTCGCCGACGGCTGGGATCTCCTCATCGTAGCTCACCCACCGTGCACGCGGCTTTGCCGCTCTGGCCGCCGCTGGCTGTCCGGTCCCGGGAACATGACCCCTCCGAAAAAGCTGCCAAACGGTCGCACTTGGGAAAGCATGAAGGCCGAGTTCGAAGACGGCGTTGACCTCTTCGTCTCGTGTTGGCGGGCGCCGATCGATCGCGTGGCCATCGAAAATCCGGAAATGCACGATCTCGCCAAAGCCCGGATGCCGAAGGACCTTCCGCGTCCCCGGATCGTCCAGCCGTTTTGGTTCGGCCACCCGGAATACAAGGGAACGGGCTGGTATCTCAAAAATCTTCCATCGCTTCAGGAAACCAGTCGCCTACGCGAGCCCGAGAAGGATAGCGACAACTGGAAGACTTGGAACCGGGTCTGGCGCATGTCGCCCAGTGCCGATCGAGGCAAGGAGCGCAGTCGCTTCTTTCCCGGCATGGCGTCGGCGATGGCCGATCAGTGGGGCGGATATGCCTTCGAGCAGTTTCAGTTGGAGGCTGCATGACCGATCCCTCCGAAATGATCGCCTGGCTAGATCGCCGCATCGCCTCCGCCATGACCTGGCTAGACGATCACGGCAAGGGCTCAAAGCGTCCTCGTCCTCAGCACGAGATCGAAACCAAGGAATACGACATCGCCAGATTTGAAGAGATCAAGGCGGCGTACCTGAAGGCGATCGAGCGGAAAGGGCAGGCGGCATGACCTGGTTTTTCGACCCGCTCCTTCCTCTTCACTACGAGCATATCGTCATTGATCCGCCGTGGGGATTCGACCTCTACAGCAAGGAGGGGGCGAAGAAATCAGCGCTGGCGAAATATGAGCTGATGAACGATGCGACTATCCTGGCGCTTCCGGTCGGAAAGCTCGCTAGCATGGATTGCCTTCTTTATTGCTGGGCGACAGCTCCACAGCTTCCATTGGCTATCCAGTGCGTCAAGGCGTGGGGCTTCGAGTACAAATCCCTTCTCGTTTGGCGCAAAACGACACCCGCCGGCAAGATCCGAATGGGCACGGGCTACCGTGTCCGAACGACCGGCGAGGTGATCGTCGTCGCCACGCTCGGCAATCCGAAGCAGGCAGCAATCCCCCAGACCATCTTCGACGGTATTGCTCGCGAGCACAGCCGCAAGCCTGACGAGTTCTACTCGCTTTGCGATCGCGTCATGCCGCATGCGCGCCGCGCTGACGTCTTCGCTCGGGAAAGCCGCGCCGGCTGGCACTCTTTCGGCAACGAGGCGAGTAAGTTCGACGAGGTGGCCGCATGAAGCTCGCGGGATATGAGGCGCAAGCCTTCAAGGCATGGAAAGATTGCCAGGAGGATTTCAGCATCCTCGGATTTAAAACGGTCGCGTCACGCGCCGGGCTTGATCCGAAGAAGGTGCGCCGTGCGGTGCGCGGCCTCGCTCGCAAAGGTCTTGTCGAATTTCATCGGGTTTCTTGGACAGATGAAGGGGTTCCATGCGGCGCAGGCTACGGCTTGACGAAGGCCGGCCTTGATCTCCGCGAGGTGGCCGCATGATGTCAATGGATGCTGAAGCCCGATCAACGCCTAAGGATGCCGGCTTCCTCAGCCGCGCGAATGAAGGCGAGCTTTGCTTTTTCTCTGGCGACCTTCCCATCGATCGAGGCCAGACAGGCTCGCCGAGCAGCCGAAAAGGACTTCCCTCCTTTTGTGGGCCAAGAGGTCATCAGACACGCCATAGCATCCCGCGTGCTGCCAACGCTCCGGAAATGATCGGAGTTTTCGATCATCAATTCGATTGGCTTGTCCCACAGATCGTCGCTCATCTTTTCACCTCAGAGGTATTCACCGCGGAAGAAATTCGCAGCCAATCCACTCGTTCCGGCAATCGGACTGAGGTCCCTGGTGCGTATGCGACTAAAGGCCGGGGTGTCCGACTATGACCTTCCTCGAAGCCTTCACCAAGTTCGGTCCTGACGTCGAGCGTATCGCCGAAGCCCTCGGCATCACTCCTCCGGAAGCTGACCGCCTCATTAACGAGGCAATGGACCGCCGGTATCAGAAGCGCGTCGAGTATCGCCGGAGGCCGGCATGAGTAACCGCGCATGGATGCCGCTCCACATAGGCGACTATCTCGCCGATACCGGGCACCTGACGGCGACCGAGCATGGCGCCTACCTCCTGCTGATCATGCACTATTGGCAGAACGGGTGCTTGCCGGAGAACGAGCGCATCATCGCTCGCATCGCCAAGCTTTCACCAGAGCAGTGGGAGGAGAGCCGGGACATGCTCGCCATGCTCTTCGGCGCCGGCTGGACACACAAGCGCATCGATGCCGAGCTTTCGAAGGCTGACGAGATCATCGAGAAGCGCCGTGCCGCCGCAGAGTCCCGTTATTCGAAGGGGAAAACCCAGACATCAGATGCAAATGCAATGCATGTGCAGAGCAAATGCAGTGATACGGGCGTGCCACCTTTTACCGATAACCAATCTTCCTCTCTTCGTTCGGAAGACGCGCGCGGGCCGGATTTCGAAATCTTCTGGGATGGTTTCCCAAACAAGACCGGCAGGCCATCGGCGGAGAAAGCCTTCTCCCAAGCCATCAAGCGCGCCAGCCTCGACGAGATCATGGCCGGTGTCCGGGCCTATGCGGCCAAGACCGACGACCGCCAGTGGTGCTCACCGGTCAAGTGGCTTTCCGACGACCGCTGGAAGGACCAGCCGGCAAAGCCGCCCGACAAGCCGCCTCCAAAGCCGAACGGCATCGCTCACCTGCAAACCACGCAGTCGCGAGCCGAATACCTAGCCCAGGAAATCGAGCGTTCGAACCGGAGTTTCAAACGATGATCGCAGCCAGACAGTTCACCAGCGCAGCCGAGATGCGAGCCCACTATGCGGCGGTGCATCAGCGCTGCTTCAATCCGGTGGTCGTTCCGCCGGAGCCCGTCGTCATCGAAGCGGCTGGCAGGTTCGTGACCAAGAAGGTTCCTCTGTGGCTGGTGAAGGACATCCACTTCGACGCGCACCTCGTCGAATGGCGGGACCGCGTCGGGAACCGGCCGTTCGCCTATCTCAAGGACCGGTGCAGAGAGCTTGATGTTCTCTATCGCGACATGATCGGACCTGACAGGCGCCGCCCGACCGTCCAGGTGAGGCAGCAATTGATCTGGGAGCTGCACCACAAGTTCGGCATGAGTTTCCCGGCTCTCGGTCGCCTGTTCGGAGGCCGTGACCATACAACGATGCTGCATTCTGTCCGCAGGGTCGAAGCAAAGCGGGGTGAGGCATGAGCAGCGTCTTCTCTGCCGATGAGGTGGTTAACCTCGCGAAGCACCAGACTGCCGGCACCTTCCACCCCTTCACCTGCGCCAACCGTGGAGATGGCAATCACCGAAATCTCTTCGGCGATGTCGGCGCGCTCGTGCCGACCGTACGCGGCTGGGTCTGCCCCTTCTGCGATTACACCCAGGGCTGGGCTCACGGCTTCATGAAAGGCGGTGAGGCATGACCCGCTTCGCCCGTGTCGATCTCGACTGCGTTGCCCCGCTTTACCCTTCCGACAAGGTTGCCGGCCGGGTGGCATCCCGCGGCGAGCACTTCGAGTTCACACCGAACGATGCCCACCATTCTGACCTTCCAATCCAACTCAGGGCGGCAACCCCGAGGGAGTTGAAAGACCCAAGCTACCGAGACCTGACCGGCGTCAAGGTCGGTCGGCTGTCCGTTCTTGGCTTGGCTGCGTTCTCGACGCAGGAAAACCGGCGGTGGGTCGTTCGCTGCGTCTGCGGCTCCTATGAGGTCAAGAAGTCGAAATACATCAGGAAGTGCGTGTCTGGCGAGATTGGCGAGACGCACGAGGCAATGTGCCTGTGGTGCCTGAAATCGCGAAAGCTGCAGCTCGGCTACCACGACAAGGAGAAAGCCGCAGCAGCTGCGCAGGCGATCATGGAGGCGGCGCGATGAAGAAGTACGCCTCGATCCATTTCGCCTGCAACGATGGCGATGACGGTTCGTTTGCCGGTAGGGTTGCTGCTGCCGCTTATGCCGAGAACGATCTTGAGACCAACGGCATGCGGGAAGTGAAGTTTACTGTCGGTGAAGACTTCATCCGCATCCACCGCCGTAATTTTAAGATCGTCGGCCACTCCTACTGGGTCGGGAATTGGTGCTGGGACGCTTTCCGCATGAAGCGCGGTGAGGCGAAAAGGCTCCTCGCCCATCTTCGAAAGAACGGTTGGCAGTGCACCGGCGGCCGCGTTCATTTCGGCAACTGGTGGGACAAGGGGAGCCCAGCGTGACCGAAATCCCCGCCGAAGACATCAAGGTCGAGGTCTATCCCATCCCCGGCATCCACCATCGCGGCGGGCAGCACGTCGGAACATGCCCAGGCGTCCGCATCACGCATCTGCCGAGCGGTATTCACGCCTACGTCGACATCGGCAGATCCCAGCACATCAACAAGATGATCGCCATGGACATGATCCTCTCGGCGATCACCCACCCGAAATTTCGATAACCGAGCGGCGGCTCACGAGAGGAAATGAAAATGGCGGCGATTAAACTGACAGAGCAAGACCTGCGAGACTTTAGCGATATCGTCGCGCAAAGGCGAAAGAAGCTCGCCGGCCGCGACTGGTACGCAATCCGAGCTGCCCCCGGCACGCAACGCATGGCCCGCCATATCGATGACGCTCCGATCCATCGCGTCGGCGAAAGCATCATCGAGCGCAACCTTCGAAACGAGGGCATCAGCGTCTATATGCCGGCCTATTGGTACGAAGGCATTCACCACCGCAACCGCAAGATCATCCAGCGCCGTCTACCGCTGCTTGTCGGCTATGCCTTCGTGAACCTCGAAAACATGAACTTCGAGAAAGTGCGCGATGTCGATGGCGTCGTCTGCTTCCTACGGTCAGAGTTCGGGCCGATCCGGTTCAGCGGAGACGATCTTGCCGTCATCGCAGCCGAAGAGCTGACGCGCAGGCAGGAGTTCCGACGCGAACGGATCACCCGCATTCAGAAGGAGACCGCCAGCCAGGCGATGCAGCTCCGCGGCAACCTTCGCAAGATACTACCCAAGGGCAGGGGCAATCGCATCAACCTCAAAGATCAAGCTCTTCTCACCATCAAGGACATGAAACCTGAGATGCAGAGCAAAGTCATGGGGATGTTGCTGCAATTGGAGGCGTTGGAAGCCTACGAGGGCCTTGAAACCGTAGATCGTGTTGCGTAATATCCAGCCCAAGGTGATTTGGGCTGTTCTGATCGCGGACCTCTCTAAGAGGGAATACTCGCCGGGCCCCGGATTGGTCATCACCGCCAATCGCACAAAAAGAACGCTGCCAAAAATTGAGATCGGACGGCTTCCGGTTGAAATAATACGGTCTGGCGAAGCACAGTCTGATGGGCCAAAGCGTTTGATCAATCGAGCTTGGATACCAGCTTGCTGGTTTCAGGTCTCTTTTTGAGCCGCTTTTCGAGCTCGGATACCGCCACCTCCAAATGTAACAGTGCGCTATCGGCGCCACTCCTAAGCGTGTTGGCTCGAGCGATAATCTGCGGCGTCACGGATAGAGGAAAGTTGAACGATCTGGTCGTAAGTGGCGAGTTATCTGGAAACTCGGCTCCATCGGCTTTCAGATTGTATTCGTACTCGTCGATTGCGGCGTGGAAGATAATAATTTGAGTTAGCGCGTCATGTGGGAGCCCTAGCAGCTTGGACAGGTTTGCTGGATATAAAAGCGAAAATAGTTTCGGGCTCACTGATGACCGCCACGTCTGGCCTTGCGCAGCTGGACTTTGATACTCCTTAATTTGGTATGCTAGCAGATTTCTGATCAGCCTTATTTCCGTCGCCAAAGAACGCAGGAGCGCCAACCTCTCCAGTTCATTTAGACGGTCATCGCGATCACGGTTCAGTTTGGCATTGAACAGTGCGCCGCCTGTTAAGCTGATAAAGCCTAATGTCGCCCCTATCGCCGTTCCAAAAACAGTTGCTTGCGCTGGCGCTAGCCCCGCTACCCATTCCCAGAGCCCCATCGAATGTCCTTCCCCGCTGAAATCGTCGGCGTGAAGGAACGCATGAGACCAAGGCAAACGCAAGTCAGTGGCCCAATGGGAGAGTTAGATGGAGCGAGCTGTGATCGTCGTTCTCTTTTGCATTGCCATCTCGTGCATGGCTGCCGCTTTCCTTACCGCCTGCCAGTCGTATTAGCCGCTGGGAGATGGGATCTGGCGGGCAGTTACTTCTTCGTGATCTTCGCCTCAAGTTGCTTAATTCTGTTCTCAAGTCTCTTGATGGTAGCGCAGTGCATTGCTTGGTGCACTTCTGCCGTCGATAACCTAATGTGAAGTGTAAAGTTGCCGCTAAGTGCAATCTTGTTTGTCCTCGAAACTACTATTTCGATGCCACCGTCGACAGGGTGAAAGACACTGTCCTCAAGAGGCTTGTCTGTAACAACATGGTCGCCGACAACGTTTCGAAGGTACCCATTCGCGGTTATTTTCAATTTCCCCTCCTCGTGTGTGTGACATCAAAAACGCACAACGAGCGATCGAGTGCAAGAGCATCCAATGGTTGATCTTCCAGCCAGGCCCATTCCGCCAGAGGACATGCTTGAAGACACTAGCATCCGTTTCGAGCCCGCCTTCGATCTCGTCGAGTGGGCTCGGTCATCCTTCATCGATGAAAACGCAGAACTCGTGAATGAGGATCACCGGCATCTCCGCTTCGCCTCGATCGGTGCTCTGTGGACAAACGTCCCCAACGGTAGAGCCGGTCGCCGCATCATCGGCCAGTGCGAGATGGGATTGCCTCCGGCCGGTAAATGGTCGCGCTCGCGGATCGAGTTGCAGCTGCAGCAGTGGTTTGGTGCCGTGCCGCACTTCCTGCTCACCTTCGATGCTCACTATGCATCGACATGCTCGGACGCCGAGTTCTGCGCGCTGGTCGAGCACGAGCTCTATCACGCGGGGCAAGAGCAGGATGCGTTCGGCGCTCCCAAGTTCCGACGGGATGGTTCGCCAGCCTTCGGCTTACGGGGGCACGATGTCGAAGAGTTCGTCGGCGTCGTCCGTCGCTACGGGGCAGACGCGGCTAACGTCCGCGCGCTCGTTGATGCGGCAAACCGGCCGCCCGAGATATCCAAGGCTAGCATCGGCCATGTGTGCGGCACATGCCAGTTACGTGTCGTTTAAAGGACGTTCCAGCCGATGAAATCTAGGAGCGTGGCTATGCCTTGGAAAATTGCAGCGAACGCCGCGCACGCCGCGCCGCGGCCGCTAAAAATGCTTTGGGTGCGTAGAGCATCTGCTGTCTGCCCCAAGCCGACCGCCCCCGTGCTCCGATGGGGCGTTTTCACGGCTGACGATTTTGCCCAGAATAAGGCTGCCGCGAACGCTGCGATGATCGAAAGCCACGTCGACGCGACCCAAGCCCAATACCACATCGAATCAATCCTCATTTGATTTGAATCCGTATCTTGAAAGCATCCTGATAGGTCGATGGCAAAAGCAAAGCTTACTCGGGAGCAACAAACCTATGTGGTGCAGGCGCTGGCGTGCTTTGATACGCCCACGGTCGTCGCTGCTGCTCTCAAGAAGGATTACGGCGCAGCTCTCAGTCCCCAGGCGATCGAGTGCTATGATCCGACCAAGAAGGCTGGCCGCAACCTGGCTGCAAGATGGAAGGCGCTTTTCGAGGAAACCCGCAAAACGTTCCTCGAAGACACTGCATCGATCGCCATCAGTCATCGCGCCGTCCGTCTCCGCGCTCTTCAGCGCATGGCAGACAAGGCCGAAAACCAGGGCAACATGGTGCTGGCCTCCTCGCTGCTCAAACAGGCGGCCGAAGAAGTCGGCGGCAGCTACACCAATCGGCGCGAGCTGACAGGTAAGGATGGAAAGGACTTGCCGGTTCCCGTTTCGCCGGTGACGATCTTCCAGTTGCCCGATAATGGCAGGAGTTGAGACGGGCGCGGCAGCCCAGACAGTCATCCGGCCGCAAGCGGGACCGCAAACGACCTTTCTCTCTTCTCCGGCTGATATCGCGATCTATGGCGGTGCTGCTGGCGGCGGGAAGACATGGGCGCTCCTCATGGAGCCGCTGCGGCATGTCGGCAATCCAGCCTTCGGTGCGGTCTTCTTCCGTCGGAACCTGACGCAGGTCAGAAACGAGGGCGGTCTCTGGGACGAAAGTGAAAAGCTCTATCCGCACCTGAGCGCATCACCGCGATCGGCGCCAGACCTGAGCTGGACCTTTCCATCCGGGGCAGGGGTCTCCTTCGCCCACCTTGAGCACGAGAAGACGATTTATAACTGGCAGGGGTCGCAGATCCCGCTGATCTGCTTCGATGAGCTGACGCATTTCAGCGCCAAGCAGTTCTGGTACATGCTCAGCCGAAACCGCTCCATGTGCGGCGTCCGGCCTTACGTTCGAGCGACTTGCAATCCTGATGCGGATAGCTGGGTTGCCGAGTTCATATCCTGGTGGATTGATCAGGATACCGGGTTTGCCATCCAAGAGCGCGCTGGCGTCCTTCGGTGGTTCATCCGCATTGGTGACACGATCATCTGGGGCGACAGTCCCGAAGAGCTTGCGCACCACGTCAATCCGCTGACCGGCGAGCCTATTCCGCCCAAGTCGGTGACATTCATCCCGGCCAAGCTTAGCGACAACGCTTTGCTGATGGCGGCCGATCCTGGCTATCTCGCCAACCTGATGGCGCAGCCGACGGTCGAGCGGGAACGCCTGCTTGGCGGAAACTGGAAAATCCGGCCGGCCGCTGGCCTGCTGTTTCAGCGCGGATGGTGCGAAGTCGTTGACGCTGTGCCCGCCGGTGTCCGCTGGATGCGCGGATGGGACTTGGCGTCGACGCCGAAGACCGAAGGAACGGACCCGGACGCGACCGCAGGGACGAAGATCGGGAAGCTGCCAGATGGTCGGTACATCGTCGGGCATCATGTTTCAGACTTCTTGTCACCGTCCGGTGTCGAGAGGCTGATCAAGAATACCGCCGAATCCGACGGAAGGCAGACGCAGATATCGCTTCCGCAAGATCCGGGGCAGGCGGGCAAGTCGCAAGTTACCAACCTGACGAAGCTGCTCGCCGGCTTCAACGTCCGGGCAACACCGGAATCCGGTGACAAGATCACCCGCTTCAGTCCGTTCTCAGCCCAGGCGGAAGCGGGCAACGTCCTCGTCCTTCGCGCGCCGTGGAATGAGGCTTGGTTCAACTCGTTGGAAAGCTTCCCTGAAGCGAAGCATGACGACGACGCCGACAGCACAAGCAGAGCATTCAATGCCCTGCTCAGCGCAAGCACTTACACGCTCGCCAACATCTGAGGGTTTCAATGGCCTGTGGACCTTGTGAAAAGCGCCGGCAGATGATCGCCGAAGCACGGAAGCAGTCCGGAGCCAAGGGCGTTCTGAAGGTGCTGCCGAAGGTCGCCCGTGACGTCGTGAAGAACCCGCCGAACATCAGGAAGAGCCGCAATGGGTGATGTTATCCAGCTACGGGCGAATGACAGCCTGCGCTCGATGGTCGCTGGCCTCGGCGATCCTTTCCGAGACAAGATGGCGACGGCCTCCTATGGCCTGCAGTATATCGACGACTACCAGCTCGCAGCGATCTACAAGAGCAATTGGCTCGGTCGCAAGATCGTCGACATCCCCGCCATGGACGCTGTCCGCAAGGGCAGGGACTGGCAGGCGGAGCAGGACCAGATTGAACTTATCGAAGCAGAGGAAAAGCGCCTCGGCTTCTGGAGCAAGCTGCTTGAGGTGAAGGTCAAAGCCCGCCTATGGGGCGGCGCAGCGCTGTTCATCGGTACCGGCGAGCAGGATCTCATGCAGCCCCTCAATGTTGAGGGGACGAAGAAGGGCGGGATCAAGTATCTGACCGTGCTGTCGCGGCGTGACGTCACCGCCGGTCCGATTGAGCAGAATGTTTTGTCCGAGTTCTACGGCAGGCCTGCCTATTACGAAGTGACCGGCAACGCAGCGATGGTGCGAATTCACCCGTCTCGGCTCGCCGTCTTCATCGGTGCGCCTCACGGTGACAACCTGCTTACCTTCGGCGTTAGCGAGGGTTGGGGCGATAGCATCATCGAGGCCGTCTACTCTGCGATGAAGAATGCGGACGCGACGGCTGCCAATATCGCAAGCCTCGTCTTCGAAGCCAATGTCGATGTTTTCCGCATCCCGGAATTCATGAACGGGCTCTCCGATCCGGACTACAAGTCCAGACTGCTCGAGCGATTTTCGCTTGCCGCCACGGCTAAGGGCATCAACCGCGCACTAATCCTCGACAAGGAAGAGGAATACGAACGCAAGACGATAAGTTTCGCCACATTGCCGGACGTCATGCAGTCGTTCCTGCAGATGGCCGCTGGTGCCGCCGATATCCCCGTGACACGCCTTCTCGGTCAATCTCCGGCCGGAATGTCGGCGACCGGCGAATCCGACATGAACAACTATTATGACCGGGTGTCGTCCATCCAGACGCTGGAAGTGACGCCTGCGCTCTATCGCCTCGACGAGTGCCTGATCCGCTCCGCCCTTGGCAGCCGCCCCGATGAGGTCTTCTACGAGTGGTCACCACTCAAGCAGATGACCGAGAAGGAGCAGGCTGAAATCGGCAAACTGAATGCCGAGACCGCAAACATCCTTGCGACCACCGGCATTTTCACGCCCGTCGAGCTTCGGACGGTTGTGACAAATCAGCTTGTGGAGTCGAGCTTCTATCCGGGCCTTGACCAGGCGGTGGCGGCCACCGACGCCAAGGGTGAGTTCGATCTCGGCGGCGATGATGATACCGATGAGCCTGACGATCAGCAGCCGAAGCGCCAGCAGGCGAACGACGCTGCTCCTCGCACGCTTTACATCCGCCGCGACGTGGTCAACGCCGACGATATCAAGAAATGGGCGAAGTCGCAGGGCTTCGACACCGTCCAGGATGGCCTGCATGTCACCATCATCCACACTCGGACTCCGATCGACTGGATAAAGGTCGGCAATGACATCGAATGGGCTGACAGCGGTAACACGATCAAGATCCTCGCCGGTGGGCCACGCCTGATGGAGCAGTTCGGGGATGCCGTCGTTCTGCAGTTCGCAAGCTCTCGCCTGACCTGGCGGCATGAGGACATCAAACGCCTGGGAGCCGACACGGATTATCCCGAGTACCAGCCACATGTCACGATCTCGTGGCAGAAGCCAGAAGGGATGGACCTGTCGAAGGTCGAGCCGTACCGCGGTGAGATCGTCCTCGGCCCGGAGATCTTCGAAGAGGTCAATGACGACTGGAAGAGTAAGATCGTCGAGGCGTGATGCTCCGCTATTCACTTGCCAAGCTGGTCGACCGACCGAAAGGGACTGTCGTCGAGCTGCCGCCTGTCGACGTCCGCCTCTCGGCAGAAAAGCAGCAATATGCCGCCCTGCGGTCAATGCTGAACGGGATCGCCACGGAAGCGCGGGAATACATCATCCCGCTCTACCAGCAGGAACAGGACATGAAGCGCGCCGCACGGGCCTTCACGGGCGACGCGGACCGCGCTTGGTTTGCATCATTGCAGGCATTGGCCAATCAGTTGCAGCGGATCGCCTCGGATACGGTCAGCCGCATTCTCGATCTGGAAGCCCAGCGGCACACCGATACCTTCATGGCGACGGCCAAGCGGGCGTTGGGCATAAACCTGTCTTCGGTCGTCCGTGACGAGGATCTGGCTGAATATCTGCAGGCGGCAGTCGCCCGCAATACATCGCTGATCCAGAGCCTGTCTGACGACATCGTGAAGCGGATCGAGCAGACCGTCTATACGAACAGCATCGCCGGCAATTCGGTCACGACGCTGCGCAAAGAGTTGCAGACACAGTTCGGGATCACGGATCGGCGGGCGCGGCTCATTGCTCGGGACCAGACCGCCAAGTTCAACTCGGATCTGAACAAAATCCGGCAACAGCAGGCAGGCGTTACTTCATACGTGTGGATGACGGCGCACGATGAGCGCGTTCGGCCGCTGCATAAGAAGCTGGACGGAAACACATACAAGTGGGGTGAGGCCACCGGCGCTGAGCAAGGCCTACCGCCAGGTCAGCCGATCAACTGTCGTTGTGTGGCCCGCGGGATTGTCGAGTTTTGAGAAGGTCGTCGAGCTCGGCGCTGGTGACGCGCTCATCTTCCACGACGAGAACCTCGGTCGTTTCGAGGATCTCCTTCAGTTTCCGGACTTCCAGCGACAAGGCTTCGATCTTGACGCTCTGGTCAAGGATCAACTGCCGCAAGGCTCGGAATTGTTCGTCGGTCATGCCTGCTTTTGTGGTGCATATCGAAAAGGTTGGCAATGCTTATCAAGACCGTTTCGACAGTTGTCACGACTGACAGCACCGGCAAGCCGATCGATGCAATCCCGGTTCGCAATGCGAGCGCGGGCGAAACAGACGCTGCAGGGCGTCCAGTCGATATCATCCAGGTCACCGAAGATCCGAATGGTATCCCCGTCCGTGTCGTGACGGGCAAGGCTGCGCAGAACAGCGCAGGGCAGTGGATCGATACTGTTCCGATACAGGGTGGCGTGGTGCCACTGCCGGCCCTGCCTCTGGCCGCAGGCGCAAAAATCATGGGCCTCGGTCACAGCTTCATCGGCCTCGGCACCGCGCAGACATATACCGCCGGTCAGACAGCAACGAATGGCCATACCGGCTTCTATGAGAATGGCAGAACGGTCCTCTCGTGGATCAAGGCGGCCGATGGCCGCTTTAACATCGACATGTTCGCCGAGTTGAACAGTCCTTTCTTTGCGCCTAGCTCATTTGCGGCCTTCTCGGGCGCAATGGCTGGCAAGTCAGGCGATTGCTTATTTCCTGTTCCCGGTCTTGAGGCGCAGTTTCCGGGCACGCTCGCGCGCACGGCCTACTCTCTCAGCCAGAAACCCGACATCGTCTATATCGACATAGGCTACAACGACATCGTCCGGGGTCGAAGCCTGGCGGCGATCATTGCCGACTTCGATACGCAGGTGCAGCGGATCGTTGATGCCGGCGTCTACGTCGTTCTGCAGACGTTGAGTTGGACCAACACGCTCGACGATCAGCCAGGCGTTGACGATCCGGCCTGGCCTGGCATCCTCGACGGCATTAATACGTGGATCCTTGCGCAGGCGGGACGCAGCGGCGTCGTGCTCTGCAACACGCTTTCGCTCGATGGACCGGCCTCGGGCATCTCGCCGACTATGTTTGTCGATGGGCTTCACCCCAAGCCGGACCTGATGGCGAAGCGCTCCGATATTCTGCTGCCGATCCTGCAGGGAATGGTCTCATCAGGCGAGACGAGGTCGCTCGATCCACTCGCTGCCTACAACATCTTTCCGCCCAAGGGCACGCCGGGGATAGCCGGAACCAAGACCAACGTCACTGGTGACGTTGCCACCGGCATGCGCCTGGTTCGCGGAACCGGCACCTCGACTTATGTCGCTAGCAAGGAAGTGGTGGCGGCCGGCAACGAGAAGCAGGTGATTACCATCACGCCTGTCAACGACGCGGCTCCAGTTCATACGGTGACCTACGGCTTGCCGGCAAACCTCAGCCTCGCAACCCTCGGCCTCGTCGCCGGCGACTGGCTTGAAATCCAGATCCCCGTCGAGCTGAACGATTGGGCGGGCTGGGACTACCTCGACAGTTCCATCCGCGGCCCCGTCCAGATCGGCAATACGGTCACGGTCACCGGCGGCGGCTGGACGACGGGCAACTATGTCGGCGGGCGGGGACGGTCGCTCATCTGCGGCTCGAAACTCTGGCTGCCGACGGGGCTGACCATGACGAACATCAGGCTCGATAACCTGCTGATCTTGAGGCACCTGTGCAATACGGGCGGCACTGGCGTTGCCAAGATCGGGGCGCCGATCATCCGCAAGATTGCGAGCCCGCGAACGGCATGGCAACTGGCGGCCTGAGCCGCCGGCCGATTTCCAGCTTGCGACGGCCATGAGTCGTTTGGTGAACGGCTCTCCTCGTTGGCCATCGACGTTAAGCTGGTGTGCACACCGTCTCGCGGGTCATTTTGCCAAAGGAGTCAAGAGTTGTTCGGGACTCGAACTTCCCGTTGCAATCTTTATCGATGATTGCCCACCCAAGCGCGATCGTAACTGCTCCGACTATGAGATAGACAATCACCGGGATGGGATCATCAGTGAAGACAATTGACCCGCTTCGCTCGCCTTCGATTGAGTAGACGATTTTATTCAGCGTTCCCGAGGGAATTTTCGTGCTTCCTTTGAAGCGCTCTGAGATCCGAATATCGCCTGTATCGCCAAAGCCTGTTTTTGCGATAGTTGGGTCAGCCGGAACGCTGACTGAAATGGGAACAGTTTTCCCTGTCTTCAGATAAACAACGGTACCTTCGAAGACGTAGGCCCCATCTCTCGGCTGTGTATCGGCGGCGGCGTGGATAGTCGTCAGAGTCATGTTTTCGGGACTGCTTAGCACGATATCAGCTGTTGCGAATGTTTGCTCCGCATAACCGCGAGCAGGCAGCAGTGCTGTGACGATTGCACAGATTGTGGCGACGAACGCTCTCATTATTCCCCCCATAGGAATTCCCTGTAACAGCTTACTATAAGATGGCGCTAATGCAATTCCTGGATGCAGTTACTTTGGCCGGTACACGGCGGACCGACGACGGCTACCGACAAGGCCACCCGAGGGTTGATCATCCGCTCGGTCGACGTCGGCACGATTTTTGATGAAGAGGTTTCCGTCTGATGACTGATTATGGCGTCGTCGTCTCTGGCTTTTCCCGCAAGCCGCTGTCGGTCATCCTGGGCGAGATCGAGCAGTCCAACATCGGCATATTTGGCCCGGGCGTGATCCAGACATCGCAATCGCCGATGGGGCAGTTGAACGGGCTTCGCGCTGATCTCCTCGCCGCCGCTTGGGAGATGTTCGAGGATATCTATCAGAGCTATGATCCAGACCAGGCCGAGGAGACACGTCTCGACATTCTGGCTCGCCTGCGGCTGATCGCGAGAGCGCCCGGGGAAAGCGATACGTCACTTCGACAGGCGATTACCAATCTCGGTGTCCCGAACACGCGCGATGCAGACTTCTATCGGGCCGTCATCAATATCGACGGTGTGACCTGGGCGAAGATTTACAGCAACGACACCGGCGCGACCGATGCGAACGGACTTGCGGCCCACAGCGTTTCGGTCGTTGCTCTCGGCGGTGACGACGAGGAGGTCGCACTTGCCGCGCGGCAATATGTTGTTCCCGGCATCTCGACCTATGGCAACACCATGGTGTCGACGGAAGTCGAAGGCTTTTGTCGCTCAATACAGATCATGAGGCCGGAGCAAATACCGATATTCCTGAATGTGACGGTCTCCAAGACCAACGATGCCGCCGGCTGCCCGCCGCCGTCGAACGCTGCCATTGCACAGACGCTTTTCGCAGGGCTGACTGGTGCCAACCGGCCCGTGAATGGCCAGGATATCACCTTGCACCTCATCCGGACGGCCATCTCCTGTGTCTATCCAAACGTCGAGGTGACGGCCGCCACGGGCAATCGCGTTGGGTCAGGGGCCGCAGCGCTGCCAATCGTTATCGACTTCGATGAAATGGCCACAATAACGCTGGCCAACATCGCTATCACGGCGGTCTGACATGGAATGCCCAGACAAGGCGGTCATCGTTGAGGAGCGGATCGACCGTATCCTCACGCAATATCGCGAAAGCCCAAACCTGCTCGGCATCATCCGCCGCGACCTAGGCGAGTTGGCGGATATCATCGTCTCCTCCTGCGAGATGCCGAGCGAATTCGACATTCTCTCCGCTGTCGGCGATCAGTTGACGCTACTGGGGAAACGGCTTGGTTGGCCGCGATGCCATTGCATTTGCGTACCTGTTCCGGTGTTCGGATTCGACTGCGGCCCCGCAAACCCGAACGTGACCATCGTCGGTCTTTGCGAAGGTGGCGTGTGGTCAGGCTGCCAGGAAGCCGGCGACGGCGATATCTGTCTCGATGACGATGAAACTTATCGTCGCTACCTATTGGCCAGGCGATATCAAGCGCGGCAGCTTTGGGACATCGACAGTCTGCAGGCGGCGGCAGAGCATATCTGGGGTGATGATGTCACCGTCACCAGCATGGGCGGCGCACGCGTTGCCATCCAGCCGGGGCGACCATTGACAGCGCTCGAAGAGATCCAGCTACCAGTCGCGTTTCGCGTTCTGCCCTTAGCACCCGGTATCACGCCGCACATCTCACGAGATGTCGGAAAGATCTTCGGTTTCGGGGCTGGATGGGGCGGTCTCTGCGAAGGCGCTATTTGGTTCTGCCCTCAGGAATTTGACCCTTACAACTGCGCTTAAGCGAGGTTCACAAAATGCCTTTTTACACTGACGGGACTGTTCCTTGGAACAGCCTGAACGACAACACGCGCGCTCCACTAGCATCGGAGCTCGAAAGCGGCTACCCATGTGGGCCTGCTGATCAGGAATTGTTCAACTGGACGGCCGGCTGGCCAATCGGCAACATCTGGAACATCCTGTTGAGTGCAGGCATCGTGCCAGATACCGACAAGCTATTTGACTTGGCGCGTGCAATCCGCTCACAGCGGATGAACTATTTCGTTCCCGGCGGCACGACTAGCGCGATGACGATTACGCCCAGCCCGGCGTTCGCTACGCTCTCGGATCTGGTCGGTGTGCCGATCCGCATCAAGAATGGCGCGTCCGCCAATCCCGGCACTCTGACCGTCAATCCCAATGGTCTCGGAAATGTTCCTGTCCACCAGATCGACAATTCCGATCTGGTAGCCGGCGTGATTCCGGCCAATGCCATTTTCGAGATCGTCTATAACGGGACGGTCTTTCTTCTGCTGTCGGGTGGTGCCCAGCAATCGACCATCAGCCAACGCCTACAGAACTTCGTTCTGATTGCCGACCAGAAGGCTGCGGGCGTCGCGGGTGGTTCCTTTACTTCGGGCGCGTGGCGCACGCGCGATCTCAACACTGTTGTCGCAGATCCTCAAGCCATGGTTTCCGGCGGTCTGGTTTCGCTAAGTGCAAATCGCATCACGCTGTCTGCAGGCAAATGGAATATCGAGGCGTCTGCGCCGGCACTGGGCGTCGATGGGCACAAGGCTAGGCTCTACAACGTGACAGACAGCGCCGTTGCGGCATATGGAACCACTGAAAATGCGACAGCGAACGGAACGTCGGATCAGGTCCAGACGCGCGCTTCACTGGTCGCGACACTAACTCTCGCGGCATCAAAGCAGTTTGAGCTGCAACACGTCTGCATAACGACCATGGCCTCGATCGGCTTTGGCATTGCCTCTGACTATGGTCTCGGCGCGAACAACGGGCTTGAGACCTACGCCATCATCCGCGCACAGAAACTGGATTGAACACAATGGATATCGCTATTGCTATCGATGCGCTTGTTCCGGGGGCTCAATATTTCGGAACGCTGACAGGCGGGACGCTCGACGAATTTGACGCCCTGGACTGGCTCGACGAACGCCAGAAGCCGACATGGTCTGCTCTGCAGACGGCCTCTCTGGAGGCAACCAAGAGGAAATTGAAAGCGCAGATCGACACCGCCGCCGAACGCGAGCGGCTGAAATACATCACTGCCGGCACCGGCCAGGCGATGACCTACCAGCAGAAGGCCGAAGAAGCGGCGGCCTTCCTTTCCGACGAAAGCCTAGATCCAGCACAGTACCCGCTCCTGTCCGCCGAGATCGGCATAACGGCGGCAGATATGGCTGGCGTTGCAGCCATCGTTGCTGCCGCCTACGGGCAGTGGCGTGTCATCGGCGCCCAGATCGAGGCAAGTCGGTTGGGCACGAAGGCGGCCATCGAAAACGCAGAGACGGAAGAGGCCGCGCAGGCGGCGGCAGACGCGACGACCTGGCCAGATCCTCAGGGCTGAGGAGACGGATCATCAAATCACCAGTAAGGTTAAGGCCCCACCGCCCCATCATCAAGGGATGGCGTCTAGGGAGTTAAACACGGCGGGTGAATGTTGGTGAGGGTTTGTGAAAGAAGCTCCCGCAGATGTCTAGATGCAGCGCCGGCCAAATGAATGCCATCCGCCGTAGTCCCTGGTTGCGCCATATGGTCTGCATTGGACATTTCTTTGTTTAGATCGATGATCGCGGCGCCGTTCCGTCTCGCTTCGACGAGGATCGAAGAGACGACACGGGAAAGACGATCGGGAGAATACAATGAGGCAACGCCTTTCCCAGCTTCCAGGGGCGGCGGTGTGATAACGATGAGTGGAATGTTTCTAGTCTTTATCGCTCTGACTATATCGCCGTACTTTGCGTCGAAAACATCCCACTGCTCTGGTTTTCGGGGGTCGGCATCATTTGTCCCGACAAGAACTGCGACTGCCGAGGGGCGGCTAAGCGTTAGCAGCGTCTCGACGCGGGGAGCGAGCTTTTCTGTCCAAATCCCCGCAAACCCGGCGTTTATCAGGCGGCACCCGGCGACACCATCCCATGCGAAAGACTCAATCAGGGAATCGCCAAGCAATAAAACCGCTCCGGGACCGATAGCATCGGCCTGGAGAGCGATGATCGACTGGCGTAGATCCCAGTGAACAGCAAGCGCTGCCCACGGGTCTGCGTCATCGGCGCGCAAGGGTAAGGCGGTTGACACTGTAAGCGCAGCGGATATGCAGAGAGTAGCCACTCTTGAGAGAAAAAATCTTCGCATGCTGCCTCGCGCTATTCGATTTACGGCTCTGATTTGCCTTTCGTCCGCTATCGCTAATTGCGAGGTCGATCAAGCGAATGCGTTCGATTGGGACTACGCGCCTGACATAGTGGACTTATCGTATGAGGCTGCGCTGGGTACGGATGCAGATTTCAAGGCGTGGCAAGCCGATGCGCTGAAGACATTCCGCACTAAATATGCAGCGATACCGCTCGCGCCAGCAGACTCCTACAAGATAGAGGATTGGCAAACAGGGAGCGGCTACAGGTTCCGGAAGATCGATTTCAAATACGGCTCAGGCATCCTGTTTGGTCATTCACTTGGAGGTGTATTGGCCGTTCCTGACAAGGTCGACCCCAACAAGCCTATCTTGATCGTTTTTCATGGACATGAGTATCACGATCCCGGCGCGCCGCCAGTAGGGCTATTCACTGAGGATACTTGGGCGTCGAAGCTAGTTCAGGGTGGATATGTCGTTTGGGCTCCATCGACGGCGTTCCATGAGTGGATCGAGCCGCTCACCAAAGAATTTGACTACACGCCGGTATGGGCGAAATACGCAAGCCAATCCCTCGATACTGTCGCTTCGGAGTTTCCAGAGCACAAAGGATTCAAGACGGTCGGTCTGGCCCTTGGCGGACTCGTGGCCACGGTTTTGACGGGAATGGACGAGCGGATTGATGGCGGCGTTTATGCCGAATCGTTCTTCTCTCTCGACTGGAGTCGTCGCGAATATCGAGTGTGGAATCACCCGATGTGCTGGGACATTAAGAATATCTACAGTTATTCGACCTTGTTCGGATTGATCGCTCCGAAGCCGACGCAGATACAGATGGGCCGCGCTGATCCTTTTTTTCCGAGGTTGACCGGATGGGCGCCCGACCCAAGCTTCTCTGGGTTTAAGCGCGGCATGTACAGCGATGAGATTTATGGCGGCTATTTAATGCTCAAGAATATCTGGTCGAGGGAGAATGGAGATATCGATTTCGTGACGCACCCCGGTGGCCATGATGCGCTGGACACGGATGCAGCGCTGAGATTTCTGGGTACGGCGTCAAAAGGGCTGTGACTCGTGTTCAGGGGTGTTCTTTATTCCTCAGTAGCTCTTTTGACGGCTTTATCGAGTGCGAAAGCCTTTGACGGATCGTGGGAAGGCCATTGGGTCGCCAGGAGCAATACCATTATGCTTCAGGCGCCCGTTGTCGGCCTCGGTCAGGTGATGCTCTTCGGCGACTCCAACACCGAGGCGCTGTGGCCAAATGTGGCGGGGGAATGCAAAATCCTGAACGCTGGCTTTGGGGCTGCTGGGATTTCGGATGTGATCAGTTATGTGGATCCGCTTGCTGAGGCGGCCAGGCCCGCAATCGTCCACATTATGCTGGGGACGAACAACCTTCGCCCCGGTTCCAACTCGACCGGGTGGTGGCGAAACCGCTGGGACTCGATGGAGTCTGATCTTGGCAAGGTCGTAGACGGATTCAAGAATGAAGGTGCCGCCGTTGTGCTCTGGGCGATCCCGCCGACATCTTCAGCGTTCGGTAGCGCTGGCGACCGAGCATCTATCAATTCGATCATTCGAAAAGTTGCGGCAGATCGAGGCGTCTCTTTTGAGGAGCACTGGGCGGATGAGTTCACGGGTTTGGACGGATACGCCGTGGCAAGCGCGGTCGTGAATGATGGCGTCCACCTCAAGCCTGCGGTTCAGGATCGCCGGCTTGACATTATCCGGAAGTGGGATGAAACGTTGGCGTCTGAAAAGGGCGTATCGTGTTCAGGTAACAAAGGTTGGATGCCATGGTGAAGATGTGGGAAATACTCGCAACAGCGAGCGTGCTCACAGCCACATCCGCAATAGCTAAGGACGATCATTTTTATTGGCGAAATGTGGCTATCGGCGCGAAAGCTGAGCAGATGGCTACTTTGAATCTGCCAGTTTACGTCTTTGCTGGCCGCACTATGGCGGACGAAGCCGTACGCCTGCCGGATGTTTGCAATCTGGTAGTTCTCAACGCCAGCATCTTTGACGCAGATGACAGTTCTGCGAAATCCGTTCTGCTGGACGCCGCCACAAAGACCAAGGCAAAGGTTATTGTCGTCTCAGGAATTGATATCGGCGACAGCCTCAATGGTACGCCCGTGGTGAGCGTAGATAAAAGTGCTTCTGATGACCTTGCTCAGTCCATCGCGGAGAAAGTTCGCAGCCAGATCGGCTGCGCCAAACCCTAAGAACGTTATGTGCGGTAACTTTTGATCCAAGGCTCGCTTCGGCGGGCCTTTTCCATTTCAACATCGGAGACATCCCATGAACTCCGAATGCTCAATCTGGTGAGCCGTTATCGCTGTGGTCAGCTAAGAGCTAGCACGGGCGCGGTGACCGCTGCCAGAATAATCAAGGAAGCGAGAGCTAATTTAATACGGCGAGCGCGCGTTGTGCGCTCGCCGGTCCAGTCATAGGCCATTACCGAAGATCCTCATGATCACCCGCGAGAACATGCTCGCGTCATTTGATTCCCGCAAGCGGATGAATCCATCGCGAAGCTTGCGCGAAACTTTCCCAACATCGGAGACATCACCAATGCCAGTCTATGACACGGCAAGCGAATTCTCGCGCTCACTCGCCAAGGTGCTGGTGCACGAAGGCGGCTATAGCAACCACCCGGCCGATCCAGGTGGCGCCACAATGAAGGGCGTCACGCAGCGAGTCTTCACCGAATGGCTGGCTGCGGACGGAAAGCCTTCGCGCGATGTCCAGACCATCACGAATGCGGAAGTCGCCGCGATCTACCGCAAGCGCTACTGGGACATCGCCAAGCTCGATAAGCTGGCGCCCGGCGTCTCCTACGTGGTCTTCGACGGCAACGTGAATTCCGGCGTCTCCCAGTCCATCAAATGGCTGCAGCGCGCGTTGCAGGGCCTCGGGCTCTATCAGGGCGCGATCGACGGCATCATCGGGCAGGGGACAATCCTGGCGGCGGCCGGCGTCAACGACAATGATATGTTGGTCGCACGCATCATCGAGCGCCGTGAAGCGTTCCTCCGCGCCTTGAAGACGTTCAAGACCTTCGGCAAGGGCTGGATAAGCCGTATCAGGGATGTGAAGGCCGTTGGGCAAGCATGGGCAACCGGCTCTGTCGGGCCGGAGATCAGCTACAAGGTCGGCGGCGAGGCAAAGGCGTTCCTGTCCAGCGCTAAACCTGCTCCGGCGCTTGCTGTTGCCGATGCGTCCACTGGCGGCGGTATCGGCTCTGGCACCCTCGCTGCCACGCTCCAGCAGGTGCAGGACCAGCTTTCTCCGCTCAGCTATTCCAGTGAGCTTATCGGCAAGGTGGTCGCTGGCTTGATAGTTGTCAGTGCCGGCCTGACGATCGGCGGCCTCGCTTATCGCTGGTATGCAAAGCGCAAGAAGGACCGGCTCAAGGATGCCCTCGATATTCCGGTGGCGTCATGACTATCGGAACTCTCCTCAAGCTCGCCCTCGGCGCACTGGCTGCGTCGGGGATCGCGTTCCTTGTCGGCTACGGCTTCGGGTACTCGGGCGGACGCTCCGACGTCTATGCCGATCTCCAAGCCAGCCGTGTCAAAATCCTCAAAAATGGGAAGAATATCGATGCGAAAGCACTTGCTGCTGATGATCCCGGCCTTTGCGCTATGCTTGGCGGGTGCGAGCTGCCAGACGGCGAAAGTCGCTGAGCCTTGCGACGTCCTGGTCGCGATCAACCCAAAGCCATCGACGAACAGCTACCTTATCGCGAATGACCGGCAGACAGCCGTGTCGATCGCTCAGCATCGCGGGCGGTTCCAAGCTTACCATTGCGACGGGACTTAGGCAGGTCGTCATCGGGCAGGACACGAAACTGCGCAAGGTGCGCGGCCTCGACGAAAGCCCTCCGAGCCCTTGTGCCGCCGCTTTGCGTGGTGATCGCGCTCATGCAGGACGATAGGGCCTTGCCCCATACAATGTCGTTCGGTCGTTTGGGCCAACCGTCGCTCATGAGCATGCCCATAAGATCTTCGACCGTGGAGGCGGGGCGGTCATCTCGCTCGTCTTCAAAGTGCACGAGCACCGGCTTAATCGGAACTCCAGTCGCGGCGTACATCGCGGAACCTCACGCATCACTGATTCGCGACTCAACAGATGCGCAGGTGATTCGTTCCGTCAATAACCCCTCCGGGCGACCCGCGCGTCATCAGAAACTTCAAAAGTAATCCGGGGCGCTTTGGCGCCAACAGCATCGCATCGAAACGAACAGGCGGACGATGACTTCCAATGACGATATCCTTCGAGCGCTTGGGCGGGTCGAAGAGGGCGTGAGGCGTATACGAGAGGATTTCCAAGAGGAGAAACACAACGCTCATGAGAGCCGAGCCGTCATCCATGCGCGGTTAGATAGCCAGGCCAAGCAAATCGGCCACCTCGATACCACGGTCGCAATTAGCGGCGGTGTTGATGCCCAGATCCGCGAGGAGATCAAAGCCCTCAAGGAGACCGTGGACCGCAATCACGCCTCCGTCCAGCCTGCCTTGGAGGAGTGGAAACGGATGAAGACGCTCGGGGTGGGGATCTCAGGGCTGATAGCCTTCGCCGGCCTGACGATCGGCGGTATCGTCGCCTATATCGGTGACGGTACCGTCTCTGCCATCCGCCACTGGCTGAAAATTAATTGAGCAGCCCCCCGTAACGTGGCGATGAAACCCGCAGGGATTTCCGCGGGTTTCAAGCGTTGTTCCGCCTATATCGCCTCAAACCAGGAGCGAGCTGTTGATCAGGATATCGCTGTGGTCGAAGAAGGTCTTGTTGACTCCGACGAAGGCGATGTCCTGGGCGGCATCCTTGCCGGCGCCGTCGTGATCGTAGGAAAGCACGCCGGTGGCGGCATTGTAGGTGAGCACCGCATGATCGCCGCTGACCTTCGGGCCGTTCTTGACGAGCACGAGGAAGGCGTCGTCATCGACGATGCCGTTATTGTCCTTGTCGAGACCGGTGAAGACGGAGCCAAGCGAGATCTTGTCGTCGGCATCGAAGTCCCAGATCGAATCCTTGTTGGCCGCGCCCATTTCATTGAAATGGAACGTATCGGCGCCGCCCTTGCCATAGAGGCTGTCATTGCCGGCGCCGCCGGCGATGACGTTGGCCGAGGCATTGCCAGTGATCATGTTGGCAAGGCTGTTGCCAGTGCCATTGATGGCACCGCCGGAAAGCCGGAGGTTTTCGACGAAGGCGTTGTCATTGAGATTGACGCTGACCGAAGCCCAGATCGTATCCGTGCCGCCGCCTGCCGCTTCATCGACGACGCGGTCGCCGGCATTGTCGAAGACATAGCCGTCATCACCAGCCGAGCCATGGACCGTGTCCGCGCCGGCGCCGCCGTCGATCCAGTCCTTGCCTGACGTGCCGTAGAACGTGTCGGCAGCGGCCGAACCGACGATGTTCACGCGCTCCACCGAAATCAGCGTGACGGTCGAATGGTAGCCATCAGCGCCGAGGATATCGTAGACGACCGTGCTGCCGTTCATCGTTGCGCTTACAGACTGAGCGAGAGAGAAGTCCAGTGCAGCGTTATCGGTGCCGTCTTCACCATCAAAATATGCCGACTGCCCGTGGTCGAACGCCCATGGATCTTCCCCTCCGCCCAGTCCCTGCTTATAGACCAGTGTATCGTCGCCGGTGCCGCCGAAAATGCCGTTGCGCGATTGGTCACTTGTGACCAGGAATTTGTCGTTGCCTTCGCGACCGTCGAGATAGTTTGTCCCCGCGAAGCCATTGAGGACGTTATTGCCGTCGCTACCATAAATCCAGTTGTCGAGTTCGTTGCCGTAGCCTGACGCATCGCCCGCGTAAAGCCAGAGCTCTTCGATGCCGGCGCCGAGTGTGTAGCTCAAAAGCGTTGTCCTAACGCTATCGCGAGAACCAAAGATGCCGTCGCCGCCAAGCTCGATGACCTGATCACCGACATCCTCCACGAAATATGTGTCGTTTTCGCTTCCTCCAATCATTGTATCAGCGCCAGCGCCGGGATTTATGAAGGAGGTCCAGCCACCGCTTATCTTTATGTAATCGTCGCCGGCGCCTGTATAAATATTCGCAACGTTTGCACTCGTTACTTCGATATGATTGTCGCCGTTGCCCCCGTAAATATCGAGATGGTCGGCAATCAAGCCGTAGGTATTCAGCGGCGCATCCGACGATTCACCGCCAAAGAACGCATTGTTCATGATCGGGTCGGCCAAGAAATAGGTCAGAAAATCTCCCGATCCGAGAGTGAGGCCGAGAGATGTCTTAAAGGAACCTATCAAAAGGGAAGTATCGGCCGATCCGCCGGTAAATGTCGTATCATCGATAAACTGACCGAAGGATACGTCTCCAGTCTGCGTAAAAACAAGCGTACCCATAAAACCCCCTAAAAATTCTGCGAGCGGGGGATTTCTTCCACAGCCACAACTAGAAGTCAAAGTATCGGTTAGCAAATACCTAACACTGTTGCAGTGTGGCAATATTTTAGGGCGAGTAGATATATATAATGCCCGTCACCCGTGAAGCCCCTTCAACCTCTCATAATGCTCCTCAGCCATCCGCGACGCCTCTCTCGCCGTCTCTGCCCATCCCTGTTGCGGCACGATGCGCTGGCGCACCAAAGAGGCGAAACCGCAGTTCTGGCGCCAAAGCTCTTCCTCGATACGCTGTACCATCCTGGGATTGAATTAATTGGGACTCTACACGCAAAAAGGAGTACGGTCCTCTCGTCGGCCCGGAAGTACAACGGTAGAGGCCGGTTGGGAGACAATGGGTGCTCTTGCCGCAACATTAGGTGCCGGCGATGTCTCTACTCCATCTGCTTTCGTTGCAGGACGAAGAAATCGATCAGATTACAGCAGTCGTTCAGAAATGGTCTTCCGCCCATCGGACGCCCGTGGACAGTCAACGTGGACGCCGCGCGATGTGTGAGGCGGTGAGCATGGTCCTTCTTGCCAAGCAATCGCATGAACTTCTCTATGCAGAGCTTAGCCGCCACATGGACAAGCCAGTTATAGAGTTCGAAACGAGCGCGCCTCCACTCGATAATATCCTCTCAGTTGAAACAGCAGGCCTGAAGCTCATTCTGTTCGAGATGAAGGCTGCCGAGCGTGATAGTGGACGCTAGCCAGTGCACCAATCGTTTTTATGGTGCGGAGTCCATGTCCTGGCAAATCCGTCCTTGAGCAATTTGCTCCCTATCTCTTCCCCATTCGTTCGATAGATGTTGATGAGCGGCCGGTGCTTCGGTGTGTTGTCGTAGCCCTTTATATCAATCCGCAGGCCGCGTTCTTCCAAAAGCTCTTTCAGCCTTCCCTTGGCGATCAGCGCCAGCTTCCGTTCCTTGATGCATTTCGCGTGCGATCCGATCTCCGGGGTGTCAATGCCCGACTGAAACGGCACTCCTCCTCCCAATAGCCGCATGAGCTGCCCATCGCAGCGTACGGTGTCGCCATCGACGGCGGTCAGACTGCCGCATATCAAGATAGCTGCTATCATTGCTGGCCAGATCCGTGCGCCGGCCAGCCGCGATAGTTCGATGGCTGGTGCTCCCGGCAATACCAGAGCGTGATCGCCTTACTCTCCTCAAAGCCGTAGCATCCCCATTTCGGGCACCTCGAACCGTCCAGTCCCTCGTGGTCGCAATAGTGCTCGACAATCACATTGGCACCTGGCGCGCTGCTGTGCCCTTCATTGCTCATCACGACTTCCCCGCATTCCGTTATATCGCATTAGCCGGTGGTAATAGTCTTCCACCATCCGCATAGCGTCTCGGCCTTCGCCTTCGTAGCCCTGATGCGGCAATAGACGTCTCCTCGTCCGAGGGCCATGGGCAGACCACATCCAACGGTCCTTCATCAGGCCGTGCAACTGTTTTGTGATCCGACCGAGTGGTACGTCTCCATCCCACCCCATCCAGTCGTCATCGCTCGGAGGATCGTTCTCGTCGATCTGCGTCCGGCGCCATTTGTAGAGGGGTTGGTAGGGACCTTCAATGAAGGTTTCGGCGGCCATTGAGCCGATCGCTCTGGACCCTGAGCGAAGCGCTCATCACGACCATCCCGAGAGCTTCGCTGAATTCATCGGTGCTCGGGCCGCCGGCTGACCATCGCTGAATCGGCTCGCCAGTTACAGACATCAGAAGCTCGCCGCCGGTCGGTATTCGATAGGCCGCGATCTCCCAGCGATTCTCTCGATCAAGAAAACGCCAACGCACGACCTGTTTGCCGGGCAAACGGATTTCATCAAATCGCTTCATGTCCACTTAGTTTTAACGGTGGGATAGGCGAAGCCGCGCGGGTCTCTAGCGGTTAACAAGGAGGTTGCCGCGCGGCTCCGTTCACCTTGCAAGGTGTTCTTATTATGTTCTCATTGTTTCGAGAGTCAAGCGGAGTCTGATTCCTAGAACAGACCCTTCCGCTTCAGGATCTTTAGCGCCGCCTCGACCTCGGCGTTGGCTTCCATCATCAGTGCTTGATTATCCGCAAGTTCGATGAGCGAGACTAGAACCTCCTCTGGCCGCCAGCCCGCTTTAACTGCGCTGTCCACCAGATCTTGAAAGCCTACATGCATTGCATCCTGGCAGTTCAAAAAACGATCCGGATGTTTCTCGGGGACCTTAGGCGGCGGGATCTTGCTCATAGCCGAAAACTTGTCCCGCTTGCCGGATCTGTCAATAGACGGCATTTTAAGCATTTGCTGATGGAGTGGTCCCATGACCAAGCCTCCCAAGTCGAAGCCGCTCCTTCAGGTTGACAAGCCGCTCCGCTCCCGAGCGCGCAAGCCGCGAGATCCTTCGCAGCCAAATCTTCCCCTCGATCCAATGCCGGCTCGCGTCGATCCGTGCCTTGCCCTCCTGAAGTCGAAACCGCCGAAAGGGCCGCAATGGGCCTTCGAAGTGAAGTGGGACGGTTACCGGATTGCTGTGCATATCGAGCCGAAAGGCGCTCGCATCCTGACGCGCGGCGGCCATGACTGGACGCACCGCTTCCCGGCGATCGCGGCGGAGGCAGCGCAGCTCGGCGCGGCGACGGCGATCCTCGATGGCGAAGCCGTGGTTCTCGATGAGCATGGGCGCTCGGATTTCGGCCAGCTGCAGCAATCGCTAGGCGGCCGCGGCGGGAAACTGAACTCCGGCGCATCCGTTTTGATGGCTTTCGATCTTCTGTATTTCGACGGCCACGATTTGACGAACACCGAGCTCTCGACCCGCCGGCATCTGCTCGAAGGGTTGATCCTGCCAGGTCGGGAAAGCGCCATTCGGCTGTCAGAGGAAGTGGAAGCGGACGGTGAACAGCTCCTGCGGCTGGCGTGCGAGCACGGGCTTGAGGGGATCATCGCGAAGGATCGTAACAGCGCCTATCGCTCCGGCCGACTTGGTGACTGGCTGAAGATCAAGTGCATCCAAAGCGACAGCTTCATGATCGTCGGCTATGAGCAGTCGACGGCGGCTCGCGGCCAGATTGGTTCACTTCTGCTTGCAGCCTATCGCGGCAATAGCTTGGTCTATGTCGGGTCGGTAGGGACGGGCTTCAAAGAGAAGGATGCCTGGCAGCTGCGCGAGATAATGGACAAGCTGAAGGCAAACCGGCCGGCCGTGGAATACGAGGGGAGCCGGAAGAACATTGTCTGGCTCCAGCCAACGCTGATAGCTGAGATCGAATATCGCGCATGGACCCATGACGGCAAGCTTCGCCACGCGTCTTACAAAGGCCTGCGGGAAAAGCAGGACAATGCCGAAGTATATCAATTGCAAGACCGGTGACAGCTAGCTTGGCTTGGTGACCGGTGGCCTTCCGGAACAAAAGATCGATGGCTTCGTTTAATTTGGTCCCGCGCGTTCGATTTTAGCGGGCGTTGGAGGCAGCCTTGGACCGATTACTCATTGCCTTCATCCGACAACGGATGCCCGACCGTTTCGATGTCGATCTTGGTGAGTTCTTCGACACCGCCGAAGGGTATTTCAAACAGCATTCTAATACGAAGCTTGATGCGCGCACATTTTTCGACGCGCTTCGCGTGGTCCAGCTGGAACGACTACAGCAAATTCGTTCATCCAACAGAGAGCACAACCGCTACAGCCGGTAGACGACTGCCGCCCGTCGCCAACGACGCGGAGGAACGTTCTGGAAACAGTTATTCAGAATGAAAAAAGGACCGAATTCAGAATGAAGCCTCTTGCACTTCCGTTAGGATGATTCTAAATCCGCGCCACCACACGATATTTTGACATATCGGTCAGAGGTGAGGCCTCGTGGCGGAGTGGTGACGCAGAGGACTGCAAATCCTTGTACCCCGGTTCAATTCCGGGCGAGGCCTCCAAAAAATTCCACCGACATAGAAATCCGATCCGCTTCAGAAATGAGGCGCGGCATCGATTCGGCAGTCTCGCATCACCAGATGCCGGGAACTTGGGCGAAATCGAATTGGGCTGGTTTGATGCCGGTGAGTGAATAAAGCGCCCGCAATCCGCCGCTACGCAGGCCCGCCAGATAGCTGGCATCGTCCTCTGCCGTTGGGTTCTCTATCTGCACATCGGGGCCGAGCAGTCGCTGCAGCGCCTGCGCTGAGATACGTGTGAAATTGCAGATGGCGCCGCTTTTGAACTTCACAAGCAGCAGCCGCGCTTCCGGATTGTAGTGAAGCGCTTCGATATCTGGCGATTGAATGGCGAATGTTTGCATGCGGCCAAACTAGCGAAAGCCGCGATTGGCGCAACAATATGGTTGATATAGAGTTAATGGCGCGATCGACTGTGCCGGCTTGATCCGACTGGACGCCGAAATCCATTTTTCCGGCGCGCCGAGCAGGCGGCCAGGAAACTTTTACTGAGAGAGTGCAATCTGTTCAGTTCATCTCGCGGTCCAGGAGCCCGCAGCAGAATATGCCGACGAGTGCTGCGCCGATGAAAAAGTCGAACAGCGTAAAATATTCCAGAATGGCAGACATGGCCTGCTCCTCCTCATTTCCTCCGGTTAGAACAGTATCATGAAATCGCAATTTACTCCACGCAGAAGTTGCAGCTATCGTTTTTCAGCTGTTGCATGTGGGAAGGGGTTTCCGGGATTCTTCAAACGGGTCTCCGGCAAGCCTTGAAAGCATTCGTGCCGGAGATTAAGAGACGGAAGACAGAACCGCTTTCATCGGCGAGAGGATATGATGGATTTCGAAGCAGCACGCGTAAAGATGGTCGACAACCAGGTCCGCACCACGGACGTTACCTCGCATTCGGTGCTGACGGCCTTCCTCACCGTCCCGCGCGAAGCATTCGTGCCGGAGAAGGCGAAGGTGCTGGCTTATATCGACAATGATATCGAGATTGCTCCGGCAACCGCCGGCAATCCGGGCCGTTTCATCATGGAGGCGTCGCCGCTCGCCAAGCTGCTGCAGCTCGCCGCCGTCACCAAGGATGATGCCGTTCTCGAAGTCGGCGCTGGCACGGGGTACGCCTCCGCGCTGCTGTCGCTGATCGCGGGCTCCGTCGTGGCGCTCGAATCGGACGAGACCCTTGCGGCTGAAGCCAAGGCAAATCTCGCCGGCTATGCAAATGTGCAGGTGGCGACTGGCCCGCTTGAGAAGGGTAATGCCGCCGGCGCTCCCTATGATCTGATCTTCATCAACGGTTCGGTTGAAGAGGTTCCCGCGGCACTTCTCGGCCAGCTGCAGGATGGCGGCCGTCTCGTTGTCGTGCAGGGTTATGGCAATGCTGCCCGCGCGAAAGTCTTCGTCAGCGAGCGCGGGGCTGTTTCCGAAAACGTCTTCTTCAATGCTTCGGTCAAGCCGCTGCCCGGTTTCGCCAAGGCTCGTGAATTCGTATTCTAAGGCGTTTCTACCGCCGATTTTTTTGAGCGGGCGCCATGGGCGCCCGTTTTCGTTTCGGCTGTCTTAAAAGCCTTCACAGACTTCGCTTACACTTGGGTAACAAAACTGTGCATGGCTGCATTTGTTTGATTCGCGCTGATTTTTTTCCCCTTTGGGGTATTCTAAGGTCATGGTGATTCGGGTGCATGCTCCACGCCATCCGGTCGTTGTTAAGGGATAACGGGGATAGATATGGCTCAGCCAGGTGTAGTGCGTGAACCGTCCATGGAAGAGATCCTGGCCTCCATTCGCCAGATCATCGAAAGCAATGAGCCAGGCGCCGGAAAGGCGATTTCCGCCTCGCTTCCTCCCGTTTACGGTGCGGAAGAGGACAACGACTCCGAAATCCATCTGACGGTTGACGATACCTATGCCGGCGTCGAGTTCCCGGAGCCGTCTGCGCTGCGTCCCGATCCGCGTTTCGTCGCTGCAAATTCTGCCGGTATTGCGCCTGAGCCGGAAATGCCGGCCCGCGCCATGTCACTTGCCGACGTCGCAGCCCGCGTCCGTGCTGCTTCAGAGCGTAACGCCGTTCAGGCCGGCCAGGCTCTCCGTGACATGCCGCGTGATATGCCCCAGGTGTTCCGCGAACCGCAGCCGCAATTCGAGCCGCAGTCAGCTTATGACGCGCCGCACGCAGCGCCCACCCCCCGCCCGGTCGAGCCGGCTCCGGCTCCCCGCGTTGCCCCCGTCCCCCATTATGCGCCCGAGCCTGCGCCGGTCTTTGCCGAGCAGCGCCTGCCCGAGGTTCCGCAGCCCGCGCTCGTCGAGGAGGCACCCATGCTTCCCGTCGTCGAACAGCGCGTCGAGCCGGTGGCCTTCCAGCCTGCCGAAGTTACACCTTTGCGTGTAGCGGAAGACGTTCAGCCGTCACTTCTGTCCCAGAACACTGGCCTGCAGGTTGCCCGTTCCTTCGAAGAGCTCGCCGCTGCCATCGATGGCGCAGCCGAGCGCCGCTCGCTGGATGAGATTGCCGAAGACATGCTGCGGCCGATGCTGCGCGAATGGCTAGACGACAATCTGCCGACGCTCGTCGAACGCCTCGTGCGCGAAGAGATCGAACGTGTGGCGCACGGCCCGCGCCGCTGATCGGAAACGCTTTTTCCAGACAAGAGCCGCTCCGGTCTCCGGGGCGGCTTTTTTATTGACTTGGCCGTAACCATCCTATTTACAAAACGCCCATCCTCGAACCTCGAATTGGTCAGAAAATGCTCGAAAAGACCTACGATTCCGCCGCCGTCGAACCGAAAATCGCTGCGAAATGGGATGAGGCCGATGCCTTCCGCGCCGGCGCCAATGCCAAGCCGGGCGCCGACAGCTTCACCATCGTCATCCCGCCGCCGAACGTGACCGGTTCGCTGCACATGGGTCATGCGCTGAACAACACGCTGCAGGACGTCATGGTGCGGTTCGAGCGCATGCGCGGCAAGGATGTGCTCTGGCAGCCGGGCATGGACCATGCCGGCATCGCCACGCAGATGGTTGTCGAGCGCAAGCTGATGGAACAACAGCTTCCCGGCCGCCGCGAGATGGGCCGCGATGCCTTCATCGAAAAGGTTTGGGAGTGGAAGGGTGAATCGGGCGGCCTGATCTTCAACCAGCTGAAGCGTCTCGGCGCTTCCTGTGACTGGTCGCGTGAGCGCTTCACCATGGACGAGGGCCTGTCGCAGGCAGTTCTCGAAGTCTTCGTCACGCTCTACAAGGAAGGGCTGATTTACAAGGATAAGCGCCTCGTCAACTGGGATCCGAAGTTGCTGACAGCGATTTCCGACATGGAAGTCGAGCAGATCGAGCTCAAAGGCAATCTCTGGCATCTGCGCTATCCCCTGGAAGACGGCGTCACCTACCAGTATCCAATCGCTTTTGATGAGGAGGGCAAGCCCACCGAATTCGAAACGCGCGACTACCTCGTGGTTGCGACCACGCGGCCGGAGACGATGCTTGGCGATACCGGCGTTGCAGTTAATCCCAAGGACGAGCGCTACAAGTCGATCGTCGGCAAGCATGTCATCCTGCCGATCGTTGGCCGACGCATTCCGATCGTTGCTGACAGCTACGCCGATCCAACCGCCGGCAGCGGCGCGGTCAAGGTTACGCCGGCGCATGACTTCAACGACTTCGACGTCGGCAGGCGCACCGGGCTGCGTGTCATCAACATCATGAATGTCGACGCCACGATTACCATCAAGGACAATGAGGATTTCCTGGAAGGTCTCGATCATCCGGCCGCCTTGCATGGCGCCTGGGACCGGCTGGAAGGCCAGGATCGTTTCGCTGCACGAAAGATCATTGTCGAGATTTTCGAGGAAGCCGGCCTGCTCGACAAGATCGAGCCGCATAAGCATATGGTTCCGCATGGCGATCGTGGTGGCGTGCCGATCGAGCCGCGTCTGACCGAGCAATGGTGGGTTGACAACAAGACCCTTGCCAAGCCTGCCATTGCCTCTGTTCGCGAGGGCCGGACAAAGTTCGTCCCGAAGAACTGGGAAAATACTTATTTCCAATGGATGGACAATATCCAGCCATGGTGCATCTCACGTCAGCTCTGGTGGGGGCACCAGATTCCGGCCTGGTATGGCCCGGATGGTCAGGTTTTCGTCGAGAAGACCGAAGAGGAGGCGCTGCAGGCCGCCATCCAGCACTACCTGTCGCATGAAGGACCGATGAAGGCCTATGTCGAGGACCTGCTTGAGAACTTCAAGCCGGGCGAGATTCTGGTACGTGACGAAGACGTGCTCGACACCTGGTTCTCTTCGGCCCTCTGGCCGTTCTCGACACTTGGCTGGCCGGACAAGACGCCCGAACTGGAGCGATATTACCCGACCAGCGTTCTTGTCACCGGTTTCGATATCATCCCGTTCTGGGTTGTTCGCATGATGCAGATGGGCCTGCATTTCATGAAGGACGAGGACGATAACCCGGTCGAGCCGTTCCATACCGTCTATATTCACGCTCTGGTGCGCGACAAGAACGGGCAAAAGATGTCGAAGTCCAAGGGCAACGTCATCGACCCGCTCGAACTGATCGACGAATATGGTGCCGATGCCCTGCGCTTTACCCTGGCGATCATGGCAGCCCAAGGCCGCGACGTGAAGCTCGACCCGGCTCGCATCGCCGGCTACCGCAATTTCGGCACCAAGCTCTGGAACGCCACGCGCTTTGCCGAAATGAACGGCGTCAAGAGCGATCCGCATTTTGTGCCGGAAGCAGCCGAGCTCACCATCAACCGCTGGATCCTGACGGAGCTTGCCCGCACGGAACGTGACGTTACGGAAGCGCTTGAAGCCTACCGCTTCAACGATGCCGCCGGTGCGCTCTATCGTTTCGTCTGGAACCAGTTCTGCGATTGGTATCTCGAACTTCTGAAGCCGGTCTTCGGAGGTGAAGACGAGGGTGCGAAGGCCGAAGCTCAAGCGTGCAGCGCTTATGTTCTGGAAGAGATCTACAAGCTGCTGCACCCCTTCATGCCCTTCATGACCGAAGAGCTGTGGGCGCACACGGCGGGTGAGGGCCAGGAACGTGACGGCTTGCTCTGCCACGCCGAATGGCCGTCGCCGTCTTATGCCGACAATGCTGCGGCCGATGAGATCAACTGGCTGATCGACCTCGTTTCCGGCATCCGCTCGGTCCGCTCGGAAATGAACGTGCCGCCGTCGGCCACCGCGCCGCTCGTCGTCGTTGGCGCCAACAGCCTGACGCGTGAACGGCTGTTCCGTCACGACGCGGCCATCAAGCGCCTGGCGCGTGTCGAGGGTATCTCACTGGCGGAATCCGCACCGAAGGGTGCTGCTCAGATCATCGTCGCAGAAGCGACCGCCTGCTTGCCGCTTGGCAATCTGATCGATCTCGCGGCGGAAAAGAACCGTCTCGAAAAGGCGATTGCAAAGGCCGAGGGCGAGATCGCCCGCATCGATGGCAAGCTCTCGAATGAGAAGTTTGTCGCCAATGCCAACCCGGAAGTGGTGGAGGCGGAACGCGAGCGTCACGCCGAACTGACGAGCCAGATCGAAAGCCTGAGGACTGCTCTAGCGCGAGTTAGCGAAGCAGGATAATCGCGGGGAACGAGTATATTATTCCTGAAGGCGCGTTCCCTTGGAGCGCGCCTTTTGCGTTCAAAAGTATGATGATTCTCTTAAATTTGGCCCGTTAGGGCCGCAACCACTGTGGATATCACCCATTTTGGGCATGCTGTGCGCGAAAACTAACACTGTTGTCAGTTTGATACAGCTTCCACTCTTGATGGAAAAAGAATCTAACAGGCCCTTAAAAATCCAGAGATGGAAGAATAGAATTTTATCCATCCGATTTTTTGACGTGCCCGTCAATTAGTTACGTAAATTAGTCATAACGCAACTTCGCGTCGCAGCGGGGCGCCTCGTTGCGATTTGTTAAGTTCACTAGCACAGTGTGATTACATCAATTGCTTGAGTGGGGGAGACACAATGGCAGCGCGTATGTTTTTCAGGGGCGTAACATCGCTCGTTATCCTTTCGGCGCTCGCTTCACCGTCCTTTGCGGGTGGTCTGGAGCGCGGCGGCTATAATATCGATCAGTTGTTCGATACCTCGCCCTTCTCGTTTCAATCGGGCGTTATTTATGTCACGCCCCAGCGCAAGCTGAAGAATGCTCGCGACACGGATACCTCTGTATCTCCAGGGGGGGGCAATCTGAACAGCCGTTCGAGCACCGCCGACGATACCGCGAATTACGCCGTTCCCTATATTGGCTTCAAGGCCGGTTTCGGCGATGCGATCGACTGCCTTGTCGACTATTCCGAGCCCTTCGGCGGGCACACCGATCCCGGCTTGAACTGGGCTGGCGCCAACAACAATATCGAGACGGAGATCAAAACCCGTAATTATGGCGGCACCTGCTCCTATCGCTTCGATGTCGGTCCGGGACAGCTTCGCTTCATCGGCGGCGCCTTCTATCAGGAAGTCGAGGGCTTCAAGGAGCGTCTGGTTTCGACGGTTCCGCTTCTGGTCGGTACGGGTAATGGCATCGGTCGCCTCGATCTCGAAGACAATGGCTGGGGCTGGCGCGCCGGTCTCGCATACGAGATCCCGGAATATGCGATGCGCGCGAGCCTCGTCTATAACAGCCGCGTCAAGTACGACAACCTGACGGGCACGGTAGATCTGACCCAGGTTACCGCACCTTTTGCGCCGCTGAATGCTGCGCCTTACGGACGCGTCACGCCCGTTTTCGGTTCCGCCGAAGCGCCGGATTCGTTGGAATTGAAGCTGCAGAGCGGTATCGCTCCGGATTGGCTCGCTTTCGGTTCGGTCAAATGGACGAACTGGAGTGTCCTTCAGTCCGTGCCCTTCTGCCCGACATCGACAAAGGGCGTGATCGCCTGCACATCTGGCGGTAAGACAGAACTGACTTCGCTCGACCTTCTCTATCGCGACGGCTGGACCATCACCGGTGGCGTCGGCCACAAGTTCAATGACCAATGGGCAGGCGCCGTCAGCCTGACCTGGGATCGTGGCACCAGCCAGGGCTATGGCGCTCAGACCGATAGCTGGACACTCGGTGTCGGTGCAGCCTTCACGCCGACCGAGCACATCGAATGGCGCGTCGCCGGTGCCGTCGGCGTGCTGACGAGTGGTTCGTCTGGCGTCGTGACACAGAATGGCGTCACGTTTGGAGATGATGTCTCCTATTCCTTTGGCAACGATCTGGTTGCTGCGCTATCGACCAGCCTAAAGGTCAAGTTTTAATTCCCTGATTTGAAGAATTGAGGAGCCCGGCAGTGCCGGGCTCTTCTTTGTTTGCCGCTCTTAATCATTCCATCTTCTCGCCTCGTTTTGTGACGATTCAGCAACACTTTTTTACGACGGTTCGCGTATGGTGTCGGCGGGGCGAATTTGTCCATTTCCCGCCACAAAGAGGGCGCAGCGCTATTAGCGGGCGAGGAGATGACAAGCGTAGGGTGTGCGTAAGCAGTAGCATGGGTCGAGTTTTTTCCGGTAACGCCAGGTATCGCGATGGCGCGGGCGAGAAGCCAGCGGCAGCAGCCGTTTTGCTTTTCGCCAAAGGCATTTCCGGCCGGAAATCCGCCCCTTCGGTAGTGTTGCAGATTTACTCGTTTCAATCATTTTCAGTCTCCCGGCATGAAGCTTCGTTCCCCACGGAAGAGTGCGATACCGGTTTGGTCACATTTGCTGTTTACGAAGACGATAAAGGCGGACGGGTGGGGACCTGGGTCGCGAAAGGAGTACCGCAGGCATCACATGCGGGCCGTGCCGGAAGCCGGATGGTTCACAAGGATGTGCTGGTTTTGAAAGAGGGGTATGGGGCTGGAAGCGACGCGGGTAAAGGGGCCTTGGAGCCCGCCGCGGGATCGCTCGCCTGGAAGGAATGCATCCACGCGGGCAGAACGGCGAAAAAAAGCCGCCGCCAGGCGTCTGTGATGAACGAAAGAAACCGGTAAAGATGGTAACGTCCGAGTTCAGATTGTTCAAATTCATGCTGCTCAGCATGTCGATGGCCGTTTCGCTGGCCCTGGCCTGTCCGGTCCTGGCATTCGACATCAAGACGGGCGTGACGAAGGAATCGGGGCCCTTCGATCTCTTCAAATTCGGTTTCAAAGCTTACAAGAACGGTCAGAAGGAAGAGGCGGTCGAGGCCTATAAATACGCCGCCGAAAAGGGCCACACCGGTTCGCGCTGGGCGCTCGCCAATATGTATGCTGACGGCGACGGTGTCGCGCAGGACGATTTCGAGGCCTTCAAGATCTACAGCGAGATTGCACAGCAGGGCGTGGAGCCTGGCTCGGAGGATACCGGCTTCTTCATCAACGCGCTGCTGTCGCTTGCCAACTACTACAAGCACGGCATTTCCGGCAGCCCGGTGAAGATCGATCTCAATCAGGCCCGCCAGCTCTATTTCCAGGTTGCCTCCACCTTCGGCGTTCCCGAGGCGCAGTTCCAGCTAGCGCAGATGATGCTGGCTGGCGAGGGCGGTAGCGCCAATGTCAATCAGGCCAAGAAATGGCTCAATCAGGCCCGCAAGAGCGGCCATCCCGGCGCCATGGCGGTCTTCGGCAACATCCTCTTCGATGAAGGCCAGTCTGCTCGCGGTCTCGCGCTGATGACGGCGGCTCTCGATCGCTGTAAGCCGAAGGATTGCAGCTGGATGCAATCGCTTCAGGAAGATGCCTTCTCGATCGCCAGCGAAGCGGATCGGCGCACGGCCGTATCCCTGTCGCACACGATTGCGAGCGGCTCGGACGATTGAGTTTTCGAGCAATTACAGCAAAAGTGCTTAGCGGTTTTGCGTCCGGAATTGCGTAAAACGGAAGTGCTTTAAATCTCAGGCAGCGAAATCGAAGTAAGCGACGACGGGCACGTGGTCCGACGGCTTTTCCCAGGCACGCACATGCTTTTCGATGGCCGCTGACGTCATGCGGTCGGCGGCTTCCGGCGACAGCATCAAATGGTCGATGCGGATGCCGTTGTTCTTCGGCCAGGCGCCGGCCTGATAATCCCAGAAGGAATAGAGCGCCGTCGCATCGGTTGCCGAACGCACCGCATCGGCGAGACCGAGATTTTCCAGCCGGCGGAAGGCTTGGCGCGTCTGCGGCAGGAAGAGTGCATCGCTTTCCCAGACCTTCGGGTCGAAGCAGTCATGCGGCTCGGGAATGACATTGTAGTCGCCGGCCAGAATGAAAATTTCCTCGTATTCAAGGCGCTCGGCCGCGAACTTGCGCAGCCGTTCCATCCAGGCGAGCTTGTAGGGGTATTTTTCCGTTTCCGGCGGGTTGCCGTTCGGCAGGTAGAGGCAGCAGACGCGCGCCACCTTGTTGCCGGGCAAGGAGAAGACGGCTTCGAGAAAACGCGCCTGCTCATCGAGCGGATCGCCCGGCAGGCCGCGATTGACTTCGGATGGTGAGCTCTTGGAAAGAATGGCAACGCCGTTGAAGCCCTTCTGTCCATGCGTTTCGACATGGTAACCGAGCGCCTCGATTTCCAGCCGCGGGAAGCCTTCGTCGACCGTCTTGATTTCCTGCAGGCAGACGATATCAGGACTGGAATCCTTCAGCCATTGCGTGAGGTTGTCGATACGCGCCTTGACGCCATTGATGTTCCAAGTCGCGATCTTCATGGCTTCATCCTGCTCTCTGTGCTGAACGCTCTTTTATCTCGCTCCCGCGTCAGAGGACAAGACAAGAAACCGGCCGGAAGAAAATCTTCGGCCGGTTATCAATGGAAAGTCGTTCAAAGTCGTTCTTGGATCAGATCGCGAAGCTGGTGCCGCAGCCGCAGCTTGCCACCGCATTCGGATTCTTGATCTGGAAGGACTGGCCGAGCAGGTTGTCGACGAAATCAATCTCGGAGCCTGCCATGTAGACTAGCGAGAGACTGTCGATCAGCACCTTGGCATCATTCTTCTCGACGACGATATCGTCGTCAGCTGCGCCATCCACAAGATCGAACTTGTAGGAAAAGCCGGAACAGCCACCACCTTCGACGGAGACGCGCAGCGCGCTCTTGCCGGGATCGCTGCCGACGATAGCGGCAATACGCTTTGCCGCGGCATCGGAAAGGGTTACATTCACTTCAGTCATTCTTCCTCCTGCCGGGGTCAAGATCCGGAGAGAATTCTTTTTCGGCGTTTGATATTCAAACGCATGATATCAAAGAAACTTATCATGTTCCTTCGGTAAAGGACAGGATCTGGCGAAGCGGACAATGAAGCGCCTCTTTGCCGTTTCTGTAAGCTATAGGTATGAAGAGCGGATAGCCGCGTCAATGGGCAAGGCTACAACGCGTTAGTGACGGTGAAGAATGAGCTTCGACAGGCATGCATTGGGTTTCGGTTATGGCGAACGGGCGGCTTATGCGGCAGATCCATGGAACTCGCGCGGGCGTCTCTATCACGAGAGCGGCAGCCCGACGCGTTCCGATTTCCAGCGAGACCGCGATCGCATCATCCATACGACCGCCTTTCGCCGGCTGAAGCATAAGACGCAGGTTTTCATCGCCCAGGACGGCGACCATTACCGCACGCGCCTGACACACACGATAGAGGTAGCACAGATTGCCCGCGCGCTTGCCCGCGCCCTGAAGGCTGACGAGGACTTGGCCGAGGGCGTGGCGCTCGTCCACGATTTCGGCCATACGCCCTTCGGCCATACCGGCGAGGATGCGCTGCATGAAGAACTGCTGCCCTATGGCGGATTCGATCACAATGCCCAATCCTTGCGCATCGTCACCAAACTCGAGCGGCGTTATGCCGAATTCGACGGCATCAATCTGACCTGGGAAAGCCTCGAAGGCCTCGTCAAGCACAATGGTCCGCTGCTGACGGCCGATGGCGTCGGCACGCGTGGACCGGTGCCGCAGCCGATTCTTGATTATTGCGAGCTGCACGATCTGGAACTTGCGAGCTATGCGAGCCTGGAAGCCCAGGCAGCAGCGATTGCTGATGATATCGCCTACAATACCCACGACATCGATGACGGTCTGCGCTCGGGCTACCTGAATTTCGAGATGCTGGAGGAAATTCCGTTCCTTGCCGGGCTAATGGCCGAGGTAAGGGAGCGCTACCCGCATCTGGAGCCGAGCCGCTTCACGCATGAAATCATGCGCCGCCAGATCACGCGCATGGTTGAGGATGTCATCGGTGTGGCGCAGAAGCGCCTGGCAGAGCTGAAACCGCAGAGTGCCGATGATATCCGTAAGGCGGATCATGTGATTGCGACCTTTTCGGATGAGATGGCCGAGACCGACAGGCAGATCAAGGCGATGCTCTTCAAGCGCATCTACCGGAATGCAGATATTATGCGCATCCGCGCTGGTGCCGCCCAGATCGTCAAGGATCTCTTCGGCGCCTACATGGCCAATCCCAAGGAGATGCAAAGCCATTATTGGGTCGACCATATCGCCGGCCTTTCCGATGCGCCGAAAGCGCGGCATGTCGGCGATTATCTGGCCGGCATGACGGATACTTATGCCATCAGTGCCCACAGGCGATTGTTTGACCACACTCCGGATTTGCGATAGGCAGCGGGCGCCCGGCAGCCGCCGGCAAACCCGTTGGCACGGCCTGTGCATGGAAGAATGCGATGAACCTTTTTACCGATTTTGAAGCCAGGATTAAAAACGCCCTTGAACAGCTCGATCTGGTCAAGGAAAAGCGATCCGAGCTCGATTTCGGTCGCATTGCAGTCGAGCCGCCGCGTGATGCGAGCCACGGCGATGTGGCGACCAACGCCGCCATGGTGCTTGCCAAGCCGCTTGGCACCAATCCGCGCGCGCTTGCCGAAATCATCATTGCCAAGCTGCAGGAAGACACCGACGTCGCCGAGGTTTCGGTTGCCGGCCCGGGCTTCATCAATATCAGGCTCTCCGTCGGCTACTGGCAGCGCCTGCTTGCCTCGATGATCCAGTCAGGCACCGGCTACGGCCGCTCGGGCCTGGGGCAGGGCAAGAAGGTCAACGTCGAATATGTCTCGGCCAACCCGACGGGCCCCATGCATGTCGGTCATTGCCGCGGCGCCGTCGTCGGTGACGCGCTGGCAAACCTGCTTGCCTTTGCCGGCTACGATGTCGTCAAGGAATATTACATCAACGATGCCGGCTCGCAGATCGATGTGCTCGCTCGTTCCGTCTTCCTGCGTTACCGCGAGGCGCTCGGCGAGAAGATCGGCGAGATTCCGTCAGGTTTCTATCCCGGCGACTATCTGGTCCCGGTCGGAGAATCGCTCGCTGCCGAATATGGCGTGCGCCTGCACAACATGCCGGAAGAGCAGTGGATGCCGATCGTCAAGAATCGCGCCATCGAGATGATGATGGTGATGATCCGCGAGGATCTGGCCGCTCTCAACGTCCACCACGATATCTTCTTCTCCGAGCGCACGCTGCATGCCAACGGCGCGGCTGCCATTCGCACGGCGATCAACGACCTGACCTTCAAGGGCTATGTCTACAAGGGCACGCTGCCGCCACCGAAGGGCCAGCTTCCTGAGGATTGGGAAGACCGCGAACAAACGCTCTTCCGCTCGACTGAAGTCGGTGACGATATCGACCGTGCGCTGATCAAGTCGGACGGTTCCTATACCTATTTCGCTGCCGACCTTGCCTACTTCAAGAACAAGTTTGACCGCGGCTTCGACGAGATGATCTATGTGCTCGGCGCCGACCATGGTGGCTACGTCAAGCGTCTCGAGGCGGTTGCGCGCGGCGTTTCCGACGGTAAGGCGAAGCTGACGGTGCTGCTCTGCCAGCTCGTCAAGCTCTACCGTGACGGTGAGCCGGTGAAGATGTCGAAGCGCTCGGGCGATTTTGTCACATTGCGCGATGTCGTCGAAGAAGTCGGGCGTGATTCGGTCCGTTTCATGATGCTTTACCGCAAGAACTCGGAGCCGTTGGACTTCGATTTCGCCAAAGTAACGGAACAATCCAAAGATAATCCGGTCTTCTACGTGCAGTATGCGCATGCCCGCTGCATGTCCGTCTTCCGGCAGGCGAAGGAAGCCTTCCCGGATCTCGCCCCGACACCGGAGCTTTTGGCGCAATCCGTTGCAAGCATTACGGATTCTGCCGAATTGCAGCTGATTGCCAAGGCTGCAGAATTCCCGCGTATCGTCGAAAGTGCAGCCCAATCTCAGGAGCCGCATCGCATCGCATTTTACCTTTATGATCTTGCCAGCGCCTTCCATGCCCACTGGAACAAAGGTAAAGATCAGACTGAATTACGATTTGTTAACGATAAGAACCGAGAATCAAGTATTGCCAGACTTGGGCTGGTGTACGCTGTCGCGTCGGTTTTGAAGTCGGGACTTGCCATTACAGGTACTGCCGCACCGGACGAAATGCGATAACGTCACCATTTCCCCACAATGCGCTGGCATTGAAGTGTTTGCGTTTTTTGAGTGGGATGGGCATGGCTGATAAACGACTTGCGTATGACACGCGCGGTAAAGACGATATGTTTGCCGACGATGATCCGTTGGCTGAACTTGCTCGTATCGTCGGCTTTGAACCTCGAATTGCGGCCAATACTGTAGATGAGCCTCAGCGGCAGGAGCCGGTCCTCAATCTCGAGGACGAGCTTCTCCGTGAGTTCGAGCGTTACGATGCGCCGCGTCCCCTGGCTGATCTCGATCATCCGGCCGAGCCAATCGCTCAGGAAGTCGAAACCTACGACTATGCCGAGCCAGTCCACGAGGACGTGCCCTCCATAGGCGAGGAGCTCGCGCCGTCGGTTATGTCCGATTTCGAGACGCCTGTCGTCAAGCCCGAATTTTCTACGGAAACTGCCATAGCTCCCGAAGTAGCCGCGCCTGAGCCGGTCGCAGCCGAATGGGAAGCGCCTGTCGCCACCGACTGGGCTCCCGCTCCGTCAAAGCCTGTCGCTGTTTCCGCAGAACCTCCGGTTACCTTGACGGCCTATGGTGGCGCCCGCGATCTGATCGAAGAGCTTGAGCTTTCGATCGGCGGCGCTCTTCCTGTCGCTCCGGCCGTTCAGTCGCCGGCGAAGGCGCCGCAGTGGTCGGCTGCCAGCATTCGTCTGCCACTCGCCAATTTTCACGCGCCGCGTCGTGAAGAGCCGGTCGTCGAGACACCAGTTGTCGATACAACTGTTATTGAGCCGGCTCAGGCTCCGGTTGAAGCCTTGGTCGACGAGCCCGAGTTTGTTGCCGAACCGGAATTGACGGTCGAACCCGAAGTGGTTGCGCCTGAGGTAATTGAAGAGCCTCTGGCGGTCGCCGCGGTTGAAGCGGCAGATTTCGAGCCGGTTGCGGCCTCCTTCGGTTTTCCGGCCGAGATTGATCGCCACGAAGAAGTCGCCCTCCCTGAAGAGCCTGTCGCGACGTTCGAAGATGTTGCTGCCTTCGAAGAGCCGACCGAGCCCGACAATGCCGGTTTCGATCTGATTGCTGCGACCGCCGAAGGTGACGTCCATGCCGATGCAGCCTTGACGGAGGCGCCGCCGGAGTCAGCCTTTGATACGGATGCCTTTGATCTCGACGATCTTCTGGCGGATGTTTCCCGTTATCCCGTGCCGCAGCGTGCTGGTGCCTCCGTCGTGTCCGAACCTGTTGCCGCGACGCCTGAGACTGTTGCCACGCCACCGGTGCCGCAGCCGGTCTCGGCTCCTGCCGCGCCTGTTTTCCGGGCCCCCGTCTTTGATGCGCCCGTCTTTGAGGCCCCTATCTTCGAAGCGCCTGTCTTCGAAGCGCCCGTTGCTCGTGCACCGGCTCAGCCGACGGTGATTGCGCCTGTGCCGATGAGCCGTGCGACGCCCGTTCTTCGTCAACCCGAAGCGGTCGTTCGGGAGCCGATAGAGCCGGTGTCGCAGCCTATCGCGCCAGCGCCGGTCGTCGCGCGTCAGCCGGAACTGGAGGCCGAAGATCCCTTCGCCGGCCACGATTTCGAACTGGATCTCGCCGGCATCGAGCTGGAGCTCGCCGATCTCGATTTCTCTGAGCAGCCGGCTCCGCAGCCGAAGCCCGAGCCCGTGCGTGCAGCACCCTTGGTCGCAGCGCAGCCTGCGCCGCGTCCGCAGCCGCAATCCGCACCGGTTTTCGTGCCGGAGCCGCAGCCTGCTCCGGTGAGCTACGCCAAGCCGGCGCCGGCAAACGAATCCACCGATGATCTGCCCTTCGATCCCTCGATGATCTCCGATCCGGAAGAACGTCCCGAGACGGTCGAGGATATGCATGTTCCGACCCTGCCGCCTGTCGAGCATACGGAGCCGGTCACAAAGACCGCGGATTTCGATTTCGATCTCGATGCCGAGATCGCAAGCTTCTTCGAGCCTGCCAAGCGGCAGGAAAAAGCGCCGGTCGCCCCTGCCTGGGCGCCTCCGGCCGCTGCTGCATCGGCTGCCGCTGCGGTCAAACCGGCAAGCACCGCCTTCGCCGACGGTCTTGATGATTTCGAACGCGCGCTGGAAGAGGACTTCCGCCGCAGTGTGCGCGAGCCGGTCGAGCGCCGCGAGAACGTTTCCGAAGTCCATATCGAATCCGCAAGCCAGACTGCCGATTTCAACCGCGCTCGCTCCATGCGCCGCCTGCTGGCTGCAGCCGCCATGCTGGTCGTTTTTGCCGGTGGCGCTTACGGCGTCTACAGCTGGGTGTCCAACGGTGCCGGCCTCAGCATCGCCGGCTCCGGCGAGCCGCGCGTCATTACTGCCGACAAGGATCCGGTGAAGGTCGCTCCCGAAAATCCGGGCGGCAAGACCGTGCCGAACCAGGACAAGGCCGTCTATGATCGTGTCGCAGGTGCCGCCGAAGAGCCGAAGCAGAAGGCTCTGGTCTCCTCCGACGAACAGCCGGTCGATGTCGTTCAACGCACGCTGACGCCTGAAGTCTCGCCTGATGACGATGAAGGCAATGGCGATTCCGTGCTGCCGACTGCCGTCGGCGAGACGCAGGATCCGCGCTTGCTGCCCGACCACAACGCGACCGCGGACGCGTCCGCTGCCGATGACGATGCGACACCGTCCGTCTCGCCGCGCAAGGTCCGCACGATGATCGTCAAGCCGGACGGCACGCTCGTTGCCCGCGAGGAGCCGGCACCTGTCGAGCAATCCGCACCGGCCAATGAGGTGGCATCGGCAACGCCCGCAGCCCAGCCGGCAGCGACGCCGTCTGCTGCAAGCTTCCCGGCAAGCAACGGCAATCAGGTCGCGTCCACCGCTCTTCCGCCTGTCGGAACGACGCCTGCAGCCCAGCCGGCTCAGACGGCTAAGGTGGCTGAGGTGAACGCTGCCAACGCAAATCAGGTTGATCCGCCGGTTCGCGCAGTCAAGACGACACCGATCACCGATACAGCGTCGGCTGCGCCGACCGATACAGCGCCCGTCCCAACGGCTCGCCCGGCCGAACAGCCGGTCAATGTCGTCGGCACGGTAACCGAAAACGGCAATGTCCGCCCGACGGCTCAGCAGAAACCGACACAGGTCGCTTCCGCGCCGGCAGCAGCCGCTGCCCCGCCGTCACAGCAGGCTCCGACCGCCGCAAGCGGTGGCTACGGCATCCAGATCGCATCGCTGCCGTCAGAGGATGAAGCAAAGAAGTCCTACGCCAGCCTGTCGAAGAAGTTCGCTGGCGTGCTCGGTGGCCGTGCTTACGAAATCCGTAAGGCCGATATTGCCGGTAAGGGCACTTTCTACCGCGTCCGCATCCCGGCCGGCTCGAAGGATGAAGCTGCCGCCCTTTGCGAGCAGTATCGCTCTGCCGGTGGAAGCTGCCTCATCTCGCGCTGAGCTTTCTGGCTAGTCTTATCGGAGCGGCGGGCTTGTCCCGCCGTTCTTTTTTGTGGGATCGCGCTTGAGCTTGCTCGCAATTCGCGGGGTGGCCCTTATGATTCGAGTATGACCGAATCAAAAGCAATGATCCTCGGCTGCAGCGGCCTTAAGCTGACCGATGAAGAGAAGGCCTTCTACAAGGCTGAACGCCCTTGGGGCTTCATCCTTTTCGGACGAAATATTTCCGAAGCCCAGCAGATCAGCGATCTCGTTGCCGAGCTGCGCCAATGCGTCGGTTGGCACGCGCCCGTGCTGATCGATCAGGAAGGCGGCCGCGTCCAGCGCATCCGCCCGCCGATCCTGCAGCATTATCCGCCGGGACAGGCGCTTGGCGATCTCTATCGCCGCGACCGGGCGCTTGGGCTGCGCGCCGCCTGGCTGATGTCGCGCCTGCATGCCTTCGATCTCCAGAGGTTTGGCGTCAATGTCGATTGCCTGCCGGTATTGGACGTACCGGTCGAAGGCAGCAGCAACGTTATCGGCAACAGGGCTTATGGCGGCGATCCCGTCACCGTCACGGAAATGGGGCGGGCCGCAGCCGCGGGGCTGAAAGCCGGCGGCCTGCTGCCGGTCATGAAGCACATGCCGGGGCATGGGCGCGGTTTTGCGGATTCGCATCTGGAGCTGCCCGTCGTAACGGTGTCGCGCGAGGAGCTGGAAGCCCACGACTTCCCGCCCTTCGTTGCCATGAAGGACGAATTGATGGCGATGACCTGCCATGTCGTCTTCACGGCCATCGACCCGGATAATCCGGCCACCACCTCCCGCAAGGTGATCGATGAGGTGATCCGCACCGAGATCGGCTTCAAGGGACTGCTGTTGTCGGACGATACCTCGATGAACGCGCTTGCCGGCACAATCGGCGAACGAGCGGCGAATATCATTGCAGGCGGCTGTGATATCGTGCTGCACTGCAACGGCTATATGGACGAGATGCGTGAGGTCGTGGCAAATGTTCCGCCGCTGACAGGTCTTGCGCGCGAGCGGGCACGACTGGTCGAGGAAGGTTTCCCGACGGCCGATGCTACGGACGAGGCAGCGATAAGAGCAGAATTCGACGCGATGTTTGCGACAGCGTGAGCAGGGGCCTGAAAGGTAGGGTAGGGTGAACACGATCAAGGGCACGGAGCGGTCTCAGGCGGCGGCAACGCCGATGGACAAGCTGTGGCAGGAGAATGGCGCCGAGCGCGCTACTCATGAGCCGGCACTCGTCATCGACGTCGCTGGCTTCGAAGGCCCGCTCGATCTCCTGCTTTATCTGGCTCGCAACCAGAAGGTCGATCTGTCGCGCATTTCCGTCCTGGCCCTTGCAGAGCAGTATCTGCAGTTCGTCGAAAGCGCGCGGCGTATCCGCATCGAGCTCGCCGCCGATTATCTGGTCATGGCGGCTTGGCTCGCTTACCTGAAATCGCGACTGCTGATCCCCCAGCAGGTGAAGGACGACGGCCCTTCAGGTGAGGAGATGGCTGCAACGCTCGCCTTTCGCCTGAAGCGGTTGGAAGCGATGCGCCAGGTGGCCGACGGTCTTGTCAACCGCAACCGGCTCGGCCGGGATATTTTTGTCCGCGGCGCGCCGGAGCATATCCCGGATCGCCAGCAGTCCGATTATGTTGCCAACCTCTACGACCTCCTGAGCGCCTATGCGGCGTTGCGCCAGCGCCACGCGATCACCCAGGTGACGATCGAGCGCCGCAATGTCTGGTCGCTTACCGATGCCCGTGAACTGCTGACCCAGTTGATCGGCGACATCGTCGACTGGACAGTGCTCGAACAATATCTGCTGCGTTATCTCGCCAGTCCCGCCGAGCGCGTCACTGCCGTAGCCAGCGCATTTGCCGCCTCGCTGGAGCTAGTGCGCGAAGGGAAGCTCGAAATACGCCAGGACGGCGCCTTCCAGCCGATCTATATGCGCCGCGGCCCGAAACATGCCACCTTGCAAGTGGTCGAACAGGAGCAGTCGGATTGATCGACGCGCAAGACGATGACTTTGAAGGCGAAGACGGGGAAGGCGAGGGCATTGTCCGCGATCTGCAGGCTGAAATAGAGGCTGAGCGCATAGCTGAAGCGTTGGTTTTCGCCTCCGCCCAGCCGGTATCCGAAGGCTTCATCACCGAACGTCTGCCAAAGGGATTTAACGCGCATGAGATCATGCTGCGCCTGAAGGAGCAGTACGCGCCGCGCGGCGTCAATCTTGTGCAGGTCGACAGCGCCTGGGCCTTCCGCACGGCGGCAGATCTTTCCTTCGTCATCCGCCGCGACGAGAACGAGGTCAAGAAACTCTCTCGTGCAGCACTCGAAGTGCTTGCGATCATTGCCTATCACCAGCCGGTGACGCGCGCCGAGATCGAAGACATCAGAGGTGTCCAGACCTCCCGCGGCACTCTCGACGTTCTCATGGAGGCGGGCTGGGTGCGTTTCCGTGGCCGTCGCCGCACGCCGGGCCGGCCTGTTACGCTCGGCACGACGCGAGATTTTCTCGACCATTTCGGCCTTGAGGAATTGCGCGACCTGCCGGGCCTCGAAGAGCTGAAGGGTGCCGGCCTCCTGTCCGGCCGCATCCCCGCCAATTTCAATATTCCTTCGCCCCTCATGAACGACGAACTGACCGAGGATGAGGATCCGATCACCCAGATGGATCTCGAGGAACTCGGACTGCTGGCCCCCGGCGGCGCGTCCGAGGAATAACGAAGCTTGGTCTTGCTTTTGCCACGCCCGCGCAAAACAATGTCAATCACGACTTTTCGATGGATGAATGACTTGTCACAAAGGCCGATACCGTGACATTAAGCTCAATCCAGAAGGATTGATGTTGGAAACCGTATTGGAAATTCTTACATCGAGGGAACATCGCAACAGGGAGTATGGGTAATGGGTTCTTTTAGCATGTGGCACTGGCTGATCGTTCTGGCCATCGTGCTTTTGTTGTTCGGTCGCGGCAAGATCCCGGAACTGATGGGCGACGTTGCCAAGGGCATCAAGAGCTTCAAGAAGGGCATGACGGACGAAGACGCGCCGGAAGCAGCAAAGACCGTCGATCACAAGGCCGACGAAACGAAGTAATCACGTACGGGAAAGGGCGCTGCCCCCGCGCCGCCCGTTCAGGAGCCTTGCATGTTCGATATTGGCTGGACCGAACTTTTGGTTATCGCGGTCGTTCTGATCGTGGTTGTCGGTCCCAAGGATCTGCCACCGATGCTGCGCGCTTTCGGCAAGATGACGGCACGTGCCCGCAAGGTCGCGGGCGAGTTTCGTGCCCAGTTCGACGAAGCGCTTCGCGAAGCCGAGCTTGACGACGTGCGTAGCACGATCAGCGACGCCCAGAAACTCAACCCGGTCAACAGCCTGCGCGAGGCGATGAACCCGCTGCGCCAGATGGGCAACGAGATCAAAGCCGACCTGCAGAATTCGACGAAGGTCGAGAAGCCGGCAGAACAGCGCCCGCTAGAGCAGGGCGCCGAGACTGCGACGGAAGTGCCGCCTGCGGAAGTTTCCGTGCCGGCGCCGTCCATGAGCCTGCCGGAAACACCGCCGGTCGTTCCTGCGCCGCAGCCGGTCGCTGCCGCCACCGTTGTTCCGGTCGCCGTGGCCGAAAAGCCGAAGGCCGTGCGCAAGCCGCGCGTGAAGGCTGCAGACAAGGCTGATGCCGTTGCATTAGTCGCGGCACCGGTCGAGAAGCCGAAGCGCGCTGCCGCGACAAAGAAGCCGGCCGCTGTCGCAAAGCCGGCCGCCAAAAAGAAGAAGGATGAGGCATGAGCGGTGACACACAAGACAAGCCGCAGCCATTGATCGAGCACCTGATGGAGCTGCGCACGCGGCTGATCTGGTCGATCGCAGCCTTCTTCATTGCCTTCATCGCGTGCTTCATCTTCGCCAAGCACATCTTCAACTATCTGGTCTATCCCTATAAGCTCGCTGTCGGCTGGGCTCATCTCGATGTCGAGAAAGCCCAGCTCATCTACACCGCGCCGCAGGAATTCTTCTTCACGCAAGTCAAGGTCGCCATGTTCGGCGGTCTTGTGATTGCTTTCCCGATCATCGCAGCACAGATCTACAAGTTCGTTGCTCCCGGCCTCTACAAGAACGAACGCCAGGCCTTTTTGCCGTTCCTGATCGCATCGCCGATCCTGTTCCTCATGGGCGGCGCGCTGGTCTATTTCTTCTTCACGCCGATGGTCATGTGGTTCTTCCTGTCGATGCAGCAGGCACCGGGCCATGACGAAGTGGCAATCTCGCTTTTGCCGAAGGTTTCGGAATATCTGAGCCTCATCATGACGCTGGTCTTTTCCTTCGGCCTCGTCTTCCAGCTCCCGGTCATCACCACGCTTCTGGCCCGCGTCGGTCTTCTCACGTCGCAATGGCTGGCTGAAAAGCGCAAGTTTGCGATCGTGCTTGCCTTCGTCGTAGCCGCGGTGCTGACGCCGCCCGATCCCATGTCCCAGATCGGCCTTGCGCTGCCGACGATCCTTCTCTACGAGATTTCCATCTACGCGGCACGACTCGTGGAGCGTCAGCGTTCCAAACAGGCGCTTGAAGAGGCCAGCGAATCCTCTGACGTCGCCAAGACGGACAGCGTCTGAGCGCATCAGGACATTTCACTGAGTTCTGCCGTTTCCCATCCGGTCGGGGTTTTCTCCGACCGGTTCATTCCTGTTGAAACGATCTGGAACGACGATGCTCGATATCAAATGGATCCGTGAGAATCCCGAGGCCCTCGATGCCGCCCTTGCAAAGCGCGGAGCGGAGCCTCAGTCGCAATCTCTCATCGCCCTTGACGAGAAGCGCCGCTCCGCCGTGCAGAAGGCGCAGGATCTGCTGTCCCGCCGCAACACCGCCTCCAAGGAGATCGGTGCGGCCATGGCGCAGAAGAACGCCGAGCTTGCCGACAAGCTGAAGGGCGAGGTCGCCGAGATCAAGGAAACTCTGCCGGCTGCCGAAGAGGAAGAGCGTGCACTTTCCGCCGAGCTCAACGACCAGCTTTCGCGCATCCCGAACGTGCCGCTCGATGAGGTGCCTGTCGGCAAGGACGAGCACGACAATGTCGTAACGCGTATCGTCGGCGAAAGGCCGCGCTGGAACCACGCGCCGAAGGAGCATTTCGAAATAGGCGAAGCCCTCGGCTATATGGATTTCGAACGTGCCACCAAGCTCTCCGGTTCGCGCTTCACGGTGCTGACCGGGCCGCTCGCCAAGCTGGAACGCGCGCTCGGCCAGTTCATGATCGACCTCCACACAACCGAACACGGCTATACCGAAGTGTCTTCGCCGTTGATGGTGCGGGGCGAGGCACTGTTCGGCACCGGCAACCTGCCGAAGTTCGAGGAAGATCTCTTCAAGACGACGGATGGTCGTTACCTCATCCCGACCGCGGAAGTGACGCTGACCAACCTGGTTCGTGAAGAAATCCTCGATCAGGAAAAGCTGCCGCTGCGCTTCACTGCTCTTACGCCATCCTTCCGTTCGGAGGCGGGATCTGCCGGCCGCGATACCCGTGGCATGCTGCGCCAGCACCAGTTCTGGAAGTGCGAGCTGGTCTCGATCACCGACGCCGAGAGCTCGCTCGCCGAACATGAGCGCATGACGGCCTGTGCCGAAGAAGTGTTGAAGCGCCTCGGTCTGCATTTCCGCACGATGACGCTCTGCACGGGCGATATGGGCTTCGGCTCGCGCAAGACCTACGACCTCGAAGTCTGGCTGCCGGGCCAGAATACGTTCCGCGAGATTTCGTCCTGCTCCGTCTGCGGCGACTTCCAGGCGCGGCGCATGAACGCGCGCTATCGCGGCAAGGACGACAGGGCAACGAAGTTCGTTCATACGCTGAACGGCTCCGGTACGGCTGTCGGCCGCTGCCTGATCGCGGTCTTGGAAAATTATCTGAACGAGGATGGTTCGGTCACGATTCCGGACGTTTTGCAGCCCTATATGGGCGGCCTGACGAAGATCGAACGGGCGGCTTGAGACCATGCGCATCCTGCTGACGAATGACGACGGTATCCATGCCGAAGGCTTGGGTGCGCTGGAACGGATCGCAAGGGCGCTTTCTGACGATGTCTGGATTGTCGCCCCCGAAACCGACCAGAGCGGCCTTGCGCATTCGCTCAGCCTTTCGGAGCCGTTGCGGCTCCGGAAGATTTCCGACAAACACTATGCGCTCCGCGGCACGCCGACCGATTGCGTCATCATGGGCATCAAGCAGGTGCTGGATATCAAGCCGGACCTCGTCTTGTCCGGCGTTAACTCCGGCTCCAACGTCGCCGACGACGTGACCTATTCCGGCACCATCGCCGGCGCCATCGAAGGCACGATGCAGGGCGTGCGCTCCTTCGCCCTCAGTCAGGCCTATATCTATGATGACGGTGCCCGCATCCTGCCCTGGGAGGTGTGCGAGGCTCACGCTCCGGCGCTGCTCGAAAAGCTGATGACGGTCGATCTTCCTGAAGGCACCTTCCTGAACCTCAACTTCCCGAACTGTCGTCCCGATGAAGTCGAGGGCGTTGAAGTGACCGCGCAAGGCAAGCTTGCCTTCAACCTGCAGGTCGATGCGCGCACGGATGGTCGTGGCTTCCCCTATTACTGGCTGAAATTCGGCGAACGCGCCGGCGCCTTTACCGAGGGCAGCGATATTCACGCCCTCAAGCATAATAAGATTTCGGTAACACCTTTGAAACTTGATCTGACCGATTATTCCGTGACGGACCGCGTGGCGCGGGCCCTCGGACGCGGAGTAAAGGGTTGACGGCAAAACTGGCCGAGAAGGAAGGCTTCGCAGCGCTGGTCTTGAGATTGCGCGCGGAAGGCATTTCCGACATCGATTTGCTGACGGCTGTCGAGCAGACGCCGCGCTCGCTTTTCGTCCCGCCGCAATTTACCGAGAACGCCTATTCCAGCCGCACGATCCCGATCGAGTGCGGCTCATTTCTGGAGGGCGTCGATTTCGCCGTCCGTCTTTTGCATCACCTGAAGGTCCGCCCCGGTCAGCGCGTACTCGAGATCGGCACGGGCAGCGGCTTTACCGCGGCGGTTATCGGTCGCATTGCAGAACGCGTGCTGACGGTCGATCGCTACAAGACGCTGACGTTTTCGGCCCAGCGCCGCATGGAAAAGCTCAGCCTGCGCAGCGTCATCATCCGCCATGCCGATGGCAGCGGCGGCATGCAGGGCGAGGGCACTTTTGACCGCATCCTCGTTACGGCCGCTTTCAATTCCATGCCGCGCTTCTATGCCGATCAGCTGGTGTCCGGCGGTTCCATGATTGCGCCGCTGATGATCTCCGAGAATGAATGCCGCATGGTGCGGCTGACAAAGACCGGCAGCCGCTTCGAGCGGGAAGAGCTCTTCGACGCTCCCTATCTGCCGATTGTTCCAAGGCTTGCTTCGCAGCTCTAGACCGGCAGCCCGCAAGGCCCGACGGGCTATGATTTTTCGCCCGCAAACTTATGGTTATCAAGTTCTCAAAAATATAGCACTGATTCCAGCGCCTTAACCGCATGGTAACACTAACGCGCTTTAATAGATTCACAAATGGTTGCGTTCTAAGTGGGTCGAGTCATGCGTTTCAGTCTTTCGCCGAAGTTCGGGAAATCGGCCGGCAATTTTCTGGTCGTCGCCTTGCTGGCGAGTGCAGCAACAGGCTGCAGCTCCGATGTAACACGTTTCGGCAATCTGTTTTCTTCCTCCGGGCAGGATCAGATGACGACGAATTCGATCCCGCGCAGGGGTTTCAACGGGCCGCAGGGCGACCCGGTGCCGCGCGCCGATCTTGGTGGTTCGGCCATGCAGCCGTCTTACGCTCAGAATAATACGATGAGCCAGCCCTATCCGGGCCGCCCGAGCTATGATCCGGTTGCCACATCCGGCTCCGCCGCACGGATGGCATCCGCACCGGTTTCCGTTCAGCGCACCGAACTCGCGCCGCCGAGCGCAGGGTCCGTTTCTCCCCGTCAGCGGGAAAGAGACGTTGCGCTTGCCCAGCCGTTTCCAGCCGCTCCGAAGCCCGATCGCATCGCTCCGGCGGGCATGAATGCGCCGAGAGTTACTCCCGATACGCTGACGACGGGCACGACGCCGAAGGTTTCGGGCTGGTCGGGGACCAATGCTCCGTCGGTCACGCTGCGTCCGGGTGAAAACATCGCTGTCCTTTCCCGCCGCTACGGCGTTCCGGAAAAGGAAATCCTGCGTGTCAACAATCTGAAGACGGCTTCAGCTGCGCAGCCCGGCCAGGCGATCCTCATCCCGACCTTCAACGGCGGCAACAATGCTGCCAAGGCTGCAGCTCAGTCCGCCGACCTTTCCAAGCCTGGCGACCTGCCGCAGCCGACGAAGGGCCAGGAGCAGAAGGTTGCTGTCGTTCCGGGTGCCAATTCGGCTCGCGACAAGACTGTCGCGAGTGCAGATCCAACGGGCAAAGCTCCTCCGGCAGGCGGCAAGAATCCGAATGGTGCCGCGGGAACCTACACAGTCAAGCAGGGTGACTCGCTAGCCAAGATCGCCAAGGCGACGGGCGCCAACATCGACGATATCAAGGCAGCCAACAATCTGTCGGCGAGCTCGATCCGCATCGGCCAGGAGTTGAAGATCCCGAACGGCGGAGCTTCTGCCGACACGATCAAGACGGCCTCCATCCCGGCGCAGAAGGTCGAGCAGGTCAAGCCTGCCCAGCCGGCGAGCGCCCCGGTCCAGACGGCCTCCGCGCAGCCGGCGCCCTACAAGGCCCCTGCCGCCACGCAGACAGTCGATGACGTCGAGAAGAAGTCCGATGTCAGCGCTGCTGCTCCTGAAGCCACCGGCATCGGCAAATATCGCTGGCCGGTTCGCGGCCAGGTGATCGCTGCCTATGGCGCCAACGTCAACGGCAGCCGCAATGATGGCATCGATATCTCGGTTCCGCAGGGGACTGCGATCAAGGCTGCCGAAAACGGCGTTGTCATCTATGCCGGTAACGGCCTGAAGGAACTCGGCAACACGGTTCTCGTCCGTCACGACGACGGCACCGTCACCGTCTACGGCAATGCCGATACGCTGAGCGTTACCCGCGGCCAGAAGATCCAGCGTGGCCAGACGGTCGCCATGTCGGGCATGAGCGGCAACGTCAAGCAGCCGCAGGTTCACTTTGAGGTTCGCAAGGATGCGTCCCCGGTCAACCCCATGACATTTCTTGAATAGGTGAGATTTCTGAGCAGGTAGAGCGTCTCAGGAAAGTGCAAAAGCCCGGCCAGCAGCCGGGCTTTTGTCGTTTTAGGCGTGTCGCCCAAAGTCCGCAGTGATTTTGCTAGAACGACACGCGTGAGGAAATGCTCAAGCGCGGTCGAGATGGACGCGCATGCGGCCGGCCAGATCCTGGATATATTGCCAGGCAACGCGACCGGAGCGGGCGCCGCGGGTCGTTGCCCATTCCAGCGCCTCGGCATGCATCCTCTCGCGCTCAAGGCCGAGCTTGAAGTGTTCGGCGTAGCCATCGATCATCGTCAGATAATCTTCCTGGCTGCATTTGTGGAAGCCGAGCCACAGGCCGAAGCGGTCCGAGAGTGACACCTTCTCCTCGACAGCTTCGGACGGATTGATTGCCGTCGACTGCTCGTTTTCCATCATGTGGCGCGGCAGCAGGTGGCGCCGGTTGGACGTGGCATAGAACAGCACATTGTCCGGCCGCCCTTCCACGCCCCCATCGAGCGCCGCCTTGAGCGACTTATAGGCGGTATCGTCGTGGTCGAAGGAGAGGTCGTCGCAGAAGACGATAACGCGATGCGGCGTATCCTTGAGGAGGTCGAGGAGCGTCGGCAGGCTGGCAATATCTTCGCGATGCACTTCGACGAGTTTCAACGATACGCTGCTCTCGCGGCGCACATCTTCATGCACGGCCTTGACCAGCGAGGACTTGCCCATGCCACGCGCGCCCCAGAGCAGCACGTTGTTGGCTGCATAGCCCTCGGCAAAACGCACGGTGTTTTCGTGCAGGATGTCGCGCACGTGATCGACGCCACGGATAAGCTTTAGCGCCACGCGATTGGGACGCCTGACGGGCTGCAGATAATGGCGCGCAGGGGACCAGACGAAACAGTCAGCGGCGTTCCAGTCATTGGCAGCGGGCGCCGGTCCCGCCAACCGTTCGACCGCATCCGCAAGCCTCTTCAGCTCCTGAAGCAGAACACTATTGATTTCTTCGGCCATCGGGTGCCTCCTTGATAGATTGCAGCGATAATCCGCTTTCGCTTTTTTGATGCCGGGTAGCATGGCCTTTCCACAGCGGAAAGGTTATGAGGCAGCGGAATCGGTACGCTTTCCGGCTGTTTTTGTTGCATTCATAAAGGCTGCAACTATAGTCCGGCGACTTGAAAAGAGAGGCGGGGTTCCGCCGCCCATAGCCTGAGGAGCTTAGCATGTTTTTCACCCCGGCATTTGCCCAGAGCGCAACTGACGCCACGAGTGCTTTCGGCGGCTCAGGCCTCGAAATGATCATCCTGTTCGTGCCGCTGATGGTGGTCTGGTATTTCCTGCTCATCCGCCCGCAACGCGCGCAGGCCAAGAAGCGTGAAGAGACCTTGAAGGCGATCCGTCGCGGCGACCAGATCGTTACCGGCGGCGGCCTCGTTGGCAAGGTCACGAAGGTTGTCGACGAGAAGGAAGTCGAAGTCGAAATCGCCGAAGGCGTGCGCGTCCGCATCGTCCGCACCGGCATTTCCGAAGTCCGCGTAAAGGGCGAGCCGGTCAAGGCCGACGCTGCATAACATGCGATAGCAACACCCGCCGGATCGGAAGATAGTCGAGAGAATGCACCATTTTTCCCGCTTAAAGACACTTCTGATCTGGTTGGTCGCGATTGTCGCAGTTATCGTCGCTGCGCCCAATCTCCTGAGCCAGGCGCAGCTCTCTTCCTTGCCAAGCTGGATTCGGCAGGATCGCGTCACCCTCGGTCTCGATCTGCAGGGCGGCTCTCATATCGTACTCCGCCTCGAACGCTCCGACATTATCCGTGGCCGGCTCGAGGCAACGGTTGCCAGCGTTCGTGATGCGCTTCGTAGAGCCGGCATCCGCTATACGGGGCTTACCGGAACTGCACAGACGGTGACGGTCAAGGTTACCGATACGGCGCAGCTTCAGGCCGCAGCCGATCTCCTGAAATCACTGACCTCAGCTAATGTCTCGCTGCAGCAGAGCAATGACGGCCAGTTGACGCTGCAGATCTCCGACAAGGCGATCGATGCCGATACGGTTGCTGCGCAGACCCGCTCGCTCGATATTGTCGCCCGCCGCATCGCCGGTTTCGGCAAAGAGAATTTCACTGTTCGTCCTGACGGGGACGATCGTATCGCGGTACAGGTTCTAGGCTCCGTCGATGCCGAACGGCTGAAGAACCTGCTGAACGAACCCGCCGCGCTCTCCTTCCACCTCATTGATGAGAGCATGACCGGCCAGCAGGCGCTTGCCGGCCGCTGGCCCGCGACATCGCAGGTGCTTTATTCGCTGGATGATCCGCCGGTTCCCTATCTCGTCGATCGCACGGCGATAGCGACAGGCGCTGATTTTGCCGAAGTCGATACGAAGACCGATCCGCAAACGCAGGACAGCGCCATTGTCTACCGGCTGAATGCCGAGACGGCAAAGCGTCTGGCGCAGGCAACGACCGCCAATGTGGGAAAACATCTTGCCATCGTCTTTGATGATCAAGTCATGGCGAACCCGGTCATCGAAGCGCCGATCACAGATGGTAGCGGCGAGATATCAGCCAATTTCTCCGAAGAGGGCGTTCAGGATCTGGCCGTCATGTTGCGGGCCGGCGCACTGCCTGCGACGCTGACATCAGTGGAAGAGCGCACCGTCAGCCCGGTCTTCGGCTCGGAATCCGTTTTCTCCGGTCTTGTCGCCGGCATTGTCGCTGTCGTGCTCGTCGCAACGCTGATGATCGCGCTCTACCGGATGCTCGGCATCATCGCCGTCGTGTCGCTGGCCTTCAATCTGGTGCTGATCGTCGCAGTGTTGAGCCTTGCGGGTGCGATATTGACGCTTCCAGGCATTGCAGGCCTCGTGCTGATCGTCGGCATGGCCGTTGATTCCAATGTGCTGATCTATGAGCGCATCCGCGAAGAGGAGAGAGTGCCGCATACCACCTTCGCCCAGGCGGTCGAGCGTGGCTTCTCGCGGGCTTTCGCTACCATCGTCGATGCCAACGTCACGATCTTCATCGCCGCTGTCATTCTCTTCTTTGTCGGCAGCGAATCCATTCGCGGCTTTGCCGTGACGCTGGCCGTCGGCATCCTCACGACCATCCTGACGGCCTTCACGCTGACGCGCGGCTTCGTGGTTGCCTGGCTTGCAAGACGCCATCCTCGCCATCTGCCGAAGAGCGCGCTGACCGGCCTCTTCGAGCATGCCAATATCCGCTTCATGGGTATTCGCCGCTATGTCTTTACGGCATCGGCAGCACTTTGCATCGCCGCCATGCTCGCCTTCGCAACGGTAGGCCTGCAGCTCGGCATCGACTTTACCGGCGGTTCATTGGTCGAGGTCAAGGCGAAGCAGGGCAATGCCGATATTGCCGATCTCAGCGCCCGTCTCAACGAACTGAACCTCGGACCGGTGCGCGTTGAGCGCATCGGCGATGCCACCAACGCCCTGATCCGTGTTGGCTCGCAGGATGGCGGCGAAAATGCCGAGCAGTCGGTCGCAACATTCATTCGCGGCGAACTGGCCGAGGACTACGATTTCCGCCGTGTCGAGGTTGTCGGCCCGGCTGTCTCCGGCGAACTGACGATGCTGGCGACGATTGGCATCCTTGCTTCGCTATTCGCCATCCTCGTCTATATCTGGATCCGCTTCGAGTGGCAGTTTGCGGTCGGCGCAATTGTTGCGACGCTGCACGACGTCATCATCATGCTCGGCCTCTTCGTGCTGACCGGTATGGAATTCAATCTGACGAGCGTCGCAGCACTCCTGACCGTCGTCGGCTATTCGCTGAATGATACCGTCGTCGTTTATGACCGCATGCGCGAAAACCTCAAGCGCTACAGGAAGATGCCACTGCCGATCCTAATCGATGCGGCAATCAACCAGACACTCTCGCGCACCATTCTGACGGCGGCCACGACACTGCTTGCGCTCTTTGCACTCTATATTTTCGGCGGCGCCGTCATCCGCTCCTTCACTTTCACCATGCTCTTCGGCGTTGCGCTCGGAACATTCTCCTCCATCTATATAGCCGCGCCCGTTCTCATCATCTTCCGGCTGCGCCGGGAGAGCGGTGGCGAGGACGAGGGCGATATCAGCATGAAATCCGGCAAGCCGGCGGTATAGATACATGGCAAAAGGCATTGAAATCCGCGACGCCCATTTCCCGGGCCGCGCTCCCATCGACACCTATGGCAATGGCGGCTTCCGCTTTGCGGATATGTCGCATCGCGGCTCCATCCTCTGCCTGCCATCGGGCATCCACGGCTGGGATATGGACATGACGAAGCCGCTGTCGGTGGAAAATTTCCGCCGTGTGCTTGATGAAGCCGCCGATATCGAAGTGCTGCTCGTCGGCACGGGCACGGAGCTTCGCCGCCTGCCCCAGGAGTTGCGTGCTGCTCTCAAGGCACGGGGTATCTCTTCCGATCCAATGAGCACGGGTGCTGCCGTGCGCACCTTCAACATCATGCTCTCCGAACAGCGCGCCGTCGCCGCCGCCCTGATTGCGGTTTGAACATGGCCGATCCGAAGACGAACCAGGAGATCAGCCTGGCGATGCTGCGCGACATCGATCGCGATCGCTACCTCGCCTGCCTGCTGTCGCCTGATGACAAGCGCGGTGCGCTCGCCGCCCTCTATGCCTTCAACGCCGAACTCGCGCGTATCCGCGACCTCGTGCACGAGCCGCTGCCCGGCGAGATCCGCATGCAATATTGGCGCGACCTTCTGGAAGGCAATGCACATGGTTCGACCGAGGCCAATCCGCTCGCGGCAGCCCTTCTTTCGGCCGTCGAGACGCACCGGCTTCCACGCCAGACGCTCGTCAATATGATAGAGGCGCGAATATTCGATCTCTACGACGACCCGATGGAAAGTCGAACCGTGCTGGAAGGCTATGCAGGCGAAACAGCCTCAGCACTTATCCAGCTTGCAGGCCTCATCCTTTCCCCGGAAGAGGCGATGAAATCTGCAGATGCGGCCGGTCATGCCGGCGTGGCGCAGGCCATTTCCGGCATGCTGTTGCTGATGCCGCTCCATCAACGCCGTGGCCAGGTCTATATCCCGCTCGAAATTCTCTCGGCGACGGGCCTCGACCGGGAGACCTTCCTGGCTGGTGCGGACAAGCCGCGCATCTCTGCAGCCATCGAAGCGTTTGCCGGGCTCGGCCGCGATCACCTTGCCAAGGCGAGGGCGTCTGCCCTGCCGCCATCTGTGCTGCCCGCCTTCCTGCCGGTTGCGCTTGCGGAACCGGTGCTGGTGAAGGCACAGAAGCGCGGTGCGGCTGTTCTGGAAACCTCGCTGCAAGAGCCGCAATGGCGCCGTCAGATGCGCATGGCATTTGCCGGCATGCGCAAGAAAATCTGACAACGGTCAAACTCGCGCAAGTCTCGCGCGTTATGTCAGGCATAACCCCATTCTAAACGGAGAATCCGCGTGGGCATTATCGTCTGGTGCGTTCTTTTCGCCATCGTCATCTTCTTCGCCTTCGTGGCTACGCGCATGGCTGCTCAGAACAAGGAAGATGGCCTGCATGACACGGGCCTTGCCATCATCGAGTTTGGGCGCGCATTCCCCAATGAAGCGATCCGCCAGCTTCAGGCGACCGTTGACGGTCAGGCCGTCTTCGTGCGTCTGCATGACAACAAGGCCGGCTTCATGCGCAACATGTCGCGCCACTTCGCCTGCCATCTGATCGAGCCCGGTACTGTGCGGGTTTTGGCTTCTGAAACCGGCAGGGGGCTGAGCATCGAATTTATCAATGCGCCCCATCACAACGGCACTTACGAGTTTGCTTCGGCCAAGGAGGCGTCGGAAGTGTCGCTCTGGCTGCTCGGCAACTATATCGCCGAGCCGGATAAGGAATTGCCTGCGCCGAATTCGTCCGCCGCAAACGGCCATTAGTCAAAACAAAACATAGGGCATTCCCGTAAACCGAAGAAAAACGGAAATGCCCGATCTCAGGCGCTTTCGGCGAGCTTGAGGTCCTGACCCAGCCACGCGGCGCAATCTGCAAGCGCCCGTTTGGCAATCAATTGCCGCTTCATGACCGTCTTGTCCTTGCCACGGAAGCGCTTGACCCCTTCAGGCTTGACGATAGAGCCGGGCTGAAGCTCCGGAAACAGACCGAAATTGATGTTCATCGGCTGGAATGAGCGTTTGCCGGGCTCCTCATCGGTGACGATATGGCCGCCGGTGATGTGGCCGAGCAGCGAGCCGAGCGCCGTTGTTGCAGGAGGAGGCGAAACTGGCTCTCCCTTGCGTTCCGCGGCGGCAAAGCGGCCGGCCAGCAGACCCACGCTTGCGCTTTCCACATAACCTTCGCAACCGGTGATCTGGCCGGCAAAACGCAGGCCCGGCCGCGACTTCAGAGTCAGCGACGGATCGAGCAGGGTGGGCGAGTTGATGTAGGTGTTGCGGTGCAGGCCGCCGAGCCGGGCGAATTCGGCACTCTCAAGCCCTGGGATCATACGGAAGATATCGGCCTGCGCGCCATATTTCAACTTCGTCTGGAAGCCGACCATGTTGTAGAGCGTGCCGAGCGCATTGTCCTGGCGAAGCTGCACGACGGCATAGGCTTTCACGGTCGGGTTATGCGCATTGGTGAGGCCCATCGGCTTCATAGGCCCATGGCGCAGCGTCTCGCGCCCGCGCTCGGCCATGACCTCGATCGGCAGGCAGCCGTCAAAATAGGGCGTGCCCTCCCACTCCTTGAATCCAACAGTGTCGCCGGCAATAAGGGCATCGACGAAGGCATTGTACTGCTCTTCGGTCATCGGGCAGTTGATATAGTCCTTGCCGGTGCCGCCGGGACCGACCTTGTCATAACGCGACTGATACCAGCAGATATCCATGTCGATGCTGTCGCGATAGACGATCGGCGCGATGGCATCGAAGAAGGCAAGAGAATCCTCACCCGTTTCCGCCTGGATGGCACTCGCAAGCGACGGGGCCGTCAGCGGACCGGTGGCGATAACAGCCAAATCCCATTCCTTCGGCGGCAGGCCGGAGATTTCCTCGCGCACGACCGTGATCAGCGGATGCTCGTGGATTGCCTTGGTTACGGCATCAGAGAAGCCATCGCGGTCGACTGCCAGCGCGCCACCTGCCGGCACCTGATGTTTGTCGGCCGATGCCATGATCAGTGAACCGGCCATGCGCATTTCCGCATGGATGACGCCAACGGCATTGCTGGTGGCATCGTCCGAGCGGAAGGAGTTGGAGCAGACAAGCTCGGCAAGTCCATCGGTCTTGTGCGCATCCGTGCCGCGCACGCCGCGCATTTCATGCAGGATCACAGGAACGCCAGCATTGGCGATCTGCCACGCAGCTTCAGAGCCGGCCAGTCCGCCGCCGATGACATGGATAGGGGAGTATGAGGAGTTCTTGGTCATTGGCGGCTGATATCACGGCGGGGAACGCGATCCAACAGCAGAATCGAAACGGCGCCTTCCGGCGCCGCAAGGTAACTAGCTCTGCTCTCGTGTTCCGGGCGATGCCTCGCGCTGGTCGGCATCCTCCAGATCGGTGTCGACGATATAGGCGTCACTATGTTCCCTTGCCGCTTCCCGTTGCGCAGCAAGGTTAGGAACGTCGTCCGGAGTTGTTTCCGGCGCATGTTCGTTGAGCGTATCGATTCCGCCCTTTGGCGACCGGGTGCTCTTATCTGGTTTTTCGGGGAGGGTCCTGGTCATCATCTCACCTCCAGAAGCGGTCCGGCGCGGCGGATTGGCGCCCAAGCAGATAGCCGATGCTGAAGGCGAGGACGCCGATACCGACGACGACAGAGCTTGCCATGTGAGGGTGATCGGCAGCGCCTGTCGCAACGGCCTGCACCTCACGCCTGACTGCGGAGGCGGTATCCGAAGCAGCCTTGCGGATGCCCTCGGGCTTGTTGGCGGGTCGCCCGGTGAAGCCTGCATTGAGTTGGTTTGCCATGGGATGGTCTCCTTTCGTCAAGGAGAACTGCCGGAAAGCCCCAGGGTTCCGATAAGGCGAGGCAAAGCCAAAAACGAAACGGCGCCTGATGGCGCCGTCTTGGGGAATGGTGCTCGCTATATTAGCGGAACGAGCGGGATGCGATGCTGCGGATGTCGTAACGGCTGACGCCGATATCGGACAGGGTCTGGTTGGACAGGTTGCCCAGTTCGTTGAGCGTGCGGCGGTAGCTAATCCAGCTCTTTGCAATGCGGATCGGGTTCATGATCTTTTCCTCGGATGTCTTGCGCGACCGGCGGGATCGCCGTGTCTGCGGTTGACATCTATATAGTGGAGATCCCTGATATTGTGCAGTGCAAATAAAAGGCGTCTGCTATGCAATTGTGCAATCTGATGCCCGCTAATTACGCAGAGCACGATTTTTGAGCAGGCCAGGAATTAACACTTCCGCAACTTTTGCGGCAGTCTGGCCCGATAGGCAAAAAGAAAACGCCCGCTGCGGAGGCAGCAGGCGTTTTGGGAAGGCAATCTGCTTCGGAGGAGCAGCGATTACCTGTACTTAGCGGGCGGAAGCTTCGCGAGCAACGCGATGGATGTCCGAACGGTCGATGCCGAGGTCATGCAATTCGCGGTTGGTCATGCGACCGAGTTCAGTAACCGTCTGACGATACTTGCGCCAGTTATTGAAAGAGCGAGAGAAGTTCATGTTAATCCCCTTTCCTAGGGCTTGATCCTGCCAGCAGCCTGTCTTCGGCGCTGACCTCTATTTGATGACCGGAATATATGTTGCGCCGCGAAGAACTAACAGAGCCAAGATTTCAAGCCACCTATGCATGATTCGCAAAGCTCGGGCCGTTATTTACACGCTTTGGCCATTTTCTGGTCAACGAATAGGCAGAATGATTTTTTCTCAGGCTGCCGTTTTCGCAGATGGATATTTGGCCTGCCGGGCCGTCCGCGAATGGTCTTTCCTATAGGCGCATTTTCTCGATGCGGCTCGGCGAACAACAACAGGCTTCGGGCTCTGAAGCGCTCTACCGACTGCCCCAGGCGGCTTAACGCTTGCTTTACCTTGATTCGCGCGAAGGCCCGAAAAGCTGGCATGCTAATCGTTTAACCACCTGTTAAGCAAAACGCCCACCGGGGGAGGATCCGGTGGGCGTCATGATGGTGACTGGCAACTGGGAGGAGGAGTGTTGCCAGTCTATCGCAGGGCGCTGGGAGGAGGAGTGCGCGTCTGCGAATCTCGTCACGGACATATCATCCGCAGGCTTCCGGAAAACCGGGCCGGGGCGCCATCCCCGTGCTTCGATATGAGTTAAATAGTATGACTTTTGATTGTTTTGCAGTGCAATATATTCATGAGGGCTATGCGGTTCATGCATGCCTCCTGTGTGGCGTTTATATATTAGCAATGATGCGGTTAGTGTTTCGTTAATGGCTGACCCAATTAAGACCAGTGAGGAATTTGCATATTTCAAATACCGGCGTTTCCGAGCGCCGATCCTGCGCTATAAATGCAGAAGCCGAAGATGGCGGATCAATGCGGGGTAGGGCATGTATCGCGGCAGGTTGGGGCGGGATCTCTCGCTCTGGGTGGAGAAGGGGCTCCTTGAGGAAGAGACGGCGAAGACGCTGCTGGCCGAATACGATACGCGCCCGGCAAGTTTCAGCCTCGGCCGCGTGCTGATGGGATTGGCGGCCGTATTGCTCGGGGCCGCCCTGCTGCTTCTCGTCGCTTCGAACTGGGAGTATATCCCGCGCCTTGTCCGCGTGGGCCTGATGCTGGCGCTCATCTGGGCGGTTCACATCGGCGCTGCACTTCTTCTTATGCGCGGCGCGCTCGCTACCGCCGGCGGTCTGCTCATCGTCGGTACGCTGAGCTTTGGCGGCGCCATCTCGCTCATCGGCCAGATGTATCATCTCTCAGGCGACGAGCAGACGGTCATGTATCTGTGGTTTGCCGTGGCGACCGTTTCAGCAATCCTATTCCGCTCGGCTGCGGTGACCGTTGTCGCTGGCTTCCTCTCCTGGGCCTCCTTTGCAGTCTATCTTGAGAATTTCGATACGCGCTGGGTCGGCTCTGGTCCCTATGCGCCGCTTGTCATGGCGGCTGTTGTTATCGGGCTCGTGCGCTTTACCGGTGCCGATCGGGCGCGCCATCTCGCCTATCTGCTGGTGGTCGGCTGGCTCGCTTGGCTTTATGTGCTGACGGAAGAGATCTCCGTGGCGATCGCTTTCGCCGTCCTTGGCATGGTGGCTTTCCTGCTGACAGCTTTGCCCATCCGCCCGATCTCTACGCTCGTCAGGACCGCAGGTGCCGCCCCGGCATTCTATAGTTTCCTCGTCGCCATCATGGGGTTGTTCCTGCTTCATACCGAGATGGACGAAGGCGGGCGTATGGTCGTGATCGGCCTGCTAACGCTTGCCGCCGCCGTTGTGGGCATCGTGCTGCATGGCCGGGACAATGGCGCCGTACGCTATCTGGCCTATGGCGCCTTCGCCGCCGAGATGCTCTATCTGGCCTCGGTGACGGTCGGCACGATCTTGGGCACGTCGAGCCTCTTCCTGTTCTCGGGCCTGGTGGTCGCAGCCGTCGCCTGGGTTGTCATCCGCCTCGAAAGACGCTTCGCGGCCGGACCAGCAACAGTTGAGGCAGGGGAGGAACGCGCATGAGCTTTGCCTTCGCAAAACCACAGGCTGGCCGCTCTTATATTGTTGCCGCGATCCTCGTCGCTGGCTTGCAGACGCTGATCCTCGGTTACATCATCCAGAGCCGTGCTTCTATCCTGGCAAGCGGCGCCGAAGTATTGCTGAAGACGGCCCCGGTTGATCCGCGCGATTTTCTGCGTGGCGACTACGTGGTTCTGAATTACGATATATCGTCGGTCCCGATCTCGACAGTCACCGGCGGCATTCCGGCGGAAGCCGGCGAGCAGACCCTGTGGGTGCGCCTCAAGCGCCAGCAGGATGGCTTCTGGGGCATTGCCGAATCGTCATTCAAGGAATTGCCGACAGCAGCAGATACGGTCGTACTGCGCAGCCTGCCTTTCTATAGCTATGGTCCCAATAACGGCGAAACGATCCGCGTCGAATACGGGATAGAGCGGTATTACGTGCCGGAGGGCGAAGGCAGGCCGCTGGAGGAGGCCCGGAACGAGGGCGTCGTTTCGATCGCTGCCAGCGTTTCCTCCTCTGGTGCCGCGCAGATCCGCAGCCTCGTTGTGGACGGCAAGCCGGCCTACGAGGAGCCTCTCTATTGAGAGCCGGGGTGGCTGACGGGAACGGTGCGCTTTTGCCCGCAAATCCCTGTCATTTGCCGTTCATTTTTCCTTTGCCTGTTCTGAATCGGATGATATAGAGACGCCGCGCTCCGGAAGGCCTCATGCGCAGGCATATGCATGCGGTTTTGCGAACGCGGGTATGGTGAAATTGGTAGACACGCCAGATTTAGGTTCTGGTGCCGCAAGGCGTGGGAGTTCAAGTCTCTCTACCCGCACCAAGCTGCCTTGCAGGGCGGGAGGACTGGAACTTAGTTGTCCCGGATACCCGGAAAGCGAGTGCTGTTCCGCTTAGAACGGAACGAACAGGAATTGAGAAAAAGCCACGTGCGGCAGTTGGCCGGCGTCGTGCTCACCGAAACGAACGGCGTCTGGGCACGGCCGCCACTGAAATGAAGGTAGGAAGACATGCAGGTTATCGAAACGCTCGCTGAAGGGCTGAAGCGCGAAATCAAGGTCGTTATCCCGGCCAAGGACATGGAAAACAAGCTGAACGAGCGCCTTGCCGACGTAAAGGACAAGGTTCGCATCAACGGCTTCCGTCCGGGCAAGGTTCCGCCCGCCCACCTCAAGAAGGTTTACGGCAAGTCCATCATGGCCGATCTCGTCAACGAGATCGTGCGCGACCAGCCGACCCAGATCCTGTCCAGCCGTGGAGAAAAGTCGGCTACCCAGCCGGAAATCAACATGACGGAAGACAAGGACGAGGCAGACAAGATCCTCGCCGCCGAGCAGGATTTCGAATTCACCCTCTCTTATGAAGTTCTCCCGCCGATCGAGCTGAAGTCCAACGCGGGCATCAAGGTCACGCGCGAAGTCGTCGACATCTCCGACGACGAAGTCAACGAGCAGGTTCTCAAGGTCGCTGAAAGCGCCCGTGACTACGCCGAAAAGAAGGGCAAGGCTGCCAACGGCGACCGCGTCAAGATGGACTATCTCGGCAAGGTCGACGGCGTTGCCTTTGACGGCGGCACCGATCAGGACGCTGAACTGGTTCTCGGCTCCGGCCGTTTCATCCCAGGCTTCGAAGAGCAACTCGTCGGTCTCAAGGCTGGCGATGAGAAGACCATCACTGTGACCTTCCCGGCCGACTATCCGGCCAAGAACCTCGCTGGCCAGGAAGCCACCTTCGACGTCACCGTCAAGGAAGTTGCTGCTCCGGCTGATGTCGAAATCAACGACGAACTCGCCAAGAAGCTCGGCCTCGAATCTGCCGACCGCCTCAAGGAAATCGTCCGCGGCCAGATCGAATCCCAGTACGGCTCGCTGACGCGCCAGAAGCTGAAGCGGCAGATTCTCGACCAGCTCGACGAGCTCTACAAGTTCGAAACCCCGTCCAAGCTTGTCGAAGCCGAATATAACGGCATCTGGAGCCAGGTCAGCAACGACCTCGCTCAGTCCGGCAAGACCTTCGAGGATGAGGACACCACCGAAGAACAGGCGCGCGAAGAGTACCAGAAGCTCGCCGAGCGTCGCGTCCGCCTCGGTCTCGTTCTCTCCGAAATCGGCGAAAAGGCCGGCGTCGAAGTCAGCGAAGACGAAATGCAGCGCGCGATCTACGAACAGCTGCGCCAGTATCCGGGCCAGGAAAAGCAGATCCTCGAGTTCTTCCGCAGCCAGCCGGGTGCAGCCGCTTCGATCCGCGCTCCGATCTTCGAAGAAAAGGTCATCGACCACCTGCTGACCGAAATCGCCGTCACCGACAAGAAGGTGACCAAGGAAGAGCTGCTCGCCGACGAAGAAGGCGAAGGCACTGAAAAGGCCGACACCAAGAAGGCTGCTCCGAAGAAGAAGGCTGCTGCCAAGGCCGAAGCTTCTGAAGAAGCTGCCGGAGGCGAAGAAGCCGCTCCGAAGAAGAAGGCTGCTCCGAAGAAGAAGGCTTCCGAGGACAGCGCCGAGTAATCGGTTTTTCAAGCTGAAATTCAAAAAGCCCTGCCGCTCGCGGCAGGGCTTTTTTGTTGACGCGCTGAAATCAGACTGATCGTGCTCAGATCGGCGTGCCCCACGGCCAAGACGCGAAGCCAAGCCAAAGCGGTGCCACGACACAGGATCGAGAACCGGCACTAGGCCGGGTTCGATCAAGCGTACACGCTCCAGAGCGGTTCATGCTGTTGGCTGGAGCGACGAGAGACGGGACGATTGATCGGCCCCTGCTTTGCTTTGACAACTGGATGATATAGAGGCTGTGACAGGACGCGACCGCCATTAACTTAAGAATGGGGTCGGGCGGCAGATTGACGTCACGTCGCTGCCACGAGATCACGTGGCCGTTCTCTCTTGGTCCCTCAACAAATACGCCTGCAGCACCATCCGAAAATCGGAATCGATTTTCGGATGTCGGATAGAGTGATTCAAAGAGTTAGAGCGTCCTTGATGCGTCCAGATGGACGCAGGGCGTTCTACACGGCTTTGCGGGCATGGGTCAGTTCGGCAACCTTCTTGATGTGGCTGACGGCAGCGGTGCCCCCGGCGGTCTTGGTGAAGAGGTCGAGAACATCTTCGTCGTCCTCGGCGACCGGTGTCAAAGCCTTGTCCATGTAGCTTTTGGCGCCGGCATCGCGGGCAATCAGGAAGGCCGAAACACTGAGATTGATGATCGTGCCGGCGAGCGATACGTGCTTGCGGATCGTATCGAAGGCAAAGCGCGGCCAGAAGAGCAGCGGATGCTCGCGTTTCAGGCCGGGGCGGCGCTCCGAAGGATGCTTCAGGCGAACCAGACCGCTCTGCAGTGGATGAACGTTTTCAAGAGGCACGGTGGTCGCAAACGACACCAGTACCTTGACGAGGCTGGAGAGCTTGATGCCGGTTGCCGCTCCGCGGCGCAGCAGGGTCTTCATATGCTCAGGCGAGTAATAGAGCGACCAGGCCTCCTGATAGATATCTTCCCACTCTTTCTTGCTCATCTTCGGATGCGCTGTGCAGACATGCTCGACATCGTAGATATTGAGATCAGGATCCATCTCGATGCCCTTCTTCCAGAGGACCTGATGGTCCTCGGAGCCGGGCAGGGGCGTCAGAATGAAGAATTCGATGACGTCGAGCGGCAGTTCTTCCTGAATGATCTTGATATCGCGACGGATCGATTCCGGCGTGTCGGCCGGGAAGCCCAAGATATAACCGGCCAGCGTCATGATGCCCTGTGCCTTCCAGGCCAGCAGCATCTTTCGATATTCGGTGATCTTGTTCTGGTTCTTCTTGGCGGCGGTCAGATTGTCAGGATTGACGTTCTCGAGGCCAATGAAGACGCGGGTGACGCCGGCGCGCTTCGATTTTTCGATGAAGTTTGGGATCTTGTGGCAGAGCGTGTCCACCTGGATCATCAGGCCGAGCGGAATGCCGTCTTTTTCCCTGAGCTCGATCAGCCGGTCGAAGATCGCTTCCCAGTCCTTGTTGCGGGCGAAATTGTCGTCGGTGATGAAGAATTTATGGATGCCCTGCGCCCAGTTCATGCGCACCAGCTTCTCGACATCGTCAGCCGAGCGGAAGCGGGATTTGCGGCCCTGCACGTTGATGATCGTGCAGAAGGAGCATTGGTAGGGGCAGCCGCGGCCCGCATCGAAACTGGTGCTGAGGCCAAGCGTGCGCTGGATATTATCCTTCGGCAGGAAAGGTACCGGCGTGCCGCCGATGCCGGGAAGGTCGTTCATGAAATTGTAAAGTGGCTTCAGCTCGCCGGCGGCTGCATCGCGCAGCACCATCTCCAGCCGTCCTTCAGCCTCGCCCGCAAACATCGAAACACCCATCTTGCGGCATTCGTCGAGCCCGATGGCATCGCCACTCAGCATCGACAGGCATCCCGAGATATGGAAACCACCCATCGAAACCGGCAGTCCGGCTTCGCGGAAGGGGCGGGCGATATCGAGCGCACGAGGATACTGGTTGGACTGGACGCCGATAAGCGCAATCATCCCGAAGTTGTCATTGCGTTTGAACTGGGAGATCAGCGCCGCAAAATCGATCCGCGTATTGGTCTCATCGATGACGGTGATGTCGATGGCGGTGTCGGCCCCAAGCACCTGCCGCTCCGCACACTCGGCGGCAATCCCAAAGATCGCCGCCAGCGAGTTGGAGGGGATCATTGCCCGCCACCATCGGATCACGTAGCCGTCGTCGTCATAATGCGACGGCTTTATCAGGACGAGCTGAAACCGTCTGCGAGCAGCCTCTGAAATATCGGGCAAAATAACTATCTTTCGTTGTGGTCTGCATAGCTGGACTTGGTGGTACTGCAGGCCGGTCTAAGACACGGATTTCAGGCTGTCGAAAGGCGCGCCCCATACTTGGGAAGGCGATAGGCAAAACGCAATAGAACAATGCAAGGCACGAACACCTGACCTTACCAATATCTTTTGACATAGGATATAGGCAGTTGCCGCAGACCACAGGCAGCCACCAACAGCGTGCAATGAGGCGCGCAGTAGTAAAATAAGAATTGAGGATCAGTGGCTTACGTGCTCTAGCCTGGAAAGGCGAGGGCGTTCCCTCGCTTCTTCAAAGTTCAGATTTTATGTCGCCCATGCGGTTCCACGCATCGAGGCCGGCGATTTTATAGGCTTCTGCAAGCGTCGGGTAGTTGAAGGTATTTTCGACGAAATATTCAACAGTACCCTTCAGGTTGAGCACAGCCTGGCCGATATGCACGAGCTCGGTAGCACCTTCGCCGACGATGTGTACGCCCAGCAGGCGGCGCGTCTTTAACGAGAAGATGAGCTTCAGAAGCCCTGTATCGAGGCCCATGATGTGGCCGCGCGATGTCTCCCGGAAACGGGCAATACCGCACTCATAGGGAATGCCACGCTCCTTCATTTCCTCTTCGGTCAGGCCGCAGGTGGAGATTTCAGGCACGGCATAGATGCCATAGGGGAAATATTTCTGCGGTTCCTTCGCAACGGCGCCGATTGCGACGCGCGCAGCAATGCGGCCCTGTTCCATTGAGGTCGAGGCAAGGCTCGGGAAGCCGACAACGTCGCCGGCGGCGTAGATATTAGGCACGGACGTCTGGAACGTCTCGGGATTGACCTTCAGGCGTCCGCGGCTGTCCGACTCAAGACCGATGGCATCCAGGTTGAGCGTATCGGTGGCGCCCATGCGCCCGGCGGCGAAAAGCACCATGTCGGTCACGAGATGCCGGCCGCTGTCGAGTGTCAGCTGCACCTTGCCTGTCTCAAGTCGCTCGACCTTCTCGGCCTTCGTGCCGAGCAGCAGCTTCATATTGCGGTCGCGCAGCTGATAGGTGAAATCCTCGATGATTTCCTTGTCGATGAAGTCGAGCATGGTCGACTTTGGATCGATGACGGTCACGACCGTATCCAGCGCCGAAAAGATCGTTGCATATTCGATGCCGATGACGCCGGCGCCGATGACGACCATGCTGCGTGGCAGCTCCTCGATATCGAGCAGTTCGTCGCTATCGAGCACGGTCTTGTTGTCGAAGGGCATGTAGTCAGGCCGAAACGGCTTGGTGCCGACGGCGAGCAGGATGCTGGCGCCAGTCACCGTCATTGTGTCGCCGTCGTCCTTGATGATCTGCAGGGTATTGGTATCGACGAAGCTTGCCTTGCCGCGGATATGCTGGACGCGGTTGCGGGCGAACTGATGTTCGAGCACTTCCACTTCATGATCCAGCGTGATCAGCAGGCGACGGCGCAGGTCTTCAGCGCTGATCTCCTGCTTGACGCGGTAGCTGCGGCCGTAAAAACCGCGCTCGCGCCAGCCGGAAAGATTGAGTGCGGTTTCGCGCAACGTCTTGGAAGGGATCGTGCCGGTATGGACGGACACACCGCCGACACGTTTTCCCTGCTCGATGACCAGCACTTTCTTGCCGAGTTTTGCAGCCTGGATTGCGCCGCGGCGCCCTGCCGGACCGCTGCCGACTACCACGAGATCGTACTGGAACATCTTTAGCCCCGAACTGGAATTGGAATCATATTGCGACGCGAAATGTCGCGCGTTCATCGGTAGCCGGTCAATGTTACAGTTTGTATTCCGGCGCAGTTTAGGAGTTCAAAAAGCCGAACATTGGCTCAAGCCGCTCGAATGTGCGGTCCATCGCGTAGGCGCCGATAAAGAAAAGCGATAGATGGCCGTATGTCAGCGAGATCTGCGACTCCGCCGCGATCTCTCCTTCCTTGGCAACGCCGGCGACGTAGATGGCTGAAGCCAGTCCCGTACGGTCGGCGCCGGCCTTGCAGTGGATGAGCAGCGGCTTGGGCGCGGCGGCCATGATCGCCATCAGCTGGCGCCCTTCCTCGATGGAGAGTTCTTTCGTCGCCGACATACGGAAATCGATATGCTGGACATTGAGGCCCTTTGCTGCGGCGACCTCGTTGTCGTACCAGGCCTCGCCGCTGCTATCGCCGCGGAGATTCAGTACGGATTTGATGCCGTACTCCTTGACGAGTTCGCCAAGCTTCGCGGGCGAAGGCTGGGCGGAGCGGTAGACCTGGCCATCGACCACCGCATGAACATTGGTCGAAACCTGCAGGTATCCGAGATAGAGACCGGTTACGACGAGCAGCAGAAGTGTCAGTCGTATCAGCGATCGAAGGCTCGGCGGCGCGTACAAGCGACCAGGAGAAATGCCCATAATTCCCATCCTGTTGTCAGTCATTCAGCTTGGAGAACGCCAAGATGGCTTTTTCATGCCTTAGCCGCAGTCTTATATCAAGCGCAGGCCCTTGAGGCTTGCTTGTCCGTCTTTGCCGATGATGATGTGATCGTGGATGGCAATACCGAGCGGCTTTGCAGCATCGATGATCATCTTCGTCATGTCGATATCGGCGCGCGATGGTGTAGGGTCGCCCGAGGGATGGTTGTGGACGAGAATAAGCGCCGTTGCCGAAAGCTCGAGCGCCCGCCTGACCACCTCGCGCGGATACACGGGTGTGTGGTCCACGGTTCCGCGCCCCTGCACCTCGTCGGCGATCAGCGCGTTGCGTTTGTCGAGGAAAAGAATGCGGAACTGCTCGCGCGTCTCATGCGCCATGGCCGCATGACAATACTGGATGACCGACGACCACGAGGAAAGCACCTGCTTGCCCTTGAGCTCGCTCTTCAACGTGCGATGGCTAATGGTGGATATCAGCTTCAGATCGAGCGCCACCGCCTCTCCGACGCCCTTGACCTCCTGCAGCAGCGCTGCCGGTGCGCCGAAGACGCCGGCAAGCGACCCGAAGCGATCGATCAGTGCCTTGGCAATCGGCTTGGTGTCGCGGCGCGGGATCAGCCGGAAAAGCAGAAGTTCGAGGATTTCATAATCGGCAAGCACCGTATCGCCATGGTCGCGGAAGCGATTGCGCAGCCTCTCGCGATGGCCGTGATAATGCTCTTCCTTGGCGGGCAGGGCGGCTTTTTTGGCGGAAGCTGCCGCCTTTGACGGCTGTCCGAAAAACGCCCGTTCGTCCATAGCGATATCCTCGTCCATGTCGAAAGGCAGTTCGTCGTTGCCAACCTGCGGAACGGGACCTTTCGCCATGGCGAGTGTTACCCGTTGAGCGGCGGCAGGCCTGGCCGGTCGAGACCGGCGGGCGACAGCGTGAAGATCTCGCAGCCATTGGCGGTCACGCCGACCGTATGTTCGTACTGCGCTGATAGCGACCGGTCGCGCGTCACGGCGGTCCAGCCGTCCGCCAGCACCTTCACATGCGGGCGTCCGAGATTGATCATCGGCTCGATGGTGAAGATCATGCCCTCACGCAGTTCCGGCCCTTCATTGGCGCGGCCGTAATGCAGGATGTTCGGCGAATCGTGGAAGAGACGGCCGACACCATGGCCGCAGAAATCGCGCACGACGGAGCAGCGCTCCGCTTCGGCATAGGTCTGGATCGCTTCGCCGATCGCGCCGGTGCGCGCGCCGGGATGAACGGCGGCAATGCCGCGCATCAGCGACTCATAGGTCACTTCCAGCAGACGTTCGGCTGCGCGCTTGACCTGGCCGACCGGATACATGCGGCTCGAATCCCCATGCCAACCGTCGACGACGAAGGTCACGTCGATATTGACGATATCGCCCTCGCGCAGCGGCTTGTCATCGGGAATGCCGTGGCAGACCACATGATTGATCGAAGTGCAGGTGGACTTGGTATAGCCGCGATAGTTCAGGGTCGCCGGATAGGCGCCGTTATCCATGCCGAATTCGAAAACGAAGCGGTCGATTTCATTGGTTGCGAGACCCGGCTTGACGATATCGGCAAGCGCATCGAGGCAGCGCGCGGTCATCTGGCACGCATTGCGCATTCCCTCGAATGCTTCAGGGCCATAAAGCCTGATGGCGCCGGTATTCTTCGGCGGCGCGGAGGAGGCTTCGATATAATTCACCATTGCAAGGCCTTAGCAGAAATTGTCGTCTCTTTTCATAATGCAGCTATGCCGGGTTCGTCCATCGCGATCAACCGCATGGGCAAGATTTCTCGGGCGCGTTGTACCGGGTGAAAAAATGCCGCCGGGCCGCCCACCAGCGTCAGCAGAGCTGCGGACCATCAATATCCACAGTCTTCTCAATAAGATAGGATTGTGAACGGAAAATTCCACTGTTACTCACCGATTGGTGACAGACCGGGGTTGACCGAATGCTGAATGAAACTGCCATGGCCGCGCTCGAACAGACGGGTGCCAATGAGCCTGAAAAGCGTATCCGCGACAGAAGCGCTACGGAACGCGCTATCCTGAAAGCCGCCAAGAACCTGCTGGCGGAAGAGGGTTTCCAGAATTTCGGCATCAATGCCGTCGCCCGCCGCGCCGGCTGCGATAAGCAGCTCATCTACCGCTATTACGGTGGTCTCGACGGCCTCGTCGAGGCGATCGGCGCCGATCTCGGCAACTGGGTCAAGGACCGCATCCCCGAAGATACCGGCGGCATGTTCCTCTTGACCTATGGCGATCTCATGGAGCGGCTGTCGCTGCTTTTCCTGGAAGCGCTGCGCGACGATCCCCTAATGCGCCGCATCGTCGCCTGGGAGATCTCGGAAAATACCGAGCAAGTGAGGCGTCTCTCCGAGGCGCGCTCAAAAGCGCTCGGACTGTGGCTGGATCGCATGCGCGGCTCGCTGACGCCGCCGAAGGGCATCGATCCGGCAGCCGTCAATGCGCTGATCTTTGCCTCGATCCAGCATCTTGTGCTGTCGGCGGCCGCCGGCGGTCAGTGCGCGGGTCTGGTTTTGAAGAACGGCAAGGACTGGGAGAAGGCGGCCACCGCGTTGAAACGGCTGGTGCGCGGCGTCTACGGCTGAACAATCCACAGCCTCCGCCCGGCCATTAACCTTAACAATTGGTTTACGTTGCGTGACGCTGGTTAACTCGCCAGTGTGGCCCACATTAGAAATGTAACAATTGTGGACCCGAGTTCAGTGATGGGAACCAGAGCAGCCAGAACCGCGTTGCTTGTCGCGGCGATGATGTTTTTCGCCGTGCTGGCGCTGGATATCGCCGTGCCCACGCTCGTACTCTGCATCATGGCATCGTCGGTCTGGCTCGTTTCCCTTGATATGCCGGTCCTACACAAGCACGAAGGAGAGGCCGCATGAAGTGGTTTCTGATCTTCTGGGCCGGTCCGATCGTCTTCCTGGCGGGATGGTACTGGCTTTCTTATTACGATCTGAACTTCGGCATCTTCATGCTGACGCGGCAGGTCCATGACCTGACCTTCCAGATTTACGGCAAGGCGCTCGGCCTGCCGCCGCAGGAAATCCCGCCGCTCGTCGCCCGCGCGATTGCCGTCGACAGCCTCGTCGTCTTCGCCATCATGGGCTTCCGCAAGCGCCGCCAGATCGCCACCTGGTGGAAGGCGCGTCACGCTTCCGTGCCGTCGGCAGATCTCGCCAGCAAGGAAAGCCTGTCGAGCGCTCCCTGAAGGATGAAGCTTGCCGCAGCCGAATCGATCCGTTCGGCGCGTTTTGCCCGCGAAACATCCATTTCCAGCAGGGCACGTTCGGCAGCCACCGTCGATAGCCGCTCATCCCAATAAATGAAGGGAATGGCGGTCTTTTGCTCCATGTTGCGCACGAAAGCCCGCGTCGCCTGCACGCGCGGTCCTGCGGATCCATCCATATTCATCGGCAGGCCGATGACGAAGGCCGCGACCTTCTCCTTTGCTGCGAAGCTCAGCAGCGTCTCGGCGTCGTTGGTAAATTTCTCACGCTTGAGGACCGGGCGCGGCGTCGCAAAGCGGCGTCCGAGATCGGACATGGCAAGACCGATCGTCTTGGTGCCGAGATCGAGGCCGGCGATTGCCTGTCCAGGACCGAGCGTTCCGGCCAGTTCCTCGATCGTAAGCACCGTCATTGCCGTGTCATCCTCTCAAAAGAAATTGAAGTTCCCACCGCTTTTCTTTGCGGCCATATCGGCTATGTCCTTAGAGCAATTCCAGAAAAAGTGCGAAACGGTTTTCCGACCGGAATTGCTTTAGACCGTTCTGGCCCGGAAATCGCTTTTGCATCATGTAATAAAGGAGACTTTTCATGAAGATCACCTGGCTCGGCCATTCTGCTTTCCGGATAGAGACGAAAGCCGCCAAAATCCTGATCGATCCCTTCCTGACCTATAATTCGTCCTTCGTCGGCCAGGATATCAAGGAAGTGACCAGCGGCACCACCCATATCCTGCTGACCCACGGCCATGGCGACCATGTCGGCGATACCGTGGAGATCGCCAAGGAAACCGGCGCCGTCGTTCTCGCCAATGCCGATCTTGCCTCCTGGCTCGGAACCAAGGGGGTCGATAAACTCGAAATGGGCAATACCGGCGGCACCGTCCCGCTCGGCAGCTTCACCGCTACCTTCACCAATGCGCTGCATTCTTCCGCACAGACCACTGAAGACGGCGTTTCCCATTCGCTCGGTAGCGCGAACGGCCTCATGCTGCATTTCGACGACGAGCCAAGCCTCTTCCACATGGGCGACACGGATATCTTCTCCGACATGGCGCTGATCAACGAGCTGCATCAGCCGGATATCGGCATCGTGCCGATCGGCGACCGTTTCACCATGGGTGGTGCGGTGGCGGCTCTCGCCTGCCAGCGCTACTTCAATTTCAAGACAGCCATTCCCTGCCACTACGGCACCTTCCCGATCATCGACCAGACGCCGGAAAAATTCATTGCTGGTATGGAAGCGTCGAAGACGCAAGTGAAGGCGCCGAAGCCTGGCGAAAGCCTGTCGCTCTGATGCACAAGCCCCCAAATCCTGGTGGGTTTGGGGCCAGGAATTCTGCATTGCCGAAAAGGCAAACCCGTTGCACAGGACGGACATGGTCTTTATAGCGATAGGAAAATTCCTATCCGGAGAATGCCATGTCCGTCGATCTCGCCACCGTTAAGCGCGTTGCGCGCCTTGCCCGTATTGCCGTCTCGGAAGAAGAGGCAAATCGCATGGTCGGCGAATTGAATGGTATCCTCGGCTTCGTCGAGCAGCTTTCCGAAGTGAATGTCGAGGGCGTCGAGGCCATGACCTCGGTGACGCCGATGGACATGAAGAAGCGCACCGATGTCGTCAATGACGGCAATAAGGCCGCCGATATCGTTGCCAATGCGCCGATCACCGACCACAATTTCTTCCTGGTGCCGAAAGTCGTCGAATAAGGCCTTGGCCGCCTCTTTCCGACCCTGTTGCCATTTCCAGATCTGAAGCGAAAACACGATGAGCGAACTCACCAGCCTGACCATTGCCGAAGCCCGCCAGAAGCTGCGCGCCAAGGAAATCACCGCGACCGAACTGACCGAGGCCTATATCTCGGCGATCGATGCGGCCAATGGCCAGCTCAATGCCTATATCAAGGTCACGCCGGATCTCGCCCGTGTTATGGCGAAGAATTCCGACGAGCGCATCGCCTCCGGCAAGGCCGGCGATCTCGAAGGCATTCCGCTAGGCATCAAGGACCTCTTCGCTACCGTCGGCGTGCACACGCAGGCCTGCAGCCATATTCTCGATGGTTTCGAGCCGCGTTATGAATCGACCGTAACCCAGAACCTCTGGGATGACGGCGCCGTCATGCTGGGCAAGCTCAATATGGACGAATTCGCGATGGGCTCTTCCAATGAGACTTCGCATTATGGCGCAGTCATCAATCCCTGGCGCGCCGCAGGCTCCAACCAGCAACTCGTTCCGGGCGGCTCGTCTGGCGGTTCGGCTTCAGCCGTTGCCGCGCATCTCTGCGCTGGTGCTACCGCAACCGACACCGGCGGCTCGATCCGCCAGCCTGCAGCCTTCACCGGCACGGTTGGCATCAAGCCGACCTACGGTCGCTGCTCGCGTTGGGGCACGGTTGCCTTTGCCTCTTCGCTCGATCAGGCCGGCCCGATCGCCCGCGACGTCCGCGATGCTGCGATCCTGCTGAAGTCGATGGCAAGCGTCGATGCCAAGGACACCACTTCCGTCGACCTGCCGGTGCCGGACTACGAAGCCGCCATCGGCCAGTCGCTGAAGGGCATGAAGATCGGCATTCCGAACGAATATCGCGTCGATGGCATGCCCGACGAGATCGAAGCCATCTGGCAGCAGGGCATCGCCTGGCTGAAGGATGCAGGTGCGCAGATCGTCAACATCTCGCTGCCCCATACCAAATACGCCCTGCCGGCCTATTACATCGTGGCACCCGCTGAAGCCTCTTCGAACCTCGCCCGTTATGATGGCGTACGCTACGGCCTGCGCGTCGACGGCAAGGATATCGTCGATATGTACGAAAAGACGCGCGCTGCCGGCTTCGGCCAGGAGGTCAAGCGCCGCATCATGATCGGCACCTATGTGCTGTCGGCCGGCTACTACGATGCCTACTACCTGCGAGCTCAGAAGGTCCGCACGCTCATCAAGCGCGACTTCGAACTGGCCTTCGATGCCGGCGTCGACGCCATCCTGACGCCGGCCACCCCGTCGTCCGCCTTCGGCGTTGCAGACGAGAACCTCGCCGCCGATCCGGTCAAGATGTACCTGAACGACATCTTCACGGTGACGGTCAACATGGCCGGCTTGCCGGGCATCGCCGTTCCCGCCGGCCTCGACCACAAAGGCCTGCCGCTCGGCCTGCAGCTCATCGGCAAGGCCTTCGACGAGGAAACCCTCTTCAAAACCGCCCATGTCATCGAGCAGGCCGCCGGCAAGTTCACGCCAGCCAAGTGGTGGTAACGGACCTCACGATCCGAAAAATCAAAGACGCCGACCTTCAAACGGTCGGCGTTGTCGGTTTTGCCGCATGGGCAGCAAGCGATCCCTACGAAGACAGTTACCGCGATTCGGACATTATCGAGCGCGTGCGGCAGGAATTCGCGACCTTCGCCAATACGACGGCAGCCGAAATCGTTGTTGCCGAGTTGAATGGCGAAATCGTCGGCTGGGGCGCACGCGAAAATGCCCCGAACTATATTTCCGATCTGTGGGTGCATCCCGCTCATCAGGGCAAAGGCATCGGTAAGGCTCTTCTGCTCCACCTCTGCGAATTGATGAAAAGCGAAGGTTTGGACACGGCGCGGCTCGATACACACGCCAAAAACAACGGCGCGATCCGGCTTTACAAACGCTGCGGCTTCGCCATCATCTGGCACGGGATCGAGTTTTCCAAGAGCATGGGTGTTCCGCTCGAAAAGGTGCATTTGCAGAAGCAGCTGGCTCAAGATTAGCCCCGAGAGCCTGTTGCATTTGCGCAACGCACAGTCGATCGCAACTTAGCGTTTCATTTTTCCCATTGCCATAACACCACGAAATACCCTAAACACCGCCTCCCGGTCGTCAGCCGGTGTGGACGTCAACGGATGGAGTTCAAAACCTCCTCCCGTGCAGTCGGCTTTGCCGCGCTGTATACGGATGCCGCATCGGAGGTCGGAAGCGGATATAGCTCAGAGGAAGAGCGCCGGATTATCATCCGGAGGTCGCGGGTTCGAGTCCCATTCCGCACCATTGGATGGCTCAGTAGGTAGAGCGTCAGGCTTGTAACCTGAATGTCGAAGGTTCGAATCCTTCTCCAAGCGCTGGTTCGCGGCACCAGAGAAGCTGAAATTGACGGTTCGGGGACCGGAATGTCGAGGAGCGGAAAGAGGCCGAAAGGTCTCGGCCCATTCCAGAACCAGGGGCGCAAGCCAGAGTGACAGTGACGATCAAGCCGCAAGCCGGTCTGCCGAGGAGCGCGTTCCAAGGCCCGTCTGTTTGCCGCGACATCCTCTCCTGTTCTTCCGCAAACGCAGCCTGTCACCGGTTCCCGGATCAATACCGGGTGTGAATGCCTGAACTGAATGATTGAAACACAAACACAAGGAAAATTCGGTCGATGACTTAGCGAACCGAAGGAGTAACGAACATGATAGAACTTCTCTCGATGATTTTGGGACGCAGGCGCGTCCTTGTGAAGGAAAACGAACGTGTGATCGCCCTGAACAAGGGCCAGATTATCGGTGTATTCGGATCGGGTCTGCATTGGCTGCCGAACACACGCAATAGTCTGGAGATTGTCCGTCACGACCTGAACAACCCGGTATTCGTTTCGGCCTATGAGAAGGCTCTGTTCGACAAGCTCCCCGATGTCGCCAAGCAGAATCTGACCGTTTTCCGTACCGCTGCCTTCGAGGTGGCGGTAATCGAACGGGATGGCGCGATCTTCGCAGTGATGCTGCCGAACCAGAAGCTGGCAGTCTGGAAGGACGCTGGACCCTGGACAGAAAAGAGGATCGGTGTTTCTGAAAATCTGACGGTCGATCCAGAGCTCAGGCGCCGCATTCTGCAGGCCCGAAAGGTTGAGGCAGTGAGCGTGCATCTGGTCAATGAAGGGCAGGTCGGCCTGCTTTTCGTCGACGGTGTGCAGTCCGGAATGCTTTCCGCAGGCGTTCACGCTTTCTGGAATGTCGGCAAGGCTTTCCAGGTGAAGGTGATCGATCTGAAGTGGCAGACGCTCGATGTTGCTGGCCAGGAACTCCTGACCCGTGACCGCGTGACGATCCGTATTAACATCTCTGCCGAATACCGTGTCGTAGACCCGGTCAAGGCGGTGACTGTGGTGAAGGACTTTTCGGATGCGCTCTACCGCGCGCTTCAGTTCGTCTTCCGCCGCACGCTTGGCAGCCTGACACTGGATCAGATTCTCGAGCGTAAGGTGACGATCAATGCGGAGGCCGCCGAGAAGGTCCGCGAGGACATGGCGACGATTGGGATCGAGGTCTCCGGCATCGAACTCAAGGATGTGATCCTGCCGGGCGAGATGCGCGAGATCCTCAACCAGGTCGTTGCTGCTGAGAAGCAGGCCGAAGCGAACGTCATTCGCCGCCGTGAGGAAACGAACGCCACGCGTTCGCTCCTCAACACGGCGAAGGTCATGGCCGAAAACCCGGTCATGCTGCGCCTGAAGGAGCTTGAGGCTCTTGAAACCATTGCCGGCAAGGTTGGTCACCTGACCATCCACAACGGCACGGGCGGATTGATGAACGACATCATCAATCTCCGTGATTGAAGAAAGGCAGGCGCCGTCTCGGATTTCGAGGCGGCGCCTGTTATAGAGGGAGGTCTTTGCGAGGAGGGCCTCATGCCGAAACAGGATCTTGCGCGGTTGATCGGGGCCTTTGATCGCCTCGCCGCCAGTGGCTTTAAATTGGGCGCAGAGTGGGAGGCGGTTCACGAAATCTGCCAGAACCACGAGGGTGAACAGGTTTTCGACTGGGGCCATGCCCTTTGCCACCGCGTCGAAGGCGACGATTGGAACGCCGGTTATTGGTATCGCCGCGCCGGCAAGACGATTGGAGCAGGCACGATTGCCGAAGAATGGGCGGCGATGCGCCCGGAGCTTTCTGAAAAGCTCTGAAACGTTCCTGGCCGCACGACGACGGCGCCGCGCGGCCAGGCTTTGTCAGACCTATCTGTTATCGAGCTGCGATCTGACGAGCTTCAGTCCTCTTTCGGTGATCCGATAGGGCTGGCCGGCGGAAGATTTGATTGCCTTCAGCCGTTTCAGCTTGCGGAAAAGCTCCATGCCGAAGCCGGGATAGACCCAGCCGTCGCGGGTGAAGCAACTTACCGTTTCGATCTTTTTATTGTCGTCTCGGGTGATTTCGATACGGCCGCCCTGGGCCATAAGGTGCAGGATGCGCTGTTCTGCGCGCGAGATGTCCATTGCTGTTGATCCGGAAACGCGCCTTCAGGAAGGCGCACGAAAACGATCTGGCGTTCGGGTTTAGCCGATACGCCGCGGCTTCGTTTTTAGGGCCCATGCGCGCGAGGCTGTGCTTGCGGGCAGGGCCTTTACCGGGTCTCAGGCAGGTTAGACATAAAACACCTCTGACGGGCTTTTTATCAGCAACCACAATCCGGTCAATCAGCCGCAGCGGAACAAAAAAGCCGCCGATAATATTGCTTTCGCTTCTTCATCTCATTGCAGGGACTGGAAAATTGCCCGACTCAATGGTCTACTACTCTGTAGTAACGCGGAGGTGCCATTGATCCACATTCGCAATGCCCGCGAAGGCGACACGGCGCTCTTGAGCGAAATCGGCTTGCGAGCCTGGCAAAGAGCGATGGCATTGATCGGCGAATCGGACGCCATGACGGATGGAGCCCGCACCGCCTTCCGAACGTTCGTGGATAATAACTGGCTCACCATCACTGTCGTCGAACAGAACGGGCAGGTTGCCGGCTGGGCCGCGCGCGAAGGACTGGACGAGACCATCTCTGACTTCTGGATCGATCCGAGCTTCAATCGTCAGGGCCTCGGCACCGCGCTTCTGGAGCATATCGAGTCTGATATTTTCGAGCAGGGCTTCGAGGAGGCGGCGATGCAGACCCATTCTGGAAATACGGAGGCGATCTCCTTCTTCCAGAAGCACGGCTACACGATCCACTGGCTTTCGGTCGCTTATAATCCGAAGCTCGACCGCGACGTGCCATCAGTCGGTCTCAGCAAGCATCTCGGCCCGCAGGAGCCGGAAGGCTACGGCCCGGGTTTCTAGGCTGCCGAAAGCCTTGCACCGGCAGGCCATTTCCTTTACCTCACCTGTTGAAAAGAACAGCCTTCGAAGAGCATCTCATGACCATTGTCGACGTTCGCACGCCTGATCCGAAACGTTATATCCCCGGCGCCACCGGCGATTGGGAAGTCATCATCGGCTTGGAAGTCCATGCCCAGGTGCTTTCCAATTCCAAGCTTTTCTCCGGCGCTTCGACGGAGTTCGGCAAGCCGCAGAATTCGAACGTCTCGCTCGTCGATGCGGCCATGCCCGGCATGCTGCCCGTCATCAACGAGGAATGCGTCAAGCAGGCGGTGCGCACTGGTCTCGGCCTGAAGGCCGAGATCAACAAGCGTTCGGTCTTCGACCGCAAGAACTATTTCTATCCGGACCTGCCGCAGGGCTATCAGATCTCGCAGTACAAGGACCCGATCGTCGGCGAAGGCAAGATCGTCATCTCGCTCGGCCCGGATCGCCAGGGCCAGTTTGAGGACATCGAGATCGGCATCGAACGCCTGCACCTGGAACAGGACGCCGGCAAGTCGATGCACGACCAGCATCCGACCATGTCCTATGTGGACCTGAACCGTTCCGGCGTTGCGCTGATGGAAATCGTCTCCAAGCCGGATATGCGCACCTCTGACGAGGCCAAGGCCTATATGACGAAGCTGCGCTCCATCGTGCGCTACCTCGGCACCTGCGACGGCAACATGGACGAAGGCTCCATGCGCGCCGACGTCAACGTCTCCGTGCGCCGACCGGGCGAGCCCTTCGGCACGCGTTGCGAAATCAAGAACGTCAACTCCATCCGCTTCATCGGCCAGGCGATCGAATACGAAGCCCGCCGCCAGATCGGTATCCTGGAGGATGGCGGCACCATCGATCAGGAAACCCGTCTCTTCGACCCGAACAAGGGCGAGACGCGGTCCATGCGCACCAAGGAAGATGCGCATGACTATCGCTATTTCCCCGATCCGGATCTGCTGCCGCTCGAATTCGACGACGCCTTTGTCCGTGATCTTGCTCGGTATCTGCCGGAACTGCCCGACGACAAGAAAGAGCGTTTCGTCCGCGAGCTCGGTCTCTCTATCTACGATGCCTCCGTGCTCGTCTCGGAAAAGGCGATCGCCGATTATTTCGAAGCCGTTGCCGAAGGTCGTGACGGCAAGGCCGCCGCCAATTGGGTCATCAACGATCTGCTCGGCGCGCTCAACCGCACCGGCAAGGATATCGAGGAAACGCCGGTTTCCCCGGCTCAGCTCGGCGCCATCATCGACCTCATCAAGGCCGAGACCATCTCCGGCAAGATCGCCAAGGATGTTTTCGAGATCATCCTCAACGAAGGCGGCGATCCCGCCGAGATCGTCGAAAGCCGCGGCCTGAAGCAGGTGACGGATACCGGCGCGATCGAGAAGGCTGTCGATGAGATCATCGCCGCCAATCCGGACCAGGTCGCCAAGGTCAAGGCAAAGCCGACGCTTGCCGGCTGGTTTGTCGGTCAGGTCATGAAGGCGACCGGCGGCAAAGCCAATCCGCAGGCTGTTCAGGCCCTCGTCAAGGCCAAGCTCAGCATCGAGGAAGAATAAGCCAACGGCCTCGGCCAAACAGCGTGGAGCGGTGTTCGGAAGACCGATACCGTGAGGAGAAGGTCTTGGTTTATTTCGTCCGAACGGCTGGCGAGCGCGATCTGGAGAATGTCCGCGCCCTGCTGGTCGAGAGTTTCCATGCGGCCTATGATGCAAGCCATGGCGTTGCGAAGGTCAAAGAACTGATCGCTCATCTCTTTTCGCCGGCTGCGCTGAAGGCGCGGCTGACGAAGAAGAATGCCGAATTCCTCGTTGCCGATGACGGTCGGAATATTGGCGGCATGGGCTATGCGGCCATGTCATCCGAGATGACGAAGACTGTCATGCTGCATCTCCTCTATGTAAAGCCGGATCTGCAGCGCCAGGGCATCGGCCGCGATATCTTCGCGGAGCTTGAGACCTGTTTTCCGGATGCGGAAATCATGCGGCTGGAAGTCGAGGTTCAGAACCACGAAGCCATCTATTTCTACACCCGGCTCGGTTTCGTCGAAGCCGGACGCAATGAGAACAGTGGCCCCGGCCAGTCCGGCGTTCCGACGCTGGTTTTCGAGAAAGCGCTCGAGCTCCACTGATATGGCATCCGGCGACATTATCATCCGCGAAGCACGTGAAGCCGATCTGCCGGCGTTGATTGCCATGTTTGCTGCCGGTCAGCTCGGCGGCCATGGGGATACGAGTGATCCGGAGGCCTATCCGGAGTACGCCCGCGCCTTTGCGGGGATCGCTGCGTCTCCCAACCAGACGCTGTATGTTGCCGAACGGGACGCTGACGTCGTCGGCACCTTTCAGACGATGATCACCACCTCGCTCAATGCACGCGGCTCATCCGCCATGATCATTGAGGCGGTGCAGACGCGCTCCGATATGCGCGGGCAGGGCATCGGTGCGCGGATGATCGAATTTGCCATTGCCGAGGCGAAAGGTCGCGGCGTACGGCTCGTCCAACTGACATCGAATGCGGTACGCAAGGATGCCCATCGTTTCTACGAAAGACTGGGCTTCAAGCCATCGCATCTCGGTTTCAAGATGGCTCTGAAATGACCGTAGTTTCGGCGGGAATCACTGGACAATTCGGCTTGGCGGCGGCATAAGCGAAAAAGCCTATCTGCTTTCGTCCGCGTCCTGCGGCCACGAGGAAAAGACATGATCAAGTTCCTGTTGCACACCTTCACCTGGTGGAACAATTACACTTTCGGCACGCTCTTCGCCCTTCGCGGCTTCAAGCGCGTTGGTGAAGACGAGTTGGGCAATGTCTATTACGAAGGCGGTCTTTCCTCCTACGGCCTGCCGAAGCGCTGGGTGATTTACAAGGGTTACGCCGAAGCTTCCGCCATTCCTCCGGGCTGGCACGGCTGGATGCATCACCGCACCGATGTTCCTCCGTCCAAGGAAACCTACGTCGCTAAGGAATGGCAGAAGCCGCACCGCGCCAACCCGACCGGTTCGCCGCAGGCTTACCGTCCGCCGGGCTCGCTCTCGGTTGCCGGCGAACGTCCGCGCGTGACCGGTGACTACGACGCCTGGACGCCGGGCAACTGAGCGTCAAGCATCTGATGGCGGGTTCTGCCCCGCGCTTTGGCCACAATTGACCTTTACCCGCAGGTTGGCCGCAATCGCTGCGGCCATGAACCTGATATGTGCTGGAGACGGGTAGATATGAAGCTTTCCCTGCGAAACACGGTCCTGCCGGCTGCGGGAGCTGTATCGCTATTGGCGCTTTCCGCCGGGCTTCTTTCCAATCAGGCACAGGCTGCCCGCATCGACAATCCGGTCGCCGTCTTCTCCGGCCTCGACAAGATCACCGGCCGTATCACCACTTTCGACGTCTATGTCAACGAAACGGTCCAGTTCGGCGCCCTGCAGGTGACGCCGAAGGCCTGTTATTCGCGCGATCAGTCGGAAGCCCAGAAGATCGATGGTTTCGTCGAAGTCGACGAGATCACGCTCGACCGCAAGATCCGCCGCATCTTCACCGGCTGGATGTTTGCCGACAGCCCCGGCCTCAACGCCGTCGAGCATCCGATCTATGACGTCTGGTTAAAAGACTGCAAGCAGAACTCCGACGTCCCGCCTCCGGACAGCGCCGGCGCGAAATAAGCTTTTTCTGACGGAATAATCGTTCCCTAGAACGCGAGATGCGGCGATTCCATTGCGGCGGCGAGCAGTAGCGCATAGTCCGCCTTAGGCACGTCAATGGCACCGAATGTCTTCAGATGCTCAGTCGTGAATTGCGTGTCGAGCAGGGTGAAATGTTTCTGGCGCAAATGCTCGACTAGATGCACGAGACAGATTTTCGAAGCATCGGTGCGCCGCGAGAACATGCTTTCCCCGAAGAAGGCGGAGCCAAGCGACACGCCGTAGAGCCCGCCGACCAATTCATCACCATCCCAGGCTTCGACGGAATGGGCGTGGCCCATGCGGTGCAGGGCGGAATAGAGTGTCCTGATGGTCTCGTTGATCCAGGTACTTGGGCGGTCGGATGTTTCCTGCGCGCAAGCGGTGATCACGGCATCGAAATCGCTGTTGAAGCGGATGTCGAAGGGCCTCTGCTTGATCGTCTTTCGAAGGCTTTTGGAAACGTGAAAACGATCGCCCAGCGGAAGGACACCGCGGACATCGGGTTCGACCCAGAAAATTTCCGGGTCGTCGGCGGATTCGGCCATGGGAAAGAGGCCGATCGAATAGGCGCGCAGGAGGATTTCCGGGGTAATACCTGGTGACTTCCTGCGCGCTCCTGCCATTCCTGTCCTACGCTGCCGGCTTGCTGTTGGCGAGATACTTTTCCAGCCAATGGATATCATAATCGCCATTGGCGATATCCTGGTTAGAAACGAGATCCTGGAACAGTGGCAGCGTCGTCTTGATTCCGTCAACGACAAATTCATCGAGCGCACGGCGCAGGCGCATCATGCATTCGACGCGCGTCCGGCCATGCACGATCAGCTTGCCGATGAGGCTGTCGTAATAGGGCGGGATCTTGTAGCCCTGATAGGCGCCGGAATCGATGCGCACACCAAGTCCACCCGGTGCATGGAAATGCGTAATCGTGCCGGGCGAGGGCACGAAGGTGCGTGCGTCCTCGGCATTGATGCGGCATTCGATGGCGTGGCCGTGGAAGTGTACTTCATCCTGCGTGACCGAGAGCCCGCCGCCGGAGGCAACGCGGATCTGTTCATGCACGAGGTCGATGCCGGTGATGGCCTCGGTGACCGGATGTTCCACCTGCAGACGGGTGTTCATTTCGATGAAATAGAACTCGCCGTTTTCGTAGAGGAATTCGATCGTGCCGGCGCCGCGATATTTCAGCTTCATCATGGCGTCTGCGCAGATCTGGCCAATCTTCATGCGCTGCTCGACATTGAGGGCAGGCGAGTTGGCTTCTTCCCAGACCTTCTGGTGACGGCGCTGCAGCGAGCAGTCGCGTTCGCCGAGATGGACCGCATTGCCTTCGCCGTCGCCGAACACCTGGATTTCGATGTGGCGCGGCTTTTCGAGATACTTTTCCATGTAGACGGCGTCATTGCCGAAGGCAGCGGCCGCTTCGGTGCGGGCCGTCGACCATGCCTCGATCAGGTCGGCCTCGGTCTTGGCAACCTTCATGCCGCGTCCGCCGCCGCCGGCCGTTGCCTTGATCAGTACCGGATAGCCGATTTCGGCTGCCGTCTTCAGTGCATCCTCTTCGGTCTTCACTTCGCCATCGGAGCCGGGAACGACCGGGATGCCGAGTTCCTGGGCCGTGGTCTTGGCGGTGATCTTGTCGCCCATGATGCGGATATGTTCCGCCGTCGGGCCGATAAAGGTAATGCCGTGCGCTTCGAGAATATCGGCGAACTTGGCATTTTCCGACAGGAAGCCATAACCCGGATGCACGGCGTCAGCGCCGGTGATTTCGCAGGCTGCGACGATCTGATGAATATTGAGATAGCTTTCGCGCGACGGCGGCGGGCCGATGCACACACTCTCATCGGCAAGGCGCACATGCATGGCGTCGGCATCGGCCGTCGAATGCACGGCAACACTTGCAATGCCGAGCTCCTTGCAGGCGCGCAGCACGCGAAGGGCGATCTCGCCACGATTGGCTATGAGGATCTTCGAAATCATTGGCAAAGCCTTATTCGACGACGACGAGCAGCTGGCCGTATTCGACGGGCGAACCGTCTTCGACAAGGATTTCCGTGACCTTGCCGGATTTCGGTGAGGGGATCTGGTTCATCGTCTTCATCGCTTCGATGATGAGGAGCGTCTGGCCTTCCTTGACGGTGGCGCCAACTTCGATGAACGCGCGCGCGCCCGGTGCCGGAGCCATATAGACCGTGCCGACCATTGGTGCGTTCACCGTATTGGCCGGGTTACGGCCGGCTGCTACCGGAGCGGCGGCGGCCGGGACTGCTGCGATCGCTGCAGGCGCCGCATAAGCAGGGCCTGCGATCGGTGCCTGGATGTACTGGGGCGTGCCTGCGCGCGAAACGCGGATACGCAGATCTTCCTGTTCGACTTCGATCTCGGTCAGATCCGTGTCCTTGAGGATGTTGGCGAGATCGCGGATCAGTGCCTGATCGATACCGGATTTCTTTTCAGCCATGAGTGTTGCCCTGTCTTCTTCTTATGCCGTGATGTTCTTCAGCGCGTGCAGCGCCAGGATGTAGCTATGAGGCCCGAAGCCGCAGATCACGCCCTTGCATGCGGGTGCGATCATCGACTTGTGGCGGAATTCTTCCCGCGCGTGCACGTTGGATATGTGGAGCTCGATGACGGGAATGGAAATGGCACGGATCGCATCATGCAGCGCGACCGACGTATGCGTATAGGCGCCTGCATTGATGGCAACGCCGATGGCCTTTTCATCCGCTTCGTGGAACCAGTCCACCAGCGTGCCTTCGTGATTGCTTTGGCGGAAATCGATGTCGAAGCCGAGTTCGCGGCCCGCAGCCTTGCAGTCCGCCTCTATGTCCTTGAGCGTCTTGCCGCCATAGATGCCAGGTTCTCGCTTGCCCAGCATATTCAGGTTGGGCCCGTTCAGGACAAAAATCGTTTGCGTCATCGAATGTTCCGTTTGGCGCACCGGCTCTTGATCCTCTCGGGATCAAGCGACCGCTACGCGGTTCACTGTATTCATCGCGTCCTGTGCCAGCCTATCGGCAGCAAAGGCACGGGAATGCGCGAGCGCCACCTATAGACTCCACGCGGGCTTATTGAAAGCCCTTACAGAATCGGCAAGGGACGTCGCGCCATGTTTGTCCACATGGCTGAAACGCTTCGATTTAGGCGATTTGATGAGCGCGGGTTCAGCAGCTCGTCTTGCCGCAGGCCCGCATGTTCTTCACCTTGGCTTCAAGATCGTCGATGCCGACGGCGCCGGGCACCATTTCGTTGCCGATCACATAGGACGGTGTACCGCTGATGCCGAGATTGGCGGCGAGCTGATAGGTCGCCTGCACGATGTCATCGTTCGGGCTCTTTTTCATCTCCGCGCGAATCTTGTCTTCGCTGACGCCGAGAGAGGAGGCGACCTGGATTGCGGTATCCTCGGAGGCGCGGCCGTCGCTGCCGAGTAGCGCGACGTGGAAATCGCTGTACTTTTCAGGCGCAAGCCGGCGGAAGGCATCTGCCACGCGATGTGCCGCGACCGAATCCGGTCCGAGAATCGGGAACTCCTTCAGCACGAAGCGGACATTCTTGTCCTTCTTCAGGAGCGCCTGCATGTCGGGCAGGGCGTGACGGCAATAGGTGCAGTTATAGTCGAAGAACTCGACGACGGTGACATCGCCCTTCGGGTTGCCGAGTGTCACGTCATTCTTGGAATCGAAGATGCCGTCGGTATTGTTCTCGATGGCCATGGTCGCCTTCACCTGCTGGGCCATCTGCTGCTTTTTCTGCAGCGCATCCTGCACCTCGAGCATGATCTCCGGATTTTCGATCAGATACTGCTTGATGAATTCACCCAGTTCCTTCTTCTGCTGGTCGTCGAATGCAAATGCCTGAGCCGGAAGGGCGATGGAGGCTGCAAGCACCAGCGCGGTGAGCGTTTTGGAGAAGAAGGCCATGGTATCCTCGTCGTCGACTGATGGGTTTTCGAACGAAAAATACCATCGCCGGGTTAATGGGCTTGGATGCGTCCGCATCAAATTACGGCGCGTCGGGCCGCCATCAAACAGGAATTTTCCTCCGATCCAAGCCCTCGCGGGATTGTGATGAGCCGATTATTGCGGCAATTGTCTGGCCTTTATCTGAAGCCAGGCAGGAAGTGATCGTGTTTTCCATATCGAAACGCAGCGAAGTCGAACCATTCCACGCCATGGATGTTCTGGCCGAAGCGACGAAGAGACGGGCAGGCGGTCACCCCGTCATTTCCATGGCTGTCGGCCAGCCCTCGCATCCAGCTCCCCAGGCAGCCCTTGAGGCCGCCCGCACAGCGCTTGCCGAGGGGCGGATCGGCTATACGGATGCGCTCGGCACAGCGCTGCTGAAACATGCGCTCGCCTGGCACTATCGCGATCGCCACGGCCTTGAGATCGATCCCGTCCGCATTGCCATCACAACCGGCTCGTCGGCGGCCTTCAATCTCGCCTTCCTGTCGCTTTTTGATGCCGGCGATGCGGTTGCCATTGCCCGGCCGGGCTATCCTGCCTATCGCAACATCCTCGGTGCCCTCGGCCTCAATGTGGTCGAAGTGCCCGTCACATCAGAAACGCATTTCACGCTGACGCCCGAAAGCCTCGAAGCGATCCAGAAGGAAAAGGGCGTGAAGCTGAAGGGCGTGCTGCTTGCAAGCCCTGCAAATCCGACCGGCACGGTGACCGGCCGCGAAGGCCTGAAGGCGCTTGCCGCCTATTGCGATGCCAATGACATCGCCTTCATCTCCGACGAGATTTATCACGGCCTCACCTTCGCAGGCGAAGAGACGAGCGCGCTGGAGCTGACGGACGAGGCGATCGTCATCAACTCCTTCTCTAAATACTATTGCATGACCGGCTGGCGCATCGGTTGGATGGTGCTGCCTGAGCGGCTGGTGCGCCCGATCGAGCGCGTCGCCCAGAGCCTCTATATTTCGCCGCCGGAGCTTTCGCAGATCGCAGCCACAGCAGCGCTCGGCGCCAGCGAGGAACTGGATCGCGTCAAGGCAAGTTATGCCGCCAATCGCGAACTGCTGCTCGACCGGCTGCCGAAGATCGGCCTTGCACCGGCGTCGCCCATGGATGGCGCCTTCTACGCCTATGTCGACGTATCGCGCTTCACCAATGACAGCATGGATTTCGCGCGCCGCATGTTGGCGGAAATCAACGTCGCCGCCACGCCCGGCCTCGATTTCGATCCGGTGGAAGGACCGCGTACGCTCCGCATGTCCTATGCCGGTTCAGAAGCCGAGATCGCCGAAGCGGTAGAGCGCATCGGCGTATGGCTGAAATAGGCGAGGCCTAGGTCCGATATTCGGGCGCCTGCCGGTCGAGAACGCGCCTGACGCTTTCGAGATGCAGGCGGGCACTTTCCGGATCGCCTTCACGCATCTGCTTTGCCGCCTGTTCAGCAATCTCTTCTGATACCGGCACCAGCCGGCGTCCGGTGCTCATCGCCTTGAGTTGAACCTCTGCGGCGCGCTCCAGATAATAGAGATCGTCCCAGGCTTCGGCGATGTTTGGCGCGCAGACCATGACGCCATGGTTCTTCATGAACAGGATGTCCTTGTCGCCGAGCACGGCTGCGATCCTGTCGCCCTCACGTTCATCGAGCGCCAGTCCACTATAGTTCTCGTCGACGGCGACGCGGCCATAGAACTTCAGTGACGTCTGTCCAGCCCAGATGAAGGGATCGCCCTCGACCATGCTGAGCGCTGTCGCATTCGGCATATGCGTGTGGAAGGCCGCACCGACGCGCGGCGACATCTTGTGCAGGCGGGCATGGATGAAGAAGGCTGTTGCCTCTGGCACGCCGTCGCCGGCAATGACGTTGCCTTCAAAATCGCAGATCAGCAGCGATGAAGCCGTTGCCTCCTGAAAGGCCCAGCCGAGCCTGTTGACGAGAAAGAGATCGGGATGGCCGGGCACGACTGCCGAGAAATGGTTGCAGATGCCTTCCTCAAGCCCGAGCCGCGCCGCCATTCGAAGGCACGCTGCGAGATCGACACGCGCCTGCCAGATCTCGTCGGTATCGAGCGGCAGATTGCGCAATATCGCCGGCTGTCCCTTCGCCAGGTTCAGTTCATGGGCCATGTCTTGTCTCCTATCGCGTCAATTACATCCAGCCGTGTGCGGCAAAAAGACCGGGTACCTTGTCGAGCGTGGGCACGATCTCGTTGGGGCGGTAGTCGCTGAGCGGTTTCCGTCCCGTGCCACGATCAACCCAGATCGCACGAAAACCGAGTTCTCGCGCGGCGGCAAGGTCAAGATGCGGGCTGGCGCAGATATGTACGAGATCATCCATGCCGATGCCGAGCGTTTTCCAGGCGTGCCGGAAGATTTGCGGCGAGGGCTTATAGGCTTCCGCCTGCTCCGCGGTGATCACCCGGTCGACGAAACCGCCGAGCTGCGCGACATTGCCGGCAATGATCGCGTCGTCCGTATTGGAAATAATGGCAAGCCGGAAACCGGCAGCTTTCAGCCTGCCGAGCGTTTCTACCACTTCCGGGAACGGCGGCATCCGGCCGATAGAGGATGTCAGCAGATGGGCATCAGCGGTGTGGAATGGCAGGCCGAACTCCTTCATGGCAAGTTCCAATGCGAGAGCCGTGACTTGGCTGAAGGATCGGTGCGGCTTTTGCTGTTCCAGTTCATGCTCGTAGCGGTCATAGACGGCAATGAAGGCGGCCTGGTCGATATCGCGGCCTTTGGCTGACAGGATCGCGCCCATGGCAGCAAGCAGGCCTTCATCCCATTGAATCAGCGTGCCGTAGCAATCGAAGGTCAGCCAGGTTGGTCGGTTTCCGGGAAGGGTCATCTCTCATCTCCATGATTTGCTTCATGTTGACAAAGAACAGCGTCATTGAGAAATTAAATGTGATAATTACGGACAGTGGAAAACCGAATGAGCTTCGCCTTTGACCTCGATCTTCTCCGGACCTTCGCAGCGGTCGTTGATGCCGGCGGCTTCACGCGGGCGGCTGAGCGTGTTCACCTGACCCAGTCCACCGTCAGCCAGCAGATCAAGAAGCTCGAGGCCAATATCGGCCACACCCTGCTTCTGCGCGACAAATCGACGGGTGGTATCCAGACGACGGAGGAGGGCGAAATTCTCTTGAGTTATGCCCGACGTCTGTTGGCGACGGCAGAAGAGGCAATGGACGTCATGCGCAAGCCCGCTGCGCCCAAGACCGTCAGGCTCGGCGTTCCCGAGGATTTTGCCGGTCGCAGGCTCATCGATCTTCTCTCCGGTTTTTCCGCTGCCTCACCGCATATTAGGCTCGACACCGTCAGCGGCTGGAGCGTCGAGCTTCGCCGCCTTCTCGATACGGGTGAAATCGATCTGGCACTGATCAAGCGGGAACCCGGTGATGGTGCCTGTCTGGCGAGTTGGAAGGAGGAACTGATCTGGGTCGAGAGCACGCGCCGGTCGGTGAGGAATGAGCCGGTCCCGCTTGCTGTTTTTCCTGTCGGCTGCATCTACCGTGAACGGGCGATCTGCTTCATCGAGCGCAGCGGATGGCGCTGGCGCATCGCCTATACGAGCCAGGGTTTGATGGGCGTTCAGGCGGCGGTCGCCTCAGGCCTCGGCATCAGCCTGCTGCCGTCGGATGCCGTCCTGCCTGAACATCGCCGGCTTGGAGCAGCAGACGGGTTCGATCCGCAGCCGGCATCCGAACTCGCACTCGTCAGGGGAAAGATGCGCCTCACGGCGGAGAGCCGGTCGCTCGCCGATTTCCTCGCGGCCAATCTTTAGAGCCTTTCTCGGTCAGATCGCAGCATTCTGCCGGAGCAGGTTTTCGTCAGGGCAAAGGCGATGGGCGAAGGGCATACCCCTAGGTACGTCCGAGCCGATCGCCTTTGATCCTGGCGGAAAGATGCCCGGCCCTAGCTGGTTTGCAAGCAAACCACCGGGGTTGGCTGAAACGGGTCGCCTGATCGATCGGCCGGCTTGGCCGTAGATCTGGGCTACGACGCGCGCCGGCCGGTCGACCATCCGACTCCGTTTGAGCCAACAGAATGCTGCAATCTGACCAGGAAAGGCTCTAGGTGCGTGAGGAGAAGAGCGAGGCGAGTGTCGAAGCCGGCTTGTTGTTCATCCGCGGCACCACGACGAGCTGCCGGATGTCTCCACGCTTGTAGGCAGCCAGGAAGCGCTTGTAATCCCTAAAGGAAACGCAGCCGTTGGAGTCGCCGTTCCTGCCGAGCATATAGGTGTGTGCCAGCAGACCGACACGGTTGAAGATCGCGTCCGAACCCTGCACCGGCGTCAGGCGAATGGCCGCCACGCCATGGAACAGGGCTTCGCGCATCGTTAGGTTATAGGTGTGCGGCGGCGTCGGTCCGCGCATTTTCTGATCAATATAACGCGGGTTGTCGCGCATCTTGCCGAGACCGGAATGGGCCTCCAGCCGCTCGCCGTTCGGCAGGTAGACGGTAGCGTTTTCAATGTCGTAGATCGCCACACCAGCGCGCAAGCGCGGCGTAAAGACCGGCTTGTCATAGCGCGGCACCGCATCGTCTTCGTCATCTTCGATCGGCGAGTTCGGCTTGGCATAGGCAAGCACAGGCTCGGCAGTCCGCTGCGAACCCTTGGAGACAGGCGCCGGCTTGCCGACGAGGCCATCGGGCCGCGCCATCGGGAGCGGTACGGAATCCTCATCGGGGGTGAGAACCAGATCGAAAGGCCGCGCACCATCGTCTGCCTCGGCAACCTCCATCTCGGCCGGCTTGTTGGCGGCGAGAGCAGCGGGGATCGCCGGCAGCAGTTCGACGGGAGCGGGCATGACGCGTGGGCCGGCGTCGGCTAGAGCGAGCATAGCCGGCATTTCGGCCGCAGCGACTGCATCCTTCGACGGGATGATGATCCGGTCGGCGCCATCCTCGGCAGGAGTGGCGGCAGCGGTTTGGACGACGGCTGCCACCGCCTTGACAGTGTCTTCCTTGTTGAAGCGCGGATTGTCGGAGACGGCCACCGGCTGAAGTTCCGCGACGGCAACGGGGAGGCGATTGGTCTTGGCGAGCGCGAGCTTTGCGCTCGATGCCGCCGAGGTCTTCTCGGCGTGAGACTGGATAATCTGAGCCGTTAACGGCATGACCGGCTTGGCATTGAATGCTGCAAGCCGCGAAGCCTTATTGACATGGATAAGCCGCTCATGCGTGACGGCAACAGGCGTTGGCCTTGGTGCTGCTGTGACCGGAGCGATCTCCTTCGGTGAGGAGAAGGGCATCGATACGGATTGCATTGTGGCAATCGTGCCGATAAGCCACGTGGAGGTCAAAAGTCCGGCTATTGCGATGCCGGTGAGTAAACCGCGAGATCTGCCTGAATGAACAGCGGATCCGCCAAAAGGGGCGACGTTATTGAACGTCCCTACCGCAAACGCCATACTCTACTCGTCTTCCAAAACGCGCTACGCAGGCCGGCAGCACTGACTTACGGATCTTTGCCGGAGCCGCTAACTGCCCAAAAAGGCCGAATTTTGGCCCATTCGCGACAAGCGACCGTTTCTTAAGGATGACGAACTATGGTTTCCAATTAGTTTACAGGTGCAGGGTTCCGTTTCGATTGTCGCGAAAAGAGACGTAATATCTTAGAAAAAGCTATTTTTCAAAGGTTTGCCGCGATCGGTATGTCACTGCTCGGTGAGGGCGACCAGGCGGCGGGAAATTTTTGTGCTTTCAGCTGCGCGCCATCACATAGCTGCCCGGAGCTTCCTCGATCGCATTGAGTGCTGCTCCACCCACCTTGCGGGCAGCCACGCGCTCGCCGGTTTGCGATTCGATCCACGCGTGCCAGTGCGGCCACCAGGAACCCCTCGTCTCCTTTGCCTTGGCAAGCCATGCATCATAGTCGCCCTTGGCCGGGCCGCCGGTCCAGAACTGATACTTATGCTTGTCCGGCGGATTGACGACGCCGGCAATATGACCGGAGCCTGCAACAACGAACTGCACCTTGCCGCCAAAGAACTGGCTGCCGACGAAGACGGAATTTGCCGGCGCGATGTGATCCTCGCGGGTCGCGAGATTGTAGATGGGTATCTTGATGTCCTTCAGCGACAAGGTCTTGCCGTCGAGGACCATCTCATCCTTGGTCAGCGCATTCCTGAGATAGCAGTTGCGCAGGTAGAAGGCATGATTGGCCGCAGCCATGCGGGTCGAATCGGCATTCCAGAACAGCAGGTCGAAGGGCAGGGGCTCCTGGCCCTTCAGGTAGTTGTTGACGAAATAGGGCCAGATGAGCTCGCTCGCCCTGAGCATGTTGAAGGCTGTCGACATGCGCGAGCCGTCGAGATAGCCGAGCGCCTGCATATGCGCTTCCAGCGCCTGAAGCTGCTCCTCGTCGACAAAGACCTTCAGGTCGCCGGCATGGGTAAAATCGACCTGGGTGGTGAAGAGCGTTGCACTCTTGATGCGCTTGTTCTTTTCCTTGGCGTGCAGGGCAAGGGTTGCGGCAAGCAGCGTGCCGCCGACGCAATAGCCGATGGCGTTGACTTCCTTCTCACCGGTTGCCTTCTCGACCGTTTCCAGTGCGAAATCGACGCCTTCCCTTGCGTAAGCCGTCCAGTCCTTCAGCGCATGGCGGCTATCCGGGTTGACCCAGGAGATGACGAAGACCGTATGTCCCTGGTCCACGCACCACTTGATGAAGGATTTCTGCGGGTTGAGATCGAGGATGTAGAATTTGTTGATCCACGGCGGGCAAATCAGCAGTGGCCGCTTGAGCACGGTTTCCGTCGATGGCTCGTATTGGATGATTTGGCAGATTTCGTTCTGCGCGATCACCTTGCCCGGTGTCAGCGCCATGTCGCGGCCGACGGCGAATTTGGTCATGTCGGTCTGGCGCATGCGGAGTTCGCCGCGACCGGCAATGATATCCTCGGTCAGCATCCTCATGCCGCGCACGAGGTTTTCGCCGCTCGTTGCGATCGTCTCACGGTAGACCTGCGGATTGGTGACCACAAAATTGGTGGGCGAGAGCGCTGCCGTAATCTGCTTCACATAGAAGCCGGCCTTGTGCTTGGTGTGCTCGTCCAGCCCTTCGGTCTCGGCAACCAGCTTTTCGGCCCAGTCGGCGGTCACGAAATAGACCTGCTTTAAAAATTCGAAGAAGGGATTCTTCTGCCAGTCTTCGTCGGCGAAACGCTTATCCACCCGTGCGATCGGTTCCGCTCCCAGCGGGCTGCCCTGCATCCTCTGCACGGAGTTCATCCATATGCCGAAGAACGAGCTCATCAGCTGCGTCTGCGCCTCGAAGGTTCGGCGCGGATCGGAAATCCAGTAGTCCGTCACCTTGGAGAGCGTCTTCACCATATCGGTGACGGGTTCGACGACCGTGTCGGAGATTTCGCCGCGCTCACGCGGGCCGAGCCACGCCGAAGCTGCCCTGCCGAGGTTTTCGAGCGCACGGGCGAAGTTCATCGCCATGGCCTCGGGATCCTTCAGGAGATAGGGATCGAGATCCTTGGCGTCGAAATCCACCTTTGCACCATTCTCCCGCTTGCTGTCGGTCACGCACTTCCTCCGGCGGCAGCATCCACTGTTCATTCGTTGTACATCTGCGGCGATGAAGAAAACAAGTTCCGCGCGCCCGCTCTCATGCTATTGCTTTGTCGCTGCGACGAATTTAACAGTCGAAGCAGGCAGGATTGGATCATCAGGCATGACGACGACAGGCATTGGGCATATCGCGACCTTCACCCGCACCGCAGCAATCTGCGCGGCGGCCGCGGCCATGGCCATTGCGCTTGCCGGATGCAACAAGACCGCTGAGGAGAAGAAGGCTTTTGCCCAGCGCATGGCAGCGCCGACGGCAGTCGTGATGCCGGCCTCCAAGGGCGAACCCGTTGAAGGCGGCCTTACCAAAAGCCCGGACGGCTACCCGTCGTTCGGTGCGCCGCTGACGGCCGCCAATGTGCAGATGAGCGACGAACAGGCGGCCGAGCTTCAGCACCAGCTGACGGCCCTGACCGCCAAGCGGCAGTCGGGCGCAATCTCGGAAGCGGAGTACCAGCGTCGCGTCGCCGAGATGCGCGCGCTTGCCGCCGACCACGGGGCCGCGACGCTCTCCGAAATCACCAAATAAGCCTTGCCTTTAAGGCGATTTGGACGCAAAGCCTTCCGGATGGATCGGAAGACGCAATTTTCCCGATAATGCGCTTCGTGCGCGGCTTCTCCGTCAAAGATTTGCCGCGCAGTTAAGTTGAAGAGGAATACGGCGCTGCGAGTCTGAAGCTCGTATCGCAGATGCCGGGAGACGGAACGAGCTTCGACAGCGGTCAGGTTGGCCGCATTTCCATGGGGAAAGAGATGGAAGAGTTTCACAAAGTCCGGCGTTTGCCGCCTTACGTTTTCGAACAGGTCAACCGTTTGAAAGCGAGCGCGCGAGCGGGCGGGGCCGATATCATCGATCTCGGCATGGGAAACCCTGATCTTCCGACCCCTCAGGCGATCGTCGACAAGCTCTGCGAGGTCGTTCAGGACCCGCGCACCCATCGTTATTCGTCCTCCAAGGGCATTCCCGGTCTGCGGCGCGCGCAGGCTGCCTATTATGCGCGCCGATTCGGCGTGAAGCTCAATCCGGATACGCAGGTGGTCGCTACCCTTGGCTCCAAGGAAGGCTTCGCCAACATGGCGCAGGCCATCACCGCACCGGGCGACGTCATCCTCTGCCCGAACCCGACCTATCCGATCCATGCCTTCGGCTTCCTGATGGCTGGCGGTGTGATCCGCTCCATGTCGGTCGAGCCGGACGAGAGCTTCTTCCCGCCGCTGGAACGCGCCGTTCGCCACTCGATCCCGAAGCCGCTGGCGCTGATCCTGAATTACCCGTCGAACCCGACGGCCTTCGTGGCGACCCTCGACTTCTACAAGGACGTCATCGCCTTCGCCAAGAAGCATGACATCATCGTGCTGTCGGACCTTGCCTATTCGGAAATCTATTTCGATGGCGAGCCGCCACCGTCGGTTCTGCAGGTGCCGGGCGCAATGGATGTGACGGTTGAATTCACCTCCATGTCCAAGACCTTTTCCATGCCCGGCTGGCGCATGGGCTTTGCGGTCGGCAACGAGCGGCTGATCGCAGCACTGACGCGTGTGAAGTCCTACCTCGATTACGGTGCCTTCACGCCGATCCAGGTTGCCGCAACCCATGCCCTGAATGGCGACGGTTCCGACATTGCGGAAGTCCGCAACGTCTACAAGCGCCGCCGCGATGTCATGGTCGAGAGCTTCGGCAAGGCCGGCTTCGAAGTGCCGCCGCCCGCTGCCACCATGTTCGCCTGGGCGAAGATCCCGGAAAAGTTCCGTCATCTCGGCTCGCTGGAATTCTCGAAGCTTCTGGTCGAGAAGGCCGACGTCGCCGTTGCCCCGGGTATCGGTTTCGGCGAACAGGGTGACGATTACGTTCGTCTGGCGCTTGTCGAGAACGAACACCGCATCCGCCAGGCTGCGCGCAACATCAAGAAGTTCATGTCGACGGCGGACGAGACGATGCACAACGTTATCTCGCTCAACGCCCACCGTTAATTCCAACCTCGAAGACAGCCGCAGATTTGCGGCTGTCTCTCACTAGACATTTCAGGATCGATCCATGGCAGATGCCCTCAAAATCGGCATTGCGGGCTTGGGCACCGTTGGCGCCTCGCTTGTTCGCATCATCAGGCAGAAAAGCAATGAACTTGCAGTCACCTGCGGACGCCCGATTACGATTACGGCAGTTTCGGCGCGTGATCGTTCGAAGGACCGTGGCATCGATCTGACTGGCATCACCTGGTACGAGCGTCCGGAAGAACTGGCCGAAAAGGCCGATATCGACGTGTTCGTCGAGCTGATCGGCGGCGCTGAAGGGGCTGCAAACGTAGCTGTTCGCGCCGCTCTTTCCCGCGGTCTCCATGTGGTGACCGCCAACAAGGCGCTGCTTGCCTATCACGGCGTCGAGCTTGCGACGATCGCCGAAGAAAAGGGCTCGCTCCTGAACTTCGAAGCGGCCGTTGCCGGCGGCATCCCTGTTATCAAGGCGCTGCGTGAATCGCTGACGGGCAACACGATCTCGCGCGTCTACGGCATCATGAACGGCACCTGCAACTACATCCTCACCAAGATGGAGAAGGAAGGCCTGTCCTTTGCCGATTGCCTGAAGGAAGCTCAGCGCCTCGGTTATGCCGAAGCCGATCCGGCTTTCGACATCGAAGGCAATGACACCGCCCACAAGCTTTCGATCCTGACGACGCTTGCCTTTGGCAACAGGATCGCCGCCGACGATATCTATCTCGAAGGCATCACCAATATCTCGATCGACGATATCCACGCCGCCGCCGACCTTGGCTACCGCATCAAGCTGCTCGGCGTCGCCCAACGCACGGATACCGGCATCGAACAGCGCGTGCATCCGACCATGGTGCCGGTCGATTCCGTCATCGCCCAGGTCGATGGCGTTACCAATGCGGTCGCAATCGAATCCGATATCCTCGGCGAATTGCTGATGGTCGGCCCCGGCGCCGGCGGCAACGCCACGGCCTCTTCGGTGCTCGGCGATATCGCCGACATCGCCAAGAGCCAGCCGGGCGCCCAGCGCGTTCCCGTTCTCGGCCATCCTGCCAAGTCGCTTGAGACTTACCGCAAGGCGCAGATCCAGAGCCATGAGGGCGGCTATTTCATCCGCCTGACCGTTCTCGACCGCACCGGCGTTTTTGCCAGCGTCGCCACGCGCATGGCGGAAAACCAAATTTCGCTGGAATCGATCGTCCAGCGTTCCAAGCAGCATCTGGCGCCCTCGCACCACCAGACGATCATCCTCGTCACCCATGCGACCATGGAGGATTCGGTGCGCAAGGCGGTCGCTGCAATCAAGGAAGAAGGCTACCTCGTCGGAGAACCACAGGTCATCCGCATCGAGCGTCCCAAGGAAGAATCCTGACGCTTTGTTCCAATTTGGAACGGTTCAACCCGTCCGAGGTCGCTCGGACGGGTTTTCTGTTATTAATCAAAGCATTTCGCCGAATTTATATTAACAGATATGTAGATATAGATATAATCAACCTGGGAGCCGTTGGAGTCGCGGGTTGAGGAATATCGAGCATACGCATGATCATGTTCGGACGGAGATCGAAAACCCTCAGGCGGGCTTGCAGAAATCTGACCCTACGGCGCCTGGAGCTGCCTTCGAGCGCGAGGCGCCGCGAGGGCGGAATTGGGCCACGCTCCTGATCCTGCTTTCGATCCTCTTCGTCCAGCTGCTTGTTATCGGCTTGGTTATCTGGGCAATTTTCTGGTAATCCACAGGCTTGAAATCACCGCTTTGCTATCTGCCCTGCATCTGTAAAAAGGGCAGATGATGAAAGCGGAGTTTGGCATGGCAGATCAGGTCGATCCGGTACCGCGTGCCTTCCTGGGCGTCGAAAAATCGGTTCTCGACAATCGCTGGGTTTCACGCCTCGATCAGGCGGGGCAGAACCGCGCGCTCGCCATGTCGCAGATGCACGGCCTGCCGGATCTGATCGCACGTGTGCTTGCCGGCCGCGGCGTGACGGTGGATGAGGCAGTCGAATTCCTCGATCCCACCATCCGCAGCCTCATGCCAGACCCCTACAAGCTGACGGACTGCGAGAAGGCCGCCAAGCGCCTTGCCGCTGCGATCCGTGACGGCGAGCCCGTCGCGATCTTCGGTGACTACGATGTCGATGGTGCAGCCTCCTCCGCGCTCATGTATCGCTTCCTGACCCATTTCGGCGTCAAGGCGCATATCTATATTCCCGATCGCATCTTCGAAGGTTACGGGCCTAACCCGACGGCCATCAATCAGTTGATCGACAACGGCGCTAGCCTCATCGTCACGGTCGATTGCGGCTCCACCAGTCATGAGGCGCTGGCGGCTGCCGCGGACCGCAACATCGATGTCGTCGTCATCGATCACCACCAGGTGACACACGAGCTGCCGCCTTGCCACTCCCTCGTCAACCCAAACCGCGAAGACGATCTTTCCGGGCTAGGGCATCTTTGTGCGGCCGGTGTCGTCTTCATGGTGCTGGTTGCAACGCTGCGCCTGCTGCGCGAGGCTGGAGACAAGCGCATTCTCGCGATCGATCTCCTGCAGTGGCTGGATATAGTGGCGCTCGCGACCGTCTGCGATGTCGTGCCCCTCAAGGGCCTCAACCGCGCCTATGTGGTCAAGGGGTTGGTCGCGGCGCGCCACCAGAGCAATGCCGGTCTTGCGGCACTATTCCGCAAGGCGGGCCTGGCAGGTCCTGTTACGCCCTATCATTTCGGCTTCCTGATCGGCCCGCGCATCAATGCCGGCGGGCGAATCGGTGATGCTGCGCTGGGAAGCCGCCTGCTGACGCTGGACGATGCCGTAGAAGCCGAAGCCATCGCTCAGCGGCTGGACGAGCTCAACCGCGAGCGGCAAGCCATGGAAGCGATCATGCTGCAGGAGGCCGAGGCCGAAGCGCTGGCCGAGTATGGAGACGGCGAGGGGGCTTCCGTTATCGTCACCGCGCATGAGAAATGGCACCCCGGTATTGTCGGCCTCATTGCCGCGCGCCTGAAGGAGAGGTTCAAGCGACCCGCCTTCGCCATCGCCTTCGATCCCTCAGGCAGGGGCACCGGTTCGGGGCGTTCGATCAACGGCTTCGACATGGGCAGGATGGTGCGTGCAGCGGTCGACGAGGGACTGCTTGTGAAAGGCGGTGGTCACGCCATGGCTGCCGGCTTGACCGTCGAGCGCGGCAAGCTTGGCCTGCTGAGAGCCTTCTTCATCGAGAAAGCACAGAAGACGGTATCGGCTCTTGTTGCCAATGAAACGCTGAAGATCGATGGTGCTATCGCTGCAAGCGGCGCAACGATCGAGCTTATCGACCGTCTGGAAACGGCGGGGCCTTATGGCTCGGGACATTCCCAGCCAGTCTTTGCCATACCGGCGCATCGTGTGCGTGATTCCCGCCTGGTCGGCGAGCGGCATGTGAAGGTGACGCTGGAAGCCATGGACGGTGCGCGCCTCGACGGCATAGCCTTCAGGGCTGCCGAGACCCCGCTCGGCAACCTGCTTCTCAACTCTCGCGGCGCCAACCTGCATGTCGCAGGCTCGCTCGGTGCCGAACACTATCAGGGCTCGCGCAGAATCCAGCTGCGTATCAGCGACGGCGCACCGGCCAAGTGACTGGCTGAAGGGCTAGGCTTGGAAAGAGATCAGGCCGGCTGCGGCTGAGAAAGCGGTGCTTTTCTGCGAAGGCGAGTGACGATCACGGCAAGCAATATGCCGCCCGCAATGATTCCGACGGACAACAGCGGCCTGTAGGCGAACCAGCCTATGGCGATGACAACAGGGCCGACGAGCAGTGTCAACACGCAGGCCACGATGCTCGTGCCGAAGCCGATGACCGAGCCGAGAAACGGAATCAGGTCGGCGAGGATGGGCAGGAGCGCAAACATCAGCTTGAAACTGACGAACAAGCCGATGAGGCCGCAGGCGCGCACAAGCCAGGTGATAATGCTGTTTTCGCTCTCTGCCGTTTTGAACATCTGGCCGGCATCCACATGGCCATCAGCGGTAAGGAAAATATCGCGGTGGTTGGTCGTCTCGTAGGGAACGAGCGCGCTGTGACTCTGCTTGCCGACGATGCTTGCCGTTTCCACGTCGATTCTCTGGTAGGTGATCCTGAGATCGCCGACGTCGGGCAGGTTTTCGTTCAGACCGATATAGGCACCCTCGGAATTGCGCTTTGCCGGCCGGCTGGCGCCAACCTGCACCGCTATGCGCTGCACGTCGCTGTCGGTGAGCGCGAGTCGCGAATAGTCGCCGATCCCCGCCACATCCTTGCCTGGTACCGAGAAGGCGCCGACATGCGCCGTTTTTGCCGTGAAGGTGGCGCCGTCAGGCATGCTGGTTGGATTTTGATGATCATCAGATTGCTTGAAGCGGCTCGAATCGACGATGTCCGAGCGCCATTCCTTGGTGTAGGAATAGGTCGTCGTCGTTTCTTCGCCGCCACCCAATGTCTTTTTGGTCTGGCTCTCGCTCTTTTCCACCCACTGATACATCGCGACGCTACGGGAAAGGCCGACGGCCCGATCGGCGATGACGCCGAATTGGCTATCCTGCGGGATCTGATCGGATTTCACCGCGCCACTGATATGGACCAACTTGCCTTCATTGGCCGAATCGATAGCCGCACCATCGACCGAAATCACCTGTGACGCGCCTTCGGACAGAGCGCGATAGGTCTGGATCGCACGTCCTTCGTTCCATATCAGCAGCCAGATACATCCGATAAGCAGAACAAGGCCGACCAATGCGCCGATCAGCGCGCTTTTGATGCGCTCAAACCACGAGGTATAGGTCGTTTCCGTATGGCTCATATCCGAAAATCCCTTGTCGCTCAGGAGTATGTTGGAGTGCCGTGTCAGCAGAAATGCCTTGATGATCTTAGACGCCGCCCGCTAATCCCCGGTAAATACCGAAAACCATTTTTGGGCTGATCATATCGTTGAAAAGAATGAGTTTTCCGAAGATTGCGGAGCGAGTTCACGAGCCGAGCTTCGTTCTGCAGACGGCAGCGTATGATGCGTGATGTCATTGCATTTGCCCCATCAACTCGCGCGACAAGCACAGTTGGATCCGCGAACGGAACTCTATGAAAAGACAGGGAAATGATGAAGGAGAGTGGCACGCCCTAGGGGAGTCGAACCCCTCTTTACAGAATGAAAATCTGTCGTCCTAACCGATAGACGAAGGGCGCGTGCTCTGTGGTGGCGCCCTTATAGTCAGCACCTTTCTGCGCCGCAAGCGGCAAAATGAGAATTTTTCGCCGGATTATGCAGATTTTTTCTGGGCTTGTGGAAAAGTGGAAAGCGGACGGGAATGATTGTCTTCGCCAGACCTTGTCGCTGCGTGAATTGTTGGCCTGCAGCGGTGGGTCACCATATGACAGGACTGTTGTCTGTCACCAATAATCGGAATTTATGGGATTAGCCGATATTTGCCGGTAACCTGCGGTTAATGATCTGAAAACAAGAGGCTTTCTGACCGAAAACGACGTTCGGCGAGACATAACTTTTTGACACGTGGTGGAATGGAATTAACCAGTTTCGCGCTCGAACGTATGCGCGAGGTGGTTTCCTTCAACAGGCGCTCGAAAAAGCTTCGAAGTTCGTTCGAAGATCCTTCAAACCCCTGCAGACCGGGCTTTTCGAGCCTTCACGAAACTTGGGGAAACGGCAATGTGTCTAAGACTGCGCGGCCAAAAACCAAAAAAGATTTCCACATTCGTATGAAAATCTCCGGTCAGCGACTTCTCTTTGGCCCCGCTAGCGGCGGAATTGCATTATAAATCAAGCCGATAGAGATTCCCACATACAGCGCAAAAAGAAGCCGAGGCGCGCTTTTCAAGGGCGAAAGATTCCCACATCAAGCAAGGCCATGATCGGCCAGAACAAGCGCGCATTCGGGGATGGTTGGCGGCTTCGTTCCGCGTGGCAAATGATCGGGCAAAAGGCGAAACGCAGCGGCGTAGTCGCCGGCCGCGCGGCCCTTGAGAAGTCGCCAGTAGTAGAGTAGCCACACAGGCGTGACATTCGAATAAGCGAGAAGATCACGCATCTCTCGGGCGGTGGGACGCGGGTACAAATTTCACCTCCATCGGGCTTGTCGATGCGATGAAACGTGCGGCAATCCTGGCGGGCTGTCAGCGCCGAAACGACGGCGGAATGTAGACAAGAAAAAGGGCGCGGATGAAGCCGCGCCCCTGCTATGTGGTTCGAGTTTTCAGCCGGCTTTCCGGCTGTCTCGATCTCTCCCTTCCAGCCGACCGATTATGCGTTCGACGGTAGAACGCTTGATGTTCATCGCCTGGGCGATATCGGCGGACGAGATGCCAGCGGCGATGTTGTCGGCAATGATCCGGTCGCGCAGCGAACCATCTTCGTTCGCCTCAATCGGCTGCGCTGCGAGCTTCGCGGCGTCGGCGCGGATTTTCATTTCGATCCACGGCAAGAGGCTACCGGCTTCGAAAGGGTCGCGCGAGCCTTCCAGCTTGCGAATGACCATGTGAAAATATTGCGACGTGGGATTGGCGTTTCCGGGTTCTGGCACGGAAAGGCGATGATCGGCATAGACATCATCGACGATCTTGCCGATGCGCTGGAATAAGTCGGGCCATATGGTGACTTTTCCAGATGGCGCGGCGGTTTCCGGCTTGGTGCCAGCGAGCCGCGCCGTGATCATGCGGTCAACCAGAGCGAAAGCCATGGTAGCTGTGAGATTGAGAAGGGCGGTCAACTCCTCTGGCTGACCTTCGGACGCGGGTATGCTATTGCTGGCTACAGCTTCGGGCATGGGGTCAACTCCTTTGCCTGCGGTTAGGCCCGTGCCAGTGCTCGAACACTGGCGCGGGCTGTTGCTTTGTGTGCAACTGTGTGTATCATAAACACAAGTCGAATTGTATTGCAACTACACACAACGGCACACATGGCAAAAACAGCAGCGCTATCCATCCGCATTGACGAGGAAGTCAAGAAAGCACTTGAGAAAGCGGCTGAGCAGGAAGAGCGCTCGATCGCCTCATACGTCGAGCGGCTGCTAAAGTCGCATCTGAAGGAAAAAGGCTACTTGCCGAAATGAACAGCAAAGGCAAACAGCCCACGAAAAAGAGCCATCAGACGGTCACCGCGCGCACTGAGGCGGCTATGGCCGCGATCATGCAACTCCGGCAGGAGCTCGCCACCGAAACGCAGATCGGCAAGGCGGATAGTGCCTACATGACTGTTCGAGGCATAATTTACGACCTCTTGGACGGCGCCTATTCAGACGGCTATTCAACTGGAGAGGACAGCGCGCCGTGAGGCGGTTGAACCAGCGCACTGCAAAACGCGAGGAGCGTCATCGAAAGTTGCTGAAGGCAACGCGGTCGCGCCGAAACGGGCGCAACCTCTACGACTGCGAGGACAGGGGCCTTTTGTTGGCGCAGTGCGCTTATGAGGCGGTGAGCGCTGTCTTCTCCTGGCTGTCAATCAGCGAGATCCGCAAGCCGCCCCGCGCTTACAAGGACGCGCAGCTCGCGCGGCAACTTGCCGTTCGAATCATGGCCGTTGATTTGAATGTGGCTCGCCGTAAGGTGACGCGAATGCAGGGGAGGCAGCGTCGCTCAATCCATCTCGCGGTCCAGGCGGTAGAAAAACGGATGGCGAACCCAGTTTTCTTCGAGGCCTATGTGCGGATGGCAGCGACCGCAAAGGCGTTTTATGCGGAGCGGACCGACAGGCATGGTGCAAAGTTTGCACTATGAGAATGGTGCAAAGTTTGCACGATTTCGAAATGGTGCCAGCTTGGCACTATTTTCAAAGGTGCAGGTTGCATCGTTGAAAATAGGGCAAACTTTGCCCAATTTCTTCTCGGTCAGGAAATTGGGTCAAGTTGGCCCAATTAATTGCGACAGCTTGGCGGAATTCCGCTGCCACTCGGAAATGGGATCAAGTTGATCCATTTTCGGAAAGTTTGCGGAATTGCGCAAAGCTTGCGCTATTAGTGAGGAGAGGGGCGAGTGAGCTCGAAGAAAACCGACATCAGCGATGACGAGGCGGAGCCGATCACTGACGAGCGTTCGAGATATTTGAAGCTCCTGGATTTGTGGCAGGAACTCGACGACGATCACAAACGCCGCTTTATCTCGCTGATCCAAGAAGCGGCGGACGAAGTAAAACCGCATTGAGCAAAGCGACAAGTTGTCGTTTTGAGCAAAGGCTCAGTTTGATCCTTTGCTATCAATTGCTCAAAGCGAAATGTTTTCGCTTAGCCCCCACAGCTGCGGTTCTAGCCGGAATCCCAGCCCGCGCTAAAATCTTCTGGCGCGTGACACGGTGAAAATCTCGCGGCCGTAGGACCGTTTCGGCGGTGCCATTATGCGGGGTTCCAGCGAGGCCCCGCCGCGCTTCTCAAGGTGAAGCCGAACCCTCTCAAATCATTGCGTTTTCAGCCCACAAAACCCCGAAAAAGTCAATTCTCGCATAGCCGGGACTACCCGCCGACGGTGTGGGATTTATCAATGTCCACATGACCAAAATTACGTGGACAGACAGGGACGGCAAAGAACGCACCTATCGCCCCTCCGAGGAGATAGGACGCTATATCCGTGCGCTTGGAATCGACAACGCAGCAGAGTTTTTCCTGAAGTACGGAGGCGGTCCATTTTACGTTTCTAGGGGAACACCCAGCAATGCGGTCTACAAGATGTTCGGTCCCGAGACGGCGTCGAACATGTTCAGAGAATTTGGAAACGGGCAGGTCGGACGGGTGCCTCTGGCCAATGAATTTCTCATTCCGCTCTACGCTTCGCGCGGATTGAGCATCGTCGAAATAGGTCGCCGGCTACGGGTAGCCGACGAAACGGTGCGTCACCATCTGTGGTCGAAAGAGAAGAAGTTCGACCGCAGACTTAAAGTCGCTCGGCGTATGAAAGAGTACGGAACGTGGTTTATCGAAGCCGCGGACGGGGAGAGAGCGGCATGACGAACCGTCCCGCTATAGATGAGACCAAAGTGACAATTCGGTGGGATATTGATGGCATAGCCCATGAGGCCGAAGTCCCAGAAATGGTTTCTCCCTTCTTCGATGTTCTCGGGGTTGAACTGGCGGTGAGCCTTCTTCTTGAATGGGGCGGTACGCCGCTTTATCTGCCGCGCCCTGACAGCATTTTGCGGCAAGGTGGAGATCTTGTCGACCTCGTCGGAGCGGATAAGGCTCGGCAGCTAGGCGGTGCAATCGGAGCCGGGCACATAAAAATCCCCATTTGCCGCGAATTCTTGTGCCGCTACTTCCATAGTAAAGGCTTTTCGAAGCTAAAAATCGCTCGAAAACTTAAGGTGTCGGACGAGACGGTTCGCCGAATATTGAACGGGCGCCGAACAAGTGAACTGCGGCGCTTGTATGCGCACAGGCGGGGAAAGGCGGCCGCTGCGTGAGCCCGTGCTTTATCCGTTGGAAATTTGAAGCCGTTTTGAAGCCCGCTGGACGCGTCTGGCATGAAATCCGATCCGTGGGGCCAGTATGACCGCGGACGCTTCTCACGCGCCAATTTTGGCACTCATGACCGAAGACGCAGGCGAGCGCACGAAGTGGGTGCATTTGATCCCTGCCGGAACGTTTTCCGGCGTCGACGGGCGAGGGCCTTACCGGCTGGACGATCCCGTGGCCGTTATGCTGGCAAGCCGGCAGAAAACCGGTAAGCGCAAAATCGTCATCGACTACGAGCACCAGTCGTTCAACAGCAAAACGAACGGACAGCCAGCGCCAGCAGCCGGTTGGATCGTAGGGCTCGAAGTGCGCGAAGACGGCATCTGGGGCTTGGTCGAATGGACCGACAAGGCCGCCGCCCACATCGACAAAAAGGAATACCGGTACATCTCGCCGGTCTTCACCCACACCAAGGACGGCGTTGTCCTGGCACTGCAAAACGCGGCCCTCACCAACTCCCCGAACCTCGATCAACTCACGGCGCTCAATCGCGCGGAGACTTCCATGGATCCCGAAAACCTCAACGCTAAGCTCAGCGCGGCTGCCAAGCTGCTCGGGCTGCCGGAAACCGCCAGTCAGCCCGACATCCTCGCTAAGTTCGGGGAGCTTGCTACTGTCGCAAGCGATCTTGCCGGACTGACTGGCGACCCCGCGTTCTCGATCAACGCTGCCAATCCCGATCCGGCGAAATTCGTGCCGATTGGCGATTTCGAGCGTGTCGTTGCTGAAGGCAACAAGCTGCGCCAGGGCATCAGCCAGAAGGCGGCGGAAGAGCATGTCGCGGCCCATGTGCGCGGCGGTCTGCTCGCGCCCTTCCTCAAGGATTGGGCAGTCTCGATGTGTACCGTCAACAAACCGCAATACGACGCCTTCGTGGAACGCGTCGGGCCGCACCTCTCGCACATCACGACGTCATCGCACGCGAGCGCCACGCCACCGGGCGAGCGTACAAACACACGCCTCTCGGATGATGAGCTGGCGATCTGCACGAACATGGGCATTTCGCCCGAAGACTTCACCAATGCGCGGGCCTGAGAGCGCGCCAATCCCAGAGCTTCAAAATGCTTATCAATCGCGGCAATCTCGATAATCTTTTCACCGGCTACAAGGCCGCTTTCGCCAAGGGCTTCCAGTCCGCGCCAACAGCGTGGGACAAAGTGGCGATGAAGGTCCCATCGACCACGAAACAGGAAACCTATGCGTGGCTCGGGCAGTTCCCGAAGATGCGCGAGTGGATCGGAGACCGCGTCATCAAAGGGCTTGCCGCCAACGGGATGACGATCGCCAACAAGGACTTCGAAAGTACGGTTTCCGTCAGTCGCAACGATGTCGAAGATGACACTTACGGCATCTTCTCGCCGTTGATGGAAGAAATGGGCAAGTCGTCGGCGGAGCTGCCTGACGAACTGACGTTCTCGCTTCTGACAAAGGGTTTTACGGAGAAGTGTTACGATGGCCAGTATTTCTTCGACACCGATCATCCGGTGGGGGAGGAGAACCCAGTTTCCGTCGCGAATACCGATGGCGGCACCGGACCGGCTTGGTTCCTGCTGGACACGAGCCGGGCGTTCAAGCCGCTCATTTATCAGGAGCGCCGCAAGCCTGATTTCGTGTCGAAGGATGATGCGCGCGACGACAACGTGTTTTTCCGCAAGGAATACATCTACGGCGTCGACAGTCGGGGCGCGGCGGGCTTTGGCCTGTGGCAGCTTGCTTTTGGATCGAAGCAGACGCTCGATGAGGCGCACTACCAAGCCGCGCGCACCGCACTTCAGACCCAGAAGGGAGACAGCGGACGCCCGCTCGGCGTGAAGCCGACGCTTCTGGTTGTTTCACCGGCTCTGGAAGGAACTGCGATACGACTGATCAAAACGCCGCTCCTCGAAAACGGTCAGTCCAACCCGTGGTTCAATTCCGTTGAAGTGCTTGTGACGCAGTGGGTTCAGTGATTCTTAAGGGCGGGGTTGAGGGGAATAGACCCGCCCACTTTACTTCCAGCCGAGAAGCCGAGTCGTTCGGCTAGTTAGCCCATCAAATAATGGAGAATGGTCCATCTGAGTCCTATTAACTGCTATGACGAAAAATTTAACGCATCCACAGGTAACGAATAATATGGCGCTAGAAACAATTATCATTTCGACCTATGGTCGCGTTGTTCTATGGGGCCTTGCAACTGATGTTTCGTTTCGGTTTAGAGAATATGCGGCGTTTGCGGCACGTGCCGCCGATCGAAATTAGACCAATCACTTTACTTGTAGGCAAAAACAGCAGTGGCAAAAGCACGTTCCTTCGAACGTTTCCGCTACTGCGGCAGTCATTGATGACGCGAACTAGCTCTCCAATCTTGTGGTATGGGGACTTAGTTGACTTCGGCGATTTTCACTCTGTTATTTCTGACGGGCGCGCCAAGACAATATCCCTGTCGTTTGGTGTGGACGGCTACATTTCCGGCCGAGGGTTTTCGCCGCAAGAGCGCTTCCAGCCGCGACGGCGGGTACGACATCCGGTGGATGTGAAACTCACCATGGCTGAGGAAGAGGGAAAGGTTTCGCTCAACCACCTGTCTTTCACGTATGACAAGGGCGAAAGCCGGTTTGACGTGCATCTCGACGCCGAAGGCGATCTAACTAAGTTACAGTTCAACGAAACGGATGTGAGTTCCGTACTCTCTGAGGCAGTCGTGAATTTCAAGCCCGGCTCTTTCCTGCCGGAGATGTCGATACGTCTCGCCGGCAATGATAAAGACGGCTACTATTTCGACGAAACGATCCTATTTCGAACGAATTTTAGGAACCTCGTAGCACCGCATGTCAACAAGCGTATGGGTGAACACCAACTGGAAATGTTCGCTTACATTTTCTTGGAATTGAGCGACCTATCAGATGCTTCTTTGCAAGATCTAGCGTCTAAGATGAACGCAAAGGGCCTAAAGCGTATCATTGAAGACATACGCGGAAAGGACACCTTTCGACTAAGGCAGCGGCTGTTTCAGCTTCACCATGTGTATAGGTTCATCAGGATTGTTCCAGCAGTATTTACTGAATTGAGAGCAATCCTCTCAACGACACTTTATATCGGCCCAATGCGCGCGAGGAGCGAGCGCTACTACAGATATCAGGATCTTGCGGTCTCTGAGATCGACCCTGATGGCAAAAACTTTCCAATGTTCTTGAACTCACTCAACGATGAGTTACGCGAAGATTTTTCGACGTGGGTTGCAGACCGCTTCGGATACGGCGTCGAAGTCGAACAGCGCTCCGGGCACATCAGCATCAATCTCAAAGTCGGAAACTACACGACGAACATCGTGGACAATGGGTATGGCATCTCCCAGATCCTGCCGGTCCTGGGGCAAATCTGGTGGGCATCAACGGGCGTAGGTGGAAGAACGTCACAGACGCGGAGAGGACAGGGGTCGATTCTTGTAATTGAGCAACCGGAACTTCATCTGCACCCTGCACACCAGGCGCTCATCGCCGACGCAATTGTGGCTGAGCGAGGTAACAAGGGTGGTGGTGCCCCCAGCCCAGTGCAGTTCATTATCGAAACCCACAGCGAGGCTCTCGTTAACAGGCTTGGGGAGTTGGTTGCCCTTGGGCAGATAGAGCCTGAAGATGTCCAGATCCTAATTTTTGAAGGCGAGGACGATCCAACCGAACGCCTCACCAACGTGCGACTTGCCCATTTCGACGACGAAGGCACGTTGACTAACTGGCCTTACGGCTTCTTTGAGCCCAGCGTTTAACGATGATTTTCGATCTTCTAGCTACTGCGCATGACTTCGCCTCGGCAGATCAAGGCAAACTCACTGATCTAGTTTGCGAACTACTGAGAGCCCATCGGCGAGGATATCATCTTCTAATCATCCCGAGGGCGGAGTGTGACTGGCTGGCCGACAATTTGGACTTAAATAGCAAGGAACGCGCAACGCTCTCGCGAATTCGCCACGACTTCACCCAAGCAGGCGGGCTTAGAAATAAGGCGTTGGTCAGAGTCTCAATTGAGATCGCGCATAAAAGTGGTCCGGTCTCTGATGGAAACCGGATCGTTGTTGGACTATTGGACGCGGCAACCTTCGATCTTACTGAACGTGCACAGTTGATTGTCGAAGACTCTCAGTACGATGGAAAGCTTTATCAAGCCATCCTTGATGCGGTTAAGAACAACGTGCAAGCGCCAGCAGTGGGTTTCGAAATTCGAAACGGGGGAGGCCAAAGCGCCTATCAGGTCTGGAAGCAGCAGATAGACGCGAAGCGTCTCACCTGTTTACTCGTGGATTCCGACCGCGACCATTACGATCAAGACGAGAAGAGCGAAGTTAGAAGGGCTCGTGCAGATGCTGAGCGCGAGCAATGGCCTTTCGCGTGGGCGCTTTGCCTTCCTTGTCGTGAAATCGAGAATCTCGTGCCGCTCTCGGTTCTTGAACAACTCCCTTTCGCTTTAGATAAGGCCGCACAGCTTCACGCATTGCGACGGATCGAGGAAACTGAGATTGCCGGAGGTGTACCCGCGGACCAGAGGTTTAGTCATTACTACGACATGAAAAACGGGTTGGGCGATAGACCTCTCGAGGAGAGGCTTCCAGAAAACGTCGTGTTGTGGTGGGAAGGAAAAATCGGTCATGGCGGCAATAGACCGTGCTACACGGGCTTTGGTGGCCATATCATAAGACATCTTTTAGAGCATTCATCTGGCCTGCAGGGGTTCCTGCGACACGTGAAAAGCGAATCGTGGTGGAATATCTTCGGAGAACTATTCGCCGTCGTGCTCTGGGTCGGCTTCGCTCCTCGCCGGAACGCAACTTGAGCGCAGCCAATTGGAGAGCCGAAGAGGCCGCGTAGGCAAATCGGAATTCCGGAACTTGCTGTCAAAATTCCGATTTCTCTCGTCCGGCTACAAGGACAAATTTAGTTCTTCGTGAAATTTCGGTCGGTGGCTTTTGGTACGCCCTAGGGGAGTCGAACCCCTCTTTACAGAATGAGAATCTGTCGTCCTAACCGATAGACGAAGGGCGCAGGCTTTCAGCTCAAATAGGAAAGCGCAATGCGTTCCGCAAGCGGTAAGTATAATGTCGAATTGGAAGAAGAAGTGGCACGCCCTAGGGGAGTCGAACCCCTCTTTACAGAATGAAAATCTGTCGTCCTAACCGATAGACGAAGGGCGCGTGCTGTGGTGGCGCCCTTATAGTCAGGCACTTCCGATCCCGCAAGCGGCAAATTCGAAATTTTTCAAAAAAATGACAAGCCGTTTCCGCTTGTGGAAAATGAAGATTATTGCAGCTGAATCAAAGAGCTGCAGTGGCGGCTGGAAATCGGGGTCCGGCCGCTTTCCCTACGTCACTCTTTCAGAGGGGGAAGGTCAGATCGCCCTTGCCGAAGCGATCGGCGCGCTCTTGCGGCCGCAGCCCCAGTTCCAGTCTCGGGCATTGCCGGTGTCCAGATGGACCGAATCCGTGTGGCAATAGGTGCCGACACCGCCGCGGTTCGGGAGCGAGCGGATATATTGGGCGATATCCCATTTGCTGATGCCGTCGATCTGGATATCGGCGGCCTCGCAGCTCTTGTGCATCGACTCCTCGGCGCCGCCGACTTCACGATTGTGCTGCGGATCGCGATAGCCCGATGTAATAACGACGGGCTTGCCGAAATGAGTCTCGACCGTCTTGATGACCCGCATGAGATCGGGCTTGAAGCAGCCGACCTGGACGCTGTCGTTCTGCACATGCAGGCCGTTCGGCGCCACACGCGTCATGCCGGGCAGCGATGCCTTCTGCAGCAGCCCGGAAAGGCTGCTGAGCAGGTTCTGCTTCGGCGCGCTGTAGAGCGCATTCATCGTCGATCCCGGAATGCTTCCGCCGGCAAGCGAAGCCGTCTGATCAGGCGCAAGCTTCGTGCTGGTATTCTGTGACGACTGCTGCGGCAGCATCTCGCCTTGCTGTGGCTCGGGCGGCGCGCTGAACACGCTCGATCTTGGGCCAGCGTTCTCAGGTGCGTAGGCGTTCACGCCCTGCCGCTGGATGACCGTCGAGGTCGAATTGTTCTGCGGCAGCGGCTGATGATCGGAAAAGATGCTCATCGCCTGCGCATTGATTCGCGTCGACTGCATGACGAGACCGCCGATATTGGCCGGCTGCTGCTGTTGCATAGACGGATCGACGGGCGGCGCGGCCGTTGCCGCATTCGGATCTTGCACTGCTGCCTGCGGATTGACACCGGAGACATTGGTCAGCATCGGATCGCGATAGAGCTGTTTCGACGCGGGGGACGATGCGGCGGGCATTGCTGCTGCAAGCCTCGGCGCCGGCTGTCCCCCCACAGCCGGTGTGGCGACGGCGGCCGAATCAAGCGCCTTCTTGTCGGAGACGCAGCCGGAAAGCGCCAGGATAGAGCTGGCGATCAGCAAAGCACCGACAGCCTGCCGGCTCGGAGGGGCAATCCGCTTGTTGTTTCTGGGCAACCGAGAAATCTCCGGTGAATGCGGAAGGCGCCCGAAAGCGCGCTTCCGTTACGATAGAACCGGAGAATGCCTCGTGAAGCTTGCCTGCAGCTTGGCTTACCAGGCGCCGGTATTGCCCATGGACAGCCAGGGTTCGGCCGGGGCCAGTTTTTCGCCCTTCTGCAGGATCTCTATCGAGATGCCGTCGGGCGAGCGTACGAAGGCCATGTTACCATCACGCGGGGGGCGGTTAATCGTAATACCATTGTCCATCAATTTCTGGCAGATCGCGTAGATGTCATCCACCTCATAGGCGAGGTGACCGAAATTGCGTCCTCCGGTATAATCTTCCGTGTCCCAGTTATAAGTGAGCTCCAGGCAGGGAGCTTTTTCGCTGCGGGCACGGTCGAGATCATCGCGAGCGGCCAGGAAAACGAGCGTGAAGCGGCCCTTCTCGTTCTCATGGCGGCGGATTTCCTCGAGTCCGAAGAGTGTGGTGTAAAAATGGAGGGAAGCGTCGAGGTCTTTGACGCGAACCATGGTGTGGAGATAACGCATTGTGTTTCCTCTCTCTATTTAGGCTAGCCCATCTGGAGTAACAGACGCCAGTTTCGGGCAAGTCATCGCTATAAAATGTACAGTTGGGAATAACCGAAAACTAGGACTTGCGCTTATCCGTTACCAAGATGTTAATCTTGATTTCAAGAATCAGTTAACCGTAACAGTGTGACGCGTATTGAGGGGCTGGCGACATGGCTGACAGGATTTCATCGAATGGCTTTACCGACCTTGAGGAGTTGTCGGGGGAACCGGTTGACCTCGTTGAAATCACCGGCGTGGTGAAATGGTTCGACGTGGCCAAGGGCTTTGGCTTCATCGTTCCCGACAATGGCATGCAGGATGTGCTGCTGCACGTAACCTGCCTCCGACGCGACGGCTACCAGACCATTCTTGAGGGCACCCGAATCGTCGCGCTTATCCAGCGTCGCGAGCGTGGCTTCCAGGCCTTCAAGATCCTCTCCATGGATCAATCGACTGCGATCCATCCCTCGCAGATGCCTCCGGTTCGCACCCATGTGCAGGTCACGGCAACCAGTGGCCTCGAGCGCGCCCTGGTCAAGTGGTTCAACCGCACCAAGGGTTTCGGCTTCCTGACGCGCGGTGAGGGCACGGAAGACATATTCGTTCACATGGAAACGCTCCGCCGCTTCGGCCTCACCGAACTGCGCCCCGGCCAGGTGGTGCTGGTGCGCTTCGGCGACGGCGAGAAGGGCCTGATGGCTGCCGAGATCCATCCTGACGTTCCGAGCCCGGTTGGCCGGTCTCACTGATGCGCAGCCTTTTCTCCGTTGAGATGATGAGAAGCGCCTCCATGGCGCTTTTTTTCATGGTCGCCCTGCCGGCATTTGCACAGCAGGACATGCACTTCGATAGAGAACCGCTGATCATCCAGACGGCTGCGGGCAAAATGCTGCACTTCACCGTAGAGATCGCTGCCACCGGCGACCAACGCGCCTACGGCCTGATGTTCCGCAAGACGATGGCCGAGAACGTCGGCATGATCTTTGATTTCGGCGTATCGCGGCGTGTCACCATGTGGATGGAAAATACCGTCCTGCCGCTCGACATGCTCTTTGCGGACGACAGGGGCGTGATCACCCATATCAAGGAAGACGCCACGCCCTATTCCCGCGACATCATCGATTCGATGGGTGAGGTCCGATATGTGGTCGAGATAAACGCCGGCATCGCCCGCAAGCTCAATATCCGCCCCGGCGATCGTATCGTCAGCGCCACGACAACGAAAAAGGCGAAGTAAGCCTGTGAAATCTGCCGGCCTAGGTGGATTTATGGGGTTGCTAGGACAGGGGGAAGCGTGTATTCCCGCTGCCAACAACGGCTCGGAGTGTAGCGCAGTCTGGTAGCGCATCTGGTTTGGGACCAGAGGGTCGGGAGTTCGAATCTCTCCACTCCGACCATGTTTTTCCCTATATCCCTAGTGATTTGAGATTGGCGCCACAATTTGTTGCGTTGCCGTCACAAGGCGGATTTTGGCATCGGGAACATGCGACAATATCATTCACGTCGCTAAAGCACGCCTGTCTATGCGTGCCGTGATTCAGCCCTGAGCAAGCAGGCCGACATATTGGGCATAACTGATCGCCGCGTAAAAAAACGCAGTGATGCTGGCTCCAATCATGATGGCGTGGAATTCTGCAGAGGTTCTCATAGTTCTCACCCGTGTCACAACGGTTGGTAGGCACCCTAGTCGCCTATGCCGGCCATAACAATTAGAAAGCGATCAAAACATGCAACAATCCGAAACATTTCGGATTGTGTAACAGGATTGCCCGCTTATCCACACCCGGCTGCAAAGAGGGCTGCGCCTTGGGCGCTCCGTATTAGAAACGCACGGAGCGGCAATCGGTTTCGCTCACCTGTCCATGCTGTGATAACGGCGCTTTTCCCTTGAAAAGACGAGGATTCGCGGATAATCAAAATTCACTTCTTGCTGCCATACTGGGATATGCAAGCGAGCCTGATCAGGGTTGATTTATGAAAGGCGGGCGCCGCCCGCATATCGGAGGCACTGCAGCATGTCTGCTAAGATCTATCGTCCGGCCAAGACCGCAATGCAGTCCGGTAAGGCAAAGACCCATCTCTGGGTGCTGGAATTCGATCAGGAGCAGCCGCGCAAGATCGATCCGATCATGGGCTACACCTCGTCAGGCGACATGCGCCAGCAGGTCAAGCTGACCTTCGAAACGCAGGAACTCGCAGAAGCCTATGCCAAGCGCAGCGGCATCGAATACCGCGTGATTGCTCCGAAGGATCCCATCCGTCAGGTCGTCGCTTATCCGGATAATTTCCGCTATACCCGCACCCAGCCCTGGACGCATTGATCCGTACGCGGTTCAAGACAAATATGCCGCATGTCGCGGGATCGCGACATGCGAGACGGCCCCTTAGCTCAACTGGATAGAGCAGCTGCCTTCTAAGCAGCAGGTCGCAGGTTCGAGTCCTGCAGGGGTCGCCACTTTTTCAGAATTTTCTAGATATCGCGACATGACTATGAACTCTGTTCGTGGCCAAGGGCAGCATTAGAATCGGTAACAACAACAAGCCGGCGGCGCATCGGATATGACGACGCGCCGCCGGCCTTTGTTTTATTGGCTCTTGCTGCCTTAACCCTCGGGCGACAGCGTCATGGACGTGCCTGTCGCGGCAACATTGAGGCCAAGCTGGCCCGTGACGCTGATCGTCTGAAGATGGATCGAACCGGAAGTGCCGCCAAAGAGGACGTTGGTGCCGAGGCCGCCGACAAGCGTGGCTTCAGCGGTCGCACCCTGGTAGAGGCCGGCCAGCGAGCCGCGGTGATAGCCGGCTGTCGGCGCGAAGACGGCCCAAAGCAGACGACCACGCGTGGTGAAGCCGAGATCCACGCCGAACTTGCGCAAAGCACCGCTGTAATGTTCAGGCGATTCGCCACGGCTCGTCGGCTGGAAGACACAATCGATCTGCTTGGAAGAACCAAGCACATAGCCGACACCACCGCCGATATCGCAATCGAGATAGCCGATCTTCACGCCCCCGCTTACATCGGGAGCCACCGGCGGCTCCGTCCGTACCAGGTCCGCCGCACTGGCGCTCATGGCAAAAGCCTGGAGCAACGAGGCTGCGGCGATTGTGGTCGCGAGTATCTTTTTCATTTTCGTCTCCTTTGGATATCGCAGGAAGGATATAACGTCGGCTTTGTCATAACCAAGGCAGGAAAGTCTTTGCGGTCATTTTGGTTCCGACAGTCATCTGTGCCAAGCTGCCGCACCCATCTTTTATGGAACTCTATCGGCCTGCATCGGTTGTCCAGATATCCATTTTTCAAACAATGGAGATCAGAATGAGCAAGACCAATGCAGACGAAATCCGCAAGAAAACAGAGCGGCAGGTAGAGAACACCAGTGCCGGAGGACATCTTGGCGGGACTTATTTCGGCCAGCAGCCCGATGGCAAGACGGCCTCTTCCAGCAGTTCCGAGGCACGAAAGTCACGGCCGAACGACGGCCGCAACTGACGTGAGGACGATTGCAACGGGCATTTGCGACTGGCCCGAGAGGTCAGTCGCCTCATCCAAAGGTGGTATTTGTCCCAAGTTGAAACGCACGAATCTAGTAAATTTTAGGGTATTTTAACCATGATTTTCTCTCGGCAGCTTCCCTGAAACATTTGGAACCTGACCGCGTTTAATTCGCACGGGCTAATCCAATGAGCGTCGCCCTTGGCAATTCGGGCAGCGGCATAAACGTCAATGCCAGCATCGGCGGTGGTGATGGAACAGGCCCTGCGCTTTTCGGGCCGAATGGCTTGAATCTCGGCCTTGGTCTCGGAGCCGCTAGCACAGGTGGAGGCGCGAGTTCCGGCGACGGTACCGGGGTAGGGTCCGGCAGCCTCACGCCGACAGTGGTGCTCCAGCGCTTCCGGGAAATGTCTGTCAATGACCAGAAGAAGATGCTTGTTCGCTGTCGGGATATATCCGTTTCCAGCGGGTATGATTCTGGCCTCGCAGGGCTGTTCGGTCTGCTGCGCTCTACGGCTTCCCGTTAGAACGCATGAAAAACCCGCCGGTAATCAGCCGGCGGGTTTTGAATGTTATATCTGCCTGATCAGTGCAGGATCTGGCTGAGGAACAGCTTGGTGCGCTCATGCTGCGGATTATCGAAGAATTCGGCCGGCGAATTCTGCTCGACGATCTGGCCCTGGTCCATGAAGATCACGCGGTTCGCGACCTGGCGGGCAAAGCCCATTTCGTGGGTGACGCAGAGCATGGTCATGCCTTCTTCGGCAAGGCCCACCATCGTATCCAGCACTTCCTTGATCATTTCCGGATCGAGCGCCGAGGTCGGCTCGTCGAACAGCATGATCTTCGGGTTCATGCAGAGCGAACGGGCAATCGCCACACGCTGCTGCTGGCCGCCCGACAACTGGCCTGGATATTTGTTGGCCTGTTCGGGGATCTTGACGCGCTTCAAGAAATGCATGGCCACTTCTTCGGCCTGCTTTTTCGGCATTTTGCGCACCCAGATCGGCGCCAGCGTGCAGTTCTCCAGAATCGTCAGATGCGGGAAAAGGTTGAAATGCTGGAACACCATGCCGACTTCGCGGCGCACTTCGTCGATCTTCTTCAGGTCGTTGGTCAGTTCCGTGCCGTCAACCACGATCCGGCCCTTCTGGTGCTCTTCCAGACGGTTGATGCAGCGGATCATCGTCGACTTGCCTGAACCCGAAGGGCCGGCGATGACGATGCGCTCGCCGCGCATGACCTTGAGGTTGATGTCGCGAAGAACGTGGAAGTCGCCGTACCACTTGTTCATGTTGATGATCTCGACGGCCACATCGGTCGCCGACACGGTCAATTTCTTGGTGAGAGGCTCTGCCATTGCGGGTTCCTATTCTTATCGTTTGTGGCCGGTGTCGAGATGGCGTTCCATGAATGCTGAATAGCGCGACATGCCGAAGCAGAAAAGCCAGAAGGTGAAGCCGGCGAAAATCAGCCCGGACAGCGGCGTCACAGCCGTTGCCCAATTGGCATCGGTGAAGTTGAGGCGAACGATACCAAGCAGGTCGAACATGCTGATGATCGATACCAGTGACGTGTCCTTGAACATCCCGATGAAGGTGTTGACGATGCCGGGGATCACGAGCTTGATCGCTTGCGGCATGATGATCAGCCGCATCTTCTGCCAGTAGCCGAGGCCAAGCGAATCCGCACCCTCGAACTGGCCCTTTGGAATGGCCTGCAGGCCGCCGCGAATGACCTCAGCCATATAGGCGGAGGCAAAGATCGATACACCCACGATCGCTCGCAGCAGTTTGTCCACCGTCCAGCCGGCCGGCAGGAAAAGCGGCAGCACTACGCTTGCCATGAAGAGAACCGTGATCAGCGGCACGCCACGCACGACCTCGATGAAAATGATGCTCACCATGCGGATGACAGGCATATGCGAGCGTCTGCCGAGCGCTAGAAGAATACCGACCGGGAAGGAGACGACGATGCCGACGAAAGAGAGCACCAGCGTCACCATCAGCCCGCCCCAGAGCGGCGTGTCGACGATTTCGAGGCCGAAGCCACCATAAAGCAGGACGAAAGAGACGATCGGCAGCACGACGAAGAGCAGGATCGCATTCAGCCCCTTGCGCGGCACAGATGGGATGAGCATCGGCACGAGCAGGAGTACGAAGAGAATGCCGACCAGTGTCGGCCGCCAGCGCTCGTCGAGTGGATAGCGTCCGTAGATGAATTGGTCGAACTTGGCATTGACGAAGGCCCAGCAGGCACCACTCCAGCCATCCGGCTGAATGCCGCCCTGGACTGTCGTGGCGCAGAAGGTGCGGTCCGGACCTGTCCAGACCGCCTGCACGAACAGCCAGTTAACGGCATGCGGTAGAGCCCAGGCGAGGAAGGTCGCTGCCAGAAGAGTGAGGATGATATCCTTGGGTGTCGCAAGCAGGTTGCGGCGTATCCAGGCTGCCGCACCCTTTTCTCCAGCCGGAGGCGGCTCCGGTGCGAGTATGGTGGTTCTGACGAAACTGTCGCTCATCTTATCTCTCCACCAGCGCCATCTTGGCATTGAACCAGTTCATGAGCAGAGAGGTCACGATGCTGAGGCTGAGGTAGATGACCGCCCAGATCAGGATCACCTCGACGGACTGGCCCGTCTGGTTCAGCGTCGTGCTGCCGACAGCAACGAGATCGGCAAAGCCGATCGCGATCGCCAGCGACGAGTTCTTGGTGAGGTTCAGATACTGGCTGCTCAGCGGCGGGATGATGATGCGGAAAGCCTGCGGAATGACGACCAGCCGGGTGATTGCCGAAGGATGCAGGCCGAGTGCCGCTGCCGCCTCCGTCTGTCCCTTGGGCACGCCGCGGATACCTGAGCGCACGATCTCGGCGATGAAGGCCGCCGTGTAGAAGGAAAGCGCCAGGAAAAGCGACATGAATTCCGGGCCGACCACGGAACCGCCGGTCAGATTGAACTTGCCGGCGACCGGGAAATCAAAAGACAGGGGTGCGCCTGCGAGCAGGAATGCAATGAGCGGCAGGCCGACGATGAGGCCGATCGAAACCCAGATCGTGTGGAACGGCTGACCTGTCGCGGCCTGCCGACGATGCGCCCACCGTGCGGTGATAATAGTGGCGATGATCGCGACAGCGAAGGCAACGCCGACCAGCCAGAAACCGTCGCCGAAGATCGGCTTGGGGAAGGCGAGGCCGCGATTGTTCAGATATGATCCGAGAGGCAGATGCAGCGAGTCACGGGCATTGGGCAGAATCGCCAGAACACCCGAATACCAGAAGAAGATCACCAGCAGCGGCGGGATGTTGCGGAAGACTTCCACATAGACCGTGCAGAGCTTGGCAATCAGCCAGTTCCGCGACAGACGGCCGATACCGACAACGAAGCCGATAATCGTTGCAGTGATGATGCCGGTAACGGCGATCAGGATAGTATTCAGAAGGCCGACGAGCAGCGCACGGCCATAGGTCGAATCACTCGAATACGGGATCAGCGACTGGCCGACTTCGAAGCCGGCGCGTCCGTTCAGAAAGCCGAAACCCGATGCAATGTTGGCGCGCGCCAAATTGACTGCCGTATTGTGAGCAATCGACCAGATCAGCGCGACCAGCAAGACAATGGTAAGGACTTGGAAGAAGATGCCCCGAACTGTCGGGTCATAGAGGGCAGACTGGAAGCTCCAGCCGCTCCTGGGCAAAGATGTTGAATCCGCAACCTGATGCGTCATGCCTGGCCAATTCCCCACGTTATGCGCTCCTTTTCGGAGCTTTTTTATAGGAGGAGGGAAAGGCGGTTATCCGCCTTTCCGGCTTTTCATGCGTAGTGCCGATTAACGAACCGGCGGAGCGTACTGAATGCCGCCCTTGTTCCAGAGAGCGTTGAGGCCGCGCGAGATCTTCAGCGGGCTCCCCTGGCCGATGTTCTTTTCGAAGACTTCGCCATAATTGCCGACGGTCTTGATGATGTTGTAGGCCCAGTCATTGGTCAGGCCGAGATCGGTACCGATCTTCGTGTCGGCTTCAACGCCGAGGAAGCGCTTGATATCCGGGTTCGGCGAATTCTTCATGTCGTCGACATTGGCCTGCGTGATACCGAATTCTTCGGCGTTGATCATCGCGTAGCCGACCCAGCTGACGACATCGAACCACTGGTCGTCACCCTGGCGAACGGCCGGGGCGAGAGGCTCCTTGGAAATGATTTCCGGCAGGATCATGTGCTCGTCCGGGTTCTTCAGCGTCAGACGCAGCGAGTAGAGGCCCGATTGGTCAGTCGTGTAGACGTCGCAACGGCCGGAGTCATAAGCGGCGTTGACCTCATCCAGTTTCTCGAAGACGACCGGATTGTACTGGAGGTTGTTGGCCTTGAAGTAGTCGGCGAGATTGAGCTCGGTGGTGGTGCCGGACTGCACGCAGACGGATGCGCCGGAGAGTTCCAGAGCCGACTTCACGTTCAGGCTCTTGCGAACCATGAAGCCCTGGCCGTCATAGTAGTTGACGAAGCGGAAGTTCAGGCCGAGAGCCGTATCACGGTTGATCGTCCAGGTCGTGTTGCGGGCCAGAACGTCGACTTCGCCGGACTGCAGGGCCGGGAAGCGGTTCGCGGCGCTAAGCGGCGTGAACTTCACTTTGGTCGGATCGCCGAAGACCGCAGCGGAAACCGCGCGGCAGAAGTCGACGTCGAAGCCCGACCAGTTGCCGGACGCATCAGGTGCAGCAAAGCCGGCAAGACCGGTGTTGACGCCGCACTGGACAAAACCTTTTGCCTTTACGTCTCCGAGAGTAGTGGCCGAAGCGGCCGAAGCGCCAAGAGCGAAAACTGCTGCGCCGGCTGCTGCGGACAGGAGCTTGTACTTCATTTTTCCCAACCTTTTTCCGTTGTCTTATCTTTATCTTTTCGGGGAGTGGCCGGATTGAACTAGCCCATGTACCTCCCCATTTCCCGCAACCCTCCCGGCGCGAGTGGGTCTATCACAGTCGCAAATGTCACTATGGTCAAGTGTCGCGGCCAATAATTGCGGCAAAATTCAGCATTTTGGTGGATTGCGCTGCGTCTCTAGGCACTTGGCTAGAAATTGGGCTCTAGCTTGAGGAAAAAAATAGCGCTGAAATCGCGAAGTAAAGGCCGGCGGCTTCGCGGGCGAGGCTATCACGTCAAGTTGTAGGGGTTGACCCTGATGGCGACGGGGTTCAAGAGTTCGGCCTTTGCATACCCTCGCCAGAAGGCCATTTCCAACATGAAAGATCTAGACAGTCTCCTGCCGGGCGCCGGCATAAATACCCGTCTTTCCCATATCGGCTATGACCCCGCGGATTATCACGGTTTCGTCAATCCGCCGGTGGTGCGCGCGTCCACGGTGCTCTTTCCCGACGCCAAGTCCATGGAGACGCGCAACAAGAAATACACATACGGCACCCGCGGCACGCCGACGACCGACGCCCTTGCCGAGGCGATCAATGCGCTCGAAGGCTCGGCCGGCACTGTGCTGGTGCCCTCCGGCCTCGCTGCCGTCACGGTCGCCATCCTGGCCTATGTTGCGGCAGGCGATCACGTGCTGGTCGTCGATTCCGTCTACGGTCCAACGCGCCATTTCTGTGACACGGTCCTGAAGCGCATGGGTGTCGAGGTCGACTATTTCGATCCGGCGATCGACGCGGCCATCGAGACGCTCTTCAAGCCGAACACCACGGTCGTGCTGACCGAAGCCCCAGGCTCCAATACTTTCGAGATGCAGGATATCCCGGCCATCGCGGCTGTGGCGCACAAACACGGCGCCGTCGTGCTGATGGACAACACCTGGGCCACACCTCTCTATTTCCGGCCGCTGGACTTTGGCGTCGACGTGTCCATCCATGCCTCGACCAAATATCCATCGGGCCATTCCGACATTCTGATGGGAACCATTTCCGCCAATGCCGAGCACTGGCCGCGGCTGATCGAAACGCATGGCACACTCGGCCTTTGTGGCGCGCCTGATGATTCCTACCAGATCCTGCGTGGCCTGCGCACCATGGGGATCCGGCTGGAGCGCCACTACGAAAGCGCGCTGGCAATCGCCACGTGGCTCGAAAACCGCGAAGAGGTTGCCCGCGTCCTGCATCCGGCCCTGCCGAGCTTCCCGTCGCACCATATATGGAAGCGCGACTTCAAGGGTGCCAGCGGCATCTTCTCCTTCGTGCTGAAGGTTGACGATCCGCAAAAGGTCAAGCCGAAGGCACATGCCTTCCTCGATGCGCTCTCTTATTTCGGACTGGGCTATTCCTGGGGCGGCTACGAAAGCCTTGCCATACTGGTCAATCTTTCGGACCGAGAGATCGCCAGGGCCCCGGCCGAAGGTCCGGTCATTCGCCTGCAGATCGGTCTGGAAGATGTCGTTGATCTCAAGGCTGATATCGAGCGCGGCTTTGCTGCAGCAAACGCCGTCTGATCAGCCACCATTTGATCAGCCGACTGGGCGATAGCCGTAAATCCAGTCGAGATCCGCGGCGAGGCTTTGCGGCGGTTTCAGCGACAGCACGATATCCCGGCCGAGACGGATCGGTCCGCTCGCATGATAGGCAAAACGGTTAAAAGCGCCGCGCTGGCGGAGCTTGGCGATGCGCGGCATGCGATGCCGTTCAAAGAGCGAGATGGCTTCGGAAACCGGGCGGGTGGCGAGGAAGGCTGCAAGCTCGAATGCATCCTCGATCGCCATCGCGGCCCCCTGTGCCGCAAAGGGCATCATGGCATGTGCCGCATCGCCGATCAGCACGATCTTGTTACCGTCCTGCCATTTGCCCGGCGTTGCCTCGAAAAGCGGCCAGAAGGTGATGTCGCTGCGCCGCCCGAGCAAACCGGCAATAACAGGATGCCAGCGACGGAAGCGTGACTGCAGAAGCTCCTGCTGAGCCTGTGTCGGCTCGCCTTGCCAGGCCTGCGGCGCGATATTGCCGGCGGTAATCGCCACCATGTTGAAGCCGCCGGTTTCCTTCAGCGGATAGCAGACCATATGCGCCGAGGAGCCGAGCAGGGCCGAGACGCTGGTGCGGTCCAGAAAGCCCGGCGCCTCTGCTTCTGCGATGGTAAAACGGAAGGCGACGTTTCCGGAGAATTGTGGGGCAGGGGCGCCCGGTATTGTCTGCCTCAGCCTGGACCAGACGCCATCGGCGCCGATGATGACATCGGCCGGGCGCCGGCCCTGTGGCAAGTCTGATTCGAAACGTGTTCCGAGATGGAGCGCGCAGAGCGGATTGGCGCTGACGGCATCCAGCAGGGCCTTCTGAAGCGTCTTGCGATGCAGGACGCCGTAGGGCGCTCCCCAGCGGTTCCTGGCAAAACTTCCGGCCGGGACAGCTGCAAGTTCGCGCAGCGAACTGCCCGAGATCAGCCGGATGGATTGCGGCTCGAGCCAGAGGCTGGTCAGCCGATCGAGCACACCGAGTTCGGCAAGCACGCGCGATGCATTGGGAGAGATCTGCAGGCCGGCACCCACCTCGGCAAGCTCGGGCGCCTGTTCGAAAATATCCGAACTGATGCCACGTCTTGAGAGTGCCAGAGCAGCCGTCAGTCCGGCAATTCCGGCACCGATAATGGCGGCATGTTCGACCGGCATGGGATATCCGATCTAAAGAGGGGGGAAATTACGCCGCCTTGACGAGGAAGACGCAGCCGGGCGGGTTTGTCTGGTTGGACTTCAGCGAAGCATTGTAGCGGTAGAGGGTCGAGCAGTAGGAGCAGACCTTCTCATTGTCTTCGCCCATATCGATGAAGATATGCGGATGATCGAAGGGAGCGGATGCGCCGGTGCACATGAATTCCTTGACGCCGACTTCGATAACGCGGTGACCGCCGTCGTTCTGGAAGTGGGGAATGCTGTGGCCGGCCATGTCTGTCTCCGAATGCTTTGAAATTCTGCGCGGACTTTATAGGCCTTCGAAGCAAAAGTGTAGTGCCAAAGCATGGCTCCATTGCGAGTTTTTGGCTTCACGCTGAAAGGCCGCTCGACTATGGTCTCGCCAAATAAGGACGGCCCGATGAACCTGAATACGCCTGCATTTTCAAGCTTCACCCATGATGGACTGAAACTCGCTTTCTTCGATGAGGGTGAACCCTCCGGCCCGCCGGTGCTGCTGATCCATGGCTTTGCTTCGTCGGCGAGCGTCAACTGGGTTCATCCGGGCTGGCTGAAGACCCTAGGGGATGCCGGTTACCGTGTCATTGCCATCGACAACAGAGGGCATGGCGCCAGCGACAAGCCGCGCGATGCCGAAGCTTACAGGCCATGGTTCATGGCTGGTGACGCGATCGCGCTGCTTGATCATCTCGGTATTTCCGAGGCCAATCTGATGGGCTACTCCATGGGCGCCCGCATCTCCGTCTTTGCGGCGCTTGCCCATCCACACCGCGTCCGCTCGCTGGTGCTCGGCGGCCTCGGTATCGGGATGACGGATGGGGTGGGCGATTGGGACCCGATCGCCGATGCGCTGCTTGCACCGTCGCTTGCCGACGTCATCCATCAGCGCGGCCAGATGTTCCGCGCCTTTGCCGAGCAGACGAAGAGTGACCGCGAAGCCCTTGCCGCCTGTATCAAGGGTTCGCGCGATCTGGTTGCCCGCGCTGACATGGGCAAGATCGATGCGCCCACCCTGATCGGAGTTGGGACGAAGGACGATATTGCCGGTTCTCCCCAGGAGCTTGCAGCGCTGATGCCTCACGCCGAAGCACTCGATATTCCCGGCCGCGACCACATGCTCGCCGTGGGTGATCGGGTGTTCAAGAAGGCCGTCCTGGAATTCTACGCAAAGGTCGCTGCCGGCTGACGTCCCCGGCAGGTGACATAAACGTGATTTCAAAGAAAAACATGCTGAACCGGTGTGCCGCGGGCACCCATTTATGTTATCGGCGTTTTCCTCTATATAATCGCATTCCAACGGGAAATGAGGAGGCCGGAAATGGTCGCTAAGACGGATATCCGCACGCTGGAGGGAGCCCATCCGCTGAAGGTGATGGACCCTATCTGGGACAGCCTGCGAGAAGAAGCGCGCCTCGCTGCGGAAAGCGATCCGGTGCTGGCGGCCTTCCTTTATTCGACGGTCATCAACCATCGCTCGCTCGAAGAATGCGTCATTCACCGCATCTGCGAGCGCCTCGACCATCCCGACATGCAGGCAAACCTGCTGCGCCAGACCTTTGAGGAAATGCTCGAGGACTGGCCGGAATGGAGCTCGATCCTGCGCGTGGATATCCAGGCAGTCTATGATCGTGACCCCGCTTGCCTGCGCTTCATGGAAGCCGTTCTGTACTTCAAGGGCTTCCACGCGCTGCAGACGCACCGGCTGGCGCATTGGCTGCTGAACCGCGGCCGGCGCGACTTCGCGCTTTACTTGCAGAGCCGCTCCTCCAGCGTCTTCCAGACGGACATCAATCCGGCCGCTCGCATCGGTAAGGGTATCTTCCTCGACCACGCGACCGGCCTCGTCGTCGGCGAAACGGCTGTTATCGGCGATAACGTCTCCATCCTGCATGGTGTGACGCTCGGCGGCACCGGCAAGGAGGGGGCCGATCGTCACCCGAAGATCGGCACGGGCGTCATGATCGGCGCAGGCGCAAAGATCCTCGGCAATATCGAGATCGGCTTCTGTTCGCGCGTCGCTGCCGGCTCCGTCGTCCTGAAGGCGGTGCCGCCAAAGACCACGGTGGCAGGCGTGCCCGCCAAGGTCGTCGGTGAAGCGGGCTGTTCCGAGCCTGCCCGGGTGATGGATCAGGTTATCGGCGCCGATATCTGAGCCTTCATTGGAAAAATGCGTAAAAGCGCCTAGATCCCGGTGGAGACAGTCACTGCTAACACGAGCTCGCGACCTTTACAGCGCAGCTTTACCTGTGCAAGAAGCGGCCAACCGAGATCGCTTACGGAGATCAAAAGAGTGAAGCCTGAAGAAATCAAGAAGCTCGACGCCTATTTCAAACGCACGCTGAACCCGCAGATCGTGGTGAAGGCGCGTCCGCGCAAGAACGACTCCGCGGAAGTCTACATTGGCGAAGAATTTCTGGGTGTCATCTACATCGATGACGAGGACGGCGACCGTTCCTACAATTTCTCGATGGCAATTCTCGACGTCGATCTCTGATCGCCGTCACATCGATCAAAAGCCGTGGATCGCCAGGCGATACACGGCTTTTTTGTTTGCGCCGATCGCCAAATACGCTGGTTCACTAAAATTTCTGCTAACCCTGTGGTTGCAGTCGCCTGATATATTTTAGCAAAATCAATAAAAGACGAACGTGCCCAAAAATCCGGTCTTTAGCGCTGACAGCGGGTGCAACCATTGGGTGTTTTGCGATGCACAAGACTACTTGACTCTTTGTGCGTTGCAGCTACCCTCTGCTTGCAACTGCCAATTGGAGGATGGTCATGTTCAATTTCGACGATACAAACCGGAAGAGCAAGGAAGCCGTAGATTCGATGCTCAAGAGCTATTCCGATACTGCCAAGGGTTTCCAGGCGATTGCCTCCGAGGCGGCCGAATATTCAAAGAAGTCCTTCCAGGATGCCGTCACCCATTTCGAGACGCTGTCAGGCCTAAAGAGCTTCGAGGCGGCCTTCGAATTGCAGACCAATTATGCGAAGTCTTCCTATGAGGCTTTTGTTTCCGAAGCGACCAAGCTCGGCGAAATGTATGCCGACCTCGCCAAAAATGCTTACAAGCCCTACGAAGCACCGATGGCCGCCGCTGCCGCCAAGGTCTCGAAAGCCACTCCGGTAGCCCCCGCCGCCGCATAAATCTTGTGGCGCGTTGCGCGCCGCCTATTGAAAATCAAAGACCGGCACCGCATTTGCGGCCGGTCTTTTTTGTTTCCCGAAGCGCGCCCTGGTTTTTACGCAGACTTTTTTGGCCTTTGCGTCAAGTCCTGCGGAATTGTGATTGCAGTCGGAAACAAGGGGCTTAAAATCGCTCTATTATGAACTACCTTAGGGTTTCAGATATTCGTCGGGAAAGCACCCCTCCCATGCTGCCTGCCGGATTGATTGAGGAATGAATGACAATGATCGCCAGACCGATCCGGATGCAAAACGACAGCGAAAGGAACGGGGATAACGGAAATCGAACCTCGGTCATCACGCGCACCAAGCCGAAGACCAAGAAGCCTAATCTCTATCGCGTACTGCTTTTGAATGACGACTACACCCCAATGGAATTCGTCATCCATATCCTGGAGCGTTTTTTTCAGAAGGATCGGGAAAGTGCCACCCGCATCATGCTGCATGTCCATAACCACGGCGTCGGCGAATGCGGAATATTCACATACGAGGTAGCGGAAACCAAGGTGAGCCAGGTGATGGACTTTGCCCGGCAGCACCAGCATCCGCTGCAATGCGTCATGGAAAAGAAGTGAGGAACTGAACGTGCCAACATTTTCGCCTAGTCTTGAGAAGGCGCTCCATCAGGCACTGACCTTTGCCAACGAGCGGCACCATGAATATGCGACGCTCGAGCATCTGCTGCTCGCCCTGATCGACGATGCCGATGCGGCCGCGGTCATGGGTGCCTGCAATGTCGACCTCGACGCGCTTCGTAAAACGCTCCTGGAATATGTCGATAACGAACTCTCCAACCTGGTCACCGGTTATGACGAAGACTCCAAGCCGACGTCAGGTTTCCAGCGCGTCATCCAGCGCGCGGTGATCCATGTCCAGTCTTCCGGCCGCGAGGAAGTGACCGGCGCCAACGTGCTCGTTGCGATCTTCGCCGAGCGCGAAAGCCATGCTGCCTATTTCCTGCAGGAACAGGAAATGACCCGCTACGACGCCGTCAACTATATCTCCCACGGCATCGGCAAGCGCCCCGGCGTTTCCGAAAGCCGGCCGCCGCGCGGCGCTGAGGACGAGTCCGAATCCAAGCCGACCGCACGCGGCGGCAACGAGGAAGAAAGCGGGCCGAAGAAGCAGCAGGATGCGCTGAAGGCCTACTGCGTAAACCTCAACGAGAAGGCCAAGGGCGGCAAGATCGACCCGCTGATCGGCCGTCACGCCGAGGTGAACCGGACCATCCAGATCCTGTGCCGCCGCTCCAAGAACAACCCGCTCTACGTCGGTGATCCCGGCGTCGGCAAGACCGCTATCGCTGAAGGCCTTGCCAAGCGCATCGTCGAAGGCAAGGTTCCGGAAGCTCTGGCCGATGCCACGATCTTCTCGCTCGATATGGGCACGCTGCTTGCCGGCACCCGCTATCGCGGTGACTTCGAAGAGCGCCTGAAGCAGGTCGTCAAGGAACTGGAAGAATATCCGGGCGCCGTGCTCTTCATCGACGAAATCCACACCGTCATCGGTGCTGGTGCAACGTCGGGCGGAGCCATGGATGCATCGAACCTCCTGAAGCCGGCTCTGTCTTCGGGCGCGATCCGCTGCATCGGTTCGACCACCTACAAGGAATACCGCCAGTTCTTCGAGAAGGACCGAGCTCTGGTCCGCCGCTTCCAGAAGATCGACGTCAATGAGCCGTCGATCGATGATGCGATCGAGATCATGAAGGGTCTGAAGCCCTATTTCGAAGAGTACCACCATCTGCGCTACTCGAACGAGGCGATCAAGCAGGCCGTCGAGCTGTCGGCCCGTTACATTTCGGACCGCAAGCTGCCCGATAAGGCGATCGACGTCATCGACGAGACCGGTGCCGCCCAGATGCTCTTGCCGCCGTCCAAGCGCCGCAAGCTGATCACCGAAAAGGAGATCGAAGCGACGATTGCGACGATGGCCCGCATCCCGGCAAAAACCGTCTCGAAGGACGACGAAGCCGTTCTTGCCAATCTTGAGCAGGAACTGCGCTCGGTCGTCTATGGTCAGGATGTGGCAATCGAAGCCCTGTCCACCGCGATCAAACTGGCACGCGCGGGCCTCCGCGAGCCGAACAAGCCGATCGGTGCCTATGTCTTCTCCGGTCCCACCGGCGTCGGCAAGACGGAAGTCGCCAAGCAGCTTGCCGCCTCGCTGGGCGTCGAGATTCTGCGCTTCGATATGTCGGAATACATGGAGCGGCATACGGTTTCCCGTCTGCTCGGTGCACCTCCCGGCTATGTCGGCTTCGACCAGGGCGGCCTCTTGACCGATGGCGTCGACCAGCATCCGCATTGCGTGGTCCTGCTCGACGAAATCGAAAAGGCGCATCCGGATATCTACAATATCCTGCTGCAGGTCATGGACCACGGTACGCTGACTGACCATAACGGCAAGAAGATCGACTTCCGCAACGTCATCTTGATCATGACGACCAATGCGGGCGCTTCGGAAATGGCCAAGGCCGCCATCGGCTTCGGTTCGTCCAAGCGCACCGGCGAAGACGAAGAGGCTCTGACCCGCCTGTTCACGCCGGAGTTCCGCAACCGTCTCGACGCGATCATCCCGTTCGCGGCGCTGCCGACGGCCGTTATCCACAAGGTCGTGCAGAAGTTCATTATGCAGCTGGAAGCTCAGCTCTCCGAACGCAACGTCACCTTCGACCTGCACGAGGATGCGATCGCCTGGCTGTCAGAAAAGGGTTACGACGAGAAGATGGGTGCCCGCCCGCTGTCCCGCGTGATCCAGGAAAACATCAAGAAGCCGCTGGCGAACGAAATCCTCTTCGGCAAGCTGAAGAAGGGCGGCGTCGTCAACGTCACCGTCGGCCCGAAGGAAGATGGCAAGCCGGGCCTCATTCTGGAAGCCATTCCGGAAACAGCACCTATCAAGCCGAAGCCGGAAGCCGAACTGGTTCATCCGGGAGCGGTCAATGAGGATGATGGCGAGCTAAAGACCAAGCCGGTCAAGAAGACGAAGGCCAAGACCGTGCCGCAGCCTGAACCGGAAGTCCGCGATGCTCCCAAGAAGGGCTCGACGGTTCCGAAGGTTCCGCGCAAGAAGTAAGTTTTGCAACAGACAATGAAAAAAGGCGGCTGCGAAGCGGCCTTTTTGTTTGCTCCAAAGCATGTCGCGCGAAAGCGTGTAGTGGTTTGCGATAACGATATGGGCAAGAAAAGACCTAAAGCGTGGCAGCGACACGCTTCAGGATGTCAGAGCTTCGCGTAGTCGATCTCGAGGAAGTCTGCGACCTCGGGTATCCAACGGTCGCGCACGAAGGCGACATGCAGCGGGTGGACATTATAGGCGTCGTAACCGGCCTGGTCGTCGAACTCCATCGAGAAGCCGAAGGTGAAATCGTTCTTTGGGCTCGTCTGGCGAAGTTGCTCGAAATTTCTGACGCTCGGGATCTGCTTGAGCGTCAGCGCCTCATCGAGAAAAGCCTTTTCTTCGGCAGAGCCTGCAGCCTGCTTCAGGCGGAATGCAACGGTGTGGCGGATCATGATTTCCTCCTAAATCGATGAAGCAATTTAGTATTCCGAAAAATAAGGCGGCGCTTCCGTTACGCGAGTTCCGACTTGATTTTCTCCGCGTTTGCGGCGAGCACCGCGCCGTCCTCCATCTTGCCGGAATGCGGCTTGAGTGCCACGCCCTCATGCCGCGGGATGACATGGAAATGCAGGTGGAAAACGGTCTGACCTGCTGCCGGCTCGTTGAACTGGGCGATGAACACACCATCTGCGTCGAAGGCTTCCTTGACGGCATTCGCGACTTTCTGGACGACGGTGATCGTATGGGAAAGGGAAGCCGGATCAGCATCGAAGATATTGCGGGAAGGTGCCTTCGGCAGGACCAGAACATGGCCCGGCGCTTGCGGCATCACATCCATGAAGACAACGGTCTTGTCGTCCTCGTAGACGCGATGCGACGGGATCTCGCCGCGCAGGATCTTGGCGAAGATGTTGTTGTCGTCATAGGCAGCGCTGGTCATGGCGAAATCTCCTCGTGTTTGCCTTGATCGCGTAGCGCGGCGGAACCAAGCGCGTCAATCCTCCTGCAGCCTTTCGCCTTTGCGGAAGGGAGTGTGTTCGGCAAGCATCTCATTCATATATTCGACATCCTCCCGCTCGCGCTCGAGATAGTCGGCAACGGCGCGCCGCAATCCCGCATGGGCGATATAGTGGGCGGAATGCGTTGTCACCGGCAGGTAGCCGCGGGCAAGTTTATGTTCGCCCTGGGCACCGGCCTCCACCTTCTTGAGGCCCTTTTCCAGCGCAAAATCGATGGCCTGATGGTAGCAGACCTCGAAATGCAGGAAGGGGTGTTCTTCGATGCAACCCCAGTGCCGCCCGTAGAGCGTATCACCGCCGATGAAATTGATGGCGCCTGCCACATAGCGGCCGTCGCGTTTGGCCATGACGAGCAGGATGTCGTCGGCCATGCGCTCGCCGATCAGCGAATAGAATTTGCGCGTCAAATAAGGCCGGCCCCATTTGCGGCCGCCGGTATCCATGTAGAAGGCGAAGAACTGGTCCCAGATTTTTTCGGTCAGGTCCTTGCCGGTCAGCCAGTCGATGGTGATGCCGTTCTCAACCGCCGTTCGACGCTCCTTGCGCAGTGCCTTGCGCTTGCGGGAGGCAAGCGTTTCCAGGAACGCGTCGTGATTGGCATAGCCTTCATTGATGAAGTGGAACTGTTTGTCCGTGCGATGCAAATAGCCGTCGGTCTCGAAGACAGGCATCTCGTCCTCGGGCACAAAAGTGATATGGGCCGAGGAAATATCGAGGCGTCGGACGACCTCCTTGAGGCTTTCCGCCATGGCATTCTGAATTGGCAGGCGGGCAAGGCCTTCGGTCACAAGCAGGCGCGGGCCGGTGGCGGGCGTGAAGGGGATCGAGCACTGCAGCTTCGGATAATAGCTGCCGCCGGCCCGTTCAAAAGCGTCGGCCCAGCCATGATCGAAGACATATTCGCCCTGACTGTGGTTCTTGAGATAGCCGGGCAAGGCGCCGACCAGTTCACCCTTGTCCGTCTCCAGAAGCATGTGATGGCCAAGCCAGCCGGTCTGCGCAGTGGCAGAGCCGGATTCTTCCAGCGACGAGAGAAAGGCATGCGAGACGAAGGGATTATAGGCGACGCTGTCGCACGTCTTCGATGCTCCCGAAAGCCTGGACCAGCGGTCGGGGGAAATTGCGGTGAATGATCGCTCGATGCGGATGGAAAGTTCGTCTGACGATTCGTCTGTCATGAAGCAAATGCGAAGCCGTTGGGGGAGGGAGTTGGCTCCCTCCCAGTCTGCGCACGATCTTGTCGAAAAAGCGAGCGTCAAACTGCCGCGCGCGGATCGAAGCCTTCGAAAGTCATTTGATCGGCATTCTCGAAAGTCTGCTTGCGAGCCTGTTCATCACGCACCGTCCAGGTGATGACCGGAACGCCCTTGTCGCGCTGGTCGGTGATGAACGGGTTCGGCAGGTCGGCATAATAGTAGGAAATGAAATCGAGGCCGATCTCCATCGCCTTCTCATGCCCTGCATATTCCTCCGGCGTATTGCCGTTGGCCGTCAGCCCGATCGGGTAGGGCGCGTTGAGCTCCTTGAGATCCTTCAGCAGCCAATGGTCGAAGCTCATCAGCGCAACCTTGCCCTCATAGCCCTCGAGTACGTCGAGAACGGATTCGGCAAAGCCCTCGTCGTCGGCTTCGCGGCCCTTGAGTTCCAGCACAAGCGGCACCTTGCCCTGCACGAGCGCGAGAAGCTGCTTCAGCGTCGGCACCTTGTCCTTCGTGCCGCCGACGGCGATCAGCCCGAGTTCCTGGGAGGTCCGTTCCCGCACATCGCCCTTGAGGTTGCAGAGGCGTTCCAGATCTTCATCATGGAAGATGACCGGCACGGCATCCGAGGCGTAATGCAGGTCGCATTCGATGGCGAAGCCCGCTTCGACGGCCCGTGAAAAAGCCGAGAGCGTGTTTTCCCAGACGACATTGTTGAGGTCGTGGTAGCCGCGGTGCGCAACCGGCAGCTCTTTGATCCAGGCGGCATTCGTCATTATGCGATTTCCATGATAGCATCTATTTCGACTGCTGCACTGAGCGGCAAGGCTGCCATGCCGACGGCAGCGCGGGCATGTTTGCCGGCTTCGCCGAGCACGCCGGCGATCAGGTTCGAGGCGCCGTTGATAACGAGGTGCTGCTCGACAAAATCAGGCGCCGACGCGACGAAGCCGTTGAGCTTGATGACGCGGCGGATGCGGCCGAGATTGCCGCCGAGCGCTGCCTTTGCCTGAGCAAGAATGTTGATGGCGCAAAGCTCTGCGGCACGCTGGCCAGTGGCAACATCGACAGTCTTGCCGAGGTGGCCGGAGACGGCAACCTTACCGCCTTCGAGCGGCAGCTGGCCAGAAATATAGAGAAGGTTGCCGCTGATGACATAGGGGACATAATTGGCGGCGGGTGCTGCTGCCTCGGGCAGGGTTATCCCCATTTCCGACAGGCGCGTTGCGATTACATCGGACATTTTCGTCTCCGCTTTTGTTGTCAATTCTTCAAAAAGAATGCATCAAGACTAGAATCTTTAATGTGACAGTTTCGAGCCTCGATTTGGCCGAAAGCGTTCTTATAACATCGCGGACGAGTCCAACAGGAGTTAATGAATGTTCCGATCGTCACTTGCCGCTCTTCTTCTCGCAAGCGTTTCCGCCAATGCCTGGGCGGCCGCGCCGGCGACGAGCGCTGCGATCGCAACCGGGCTCGTCGCTCACCGCGCCATCTACGACCTGGAACTGAAGGACGCTTCGGAACGCTCCGGCATCTCCTCCATGTATGGCCGCATGGTCTATGAGTTCGACGGCAATTACTGCGAAGGCTTCACCACGAATTTCCGCTTCGTCACCCAGATCGACACCGGCGACAACGTGCGTGTCAGCGACCAGCAGACCAAGACCTTCGAGAGCCTGAAGGATGGCAAGTTCACCTTCGATACCAAGTCTTTCACCGACGATCAGCTCGACAAGGAAGTCAACGGCGCGGCTCAGGATAAGCCGGAAGGCGTGAAGGTCGACCTCACGCAGCCGGCAAGCCGTGAGCTGCAACTCGAGGAAAGCCGCTTTCCGACCGAGCACATGCTCGACGTCATTCAGAACGCCAAGGATGGCAAGCGCTTCTTCGAGGCTCGCGTCTTCGACGGCTCCGACGATGGCGACAAATCCCTGGTGACAACGACGATCGTGGGTAAGCAGGAGACTCCGGTCACGAATGAGGCTGATGCAGGCAATGCCGGCGAGTTCGCCAAGGCCGCCTTCTGGCCCGTGACGATCTCCTATTTCAACGAGAATGCCAAATCCGACACCCTGCCGGTCTACCGCATGTCGTTCAAGCTCTATGAGAACGGCATTACGCGGGATCTGACGATGGATTACGGCGATTTCGTCCTGACCGGCAAGCTTGCCAAGCTCGAGCTTCTCGACAAGAAGGCCGCGCCGGTCTGCCAGTGAGGCCGCGTCTGCGACAAGCTTAAGCATTTGTCATAAAATATTATTTCTAGTACAGCTAAACTGTCGTCCCGCAGATGAGTCATCGCGGGCCGGTCTTTGTGGAAGTCTGCCTTTTCCGACCCTACATAGTGGATGGCCCAGTTGCTCAGATAATGGGTTTACAATTCGTAAGACCAATTGCGCCGCAAGCCGAGAAAGACGACCCGAATGGCCGATACCGATCTCGCAACTGTTCAGACTGCTTCCCTGCCGGCCATTGCCGCCGATCCTGCGGAAGTCGCCCGCATTACAGACACCATCAGTATTACAGACCGCGCCGGAATTTCCGTTTACGGCGATCGCGCCCAGCAGGCCGTCAGTGACTATGCCGACAGGATCCTGCGCGAGGTGCGCAACAAGGATCTCGACGATGTCGGCAAGCTTTTGACCGATATCATTCTGAAATCCAAGAGCCTCGATCCCGCGTCCCTCAAGGACAAGGGTTTCCTGAGCCGTATGTTCCTCTCCGCCAAGGCGCGCCTCGAGCGCTTCAAGGAGGAGTTCGAGGATGTTGCAGGCCAGATCGACCGCATCGGCCTGGAGCTCGACCGCCACAAGGATACGCTGCGTCGCGACATCGCCCTGCTCGACGATCTGCATGAAGAGACGAAACAGTCGATCGTAAAGCTCGATGCCTATGTGCAAGCAGGCAAGAACTTCGCCGAGCATTTCCGCTCGGTCGAGCTGCCGAAATTGAAGAGCGCAGCCGACGCTGCAGTCTCCGGCCCCGGTGGCGGCATGCTGGAAGCGCAGACCTATCAGGACAGCCTCCAGGCGCTCGACCGGCTGGAAAAGCGCATCTTCTATCTGCAGCAGGCCCGCCAGCTCGGCATCCAGCAGCTTCCGCAGATCCGCATCGTCCAGGCCGGCGATGAAACACTGATCGAGAATCTGCAGGCAACCTCGGCGCTGACTGTGCCTGCCTGGAAGCAGAAGATGGTCATCCTCCTCGGGCTCACGCAGCAGAAATCGGCCCTCGACCTGCAGAAGTCGGTGACCGACGCCACCAATGACATGATCCGCCAGGCCTCGGAAATGATGAAGGATCAGGCGATCGCCATCGAGCAGCAGTCGCAGCGCGGCATCGTCGATATGGAGACGCTTGCCAAGGCCAATCAGGATCTGATCGACACCGTCACCGGCGTGCTGCGCGTGCAGGAAGAGGGCCGCAAGAAGCGGGCCCAGGCCGAGCAGCAGATGGAACAGCTGACGATCGATCTCAAGAAGGCGATGACCCAGGCGTGACCGGCAAAACCATGATCCGCTCATTCCTCTGCGCACTGGCGCTATCTGGTCTCGCGGCGTTGGCAGGCTGCGATGCTTTCAGCAGCGGGCCAAATTTCTCGATCGTTTCCGGCTCGGAAAACACCGTCCTGCAGCCGATCGTCGAGGAGTTCTGCAAGGAGAAGCACGCGACCTGCTCCTTCAAATATGAAGGCACGCTCGATATCGGCCTTGCGCTGCAAAGCGATCAGGGTGTCGAGCAGGATGCCGTCTGGCCGGCCTCCAGCGTCTGGGTCGACATGTTCGATACCAAACGCAGGGTCAAGGACCTGACGTCGGTGGCGCAGACGCCCGTCATCCTCGGCGTGCGCAAGTCGAAGGCCGAGCAGCTCGGCTGGGTCGGCAAGGATGTCTTCATGAAGGATATCCTGGCAGCGGTGAACAGCGGCTCACTGAAGTTCCTGATGACATCGGCTACCCAATCGAATTCCGGTGCCAGCGCCTATCTCGCCATGCTCTCCAGTGCGCTCGGCAACAAGCCAGTGATCGAGCCCGGCGATCTCGACGACAAGACGGTTCAGGACACCGTTCGAAGCCTGCTTGCCGGTGTTGCGCGCTCCTCCGGCTCTTCGGGCTGGCTCGCCGACCTCTATACGGATTCCGCCAGCAAGGGCACGATCTACGATGCCATGTGGAATTATGAGGCGGTCATCAAGGAAACCAACGACAAGCTCACGGGTATGGGCAAGGAGCCGCTTTACGCCATCTATCCTGCCGATGGCGTAGCGATGGCGGATTCGCCGCTCGGTTTCGTCGATCATGGCCGCGGTCCCCAGGTTCAGACCTTCTTCAAGGACCTGCTCGCCTATCTGCGCTCGCCCGATGTTCAGAAGAAGATCGCCGAAACCGGTCGCCGCCTGCCGCTCGGCAGCGTCGCCGCTGAGCCGCAGCCGAGCTGGAATTTCGATCCGGCCAAACTGGTGACCGCGATCCGTATGCCGGAACCGACAGTGATCCGCCAGGCGCTTACGCTCTATCAGGCGGCACTGCGCAAACCGTCACTGACGGCGCTCTGCCTCGATTTCTCCGGCTCGATGCAGGGGGACGGCGAGAACAGTCTGCAGCAGGCGATGCGTTTCCTGTTCACGCCCGAGGAGGCCAGCAAGGTGCTGGTGCAGTGGTCGCCGGCCGACCGTATCTTCGTCATTCCTTTCGATGCCAATGTCCGCGATATCTTCTCGGCTTCGGGTGACACGATGGAGCAGCAGGGGCTTCTCAACGCAGTTTCTGGTCAGCATGCCGGCGGCGGCACCAATATGTATGCCTGCGCCGACAGGGCGCTCCAGCAGATGGCGAAAACCGCGGACCTGTCCAGTTATCTGCCGGCGATCATCATCATGACCGACGGCAGATCCGATGACCAGAGTGCGGCCTTCATGAGCGATTGGAACGCGATGGAACCACGCGTGCCGATCTTCGGCATTACTTTCGGCGATGCGGACAAGACCCAGCTGGACAGTCTGGCGACAGCGACGGCGGCACGCGTCTTCGACGGACGCTCGGACCTTGCGGCAGCGTTCCGCACCGCACGCGGTTATAACTAGGACCGGCATGGGTAACTGGCTCGGCAATGATGGCAACTGGATCGTGGCGGGAGTGGTGACGGCCATTCTCGTCCCCATTCTGACTTTTGCTGCCGGCATGCCGTTCTGGATTGCCGCTGTCATCGGCCTCCTAGTTTTTGCCGGCCTCGTTTTCCTGCTGGCGCCACGCAGGCTTTTCGAAGGTCTCGATATCAAGGTGATCGGCCGCGGTCGCGTTGCCTTCGCGAGAGAATTGCTGGAAGGGGCTGTGCCCGCCGCACAAAGGCTGGAGACGGCCGCGGACGATATTACCGACAAGCAGACGGCGGCGCGCGTACGCCACCTGGCGGAAATCGCCGCCGATGTCTTCCGCGAGGTGGAGGCGAGGCCGGAAAGTGCCAATTCCGTACGCCGTTTCCTCAGCTACTATCTGCCGCGTGCGGCCGAAGTTGCCGAGGGCTTTGCGGCAATCGAGGCGAAACGCGCGCCTGACGTCAAGCAGTTGGAGGATGTCCGCGCCGTGCTGGTGAAGCTCGAGGATGCCTTCGTTCATTATGCCGACAGCCTTGTCGATGCTGAGCTTGGCACGCTCGATACCGACCTGCGCCTCATCCAGGCATCGCTCAAAGAGGATCTCGGACGCTGATGGCCCTTTCCCGCCGCGCCTTTGGAGTTGGACTGCTCGCCACCGGTATTGCCGGCACGGGCGGCTATTTCGCCGTCCGCGACAGGCCGGAACTGCAGGGCCTGCTGGGTACGCGCACAAAGCTGTTCGGCTTCATCGGCGGCGAAAAGGAGGCTTTCCTTGCCGATCCCGATGTCGTTGACGCTATCAAGGGCTACGGCCTTTCGATCGACAGTCGCGTCGCCGGCTCGGTCGAAATGGTGCGCGAGCGGGCCTTGCTTTCGCAGAACCCGCAATTTCTTTGGCCGTCCTCCTCCATCATGGTGGATATCGCCCGTCAGAGCGGCGTGAAGATCCGCGATGACAGGGTCATGCTGAACACGCCTGTCGTCGTCTACACGTGGCAGCCGGTCGTGGACGGGCTGATCAAATCGGGCCTCGTGACGGTAATCAACGGCCATCACCAGCTCGACCTGAAGGCGCTGCTTGATGCCATCCTTGCCGGGACGGATTGGTCGAAACTTGGCGTCAATGCACTCTACGGCCGGGCGCGCATCGTCTCCACCGATCCGAACCGGTCGAATTCGGGCTTCATGTTCTCGGGCCTCGCGCTCAGCCTCTTCAGCGGCAATGTCGCGACATCAGACGATCTCGCCCAATACGGCGGCAAGGTGCAGTCGATCTTCCGCAATATGGGTTTCAAGTCGCCATCGTCAGGCAAGCTGTTTGACCAGTATCTGGCAGGCGGCCTCGGTGGCGAACCGATGATTGTCGGTTATGAGAATCAACTCGTCGAATGGGCGCTCGCCGATGCCGACCGATGGAGCCGCATCCAGTCGGGGCCGGGCGCCAAGCCCGTCGTCCTCTATCCGCGCCCGACGGTCTATTCGGCCCATCCGCTGATCGTCGTCGACGAAACGGCCGAACGCCTGATCGAGGCGCTGACGAGCGCCCGCCTGCAGGAGCTCGCCTGGACCAAACACGGCTTTCGCGGGCCGCTCGGCATGGCGACCGGTGATACCAAAGGGCCGATTGCCGGCCAGTTGCCGGCCGAGATCGATGCCGTGCTGCCGATCCCGGACGCCGGCGTGATGCTGTCGCTGCTGAACATGCTGGCAAGCTGAGCCGGCAACGCGTATATATTGCAGGCGCGGCTCATTCGTCCGTTCTCGTCAGATTTTTTGGCGCAAGCCTTGCTTTTGCAGGAAATCGAATGTAAGGCCACGCGCATTCCACACGTAAGGCATGGGATCGTCCGGGAGAAATCCGGCTTTTCCGCCCGGTGGCATCTTCGAAGAGGATGCTGTTCGCCTTGCGGAGGTTCAACCGGAAAAGGAGTAACAAGGCATGGCATTGCCTGATTTTTCTATGCGCCAGCTTCTGGAAGCCGGCGTCCACTTCGGTCACCAGACTCACCGCTGGAACCCGAAGATGAAGCCGTACATTTTCGGCGATCGCAACAACATCCACATCATCGACCTGGCCCAGACCGTTCCGCTGCTGTCGCGCGCCCTGCAGGTCGTGTCCGACACCGTTGCTCGTGGCGGCCGCGTTCTCTTCGTCGGCACCAAGCGTCAGGCTTCCGAGCTGATCGCTGACTCGGCCAAGCGTTCTGCCCAGTACTACGTCAACTCGCGTTGGCTCGGCGGCATGATGACGAACTGGAAGACGATCTCCAACTCGATCCAGCGCCTGCGCAAGCTCGACGAAATCCTGTCGTCCGAGCAGTCTGGCTACTCCAAGAAGGAGCGCCTGACCCTCGAGCGCGAGCGCGAAAAGCTCGATAAGGCCCTTGGCGGTATCAAGGACATGGGCGGCACGCCGGACCTGATGTTCATCATCGACACCAACAAGGAAAAGATCGCGATCGACGAAGCCAAGCGCCTCGGCATCCCGGTCGTCGCCATCATCGACTCGAACTGCGATCCGGACCTGATCGACTATCCGATCCCGGGCAACGACGACGCTTCGCGCGCCATCGCTCTCTACTGCGACCTGATCGCCCGCGCTGCCATCGACGGTATTGCCCGTCAGCAGAGCGGATCGGGCCGCGACCTCGGCGCTTCTGCGGAAGCTCCGTTCGAGCCGGCGCTCGATGAGGCGACCGAAGCCTGATAAAAGCAGGCGGAGCAAAGCTCCGTCAAAGCTTGCAAAGATTGGGAAAGGCCGCTCGCGACTCTTTGAAGTTCGGCGGCCTTGCCCTTTTCAGGCGGAAGCTGTGACTGCTTTTGCCTCAATGAATTCTGTTGTGACGCGTCTTCATAACGCTGTCATACATACAGGTACATTTCGTGCCTCAATCCGGTGCCGCGCCGCAAACTGCGGGCACCGCTTGAACCGACAAGAGGAAACTTATGACCGAGATTACGGCTGCACTGGTGAAGGAACTGCGCGAAAAGTCCGGCGCAGGCATGATGGACTGCAAGAAGGCGCTGACCGAGACCAACGGCGACATCGAAGCCGCGATCGACTGGCTGCGCGCCAAGGGCATCTCCAAGGCCGACAAGAAGTCGGGCCGCGCCGCTGCTGAAGGTCTGGTCGCCATCGCCGGCGCCGGTCACAAGGCCGTTGTCATCGAACTCAATTCCGAAACCGACTTCGTTGCCCGTAACGATGCCTTCCAGGATCTCGCACGCGGCATCGCCGAAGTTGCGCTGTCCACGGACGGTACGGTTGAAGCCATTTCGGCTGCGACCTATCCGGCATCCGGCAAGCCGGTCGCCGACACCGTCAAGGAAGCAATCGCGACCATCGGCGAGAACATGACGCTTCGTCGTGCGGCCAAGCTGGAAGTCGAGCACGGCGTTGTCGCGACCTACATCCACAACGCTGCCGGCGACGGCATCGGCAAGCTCGGCGTTCTCGTTGCTCTGAAGTCGGTCGGCGACAAGGCCGTTCTGACGTCGATCGGCCGCCAGGTTGCCATGCATATTGCTGCTACCAACCCGCTGGCGATCCGCGCCGAAGAAGTCGATGCCGCAGTCGCCGAGCGCGAACGCAACGTCTTCATCGAGCAGTCCCGCGAATCCGGCAAGCCGGAAGCCATCATCGAGAAGATGGTCGAAGGCCGCATGCGCAAGTTCTTCGAGGAAGTGGCTCTTCTCTCGCAGTCTTTCGTTATCAACCCGGACCTGACGGTCGGCGCTGCGATCAAAGCAGCCGAAAAGGAAGCCGGCGCCCCGATCGAAGTCGTCGGTATGGCTCGTCTGCTCCTCGGCGAAGGTGTCGAGAAGGAAGAAACTGACTTTGCAGCCGAAGTCGCCGCTGTCGCCAAGGGCTGATCTTGCTGCCGTATTTGGGAAAACCGAAGGGCATCGCGTGACAACGCGGTGCCCTTCGTGTATCGGGCAATTGCGGCAATATACGAGGAGCCAACATGACGTCGGAACCAATCTATAAACGTGTTCTACTCAAGGCTTCCGGGGAAGCCATGATGGGAAGCCAAGGCTTCGGGATCGACGTTGCGGTGGCGGACCGCATCGCGTCCGACATTGCCGATGCACGGCAGATGGGCGTCGAGGTCGGCGTCGTCATTGGCGGCGGTAACATTTTCCGCGGCGTGGCGGTTGCGTCCAAGGGCGGCGACCGCGTCACCGGCGACCACATGGGTATGCTCGGCACCGTCATCAATGCGCTCGCACTCGCGACCTCGCTGCGCAAGCTCAACATTGACACGGTGGTTCTGTCGGCCATTTCCATGCCGGAAATCTGCGAAAGTTTCTCTCAGCGCGCCACGCTGTATCACCTGTCGCTCGGCAGGGTGGTGATCTTTGCCGGCGGAACCGGCAATCCCTTCTTCACCACCGATTCTGCTGCAGCGCTGCGCGCTGCCGAAATGGGTGCCCAGGCGATCTTCAAGGGTACACAGGTAGACGGCATCTATACCGCCGATCCGAAGAAAGATCCGGAGGCGACGCGTTTCGACCATCTGACCCACAAGGAGGTTCTCGACCGGGGCCTCGCCGTTATGGACGTCGCCGCTGTTGCGCTCGCACGCGAGAATTCCATTCCGATCGTTGTTTTCTCGATCCACGAGAAGGGACGTTTCGCTGAAATCTTGACGGGTGGTGGTCTCAAGACCATCGTATCCGACAACTGATAGGGAGCTGCGCGGTTGCCGGCGCAAATCTTCTGATACGGGAGCATAGACATGAGTGAAGGTATCGATATCAAGGAACTGAAGCGCCGCATGGATGGTGCCATTTCCGCGTTCAAGAGCGACATTGCATCGCTGCGTACGGGCCGCGCTTCGGCCAACATTCTCGACCCGGTGACGGTTGAAGCCTATGGTTCGCGCATGCCGCTGAACCAGGTCGCCAACATCACTGTTCCGGAGCCGCGCATGTTGACGGTATCCGTCTGGGACAAGAGCATGGTCGGCGCCGTGGATCGTTCGATTCGCGAATCGAATCTCGGCCTGAACCCGATCGTCGACGGCCAGAACCTTCGCATTCCGCTGCCGGAACTCAACGAAGAGCGCCGCAAGTCTCTCGTCAAGGTCGCTCATGACTATGCCGAAAAGAGCAAGGTTGCGATTCGCCATGTTCGCCGAGACGGCATGGACGGCCTTAAGAAAGCCGAAAAGGATGGCGTAATCGGCCAGGACGAAAGTCGGGCACAGTCGGAACGCGTTCAGAAAATGACGGACGAGACGATTTTGGAAATCGACCGCTTGCTTGGCGAGAAAGAAAAGGAAATCATGCAGGTCTAGTATACTTGCGTCCTTGCCAAGAAAGACCGGACGGAAAATGTCGGAAACCTCATTTTTGACTGCGCCAGAACATGTTGCCATCATCATGGATGGCAACGGTCGTTGGGCAAAGCAGCGCGGCCTGCCGCGGACGATGGGACACCGCAGGGCGGTCGAGACCGTTCGCCAGACCGTGCGCACTGCCGGCGATCTTGGCATCAAATACCTGACGCTCTTTGCCTTCTCCTCGGAGAACTGGCGTCGCCCGGAGGCTGAGGTCACTGACCTTCTCGGCCTGCTGAAGGCCTTCATCCGCAGTGACCTGGCCGAGCTTCATCGGCAGAATGTGCGCATCAGGGTGATCGGCGACCGCGTCAACTTGCGCAGCGATATCCTCAAGCTTCTGCTGGAAGCCGAGGAGACGACCAAGGCCAATACGGCGCTGACACTCGTCATCGCCTTCAACTATGGTTCTCGCGATGAGATCGCCCGCGCCATGATGAGCCTCGCCAAGGATGTGGAGGAGGGGCGCCTCAGATCGCAGGATATCACCCCTGCGCTGATCGACGCCCGGCTCGATACAGCCGGCATCCCCGACCCTGATCTCATCATCCGCACCAGCGGTGAAGAGCGGCTGTCCAATTTCCTGTTGTGGCAGGCCGCCTATTCGGAATTTGTCTTCCTGCCGGAATACTGGCCGGATTTCAGCCGCGAGCTTTTCCTGTCGGCACTCGAGAAGTTTGCCTCGCGCGATCGCCGCTTCGGCGGTCTTTCCGCGCAGGCTGCTGCAGTGAACACCTGATGAAGCAGGAACTGAAGCTCCGCATTGTTTCAGGCCTGATTCTCGCAATCATCGTTCTTGCCGCCACGTGGTATGGCGGCTTTATCTTCCGCGCCGTGGCGGCGGCGATCGCGCTTCTGATCTATTACGAATGGTCGACGATCACAGGGATCGTGCGCGACCCGGTGACCAACGTGCTCGGCTGGGTGGGCGAGGTGCTGGTTGCCCTGCTCGTTCTGGCGGGTGCGTTCGAATATGCGTTCGGAATGCTGATTGCCCTGACTGCGGTCGGCATTGCCATGATCTTCCTGCATCGTGCCAGCCGCTGGTTCGCTCCGGGGCTTTTATATGCCGGCGGCACCGGATTGGCGCTTGCGGCGATCCGCGGCGATGAAACGCTTGGCCTCTACGCGATGCTCTTCATCTTCGCCGTGGTCTGGGCGACCGATATTCTCGCCTATTTCGTTGGGCGCGCGCTTGGCGGTCCAAAGCTTGCTCCGCGCATATCGCCCGGCAAGACCTGGTCGGGCGCAGTCGGTGGCGCCATTTCAGCCGTCATCGCCGGAGCCGTCATTGTCCATTTTTTGATTCCGGAAGCCCTGGATCGTGCCGCGGTGATCGCGCTCGTCCTGTCCGTCTTCAGCCAGTCAGGCGATCTTTTCGAAAGCTTCATCAAGCGAAAATTCGGCGTGAAGGACTCCAGCCGTCTCATTCCGGGGCATGGCGGCGTCATGGATCGTGTCGATGGACTGATTTTTGCCTGTTTTTCAGCGTTCTTGCTTGCTGGCCTTTTTTCGCTGATAAAGGGCGGCGGAACGCCGTCGCTCGGTGCGGCATTGTTCGGCCTTTGATCATTACGGCCAGATAGAAGAAGGAAGTCATGGAAGCGGTGACCGGCATATTCGGTTTTTTGACGGGCTATATCGTCCCCTTCGTCATCGTCCTGTCGCTGCTCGTCTTCGTGCATGAGATGGGCCACTATCTCGTCGGGCGCTGGAGCGGCATCCGTATCCTCGCCTTCTCCGTCGGCTTTGGCCCGGAGATTGTCGGTTTCACCGATCGCCACGGAACGCGCTGGAAGATATCGGCGATCCCGCTCGGCGGCTATGTTCGCTTCTTCGGCGATGAGGATGCGTCCAGCAAGCCGGATACGGACAGGCTCGCCGCGATGACGGATGAGGAGCGCGAACGTTCCTTCGCCGGTGCAAAGCTTTGGAAGCGCGCCGCAACCGTTGCAGCCGGCCCGATCGCCAATTTCATCCTTGCTATTGCCATCTTCACGGTCCTTTTCGCGGTCTACGGCCGTACAGTGTCCGATCCCGTCGTCGCCGAAGTGAAGGCGGATAGCGCTGCTGCGGCAGCCGGCGTCCTGCCGGGCGACCTGCTCGTCTCAATCGATGGCACCAAGGTTCAGACCTTCGACGACGTGCGGCGTTATGTCAGCATCCGTCCGAACCAGAACATCGTCGTGACCATCGAGCGCAACGGCGAGAAGATGGACCTGCCGATGGTGCCGCAGCGCACCGATATCACCGACCAGTTCGGCAACAAGATCGAGGTTGGCCTGATCGGGATCGTCACGAACGAAGAGGTTGGCCACTTCCGTCTGCAGACCTATACGCCGCTTCAGGCGCTGAATGAAGGTGTGACGCAGACGTGGCACATCGTGACCGGCACCTTCAAATATATCGGCAATTTGCTCAATGGATCGATGAAAGCCGACCAATTGGGTGGGCCGATCCGCGTGGCGCAAGCTTCGGGCCAGATGGCTACGCTTGGAATAGGCGCGTTGCTGCAGCTTGCTGCGGTTTTGTCAGTTTCGATTGGATTGCTGAATTTGATGCCGGTTCCGGTACTTGATGGCGGCCACCTGATGTTCTATGCGGTGGAAGCGGTTAGGGGAAGGCCGCTGGGTTCTTCGGCTCAGGAAATTGCGTTTCGCATTGGCTTGGCCATGGTGCTTACATTAATGGTTTTTGCCACCTGGAATGACATTAGCGCGCTCATCGGCTAGCGCGTAAAAAGATAGGGAAAATTACTGTTTATTTACGATGTTTCAAAGCTGTAGTGGCGAATGGGTCACGCTTCGAAATGAAGTAAACAGAAATTAACGAGCTCCCTTGCTTGTATGTCAAAAGCGGGTAAAACGACACACGTGGCCGGAATCGGGGGGTCCCCTGGGGCCGGAGACGAGGGAAAAAAGGTAATGGGTGAAATGAAGGCTGGTTCAAGGTTTTTGAACGCAGTATCGGCGATTGCGCTGTCTGCTAGTGTTGTTGCTTCTGGCGCAGGTGCTTTGACTTTCGTTTCGGCTACGGCTGCGGAAGCTGCCGTCATTCAGCGGATCGATGTACACGGTGCAAGCCGCGTCGGTGCTGAGGCCGTCCGGTCGAACATCACCATTACTCCCGGCAAGAGCTTCTCCAACACCGATATCGACGACTCCGTAAAGCAGCTTTACGGCACCGGTTACTTCTCCGACGTCAAGATTTCGGTTTCCGGCAGCACCCTCGTCGTCAATGTTCAGGAAGCGCAGCTCGTCAACCAGGTCGTCTTCAACGGCAACCGCAAGGTCAAGGACGACAAGCTGGCAGCTGTCGTCAAGACGCATGCCGCTGGTCCTTATAGCGATGCGCAGATCCAGTCCGATATCGCGGCGATCAAGGAAGCCTATGCCGCTACCGGCCGCAGCGAAGTCGAAGTGACCACGCAGGTTGTTCCGCTCGGCGAAGGCCGTGTCAACCTCGCTTTCGTCATCAATGAAGGCGACCGCACCAAGATCGACGCCATCAATTTCGTTGGCAACCAGGCCTACAGTGCCGGACGTCTCGCCGCAGTCATCCAGACCAAGCGTTCGAACTTTCTCTCGTTCCTGACCCGCAAGGACGTCTACAACGAAGACAAGCTGCACGCTGATGAAGACGCGCTGCGCCAGTTCTATTACAATCGCGGTTATGCCGACATGCGCATCGTTTCTTCCGATGCCGCTTTCGACGAAGCGACGAACAAGTACACGCTGACCTTCAACATCGAAGAAGGCCCGCGTTATGATTTCGGCGCGGTCAGCGTTCAGTCGACCGTTGAAGGTGTTGATGCCCAGCAGCTACAGGGGCTGGTCAGGACCCGCGAAGGCCAGGTCTACAACGCCAAGGAAGTCCAGAAGTCCATCGAGGCGATTTCGGATCAGGTTGCTTCGGCCGGTTATCCCTTCGCGCGCGTCACGCCGCGCGGCAACCGCGACCTGAACAACAATACGATCGGCGTCGAATACCTCGTCGACCAGGGCGAGCGCGCCTATGTCGAGCGTATCGAAATCCGCGGCAACAGCCGCACGCGCGATTACGTTATTCGCCGCGAGTTCGATCTCAGCGAAGGCGACGCCTTCAATCAACAGATGATCACCCGCGCGAAGCGCCGTCTTGAGGCGCTCGGCTACTTCTCCTCAGTCAACATTTCGACCCAGCCGGGCAGTTCGCCTGATCGCGTCGTCATCGTTGTCGATGTGCAGGATCAGTCGACCGGTTCGTTCGGTATCGGTGCCGGTTATGCGGCCGGCGGTGACGGCCTGTTGCTCGAAGCTTCGATCGAAGAAAAGAACTTCCTCGGCCGCGGCCAGTATATCCGCATTTCGGCTGGTGGTGGTCAGGAAGGCTCGCGCGCTTACGGTCTTAACTTCACCGAGCCCTACTTCCTCGGCTATCGCCTTGCCGCCGGTTTTGACGTCAATCACAGCGAGACGTCGAGCAACGACAACTACGATTACGAGGAAACCAGCGGTGTTCTGCGCGTAACGGCGCCGATCACTGAAGATCTGGCAACGACGTTCCGCTATAATTACAAACAGATGAAGTACGATTCCAGCGGAAGCAGTCTGGCCGATTTGTCTGCTACCTATCAAAACCTGGTCAACGAGAGCCCGTGGACGCGGTCCTCCATATCGCAGACGCTGACCTACAATACGCTCGACGATACCGTCTTGCCGCGTGAAGGTATCTACGCTACTGCGACGCAGGAAATCGCCGGCCTCGGCGGCGACTCCCAGTATTACAAGATCTACGGTAAGGCCCGTTACTACCATCTGCTCGCTGACGATGCCGATATCATCGGTTCGCTCTCGGCTTCAGCTGGTTATGTTGTCGGCTTCGGTGATCACCTGAACGTCTTCGACCAGTTCACGCTGACCAATTCCGATATTCGCGGCTTCGAGAACAAGGGTATCGGCCCGCGCATCACCAACCCGGACGATCCGCTCGGTGGTACGACTTACTTTACCGCTTCTGCCGAAGCGACATTCCCGATGCCGGGCTTCCCGCGTGACTTCAACCTGCGCGGCGCGGTCTTCGCAGATGCCGGCACGCTGTTCGGCAACGATGTCGAGCTTCTCGGTTCGGATACTGCAGAAGGTGACGGTTCCTCGCTGCGTGCTTCGGTGGGTGTCGGTCTGATCTGGCAGTCGCCCTTCGGTGCGCTCCGCGTCGACTACGCGATCCCGGTCGTGAAGGAAGACTTCGACAAGACTCAGCGCTTCAAGTTTGGCATTAACAACCAATTCTGATATCGGCAGTCCGGAACTGTAAATTTCAATTCCGTTCTGGAGTTTTGCCGATGGAGCAAAATACTTTTTTTCTGCCCCATGAAGGCGTGAGACTTGCTGAGTTAGCGCAATTTCTTGGGGCAGAGCTTGGCAATTCCGATCATGGCGATGTCATTATCCGCTCTGTCTCTCCTATAGCCAGGGCGCAGGCGGGAGATATCTGTTATATCCTCTCCCGCCGTAACCGTGACGAGTTCCTGACCTGCGAGGCTTCAGCCGTGATTTGCGACAAGGCACTGGCTCAGCTGGTGCCGCCGCATATTCCTGTGGTGATTTCCTCCAATCCGCATGCTGCCTTCGCGATGGCCGGTGGATTTCTCTATCCCGCAGCGCTCAAGCCGGTGACGTTTTCATCCGGTGAGACGGAGATCGCGCCGAGCGCTATCATTGATCCGACCGCCCGGCTTGAGAAGGGCGTGATTGTCGAGCCGATGGCGATTATCGGCCCTGGCGCGGAGATCGGCGAAGGCACGCGCATCGGCGCTCAGACGATCATCGGTCCCAATGTCAAAATCGGCCGCAATTGCTCCATCGCAACTGGTGTGAGCATTCTGTGTGCACTCCTCGGCAATGGCGTCATCATTCATAACGGCGCTCGTATCGGTCAGGATGGCTTCGGTTACGCGCCCGGTCCGCGCGGGATGATCAAGATCGTGCAGATCGGCCGGGTGATCATTCAGGACAACGTGGAGATCGGCGCCAACACCACGATCGATCGCGGTGCCATGGACGACACTGTCATCGGCGAGGGAACCAAGATCGACAATCAGGTGCAGATCGGCCACAACGTCCGTATCGGTCGCCATTGCGCCGTCGTTTCGCAGGTCGGCATGGCCGGCAGCACCATCATCGGCGATGGCGTGCAGATCGGTGGGCAGGTTGGCCTCAAGGGACATATCACCATTGGCGATGGCGCGCAGATCGCTGCAAAAAGTGGTGTCATGACCGATCTTGCCGCGGGCGGCCGCTATGGCGGAATACCTGCACGTCCTCTAAATGACTATCTGAAATATGTTGCACAGCTCATGACAAAATCAGGGGCTCGCGGAAAAAAGGGAGGCAAGAATGACTGAAGCAACAGCCGCCACGCTTTCTTCGGCAGACATCATGGAAATCATGAAGCTGCTGCCGCACCGCTATCCGTTCTTGATGGTCGACAAGATCGTCAATATCGATGGCGACAATGCCGCCGTGGGCATCAAGAATGTAACGGTCAACGAGCCGCATTTTACCGGCCACTTCCCGGAAGCACCGATCATGCCGGGTGTATTGCTCGTCGAAGGCATGGCACAGACGGCAGGCGCGATCTGCGCCAAGAAGGAAGGCCAGACCGGCAACCTCGTCTACTTCATGACGATCGACAATGCCCGCTTCCGCAAGCCGGTCGTGCCGGGCGACCGCGTTGAATATCACGTGCAGAAAATCAAGCAGCGCGGCAATATCTGGAAATTCCATTGCGACGCAAAGGTCGACGGTGCACTCGTCGCCGAGGCCGATATCGGCGCGATGATCGTACGTAAGGACAACGCATGAGTATGATCGCCGAAAGCGCCAGAATCCATCCGATGGCCGTGGTCGAGGATGGCGCCACGATCGGCGAAGGCGTGGTGGTCGGCCCATTTTGCCATGTTGGCCCCAAGGTCACGCTTCACGATAATGTCGAACTGATCAGCCATGTGGTTGTTCTCGGCATGACGACCGTCGGCGCCGGTACGCGTATATTTCCTTCGGCAGTCATCGGTGGCGACTCTCAAAGCGCCCGTCACAGCGCCGTCGATACGTCGCTGATCATCGGCCGCAACTGCACGATTCGCGAGGGCGTTACGATGAACACCGGCACCGTCGAACATGGCGGTTCGACGGTGATTGGCGACAACAGCCTTTTCCTGGCCTACTCGCATGTCGCCCATGATTGCCGGGTCGGCAACCATGTCATCATGTCGAACAATGTCATGCTGGCTGGCCATGTTTTCGTTGGCGATCACGCGATCATCAGCGGCGGCGCCGCAGTGCACCAGTTCACCCGGGTCGGCAAATATGCCTTTGTCGGCGGCCTCTCGGCCGTCAGCTACGATGTGATTCCCTATGGTATGCTGAACGGCAATCCCGGCATTCTGAGCGGTCTCAACGTCGTCGGCATGACGCGCGCCGGCGTTGATCGTGCTGTCATTCACACCGTTCGACGTGCCTACAAGTCGATCTTCGAGGGTGCCGGTTCGATCCGCGAGAATGCCGCCCAAATTCGCGACGAATATGCCGATTGCGAGCAGGTGATCGAGATCCTCGATTTCATCGCGGCCGAAAGCGATCGCGCGCTGTCTTCGCCGAGCCGGGGACAGAAGGGCTGATCTGTGGCTTCCGACGGCGACACCGCTGAAGGCCGGCTGGCGATCATTGCTGGTGGCGGCCTTCTGCCGTCCTATGTCGCCGAAGCTGCACGTTCGGCCGGCGAAAATCCAGTTATCGTTATACTGAAGGATGAGGGCGACCGTCGTTGGGACGGTTTCGACCACGCCACGATCGGTATCGGTGATTTCGCTTCGCTCGATCGGCTTTTCAAGCGGTATGGAGTGAGCCGTGTCGTCATGTCGGGCAGCGTCCGTCGGCGACCGGAATGGCGCGAGGTGCGGCCGACGCTGCGTATTCTGACCAAGGTACCCGCCGCCATCCGTACGCTGCTTTCCGGGGGCGACGACACCGTTCTGAAGATGGTCATCAAGCTGATAGAAGGGCGAGGTCTGCGTGTTGTCGGCGCCCATGAGATTGCACCGGATCTGCTGGCAACCGCAGGTCCGCTGGGCGCTGTTTCGCCCAATGAAGAGGATCGTCGTGACATAGAGCGCGCAGGCAAGGCGGCGGATGTGCTTGGCAGTCTGGATATCGGGCAGGGCGCTGTATCGATCGGCGGACGCGTCGTCGCTGTTGAGGGCGTTGAGGGCACGGACGGCATGCTTGACCGCGTGGCGAACCTCAGAGCAGCAGGCCGCATATCGCCGCGCCGGCGCGGTGTGCTGGTCAAGCTCAGTAAGCCGCAGCAGGATATTCGCGCCGACCTGCCGGCGATTGGTGTGTCCACCGTGCTCAACGCCAAAGCCGCCGGGCTTGCAGGAGTGGCCATCGAAGCCGGCCGGGCGCTGGTGCTTGATCGCGACGCACTCATTAAAGTGGCAGACGAAAACGGTCTTTTTGTCTGCGGTATCGACAAGGGCTTGCCGGGATGGGGGCTTCAATGAGCGACAGACCGCTGAAGATTGCCGTCATAGCCGGCGAAGTCTCTGGCGATCTCTTAGGTGCCGATCTCATTGCCGCGCTAAAGAGGATCCATTCCGGGCCGATCGAACTCGTCGGCGTCGGCGGTGAGGGGTTGCAGAGCCAGGGATTGAAATCGCTCTTCGATTTCTCCGAGCTTTCCATCATGGGCATCACCCAGGTGCTGGCGAAGCTGCCGAAGCTCTGGTCTCTCATCCGGCAGACGGTAGCGGCGATCATCGCGGCGAAACCCGATATCCTGCTCATCATCGACAGCCCGGACTTCACCCATCGCGTCGCCAAGCGCGTGCGCAAGGCGCTGCCGGACCTCCCAGTCGTCAACTATGTCTGTCCCAGTGTCTGGGCCTGGAAGGAATATCGCGCCCAGCGCATGCTCGCCTATGTTGACCATGTGCTGGCCGTACTTCCTTTCGAGCCGGCGGTGATGCAGCGTCTCAACGGGCCGGCGACAACCTATGTGGGTCACCGTCTGGTTGCGGACGCAGCGCTCCTGGAGACCCGGCGCCTGCGCGCTGGCCGGCAGCCCGGCAACGGTGCGATCCTGCTTCTTCCCGGCTCGCGCTCCTCCGAGATCAAGAAGCTTCTGCCTTATTTCGAAGCCGCCGCCAATGAGTTCGTCGCCCGCAATGGACCGATACGCTTCATGCTGCCGACTGTGCCGCACAAGGAAGCGTTTGTGCGCGAAATGACGGCGGGATGGAAGATAAAGCCGGAAATCGTTGTGGGTGCCAAAGCGAAATGGAAGGCCTTCGCCGAAGCCGATGCGGCCATGGCAGCGTCCGGCACGGTGATCCTGGAACTGGCGCTGGCTGATGTACCCGTCGTTTCCGCTTACAAGGTCGACTGGATCATGCGCATGCTGACGTCAGACATCAAGACCTGGAGCGGCGCACTGCCCAATCTGATCGCCGACTACGCGGTCGTGCCGGAATATCTGAACGATATCGTTCGCGGCGCAAGCCTCGCGCGCTGGATGGAGAGGCTGTCAGCCGACACCTACCAGCTCAAGGCGATGAAGGAAGGCTACGAGCTCATCTGGCAGCGCATGCAGACAGAAAAGCCGCCTGGAGAGCATGCAGCACAGATATTGCTCGATGTTCTAACCAACAAAAAACCCGGCCATTCCTGACCGGGTTTTCTTTTTGCTTCGAAGTCAGCGCTCAGCGCTTGGAAACCGGTACGTAGTCGCGCTTAGGTTCGCCGATATAGAGCTGGCGCGGACGGCCGATGCGCTGTTCCGGATCCTCGATCATTTCGTTCCACTGTGCGATCCAGCCGACGGTACGAGCCAGAGCGAAGAGCACGGTGAACATGGTCGTGGGGAAGCCCAGGGCCTTCAGCGTGATGCCGGAGTAGAAGTCGATGTTCGGGTAGAGCTTCTTCTCTATGAAGTATGAGTCGGTCAGAGCGATGCGCTCCAGCTCCATCGCGACTTCGAGAAGCGGATCGTCCTTGATGCCGAGTTCGCCGAGAACTTCATGCGTGGTCTTCTGCATGATCTTGGCGCGCGGATCGTAGTTCTTGTAGACGCGGTGACCAAAGCCCATCAGGCGGAACGGATCGTTCTTGTCTTTGGCGCGGGCGATATATTCCGGAATGCGATCGACAGTGCCGATTTCCGTCAGCATGTTGAGGGCTGCTTCGTTGGCGCCGCCGTGAGCGGGCCCCCAGAGGCAGGCGATGCCGGCGGCGATGCAGGCGAACGGGTTCGCACCCGAGGAGCCTGCGAGACGGACCGTCGAGGTCGAGGCATTCTGCTCGTGATCGGCATGGAGGATGAAGATACGGTCCATGGCGCGTGCGAGCACCGGATTGACGACATATTCCTCGCAGGGAACGGCAAAGCACATGCGCAGGAAGTTGGACGCGTAATCCAGATCATTCTTCGGGTAAACGAAGGGCTGGCCGATATGGTACTTATAGGCCATCGCTGCGAGCGTCGGCATCTTGGCGATCATGCGCAGGCTGGCGACCATGCGCTGGTGCGGATCGGTGATATCGGTGGAGTCGTGATAGAAGGCCGAAAGCGCGCCGACGCAGCCGCACATGACGGCCATCGGATGGGCGTCGCGACGGAAGCCGGTGAAGAAGCGGCTCATCTGTTCATGCACCATGGTGTGGTGCGTGACGCGATAGTCGAAGTCCTTCTTCTGGGCGGCGGTCGGCAATTCGCCGTAGAGCAGCAGGTAGCAGGCTTCCAGGAAGTCGCCATGCTCGGCAAGCTGCTCGATCGGGTAGCCGCGATGCAGCAGAACGCCTTCGTCGCCGTCGATATAGGTGATCTTCGATTCACAGGATGCAGTCGACGTAAACCCGGGATCGTAGGTGAAGGAAGCCGTGTTCTTGTAGAGGGCACCGATGTCGATGACGTCGGGTCCAACCGTGCCTTTTCGCACGGCGAGATCGACTGATTTGTCACCGATTTTGATTGTAGCGCTTTGATCCGTCATGCTGATCCTCCGGGGTGGCGGTGGCGCCGCAAAAGCGCCATAAGGGTTAAGCGTCCTAAGCGATAGCTATATGATCGCGAAGCTAATGCCAAGTTACCGTGATGCCATTTTGTGCATCGCGGCATCATCTTTTAGGCAGTGCAGCGATGAGCTAAATGCATATCAGAACACCATGATTTGACTGGATTTTTTGCTCCCGCGAATTTTCCTCTTATTTCAATCGATTATTGTTTGCTCGTTTTGATTTCAGGTTGCATTCTGCCGGTATCCGGGGGCGGGTCCAGGCGATCATGGCGGGGATAGAGACAAGAGAACGACAAGAGCAATCCATTGATGAAAAGATGGATTTTGCTGGCATTGCCCCGCGCGCCATTGTGACGCAATCGGCTCGGACCCAGGTTGCGATCCCATTTCGATGGCGATTGGTGACTGTTGCGAAACGATACGTCGGGTCGTCGATGCGTATGGCCACCGAAGAGGCCGGCCACGGTCGCCTCATCCTCTTCTCTCCGGTCTTCCTTGGTGCAGGTGCCGCGACCTGGTTTCTGGCGGCCTCGGACTTTCCGGCCGTGTCGCTCGGTCTCTGCCTGCTTGTTCTCCTTATTGCCGTTGCGCTCTGCGGTTATGCCCGGACGAAACTGCAGGCGACGCTGCTTGCTCTACTTCTTTTTGCCGGTGGAATGCTCTCCGCGCAGATCGAAACATGGCGGGCAAAGACCCTGATCCTCGATTCAGCCGTAACGACAACGGTGACCGGCCGGATCGAACGCCGAGAAGGCGATGGCCAAGGGCGCTGGCGTTATATTCTTGACGTCACCGGTACGGATGCTCCTGAGATCAAGCGTCCGCCCGAACGCATCTCCGTGCTGGTCCGCGGAGCCGCCCAGCCGTTCGAACTCGGCGACGTCATCGAGGGCAGGGCACGTCTCACGCCTCCGGCGGGGCCGGCGCTCTCCCACCTCAATGATTTTGCCTTCAGCGCCTATTTTGACGGCATCGGTGCCAACGGCTTCTTCTATGGAGTACCCAAGAGGGTTGCGGAACAGCCGGAGCGATCGAACTCGGTCGGTGAGGCAATTCTGGAGTCGCTCTACCGCCTGAGAAGCGGCATCGGCGATCGGATTCGCTCCACACTACCCGGCGACACCGGGGCTTTTGCCGCCTCCCTCGTCACGGACGAGAGACGGGCGATCTCGGATGAAACGACGGAGGCGCTGCGGCAGTCCGGCCTTGCGCATATCATCGCGATCTCCGGCCTCAACATGGCGCTTTCCGCTGGCATCTTCTTTGTCGGGCTGCGCGTCATTCTCAGTCTTTTTCCCGGCATTGCCCAGGCGTGGCCAACCAAGAAGATCGCGGCGGCCGGTGCGCTTGCTGCGGTGACGGCCTACTATCTGATCTCGGGTTTTGCCGTCTCCGCCGAACGCGCCTTCATCATGATGGCGATTATGCTGGTTGCGGTCTTCTTCGACCGGCCGTCGATCAGTCTCAGAAACGTGGCGCTATCCACTCTCGTGATCCTCGCGGTCTCGCCATCGGAGGGGCTAGGGCCGAGTTTCCAGATGTCCTTTGCCGCAACGCTTGCACTGGTCGCCGGCTACGACCTCTGGAAGGGGCGGCCGATGCGGGAGAATGCCTTTGCCAAGCTGCCGATCATGAAGCCCTTCTTCATGGTTGGTGGCTTCTTCGGTGGCGTTTTCCTGACGTCGCTGATCGGTGGTTTCTCGACGGCGCTGTTTTCGATCGAGCATTTCCACCGGCTGACTGCCTATGGCCTGCCGGCAAATCTCGCGGCCATGCCGGTCATCACCTTCATCGTCATGCCGGCCGGGATGCTGGCAATGCTGCTGATGCCGTTTGGTCTGGACGGCTGGCTATGGCCGGTGGCAGGCTTCGGGCTTGATCTGGTGATCACCATCGCAAAGGCAGTAGCGGGGTGGGGCGGCAACATAGATGTAGGCCGCTTGCCCGGCTGGTATTTCCCGACCGCCGTTTTCGGATTTCTGCTGCTGACCCTGCTCAGAACCCGGCTGCGGCACATGGGAACGGCAATTGTCGCGGTCTCGACGCTCGCTGTTGTCCTTCTTCCATCGGAGGCGATGCCCGATATCGCTATCTCCGAAGATGGCAGCCTGGTCGCTATAGTCGATGGAGAGGCGATGGCTTCGAACCGTGAAAAGCCGCCCGCCTTCATCTTCGAACAATGGCAGAGGGCCCTTGCCGTCGAAGAGCATCAGAAGCCAGTTATGCTTCAAGCTGCCAAGGCGCCCACTGCGCCTGATGGTCAAAGACTGCAACTGTCACCCGACCAACAGAATGAAGCCAGAGAGGCAATGAGACAGGCAGTCGCCATTAGCCCGCCGTCACGCTTCTCCTGCCTGAAGGGCGCCTGGTGCACCACTTTGCTCGTCAATGGAAAGAAACTGACCGTCATCGACAATGCTGCCTATCTCGGACCAGCCTGCGATACGGCTGATATTGTGGTGACCCCTGTCCGATTGCGCTTCGACCGCTGTCGTTCCGGCGCGCTGCTCTTTACCGGCGAGACGCTGCGCAAGACAGGTTCTGTCGAACTTCGATTCACCGATAAGGGAATTGAGGTCGCAACCGCATTCGACACATTGGGGCGACCCTGGATGCGCCACCGCGCCTATGATTGGCGCAGTAACACATTCGCAGACGCCAATCTGTCACCGGTCAGTGATAGCGGCGAATGAGGCCGACGAGCTTGCCCTGGACCTTGACGCGATCCGGCGGAAAGATGCGGGTCTCGTAAGCAGGGTTTGCTGCCTCGAGCGCAATCGATGCGCCCTTGCGGCGGAAACGCTTGAGCGTTGCTTCCTCGTCATCGACGAGCGCGACGACGATATCACCCGGATTGGCTGTGCTGCCATTGCGGATGATGACCGTGTCGCCATCGAAGATGCCGGCTTCGATCATCGAGTCGCCGCGAACTTCCAGCGCATAATGTTCACCGGAGCCAAGCATATCGGCGGGAACGGTGATGTCATGCGTATTGTTCTGGATTGCCGAGATCGGAACACCGGCGGCGATGCGGCCCATGACGGGAACGGAGACCGCATTGCCGTTATCGGCAGCGGGTGCTGGCTTCGCCGAGGCAGGAGGCGCCACGGGCTGGGGCTTGCCGAGGCTGCCCTCGATGACGCTCGGTGAAAAGCCGCGCCGAGGCTGCAGGCTCGGGCTGTAGGCTTCCGGCAGTTTGATGACTTCGAGCGCGCGCGCCCGGTTCGGAAGCCGGCGAATGAAGCCGCGTTCTTCGAGCGCCGTGATCAGCCGGTGAATACCGGATTTCGAGGCCAGATCCAGTGCGTCCTTCATCTCGTCGAAAGACGGTGGAACGCCTGACTCCTTCATCCTTTCATGAATGAAAAGAAGGAGTTCCTGTTGTTTGCGCGTGAGCATGGCGTCTCCCCAGTCTTGAAACAAATCCAGAACGGACACTATATGTTCCATATGTGTTCCGCAAGTAGCTAAATTTTCGTAAAACTTCTGTTCAATCTGTCGAGAATTTGATTTTTATCGCCCTTAGGCCTGTCTGGCCTTGTTTCACGAGACCTGCTGAAGCACATCTCCTTGTCACTGCTGGGAGAAGAACCGATGAGCCAAGACACGCTTCCGATCGATCATCTCGTTTTGCCGGTTACCGATATCGACCTTGCCCGCGAAAGGCTGGGCAAGCTGGGCTTTACCGTCGCGCCCGATGCCCGCCATCCCTTCGGCACGGAGAATGCCTGTGTTTTCTTTGCCGACAAAACCTATATCGAGCCGCTCGGTGTCGCGAGCGTCGAGGAGAGCGAGGTGACGGCACGTGAGGGCAATGTCTTCACGGCTCGCGATCAGGCTTTCCGCTTCCGCTGCGGCAGCGAGGGACTGTCCGCCATCGCCTTCGCCACCGCGGATGCAAAGCACGAACATGCTCGATTCGTGGAGGGCAGCATCAGTGCCGGTTCTGTGCTGCAGTTCGAACGCCCTGTGAAAATGCCGGATGGCACTGAGAGCATTGCCGGCTTCCGGCTCGCCTTCGCTGCCGACCTCCGGGCACCGGATTTCTTTCTCTTCGCTGTCGAGCGCATCAACCCGCTTCCTGCCGACCGCAACGTGCTGGAGACCCACGCCAATGGCGTGACAGGCATTGCCGAGATCGCTCTCGCAGCCCCCGAGCCGACAGCCTTCGGCGACTTCGTTCGCTCGGCGGCAAAAGCCGCTTCTGCTGGCGATACGAGTTTCGGGCTGGAGGTGCTTACCGGAAACGCAAAGATCAGCCTGATGACCCCGCAGGGGCTGGAGGCCTATTTCGATCTGGCGACGCCGGATATCGATCGCGGCCTGGGCGGCCGGGCAATCCTCTTTGCGGTTGGCGATCTGGCCGTGACAGAAGCGCATTTGGCTGCTAACGGGGTGACCTACACACGCAAGGGCAACCGTATTCTGGTGAAGCCCGCGCCCGGCCAGGGCGTGCTCTTCGCTTTCGAGGAAACATCATGAGCTCTACTACCAACTCCGTGGTGACGGTCGGCGAAGGCGCCGGCAAGGTCACTTTCTCCAATGCCGGGCGCCTGTCGCTGATTGCCGGCGCTTGCGAAATGGAAAGCCGCGACCATGCGTTCATGGTTGCCGGCACGTTGAAGGAACTGTGCGCCAAGCTCGGTATCGGGCTCGTCTATAAGACGTCTTTCGACAAGGCGAACCGCTCTTCCTTGTCGAGCAAACGCGGCGTCGGCCTTGAAAAGGGCCTGGAGGTTTTTGCCGATCTCAAGAAGGAACTCGGCATTCCGGTTCTGACCGACATCCACACTGAAGAACAATGCGCCGAAGTGGGCAAGGTCGTCGACATCCTGCAGATACCGGCCTTCCTGTCTCGTCAGACGGATCTCCTGGTGGCTGCGGCAAAGACCGGCCGCGTTATCAACGTCAAGAAGGGCCAGTTCCTGGCGCCTTGGGATATGAAGAACGTGCTCGGCAAGCTGAACCAGAGCGGCAATCCGAACATCTTGCTGTGCGAGCGCGGCGCTTCCTTTGGTTACAATACGCTGGTCTCCGACATGCGTTCCCTGCCGATCATGGCAGCAACCGGCGCCCCCGTTATTTTCGACGCCACGCATTCAGTCCAGCAGCCTGGCGGGCAGGGGGAAACCTCCGGCGGAGAGCGGCAGTTCGTGGAAACGCTGGCGCGTGCAGCCGTTGCCGTCGGCGTTGCCGGCATCTTTATCGAAACCCATCAGGATCCGGATAACGCGCCCTGCGACGGGCCGAACATGGTCTATCTCAAGGACATGCCGCGGCTTCTCGAGAAGCTTCTCGCCTTCGACGCGATCGCCAAGGCCGCCTGAACGGCAGGCAGCATCAGGCTGCCGCGCGGGACGGGCGCCTTTCCTCCAGTGCGAAGCGGGAGAGCATGCGCCCGAGATGGGACGCCTCGTTGCCGAGCTCCTGGCAGGCGGCGTTTGTCTCCTCGGCCATCGCCGCATTCTGCTGTGTCACCTGATCCATACGGTTGACGGCAGCGTTGACCTCGACGAGCGCGACCGACTGTTCTGAAGACGAGCGCACGATCGCTTCGGTCAGCGCCGTCACCTGCAGCACCTGGCGGTCGATATCGCCGAGTGCCTCGCCGGTGCGGTTGACAAGTGCCACGCCCGCGGAGACCTGCCGCGACGACGTCTCGACGAGAAGCTTGATCTCCTTGGCGAGATTGGCGGAGCGGCCGGCAAGCTCGCGGACTTCCTGAGCTACGACGGCAAAGCCTTTCCCTGCGTCTCCGGCGCGTGCTGCCTCGACGCCCGCGTTGAGCGCCAAAAGATTGGTCTGAAAGGCGATCTCATCGATGGCGTTGATAATATCGCCGATCCTGACCGCTGATTCCTCGATCTTCTCCATGGCGGTAACCGCTTCGCGAACGATCTCGGCGGAATGCGCGGCACTCTCCTTCGTGGCCAACATCATCGCATTGGCTTCCTGGGCCCGCTCCGAGGAGTTTTTCACCGTAACCGTGATCTGATCCAGCGCCGAAGCCGCCTGTTCGAGTGAGGCAGCCTGACTCTCGGTACGCTGTGCCAGATCAGTGGTGCTGAGTGCGATTTCGCGCGAACTGTCGCCGACCGTATTCGTGGCGGCATAGATGTCCTTCATGGCATCGGAAAGAATGATGATGCTGGTATTGAAGGTCTCGCGAAGCTTCTCATAAGTGTTGGCGAACTGCTCGTCGAGACGCACGGTCAGGTCGCCGCGTGAAAGACGCTCCAGGCCGGCGCTCAGGCTTTCGATGACGCGCTGGCGCGTGGCATTCTCCACGCTCTTCGATGCGTCGAGTTCTGCATCGCGGCGCATCTGTGCCTGCCGTTCCTCGTCCTGGTGCGCGCGGATGGCGTTCCGTTCTTCCGCCGATTCGCGAAAGACCGTGACTGCGCGCGCCATTTCTCCGATTTCGTCGGATCGTCTGACATAGGGAACTTCGCGGGAATAGTCGCCGCTCGCGAGGACCGCCATGTAGTCGCGCATCGCCGATAGCGGCACGATCGCGCGCCTGCGGAACATGTAGAGCCCGCACGAAGGAAAGCGCGGCGGCGGACAGCGTAACGGCGGAGAGCAGTTCCGTCTGTTCGGCAGCCTGCTTTTCGGCATCCGCCTGGAAGGCGTTCGCCATCGCCACGAGTTCGTTCACGGCCTTTTCGTGAACATGAAAATTCGTCGCAAGCTTGAGGAGCGCCGGTTCGACGGCGGCCTTGTCGCCCTTGAGTATTGCAGGCACCGCCTCCTCATCCATGACTTGCCAGAAGGCGTCGCCCCTGACGAGAACGTCATCGAGAAGCTTGCGCTTGAGATCGGCGCTGAGCGGCGTTTCTGACCAATATTTGCGGCGGTCTTCATAAGCCGGCTTCAGAACCGTTCGGATGCGTTCGATATTGGCCGTTGCCGAGGCCGGCTGCTCGACGGCTTCGAGCGCGAGCATGTAGGGTTCGATGACATAGAGCGGCGGCGGGAGAATATCGGCGACGAGATCCTTGCCATAGATGATCTGCTTATACATCAGTCCGTTCACGCGAAGCATGTTGAACGCGTAATTCTGCAAGCCGATGGAGGTCACCAGTCCGAGGATGACAACGGCACCGAAAATGGCAAGGCTGCGTGCAATATTGAGTTTCATCTGTGCCTCATATGAAATGCCGCCAAGAGAGTCGATAAAATCCCGTACTGGTTGTTTTTGGAGGGGGCCGCAGCTGTTCATTCCAGCCGTTCCGTATTTGCCTGAGTGGCCGAAACGACCGACTTTTGAGGGCCTCTCCCAAGCTTTCAAAATTAAACCGGGATGGTTACCGAAGGCTGAAATCAAAGGGCGAGAAGCCGTCCAAAATTGGGGCTGTTGCAGGAATTTTCAGCCGTGGGTTGCTGCCAACGATGGTGGCTTGCCAACATTCCGCCCGGATAAACAGTTTATCGTCTTTCGATGGATGGGATATGCTGGCCGGCGACTGCCGTTCCCTTCAAAACCCTGACATGATTGTGCTATAGGCCACGTCTGATGCGCTGCCCGAACGTGCAAAATTGCGGCATTGTAATTTGCGCACCTTCGATTAAGACGGTTTCAAACGATTTATCCACCCACCGAGCAGGAAAAAACCATGACTGCAATTACCGATATCATCGCCCGCGAGATTCTTGATAGCCGTGGTAACCCCACCGTCGAAGTCGATGTCTATCTCGAAGACGGCAGCATGGGCCGTGCGGCTGTTCCCTCGGGTGCCTCGACCGGCGCGCATGAAGCCGTCGAACTACGTGACGGCGGCAAGCGCTACCTGGGCAAGGGTGTCGAAAAGGCCGTCGAAGCCGCCAACACCGAGATCTTCGACGCCATCGGCGGCATCGACGCTGAAAACCAGATCCAGATCGACAAGATCATGATCGAGCTCGACGGTACGCCGAACAAGTCGCGCCTTGGGGCCAACGCCATCCTCGGCGTTTCGCTCGCTGTTGCCAAGGCCGCCGCGGAGGCTTCCGGCCTGCCGCTCTACCGTTATGTTGGTGGCGCTTCGGCCAGCCTGCTACCGGTTCCTATGATGAACATCATCAACGGTGGCGCACATGCCGACAACCCGATCGATTTCCAGGAATTCATGATCCTGCCGGTTGGCGCAGACTCTATCCGTGAAGCTGTCCGCATGGGCTCGGAAGTCTTCCATACGCTGCGCAAGGAACTCGCCGCCCAGGGCCACAACACCAATGTCGGCGACGAAGGCGGTTTTGCCCCGGGCCTGAAGAGCGCTCCGGAAGCCCTCGACTTCATCATGAAGTCGGTTGAGAAAGCCGGCTACAAGCCGGGCGAGGACATCTATCTCGGCCTCGATTGCGCCTCGACGGAATTCTTCAAGGACGGCAAGTATGTGATGGAAGGCGAAGGCCGCACGCTCGAACCGGGCGCAATGGCCGAATACCTCGCCGAACTCGTCGGCAAGTACCCGATCATTTCCGTCGAAGACGGCATGGCAGAAGACGATTGGGAAGGCTGGAAGACACTGACCGATCTCGTCGGCAAAAAGTGCCAGCTCGTCGGCGATGACTTGTTCGTCACCAACTCGGCTCGCCTGCGTGACGGTATCCGCATGGGCGTCGCCAACTCGATCCTCGTCAAGGTCAACCAGATCGGCTCGCTGACGGAAACGCTCGATGCCGTCAACACCGCGCACAAGGCGGCCTACACTGCCGTGATGTCGCACCGCTCGGGCGAAACGGAAGATTCCACGATCGCCGATCTCGCAGTTGCCACCAACTGCGGCCAGATCAAGACCGGCTCGCTGTCGCGCTCGGATCGCCTTGCCAAATACAACCAGCTGATCCGCATCGAAGAAGGTCTCGGCCCGCAGGCTCAGTATGCCGGCCGCTCCATCATCCGCGGCTAATACGAACTGATAAATCAGTCATTTGGAACCCGCGCTCCGGCGCGGGTTTTTTGTTGAGTCTGCCCGTGGTGGGCTTTGAGTCAACGAACGGTTAATCTCTGCGCGGTAAATTGAAACGATTGGTAATGCGTTAGAGCATGCGTGTATGTGGACAAAGCATCATAAGAAGAGAAAGACTGGCCGCTTCGTCATTCCGGCCATGACGGTCGCCTTCCTTTCCTATTTCGGTTATCATTGCATTCACGGTGACTATGGTCTGCGTGCGACGGAGGCGTTCGAGCGCCAGCGTGTCGCGCGTGAGAAGGAATTGGCTGTGCTGAAGGTTAAGCGTGAGCATCTGGAGGCGCAGGTAGCGCTCCTGAGTGACGGCTCGCTGGACAAGGATATGCTCGACGAAAAGGCGCGATATCAGCTCAACATGTCGCGCGCGGATGAGATTGTCATTTACAATCACTACCGCAATTAACCGAATTTGGGTTAATCAAAAATTCCTGTTATTTATCAATAATTTACCTGCGAATATGAGCCATGCAATTATGGCATTGCTGTGGTCATTTTTCTTCCCTATGGTACGCGCCACCTGAGAACCGATAAACCCATAGGGAGGGTTGAATGGCGTTGCGCAAAACCGCGACCGTTTCCAGCCGCAAAAACAGTGCGAAATCCGCAGCCAAGGCATCGAACGGTGGTCCTATCGCCGATTTCGATCGCGACGAGGAGCTGAAGGCCTATCGCGAGATGCTGCTCATCCGCCGTTTCGAGGAAAAGGCGGGCCAGCTTTACGGCATGGGCTTCATCGGTGGTTTCTGTCACCTTTACATCGGCCAGGAGGCTGTCGTCGTCGGCATGCAGATGGCGCAGAAGGAAGGCGATCAGGTCATCACCGCCTATCGCGACCACGGTCATATGCTGGCTACCGGCATGGAAGCACGCGGCGTCATGGCTGAGCTGACGGGGCGTCGCAACGGCTATTCCCACGGGAAGGGCGGTTCGATGCACATGTTCTCCAAGGAGAAGCATTTCTACGGCGGTCACGGCATCGTCGGCGCGCAGGTGTCGCTCGGCACCGGTCTCGCCTTCGCCAACCGGTACCGCGGCAACAACTCTGTCTCGATTGCCTATTTCGGCGACGGTGCTGCCAACCAGGGTCAGGTCTACGAGAGCTTCAACATGGCTGCTCTCTGGAAGCTACCGATCATCTACATCGTCGAAAACAACCGTTATGCCATGGGCACGTCGACGGCTCGCGCGACGGCTCAGTCGAACTATTCGCTTCGCGGTTCCGGCTTCGGTATCCCGGGCGTCCAGGTTGACGGCATGGACGTTCGCGCCGTCAAAGCTGCTGCCGATGAGGCGCTCGAGCACTGCCGCTCGGGCAAGGGCCCGATCATCCTTGAAATGCTGACCTATCGCTACCGCGGCCACTCCATGTCGGACCCGGCGAAGTATCGCACCAAGGAAGAAGTGCAGAAGATGCGCTCCGAGCAGGACCCGATCGAGCAGGTTCGCCTGCGCGTGATGGAAAAGGGTTGGGCGACCGAAGACGATCTGAAGGCGATCGACAAGGAAGTCCGCGACATCGTCGCCGACAGTGCCGATTTCGCCCAGGCCGATCCGGAGCCGGATGCATCCGAACTCTACACCGACATTCTGCTCTAATCGGGGAGGGAACCCATGCCTATCGATATCCTCATGCCCGCCCTCTCTCCGACGATGGAAGAAGGCACGCTGTCCAAGTGGCTCAAGAATGAAGGCGACAAGGTCACGTCCGGTGACGTGATTGCCGAAATCGAAACCGACAAGGCGACGATGGAAGTCGAAGCCGTCGATGAAGGCGTCATCGGCAAGCTGCTGGTTCCGGCAGGCACCGAAAACGTCAAGGTGAATGCCAAGATCGCCATCCTGCTGCAGGATGGCGAATCCGCCGACGCGATTTCCGCCGCTCCGGCTGCCACTCAGCCGGCTCCGGCCGCCGCGGCGCCTGCTGCCCAGGAAGAAAAGCCGGCTGCAGCTGCTGCTCCGGTTCCGGCCGAGCCCAAGGCTTTCGTGCCGAACGACCCGGAAATTCCTGCCGGTACCGAGATGGTGTCGATGACGGTGCGCGAAGCCCTTCGTGACGCCATGGCCGAAGAAATGCGCGCCGATGACAACGTCTTCGTCATGGGCGAGGAAGTTGCCGAATACCAGGGCGCCTACAAGGTCACCCAGGGTCTTCTGCAGGAATTCGGCGCTCGCCGCGTTATCGATACGCCGATCACCGAACACGGCTTCGCCGGCGTCGGCGTCGGTGCTGCCATGGCCGGCCTGAAGCCGATCGTCGAGTTCATGACCTTCAACTTCGCCATGCAGGCGATCGACCAGATCATCAACTCGGCTGCCAAGACGCTCTATATGTCGGGCGGCCAGATGGGTGCCCCGATCGTTTTCCGCGGCCCGAACGGTGCTGCTGCCCGCGTCGGCGCCCAGCACAGCCAGGATTACGCGGCCTGGTATAGCGCGATCCCCGGCCTGAAGGTTGTCATGCCCTACACGGCATCCGACGCCAAGGGTCTGCTCAAGGCCGCGATCCGTGACCCGAATCCGGTCGTCTTCCTCGAAAACGAAATTCTCTACGGTCAGCATTTCGATGTACCGAAGCTCGATAATTTCGTTCTGCCGATCGGCAATGCCCGCATCCACCGCCCGGGCAAGGATGTCACCGTCGTCTCCTTCGGCATCGGCATGACCTATGCGACGAAGGCGGTTGCTGAACTCGAAAAGCTCGGCATCGATGTCGAACTGATCGATCTGCGCACGCTTCGCCCGATGGATCTTCCGACCGTGATCGAATCGGTCAAGAAGACAGGCCGTCTGGTCACCGTCGAAGAAGGTTATCCGCAGAACTCCGTTGGCACCGAAATCGCCACCCGCGTCATGCAGCAGGCCTTCGATTACCTCGATGCGCCGATCCTGACGATCGCCGGCAAGGACGTTCCGATGCCTTACGCCGCCAATCTCGAGAAGCTCGCGCTTCCGAATGTCGGCGAAGTGGTCGATGCGGTGAAAGCCGTTTGCTACAAATAAGGGGAGGGCCTTTCGATGCCGATCAATATCACGATGCCCGCCCTCTCTCCGACCATGGAAGAAGGCAATCTGGCCAAGTGGCTGGTCAAGGAAGGCGATAAGGTCAAGTCCGGCGATGTGATCGCTGAGATCGAGACCGACAAGGCGACGATGGAAGTCGAAGCCATCGACGAAGGCACCGTTGCCAAGCTCGTCGTTCCGGCTGGCAGCGAAGGCGTGAAGGTCAACGCCCTGATCGCCGTTCTCGCCGCCGATGGCGAAGATGTCGCCGCCGCCGCAAGCGGTGCCGGCTCCGCCGCTCCGGCGCCGAAGGCTGCGGTTGCTCCGGCACCAGCCGAAGCACCGAAGGCTGAGACAGCACCCGCTCCGGCACCGGCAGCTCCGGCCCCCGCCCCGGCTGCCGCCTCCTCGGCTGGCGCTCGCACCTTCTCTTCGCCGCTTGCTCGCCGTCTCGCCAAGGAAGCCGGTATCGATATCTCTGCCGTTGCCGGCACCGGTCCGCATGGCCGTGTCGTCAAGAGTGATGTCGAAGCTGCTGCTGCCGGTGGTGGCGCCAAGGCCGCTCCGGCTGCTGTTGCTGCCCCGCAGGCTGCTGCACCGGCTCCGGCCGCTGCCGCTCCGAAGGGCGCTTCGGATGAAGCCGTGCTCAAGCTCTTCGAGCCGGGCTCCTACGAGCTCGTGCCGCATGACGGCATGCGCAAGACGATTGCCCGTCGCCTCGTCGAATCCAAGCAGACCGTTCCGCACTTCTACGTTTCGGTCGATTGCGAACTCGACGCGCTAATGGCGCTGCGTGCGCAGCTGAACGACGCCGCTCCCCGCAAGGACGGTGCTCCGGCCTACAAGCTTTCGGTCAACGACATGGTCATCAAGGCCATGGCTTTGGCACTGCGCGACATTCCGGATGCCAACGTCTCCTGGACCGAAAATGCCATGGTCAAGCACAAGCATGCCGATGTCGGCGTGGCTGTCTCGATCCCTGGCGGCCTGATCACCCCGATCGTCCGCAAGGCTGAGGAGAAGACGCTATCGACCATCTCCAACGAGATGCGCGATCTCGGCAAGCGCGCGAAAGATCGCAAGCTGAAGCCTGAGGAATATCAGGGCGGCACGACCTCGGTCTCCAACATGGGAATGATGGGCGTGAAGAACTTCGCAGCCGTCATAAACCCGCCGCATGCGACCATCCTCGCAGTCGGCGCGGGGGAGCAGCGCGTCATCGTCAAGAACGGCGAAATGGCGATTGCTACGGTCATGACCGTGACGCTCTCGACTGACCATCGTTGCGTTGACGGTGCTCTCGGTGCTGAGTTGCTGCAGGCCTTCAAGGGCTACATCGAAAATCCGATGGGCATGCTGGTCTAAGCAGGACGCGGGAGGGCGGACATGACGAAGACTGTTCTTTGCTATGGTGACTCGCTGACTTGGGGCTATGACGCCGTCACGATCGGCCGTCATGCCTACGAAAACCGCTGGCCGAGCGTGCTTCAGGCAACGCTCGGAAGCGGAGTTCGCGTCATCGCGGAAGGCCTGAACGGCCGCACCACCGCCTTTGACGACCATCTTGCCGATTGCGATCGCAATGGCGCACGCATTCTGCCGACTGTTCTGCAGACGCATGCGCCGCTCGATCTCGTTATCCTGCTGCTCGGCACCAACGACATGAAGCCGGTCGTTGCCGGCTCGGCCTTTGCCGCGTGCCAGGGCATCGGCCGTCTGGTGCGGCTGATCCGCAATCATGCCTGGCCCTTCGAATTCGATGGGCCGGAGATCCTGATCGTGGCGTCGCCGGCAATCTGCGCGACGGGCAATGTGCCCTTCGCGGCATCCTTCCCCGGTGGCATCGAGGAATCGGCAAAGCTTCCGACGCTTTACCGTGATCTCGCTGATGAACTCGGCTGCGGCTTCTTCGACGGCAATTCCGTCGCCAAGACGACGCCGATCGACGGTATTCACCTCGATGCGGAGAATACGCGTGCGCTCGGTCGCGGCCTTGAGCCCATCGTGCGGATGATGCTGGGCCTCTGACGATGACTGCCTTTCTCGCTCTCCGACAGGCCTCCCGCCGGGATGCTTCGGAACTGGCGATACTGGCGGATATTGCTTCTCACGGCTTTGCCTCATGGCTCTGGTTTGCCGATGTCGCAAGCGGCACGAGCGATACACCGCTGGAGCGGGGCCGGCTGAAGATGAGCGACGAGGCGCTCGGCGGCTGGAAGAACGCCGTCATCGGCGAGGCCTATGATGAGATCGCCGGAATGGCGATCGGTTACGAAGTGGATGAAGGCATACGTGATCTCGAAGCGCGGCATCCGGCCATAGAGCCGATGCTGGCGATGCAGAGATCGGTGATCGGACACTGGTTCATTGGCAGTCTCGCGGTCTATCGCCATATGCGCGGTATCGGCATCGGCAAGAGGCTGCTGGAAGATCAGCTCGCAAGGGCAGACGTGCTGCCGGTCAGCCTGATCACGTCGGATAGTAACGAAGCGGCTCTGTCGCTTTACGGAAGAAACGGATTTTCGGAAGCGGCGCGCATGAATGCCGTGCCGCTCTTCGATAACAGCAAAAAGCACGCATGGGTTCTCATGACCCGCGCGCGAGCGTAACAAAGGCAGGAAAGCAATGGCTCAATCCTACGACGTCATCGTCATCGGTTCCGGTCCCGGCGGCTATATCGCCGCCATCCGCGCCGCGCAGCTCGGCCTCAAGGTCGCCTGCGTCGAGCGCGAACATCTCGCCGGCATTTGCTCCAACTGGGGCTGCATTCCGACCAAGGCGCTGCTGCGCTCGGCTGACGTCCTGCATACCGCCCAGCACGGCAAGGATTACGGCCTGGTGCTGGAAGGCACGATCAAGCCCGATATCAAGGCGATCGTCACCCGTTCGCGCGGTATTGCGCATCGCATGAATAACGGCGTCGGCTTCCTGTTCAAGAAGAACAAGGTCGATGTCATCTGGGGTGAGGCAAAGATCACCAAGCCCGGCGAGATTGTCGTTTCCAAGACGACGAAGAAGCCGATGGAGCCGATGGGTCCGGTGCCGAAGAACGCGCTCGGCGAAGGCACCTATACGGCCAAGCACATCATCGTTGCGACCGGCGCGCGTCCGCGCGCACTGCCGGGCATCGAGCCGGATGGTAAGCTGATCTGGACCTATTTTGAAGCAATGAAGGCGGACGAACTGCCGAAGTCCCTGCTTGTCATGGGATCGGGCGCGATCGGTATCGAATTCGCAAGCTTCTACCGCACGATGGGCGTCGACGTCACCGTCGTCGAGATCATGAGCCAGGTCATGCCGGTCGAGGATGTGGAAATCTCCGCTCTCGCCAAGAAGCAGTTCGAGCGTCAGGGCATGAAGATCCATCTGGAGGCCAAGGTCGCCAAGGTGGAGAAGGGCGCAAATTCGATCACTGCCACCATCCAGAAGAAAGACGGAACGACGGAAACGATCACTGCAGACCGCATGATTTCAGCCGTCGGCGTGCAGGCCAATGTCGAAGGCATCGGCCTTGAGGCTGTCGGCGTGAAGACCGATCGTGGCTTCATCGTCATCGACGGCTATGGCAGGACCAATGTGCCTGGCATCTACGCGATCGGCGACGTTGCCGGCCCGCCGCTGCTGGCCCACAAGGCCGAGCATGAAGGCGTCGTCTGTGTCGAGAAGATTGCCGGCCTGCCGAACGTTCATCCGATGGACAAGCTCAAGATCCCGGGCTGCACCTACTGCAACCCGCAGGTCGCATCTGTCGGCCTGACCGAGGCTAAGGCCAAGGAGTTGGGCCGCGATATCCGCGTTGGCCGCTTCCCTTTCAGCGCCAACGGCAAGGCTGTCGCGCTCGGCGAAGACCAGGGTCTGGTCAAGACGATCTTCGACAAGAAGACCGGCGAACTGCTCGGCGCCCACATGGTCGGCGCCGAAGTCACCGAGCTCATCCAGGGCTTCGTGGTCGCCATGAACCTGGAGACGACGGAAGAAGAACTGATACACACGATCTTCCCGCATCCGACCATTTCGGAGACGATGAAGGAAAGCGTGCTCGATGCTTACGGCCGCGTTCTGAACGCTTGATAATTTTCTTGTGCGCCCTCTATCCCGTGGCGGAACGCCATTGCCCGGGATGGAAAATCCATTCGCTCCCCGGGGTGGAAAAAACGAAAGGAAATCATCATGTCTATGAGCACGCAGTCGCTTCTCGTCTTTCTGCTGATCGGTCTGGTCGCGGGCTTCCTCGCGAGCCTGGTCGTCGGTGGTGGTGGGTTGATACGGTGCCTGCTCAGCGGCATCATCGGCGCGTTCGTGGGCGGGTTTTTGTTTAATGCATTGGGGATTTCTCTGGGCATTGAAAATGCACTGGTGGTTCAGATCATCCACGCCACTGTCGGCGCCATTGTCGTGGTGCTGATCGCAAGGGCGATAGCGTAGGGCAGAAACACGGGATGGAAGGCGTCGGCTGGATTTCGGCAATCATTATCGGTGGACTTGCGGGCTGGCTCGCGGGCAAGCTGATGGAAGCGCGTTACGGCATATTGCTGAACATCGTGCTCGGCATTGTCGGCTCGGTCGTCGCCACCGCCATCCTGGCACAGTTCCATATCGAGGTTGCCGGCGGAAGGTTCGGCTACTTCGTGACGGGCTTCATTGGCGCCTGCCTGCTGATATTCTTCGCGCGGCTGGTTCGAAGATAAAGTGCGAAGACAGGGCGCATCCCTTCAGATCGAAAGATTTGAATAAACGAACGATGCGCAATATGACAATCCGGGCCGCATGGGGCGGCGGAAAGTTGAACTGACATGGTCACCATTCTCGACACGATCAATCCAGACGCAAAGCGTGTGCGGCATCCGGAAAAGGCGCATCGCCCGGATACGGAAGTCCTGCGCAAGCCGGACTGGATTCGTGTGAAGGCGCCGACCTCGAAAGGCTACGCCGAAACCCGCTCGATCGTGAAGGAGCACAAGCTCGTCACCGTCTGCGAAGAGGCGGGCTGCCCGAATATCGGCGAGTGCTGGGACAAGAAGCACGCCACCTTCATGATCATGGGCGAGATCTGTACGCGCGCATGCGCCTTCTGCAACGTCGCGACCGGCAAGCCGAATGCGCTCGACATGGCCGAGCCGGAAAACGTCGCCAAGGCCGTCAAGCAGATGGGCCTGAGCCACGTTGTCATCACCTCCGTCGACCGCGACGATCTGGAAGATGGCGGCGCCGAGCATTTCGAAAAGGTCATCTGGGCAATCCGCGCCGCTTCGCCGATGACGACGATCGAAATCCTGACGCCCGACTTCCTGAAGAAGCCTGGCGCGCTGGAACGCGTCGTCGCTGCCAAGCCCGACGTCTTCAACCACAATATGGAAACGGTTGCCGGCAACTATCTGACGGTTCGCCCGGGCGCCCGCTACTTCCATTCCATCCGCCTGCTGCAGCGCGTGAAGGAGCTCGATCCCACCATGTTCACCAAATCCGGTATCATGGTCGGCCTCGGTGAGGAGCGGAACGAGGTTCTCCAGCTCATGGACGATCTGCGCACCGCCGATGTCGACTTCCTGACGATCGGCCAGTACCTGCAGCCGACCCGCAAGCACCACAAGGTCGAGAGCTTCGTCACTCCGGAAGAGTTCAAGTCCTACGAGACGGTCGCTTACACTAAGGGCTTCCTGATGGTCGCTTCCAGCCCGCTGACGCGCTCCTCGCATCACGCTGGCGACGACTTCGCCCGCCTGAAGGCTGCGCGTGAGAAGAAGCTGCTGATGGCTGCCGAGTAAGAGCTTGCCACATGTGTTTAATAGGACCGCGGTGATTTTCGCCGCGGTTTTTCTTTGTTCGCTTCATTGTCATCATCAGGTCACGCGAAGCAGCTAGCCAGCACGCCGCTCTTCGCAACAGATCGGTCCGCGAAGGCGATCCTGTCGAAAGCGAGTTTGCCATGCATCAAGTGACGACGTCGCCTGAATCCGTGCGTGCAGTCTCCATTGCCGAAGCTGCCACCATTATTCCCCGTGCCGAGCGCATCCTGGTCTTCGGCTGCTCCGGCACCGGCAAGTCGACGCTTGCCCAGGCGCTCGCACGGCGATTCGGACTGACTTACGTCTCTATGGACCGCGACATCTTCTGGCTGCCCGGCTGGAAGCTGCGTCCGCGGGAGGAATCCGTTCAGCGCATCCGCGATGCCGTTGCGGGCGAACGCTGGATCATGGACGGCAACAACCCAAGCACATTGCCGGATCCGTCTGGCGCGCGCCGATATGGTGCTCTGGCGCCGCCCGGCGCGCAGCGTTTCCGTGCGCAGCGTGCTCGGGCGTTGGTGGAAATATCGCGGTCGGACCCGGCCGGACATGGCACCGGGATGCCCTGAGCGGATCGACTTGCAATTCCTGAAATACATCTGGACGTTCGAAAAGCGGGAAGCGCCGAAATTCGCGGCGATGCTGGCAAGCCATGGCCGCGACATCCCGGTTCTGACGCTCAAGTCCTTCCAAGAGAGCGACGAATTGCTCTCCAGACTGCCGGCTGTGAACGAGTAAGAAGGAACTCGCAATGGAACGGCAATCGGACGAGGCAATCAACTATGTCGACGACGCCTTTGCCGCCGGGCAGATTCGCGACGCGAGACGCATCTTGGTCATCGGCTGCTCGGGCGGCGGCAAGTCGACGCTTGCTCAGAAACTGGCGAACCATTTCGACCTGACCTATCTCTCGATCGACCGCGATATCCTCTGGCTGCCGGGCTGGGTGGAACGCAGCAGGCAGGAACAGCGCCAGCGGATCGTCGAAAGGATTGCCGGCGAGCGCTGGATCATGGATGGCACCAATCCGTCCACTTTCGATATCCGCCTGCCGCGCACCGATATCGTCATCTGGGTGCGGATGCCGCGCCTGCTTTGCGTCTGGGGAGTTGTGACCCGCTGGCTGAAGCACATTGGCCGCACACGCCCGGAAATGGCACCCGGCTGCATCGAGAAGGTCGATTGGCAGTTTCTGGAATTCATCTGGACCTTCGAGAAGAAATTCTCGCCGCGCGTGACATCAGCCATTGCTGCGCACGGACCGCATGTGCCCGTTTTGCAGGTGAAATCCCGCCGCCAGATGCGAGCGCTTCTTGATCTTCTCGATGTCCCGGCTTAACTGCGCTTCATGCCGCAATTCGAAACGCATCGCCCTGTCCCGCACACGCCCGACCAGATGTTCAACCTGGTGTCTGATGTCGAACGTTATCCGGAATTTCTGCCGCTCTGCGAAGCTCTGTCGGTGAAGAACCGCAAGGAGCGTGACGGCAAGGAACTGCTGATCGCCGACATGACGGTCGGCTACAAAGCGATCCGCGAAACCTTCACGACCCAGGTCCTGCTCAACAGGGCCGAGCGCGTCATCGACGTCAAATATATCGACGGCCCGTTCCGCTACCTCGACAATCGCTGGCGGTTCGTCGAGGCGGAAGGCGGCGGCTGTACGGTCGATTTTTTCATCGACTATGAGTTCAAGAGCCGCATTCTCGGCGCGCTCATGGGGTCAATGTTCGACAGGGCTTTCCGCATGTTCACGGACGCCTTCGAAAAACGGGCGGCAACGATCTACGGCTGACAGTCAGCGATCGAAGAAATGGTCGAAGATCTGCGTCGCGGGATAAGCGTAGGAGCCACGGTCGATGAAGCTGTAGCGATAGAGGCAGCCTCTGAGTGCTGCGTTGTAGAGCAGGCTGGTGGTATCAGGCGATCCGCGATAGCCCAGCGCTTCCGGTTGGCAGCGGCGGAGCGCATGGTCGTATTTGCGCAGAAGAACGGGGTCCGAATCCACCCGCACGCCACCATTAACCTGATAGTTGGATGGTGCTTCAGCCGCCGAAACGCAGGCGAGGCTCAAGACGACACCGATGCATGCCAAGTATCTCATTTGACCGTTCCTTCAAAACTAGTTCTTGCCTACACGCGGCAAAAACTGAAATTCCTGCGTTTTGTTCCTTCACTCAATATCACGCAATTTCAATAACCATTTGAAGTGCCGTCCGGATTGTTGCCAGGCGGATTTCCGTGCGGCCAATGTCGCCGTAAAGCATCTTACGATGGACAAGCTTACCCGAACGTGATTTCGCCGCAAGATGCACCAGCCCGACTGGCTTTTCCGGTGATCCGCCGCCAGGCCCGGCGATGCCCGTCACAGCGACCGCAAGGTCGGCGCGCGAGCGGAAGAGGGCACCATGCACCATCTGCCGGGCCGTCTCCTCTGAAACCGCGCCGAAACGGATGAGCGTCTCTTCCAGCACGCCGAGCATCTGCATCTTGGCCAAGTTCGTATAGGTCACGAAGCCACGGTCAACGACAGCGGACGATCCCGAGATCTCCGTGAGCGCGCCGGCAATCAGTCCGCCGGTGCAGGACTCTGCCGTCGATACCATCAGACCCGCAGCCGTGAAATTGCGGATGATGTTTTCCGCCATCGAAGTGATATCTGCGGGAAACAGGCTCATCGCTTCCTGCCTCCATAGACGACGGTTGCCGTTGCAATCGCGGCGATCCCCTCGCGGCGGCCGACGAAACCGATCGTCTCGTTGGTGGTGGCTTTCACCGAGCAGCGCTCGATGTCGATGCCGAGGAATTCCGAAAGATTGGCGCGCATGGCTTCGCGATGCGGCCCGACCTTCGGCGCCTCTGCAATCAGCGAGACGTCCGCATTGGTGATGGTGCCGCCATGATCGCGCACGATCTTTGCTGCATGTTCGATGAAGATGCGGGAAGGGGCACCCTTCCATTGCTGGTCGGATGGCGGGAAATGATCGCCGATATCTCCGGCGCCGCAGGTGGCAAGCAGCGCATCCGTCAAGGCATGCAACGCCACATCGGCATCCGAATGGCCCTTGAGCTTCTGATCATGCGGAATGAAGACGCCGCAGAGTGTAACACCGTCGCCGGGCTCGAGCTGATGCACGTCATAACCGTTGCCGGTGCGCACATCCGGGATACGGGCGTTTGAGAGCTTATCGTCGGCCATGGCTATATCGCTTCTGACTGTCAGCTTGACGTTGGTCGGTGCGCCTTCGACGATGGTTACAGGAATACCGAGCCACTCGGCGATTGATGCATCGTCGGTGAAATCCGTCCTGCCGCTGGCGGCTGCCTTCTCATGCGCCTCGAGAATGGTGGCGAAATCGAAGGATTGCGGCGTCTGGGCCGCATAGAGCTGGTCGCGCGGAATGGTCTTAACTACGATCCCGTCGCTGCCGGCCTGCTTCAGCGTATCAGCGACCGGCGTTGCCGGAAGAACCGCGGGCGCGCCGGCCGAAAGCGTATCGGCGATCCGGTCGAGAAGCTGGTGATCGACGAAGGGGCGCACCGCGTCGTGGATCAGCACGTGGCTGATGCCCTTATCCCTAAGGTGTCGCAGGCCGGCCAGCACCGACTGCTGTCGGGTCGCGCCGCCATGAACCGTCTCGATCGGCGTTGCGGAGATGACGTGTCGGGATGCCCTGGCAAAAAGCGCTTCGTCATCGGGGTGGATGACAACGACGATGTGCGTTGCCGCTTCCCATGTCATGAAATTTTCAAGCGTGTGAACGATAACCGGCTTGCCGCCGACCATCCGATACTGCTTGGGGCCTTCCTCGTGTGATCCGGCGCGTTCACCGCGGCCCGCCGCAACGACGACAATTCCAGCCGATATCGGTTGCTTAGTATGCATTTGCAGCATAAATCCCTGAATATGCGGAATGGATGTCAGTTGCTCTATCGTCTTGCTCGGACCTTTTCCAGCATTTGCCCAAAAAATATCAATTCGGTCTCGACCCTCTTGGCAAGCCGCAGAACTATGGCTAAAAATAATGCAGTTACATGGTGTGCCTGAAAGATAATCATTTGATTTCCAAGGACCTCGCAGCGCCTTTCCGAATCGGACCAGTGTCCGTGCGGAACCGCGTTGTGCTTGCGCCGATGTCGGGTGTCACGGATATGCCGTTCCGCGAACTTGCCTGGCGCCATGGCGCGGGCCTCGTTGTCACCGAAATGGTAGCAAGCCGGGAACTGGTGAATGATACCGCCGAATCCTGGGTGCGCCTGCGGGCTGCCGGTTTCCGTCCGCATATGGTGCAGCTCGCCGGCCGTGAAGCGCGCTGGATGGCCGAAGCCGCCAAGATCGCGGCCGATCATGGCGCCGATATCATCGACATCAACATGGGCTGCCCGGCCAAGAAGGTCATCGGTGGTTATTCCGGTTCGGCGCTGATGCGCGATCCGGATCATGCGCTGGAGCTGATCGAGGCGACCGTCAAGGCAGTCGATATCCCCGTCACGCTGAAGATGCGCCTCGGCTGGGACGAGAATTCCATCAACGCACCACATATTGCCAAGCGCGCCGAAGAGACTGGCGTCCAGCTCATCACCATCCACGGCCGCACCCGCATGCAGTTTTATGAGGGCAGGGCGGACTGGGATGCCATCCGTCCCGTGCGCGATGTCATTTCCGTGCCGCTGATCGCCAATGGCGATGTTGAAACGGCTGAGGATGCGCAGGAGATCCTGCGCCGCTCGGGCGCCGATGCTGTCATGATCGGCCGCGGCAGCCAGGGCAGGCCGTGGCATGCCGGTGTTTTGGCAGGTGCCCGTGAACCAGCGCGCGAAGAGATCGCGGCCATTGCCGTCGAGCACTATCGCATGATGCTGGAATTTTATGGCGAGACCGTTGCCGTCAGGCACGCCCGCAAACATCTCGGATGGTATCTGGAGCGCTTCGCGCCGGATCTTCCGGGCGAGCAAAAGGCTGCGATCATGACATCGCGCGATCCTGATAATGTGATTGCCCGCTTCGGCGATGCGATAGCGGCAGGTGCAGTAGAGCGGCGGGAGGCGGCATGAGCACGGACGGCACAGCTTCTTCCGAGAATCCAGTCAACGCTATGGCAATGGCGGTGCTGAACGCCATCCAAAACCCCGTCGTCATGGTGGATGAGGGCGGTTTCATCGTTTTTGCGAACTGGGAAGCCGAGGCCTTCTTTGGCGCCAGCGCTGCGCATCTCTCCCGCTACCGCATCTCGACCTTTATTCCCTTCGGCAGCCCGCTTCTGGCGCTGATCGATCAGGTGCGCGAACGCAAGGCGCCGGTCAACGAATACCGCGTTGATTTGAGCTCGCCGCGCCTCGGCCAGGACAAGCTCGTCGATCTCTATGTTGCGCCGGTCATTGCGGAGCCGGGCTCGGTCGTTGTCGTCTTCCAGGAACGGTCGATGGCAGACAAGATCGACCGGCAGCTGACACATCGCGCGGCTGCCCGCTCGGTCACGGGTCTTGCCTCCATGCTCGCACATGAGATCAAGAATCCGCTCTCCGGTATCCGCGGCGCTGCCCAGCTTCTCGAACAGTCCGTAATCGATGACGACCGCGCCTTGACGCGCCTGATCTGCGACGAGACGGATCGCATCGTCTCGCTGGTCGATCGCATGGAAGTCTTTTCCGACGAGCGCCCTGTTGACCGCGTGCCGGTCAATATCCATTCCGTGCTCGATCATGTGAAGGCCGTTGCCAAGGCGGGTTTCGCCCGCAATATCCGCGTGACCGAGAATTACGACCCGTCGCTGCCGGCCGTCTACGCCAATCGCGACCAGCTCGTGCAGGTTTTCCTCAATCTGGTGAAGAACGCTGCCGAAGCCGTCGGTGACCGGCCGGATGGCGAGATCATCCTGACGACGGCCTATCGTCCGGGCATCCGTCTTTCGGTCGCCGGCACGCGCGAGAAAATCTCGCTGCCGCTGGAATTCTGTGTCATCGACAATGGTCCCGGCGTGCCGACGGACCTCTTGCCGCATCTCTTCGATCCCTTCATCACCACCAAGCCGAATGGCAGCGGTCTCGGCCTCGCCCTGGTTGCCAAGATCATCGGCGATCATGGCGGCATCATCGAATGCGACACCCAGAACAACCGCACGATTTTCCGCGTCCTCATGCCGGCCTCAAAGGATGCCTCGCTTGATGACGCCGCTATTGCAAGCTCGACAGGACCCAATCGATGACAGCCACGATCCTCGTTGCCGATGATGATGCGGCCATCCGCACGGTGCTCAATCAGGCCTTGAGCCGCGCCGGTTATGATGTGCGCATTACTTCCAATGCCGCGACGCTGTGGCGTTGGGTTTCGGCCGGCGAGGGCGATCTCGTTGTGACCGACGTCGTCATGCCGGATGAGAATGCCTTCGACCTTCTGCCGCGCATCAAGAAGGCGCGGCCGGACCTGCCCGTTCTCGTCATGAGCGCGCAGAACACCTTCATGACGGCGATCAAGGCGTCGGAAAAGGGCGCCTATGACTACCTGCCGAAGCCCTTCGACCTGACGGAGCTGATCGGTATCATCAGCCGGGCGCTCGCCGAACCGAAGAGAAAGCCGGCAAAGCTCGACGACGACACACAGGACGGCATGCCGCTCGTCGGCCGCTCGGCGGCGATGCAGGAAATCTACCGCGTTCTCGCTCGTCTCATGCTGACGGACCTGACGCTGATGATCACCGGCGAATCCGGCACCGGCAAGGAGCTCGTCGCCCGCGCGCTGCATGATTACGGCAAGCGCCGCAACGGCCCCTTCGTCGCCATCAACATGGCGGCCATCCCGCGTGACCTTATCGAGTCCGAGCTCTTCGGCCACGAGAAGGGCGCCTTTACCGGCGCACAGACCCGCTCTACGGGCCGTTTCGAACAGGCCGAAGGCGGTACGCTTTTCCTCGATGAAATCGGCGACATGCCGATGGATGCCCAGACGCGTCTTCTGCGCGTTCTGCAGCAGGGTGAATATACGACCGTCGGTGGCCGCACGCCGATCCGCACCGATGTGCGAATCGTTGCCGCGACCAACAAGGATCTGAAGCAGGCGATCAATCAGGGCCTCTTCCGTGAAGACCTCTACTATCGCCTCAATGTCGTGCCGCTGCGCCTGCCGCCGCTGCGCGACCGTGCGGAGGATATTCCCGATCTCGTCCGCCATTTCGTCCAGCAGGCCGAAAAGGAAGGCCTCGGCTCCAAGCGTTTCGATCAGGAAGCGCTGGAACTGATGAAGGCCTATGCCTGGCCGGGCAACGTGCGCGAGCTGGAAAACCTCATCCGCCGCCTGATGGCGCTTTATCCACAGGATGTCATCACCCGCGAAATCATCGACGCCGAGCTTCGCTCCGATGTTCCCGATAGCCCGATCGACAAGGGTCCGATCCGCAGCGGTTCGATGACGATTGCCCAGGCGGTCGAAGAGAATATGCGTAGTTATTTCGCCAGTTTCGGCGAAAACTTGCCACCGCCCGGCCTGTACGACCGCGTGCTGACGGAAATGGAATATCCGTTAATACTTGCGGCATTGACGGCTACCCGTGGCAACCAGATCAAGGCTGCCGATTTGCTGGGTCTGAACCGCAATACGCTGCGCAAAAAGATCCGCGAACTCGGCGTTTCCGTCTACAGAAGCTCGCGTACAGCCTGACCTTCGACCTTGACATTGTGGCAATGTGCGTTGCATTTTCGCCACAATGCGTTGCTTAAAGGTCACGCATAGGGTTTGGACATTCGCCCACGATCGAGTCGTTGGAACGCCGGTTTTTCGTAAACCGGCGTTGGTTGGGCTTCTCGTTGGGCGCGACGGCACTGCCGTTCGAAGAGAGGCTGAATGGACGAAGAAGGGGTATCGCCGGAAACGGCGAACGAGGCGGTGACAACGGTGACCGATCGTCGTGCCCTGTTTGCCGTACCCGGTCTTGTGCTTGCCGGCGGCGCGTTGGTCTGCGCAACCGTCACGCTCTTCGTGCTGCTCGGCGTGACGCCGATTGCCCCGACCTCTCACGTCGTCATCGGCTCCGTCGTCATCAATTCCTTTTTCGTCCTCGGCCTGATCGCGCTGATCGGTCGCGAAGTTGCGCGGCTTTTCAAGGCCCGCACGCGCGGCCGCGCCGCTGCACGCCTGCACATCCGGATCGTCGTGCTCTTCTCGATCGTCGCGATCACGCCGGCGATCCTTGTTGCGATCTTTGCCAGTATCACGCTGAACGCCGGCCTCGACCGCTGGTTTGCTCTCCGAACCCAGGCGATCGTCAGTTCGTCCCGCAATATCGGCCAGGCCTACATGCTGGAAAACGCCAGCTATCTGCAGGGCCAGACGGTTTCGATGGCAAACGATCTCGAGCGTAACCGCGCGCTCTACAGCCTTGACAAGACCGGCTTCGGTGAGCTGATGACCCGTCAGGCAAGGGGCCGCGGCCTGCTTGGCGCCTTCCTTGTCGAGCGCGATGGCTCGGTCATCGTCCAGGCAGACATCGCCACGGAAAAACCGCTGCCCGCCATCCCGCAGGATGCGCTGGAAAAGGCGGCGGCCGGCCAGCCGACGCTGATCCCGCCCGGTGTGACCAACCTTGTCGGCGCCATCATCCGGCTCGAGTCGATCCCCGGAACCTTCCTCTACACGGTGCGCGCAGTCGACCCCAAGGTCATGAATGCCATGCGCATGATGGAGGAGAACGCCACCGAATACCGTTCGATGGAAGCCGGTCGCGTCTCGCTGCAGATCGCCTTTGCAGTGCTCTACATCGGCTTTGCTCTGATCGTGCTGCTCGCGGCGATCTGGACCGCGATTGCGGTGGCCGACCGTATCGTGCGGCCGATCCGCCTGCTGATTACTGCTGCCGATAGCGTCGCATCCGGCAACATGGATATCGTTGTGCCCGTTCACGCTGTCGATGGCGACGTTGCCAGCCTGTCGCGCACCTTCAACAAGATGATCTCGGAAATCCGCACGCAGCGCGACGAGATCCTCGAGGCGAAGGACGAGGTGGACGATCGCCGCCGCTTCATCGAAGCCGTGCTCTCGGGTGTCACCGCCGCCGTCATCGGCGTTGAGCAGGACCGGCGCATCACCATCGTCAACAGTTCAGCCGAGGCGCTGATGGCGCTGCATGCCGACGAAATGCTCGGAAAGCAGCTGTCGGAAATCACCCCCGAAGTGGAACAGGTACTGACGGAAGCCGCCTCTCGCTACCGCGGCGATTTCCGCAAGCAGATCGCGCTGGTGCGTGGTGGCACGGTGCGCACACTGAGCGTCCAGGTGACGCGCGAGGAAGTGCGCGATCTGAGTGAATCCTACGTCATCACGCTCGATGACATCACCGATCTCGTCATTGCGCAACGCTCCACCGCCTGGGGCGATGTCGCCCGCCGCATCGCTCACGAAATCAAAAATCCGCTGACGCCGATTCAGCTGTCGGCCGAGCGTATCCAACGTCGCTACGGCAAGCAGATCGACGAGAACGATCGCGCCGTTTTCGACCAGTGCACGGACACGATCATCCGCCAGGTCGGCGATATCGGTCGCATGGTCGATGAATTCTCCGCCTTTGCCCGCATGCCGAAGCCGACGAAGGAACCGAGCGATCTGCGCGCTATCCTTCACGACGCAATCTTCCTGCGCGAGATGGGCAACAACCATATCGCCTTCCAGCAGGAACTCGGCGAGGAGCGGCTGGAAGGCATGTTCGACAGTCGCATGCTGGGGCAGGCCTTCGGTAATCTCATCAAGAACGCTGTGGAAGCAATCGAGGCCGTGCCGAGCGAGGAACGCGAAGCGCGCAAGATCCTCGTCCGCGCCTCTCTGGATGAGGCGCGCGACCGCTTTACCGTCGATATCGTCGACAATGGCCGCGGCCTGCCTGTCGAGAACCGCCACAGCATTCTGGAACCCTATATGACGATGCGCGAGAAGGGCACCGGCCTCGGCCTCGCCATTGTCAAGAAGATCATCGAAGAACATGGCGGGCAGCTCGAACTGCACGATGCACCCGCAGATTTTGACCAGGGAAGAGGGGCCATGATCCGCGTGCATCTGCCACGCCGGGATGTGGCCGCTACCCCGTCAGCCAGTGACAAGGAAAGCGTTTATGGCCTCTGATATTCTCGTCGTCGACGATGAGCATGACATTCGCGAGATCGTTGCCGGTATCCTGTCGGATGAAGGCCACGAAACCCGGATGGCGCATGACAGCGACAGCGCGCTGGCGGCAATTTCCGATCGCGTGCCGCGTCTTGTCTTCCTCGATATCTGGATGCAGGGCAGCAAGCTCGACGGTCTTTCGCTTCTCGACGAGATCAGGACGCGCCATCCCGAGCTTCCCGTGGTGATGATTTCCGGCCACGGCAATATCGAGACGGCTGTTTCCGCCATCAAGCGCGGCGCCTTCGACTTCATCGAAAAGCCTTTCAAGGCCGACCGCCTGATCCTGATCGCCGAGCGCGCTCTGGAAAATTCCAAGCTGAAGCGCGAAAACGTCGAATTGAAGCGCCGCGCCGGCGATGCGCTGGAGCTGATCGGCACTTCGGTCGCTGTTTCGCAATTGCGCCAGACGATCGAAAAGGTCGCGCCAACCAATAGCCGCATCATGATCTTCGGCGCATCCGGCTCCGGCAAGGAACTGGTGGCGCGCATGATCCACAAGAAATCGACGCGCGCCAACGGCCCCTTTGTGGCGCTCAATGCCGCCAACATCACCCCCGACCGCATGGAAGTGGCGCTGTTCGGCACCGAGGGGGCGCCGGGGCAGGCGCGCAAGATCGGCGCGCTAGAAGAGGCCCATCGCGGCATCCTCTATCTCGATGAAGTCGGCGAAATGCCGCGTGAAACTCAGAACAAGATCCTGCGCGTGCTGGTCGATCAGCAGTTCGAGCGTGTCGGCGGATCCAAGCGGGTGAAGGTCGATGTCCGCATCATTTCCTCGACCGCCTACAATCTGGAAAGCCGCATCGCCGAGGGCTGGTTCCGCGAGGATCTCTATCATCGCCTGGCCGTGGTGCCGGTGCGCGTGCCGCAGCTTGCCGAGCGCCGTGAGGACATTCCATTCCTCGTCGACCAGCTCATGCGCCAGATTTCCGAACAGGCGGGTATCCGGCCGCGCCGCATCGGCGATGACGCCATGGCTGTGCTGCAGGCCCATGACTGGCCCGGCAATATCCGCCAACTCCGCAACAATATCGAGCGGCTGATGATCCTTGCCCGCACAGACGGTCCGGATGCGCCGATCACCGCAGACATGCTGCCGACGGATCTCGGGGACATGCTGCCCAAGGTCTCAGCCAAGAACGACTACCACATCATGACACTGCCGCTGCGCGAAGCCCGCGAGATGTTCGAGAAGGACTACCTGATCGCCCAGATCAACCGCTTCGGCGGCAATATTTCACGCACGGCCGAATTCGTCGGCATGGAGCGCTCGGCGTTGCATCGCAAGTTGAAGTCGCTCGGCGTCTGATTTTCTCCGGCGCGGGCTCAAGTCGCGCCGGCTCCCTTCTTTTGCCCCAAACAGGTTTTCAATGCCAAGAATTGCCTATGTGAATGGACGCTACGTGCCGCATTCCAACGCCATGGTGCATATAGAGGATCGTGGCTATCAGTTCGCGGATGGCGTCTATGAGGTTTGTGAGGTCCGTCACGGCCTGATCGTTGACCTGACCCGGCATCTGAACCGTCTCGACCGTTCGCTCACTGAGCTGCGCATCGCCTGGCCGATGAGCCGTGCGGCGCTGACGCAGGTGATTCGCGAGACGCTGCGCCGCAACCACGTCCGCAACGGCCTTTTCTACCTGCAGGTGACGCGCGGCGTTGCCCGCCGAGATCATGTATTCCCCGCCGAAGGCACGCCGCCAGCGATCGTCGTCACTGCCAAAAGCACGGATCCATCTGTCATTACCAAGAAGAATGCCGCTGGCATCAAGGCGATCACCGTTCCCGACAATCGCTGGGATCGCGTCGACATCAAGTCGGTCGGGCTGCTGTCGAATGCGCTTGCGCGCCAGCAGGCGAAGGAAGCCGGTGCCCAGGAAGCGATTTACGTCGATGCCGATGGCATGGTGAAGGAAGGGGCTGCGACCAATGTCTGGATCGTCGATGCCGACGGTACACTGGTAACGCGGCCCGCCGAACATGGCATCCTGCGCGGCATCACCCGCACGACTCTGATCGATGTCGCGGCCAAATTGGGGGTTAAAATCGTCGAGCGAAAGTTCTCCGTTTCGGAGATGATGGCCGCTCGCGAGGTCTTCATTACCGCAGCCACAAGCATTTGTTTTCCAGTGGTTTCCATTGATGGACAGGCGATTGCGAATGGTCATCCCGGAAGCCTCTCGCAGAATATTCGGGAAGCCTTTTTCGACGTTGCGGAAAAGATTACGATTTGATACCAAGATTTGCTGGACAGGTGGAATGAGGGTGCCACCTGCCTTGCTGGTGAGGTTGATTGATATTCTACCGGCTTGATCAGGTCGGCAATAAAGAAAGAAGCGGCGCGATGGCGGAACGTTCTCAGAATCTGCAGGACTTATTTCTCAATACTGTACGCAAGCAAAAGATTTCCCTGACAATCTTTCTCATTAACGGCGTGAAACTCACGGGCGTTGTCACTTCTTTTGACAATTTCTGTGTTCTGCTTCGCCGTGACGGCCATTCGCAGCTCGTGTATAAGCACGCGATCTCGACTATCATGCCTGGTCAGCCAATGCAGATGTTCGAGAGCGAAGAAGCAGCTTCCTAACCAAGGCCAGCCGTCATTTCGACACGCGATACAAAGAACGATTCCATCATCCCTGAGGCAGCCAAGCACAGGGATGATATGCGCGCGACCGTCGTCGTCCCCGTGCTGAAGTCGCGCTCGCGCGGTGGGCAGACCGAATCGGCATCGACCCGCACTCCCGAAAGCCGTCTCGACGAAGCGACGGGCCTGGCTCAGGCGATCGACCTCGACGTCGTCAACGCTTCCATCGTGTCGGTCAACGATCCGCGCCCGGCAACCTTGCTCGGCACCGGCAAGATCGAAGAGATCAAGAACCAGCTCGATGAGCGTGATTCCGGCCTCGTCATCGTCGACCATCCGCTGACGCCGGTACAGCAGCGCAATCTGGAAAAGGAATGGAACGCCAAGGTCATCGACCGGACGGGCCTGATCCTCGAAATCTTCGGCCGCCGCGCTTCCACCAAGGAAGGCACGCTGCAGGTCGATCTTGCGCATCTGAACTATCAGAAGGGCCGGCTGGTCCGAAGCTGGACCCACCTTGAACGCCAGCGCGGCGGTGGCGGCTTCATGGGCGGTCCGGGTGAAACCCAGATCGAAGCCGACCGACGCCTGCTGCAGGACCGCATCATCAAGCTCGAACGCGAGCTTGAGCAGGTGGTGCGCACACGCCAGCTGCACCGCGCCAAGCGCAGGAAGGTGCCGCATCCGATCGTGGCGCTCGTCGGCTATACCAACGCCGGCAAATCGACGCTGTTCAATCGCATTACCGGGGCAGGGGTTCTCGCCGAAGACATGCTCTTCGCCACCCTCGATCCGACATTGCGCCGTATGAAGCTGCCGCATGGCCGCACCGTCATCCTGTCCGATACCGTCGGTTTCATCTCCGACCTGCCGACCCATCTGGTCGCCGCTTTCCGCGCGACCTTGGAAGAGGTGCTGGAAGCCGATCTTGTCCTGCATGTCCGCGACATGTCTGATGTGGACAATCAGGCCCAGAGCGCTGATGTTCTGCGCATCCTGAATGACCTCGGCATCGACGAGGCCGAAGGCGAGCGCCGCATTCTCGAAGTCTGGAATAAGATCGACCGGCTGGAACCCGAAGCCCATGACGCCATGGTGCAGAAGTCCTCCGGCATGAAGAATGTCATTGCCGTTTCCGCTATCAGCGGTGAGGGCGTGGACAGGCTGATGGATGAAATCAGCCGTCGTTTGTCCGGTGTCATGACGGAAACGACTGTCACGTTGCCGGTCGACAAGCTCGCGCTGCTGCCCTGGCTTTACGACCACGCTATCGTCGATAGCCGCGAGGACAATGAGGATGGCTCCGTGACATTGGACCTGCGTCTATCTGAGACGGAGGCTACCGAGCTCGAGCGCCGGATCGGCAATGGTCCGAAGCCTGCAAAGGAAGACTGGGAGCGGTAATCCCGTTCGAGCGGAGTTTCACTCCGCCCCGGCTACGACAGCCCGCTCGATCGCCTTGGCCGCCTGCCAGATCTCTTCCATCCGTTCCAGACTAGCCGCCTCCAGGCTCTCACCTTCTGCATCAAGAACCGTCTCGATGTGATTGAATCGGCGCCGGAATTTCGTATTTGTACCACGAAGCGCCTGTTCCGGATCGGCCTTTACATGCCTGCCGATATTGACGACGGCGAAGATGAGGTCGCCGAGTTCGTCGCTGACCTTTGACTTATCGCCCTCACGCAGCGCAACGCGCAGCTCATCGACCTCCTCCTCGATCTTGTCGAGGATGGGCTCAGGTGCCGACCAGTCGAAACCAACCTTGGCGGCACGTTCCTGAAGCTTCAACGCTTCCGTCAGCGCCGGAAAGCTGCGTTGCACCGAGCCGAGGAAGCCCGTCTTGAAATCTTCCGTGATGCCACGTAGCGCTCGGCGCTCCGTGCGCTCGCGCTTCTCTGCCTGCTTGATCTCGTCCCACTGCTTCTTCACGGCGTCGGGCGTATCCGCATCCGAACGGGCAAAAACATGTGGGTGGCGACGGATCATCTTGCGGGTAATGGCTTCCACCACATCGCCGAAGGAAAACTCGCCGGCTTCTTCGGCCATGCGCGCATGAAAGACCACCTGCAGCAGCAGGTCGCCGAGTTCGTCGCAGAGATCGTCCATATCCTTGCGCTCGATCGCGTCGGCAACCTCGTAGGCTTCCTCGATCGTATAGGGCTTAATGGTCTCGAAATTCTGCACAATGTCCCACGGGCAGCCGGTCTCGGGATCGCGAAGCGCGGCCATGATCTCGATCAGGCGCGAAATGTCTTTCGAAGGTTCCATGGTCTCTCAGCTCAGCGGAATGTCGTTGGCGCTCTTGGTGGCCTGATAGGTGTCGGAGAGCGCGGCGTAGCGCGATTTGATCCGCTCTGTCTGCGCCTTGAGTTCGGCCTTCAGCGCAGCATCCTCGGTCTCGACGAGATCGGCGATCGCAAAGCTCTTCCAAAAAGCGTTTTGCCGCCTGTAGCCGCCCGGCTCGAGCCCGAAGACTTCCTTCAGGATCTTGAGATCGTGCGGGATGGCAAAGCTGTCGCGCGAATCCTCGTGGCTGAAGAAATAATAGAAATTATCGAAGCCGGCCCAGGTGATCGCCGACATGCACATGGTGCAGGGTTCGTGCGTGGAGAGAAAGATCAGGTCTTTCGTCGCCGGCTTGTCGTTGAGCTCGTAAAAGCGCTTTAGCGTATGCACTTCGCCGTGCCAGAGCGGATTTTCGAGCTCGTTATTGGTCTCAGTGACGACGAGCGCAAGATCGGATTTGCGCAGGATCGCTGCCCCGAACACCTTGTTGCCGGAAGCGACCCCAAGTTCCGTCATCGGCAGGATGTTATCCTCCATGACCTGCAGAAGGCGGGAGGCGATTGTCTTTTCCGGCATGAAAATCTCCTGTTTGGCTCATCCTATCGCCCCGCGGAATGAAGCGGAATGCATAAGTCCAGCGCCGGGGACTTTGCCACAGGCTTTATCGCTTCATCCTTTGGGCGAAAAGCTGCGCGAACCGCTCAAGATATGTGGTTTTTGCGCCGCACGGGTCAGTTTTCTCAAATCATTGATCAAGCGGGTAAAAGAATACGCGACTGGCCGGCCTTTGGAATTCTGTTTCTTCATTCGCCTGTCCGGAGAATGCATATTCGGAGAACTTCGAAGTGGATTGAGAATGCCTCCCAGAACTGAACAGCTTTCGGTATTTCCCGCCTTCCTTCGCGTGGAAGGTCGGACTGCGGCCGTTTTCGGCAATGGCGACGAAGCTTTCGCCAAGGTCCGCCTGCTCTTGAACACGCAGGCGCGCATTGTCGCGCATGCGGATCGCCCTGAAGCCGACTACCACGCTTTTCTGATTGCCAACCGCATCGAGACTGTCCGCGAAGCTTTTGCGCCCGAACAGGTCGAGGGTGCCGTATTGGTGTTTGCGGCAACCGGTGACGCGGATCAGGATCGCCGTATCGTCGATGCCGCACGCGCCGCGAAGATACCGGCCAATGCCGTCGACCAGCCCGATTATTGCGATTTCTACACGCCCGCTCTCGTCAATCGTGCGCCTGTTGCCGTTGCGATCGGTACCGAAGGGGCAGGGCCGGTGCTGGCGCAGATGATCCGAGCCCAGATCGATCAGCTCCTATCGCCCTCGCTCGGCCGTCTCGCCGCTCTTGCGACCAGCTATCGCAAGGCCGTCGAACACCTCGTTCCCCGTGGCGTTTCCCGCCGCATCTTCTGGCGTCGTTTCTTTGCAGGCCCGGTCGCCGATGCTGTCGCTAACGGCAACCTGCCGCAGGCCCGCCGCGCCGCCAATGGTCTGTTGCGCTCGCTGGATCGCGTTGAAGGCCATGTTTGGCTGGTCGGCGCCGGTCCCGGTGCCGAAGATCTCCTGACCTTGCGCGCCCAGCGCGTGATGATGGAGGCCGATGTCATCGTCTATGACGCGCTCGTGCCGCAGGCGATCGTCGATATGGGCCGCCGCGATGCCGAGCGTCTTTCGGTCGGCAAGCGCAAGGGCTGCCATTCGAAGTCTCAGGAGGAGATCAACGATCTCTTGGTCGATCTCGGTCGCCAGGGAAAACGCGTTGTGCGCCTGAAGAGCGGCGATCCACTCGTCTATGGCCGGGCAGGGGAAGAGATGGCAGCGCTACGCGCGGCCGGCATCTCCTATGAGATCGTGCCCGGCATCACCTCCGCCTTTGCCGCTGCCGCCGATTTCGAGCTGCCGCTGACACTGCGCGGCGTTGCCTCTTCGCTGGTCTTTACGACCGGACATGATCTGACCGGCGACGTTTTGCCGGATTGGGCGAGCCTTGCCGTGTCGGGCGCCACGATCGCTGTCTATATGGGCCGCACCGTCGCGGCCTCTGTTGCCGAACGTCTTATGCAGGCCGGCATTCCCTCGGAAACCACAGCCGCTGTCATCGAAAATGCCAGCCGTCCGGATCGCCGCCTGTTGCACGGAATCCTGCGCGATCTTCCCGACCTGCAGCACCGTGACGAGTTGACGGGACCGGTCATGGTCATTATCGGCGATGCGGTCGCAGGCGCCAATTTCGAACTGTCCGAACCGCTGGTGCGTGAACGCATCCGGTTCGATGAACTTGCAAGGAGCTGACATGGTAGACAAGGTTCTGACCGCCAACCGCCTGACGGACGGCGTTGCCGTCTGGCTGAACGCCAATGGCGAATGGGTGACCTCGTTGCAGGAGGCGCTCGTCGCCCGCCATGCCGAAGCCGTCGCTGCCCTTGAGGAGATCGGCAAGAAATCTTATGCCGACAACAAGGTCGTTGACGTTGCTGTCGTCGAAGTTCAGGAAACCAACGGCCAGCTCTGGCCGCTACGTCTGCGCGAGCGTATCCGCGCCCAAGGCCCGACCATGGAATATGCGCCTGGCTACAAGCCGGCCGATCCAGAATTCATTGCAGTCTGAGGAAGACGATGTACCGTTACGACGAATTTGACCACGCCTTTGTCGCCGAGCGCGTCGAGCAGTTTCGCGATCAGGTTCAGCGCCGCCTTTCCGGCGAACTGGCCGAGGACGCATTCAAGCCGCTGCGCCTGATGAATGGTGTTTATCTGCAGCTTCATGCCTATATGCTTCGCATCGCCATTCCCTATGGCACGCTGAGCTCGCGCCAGCTGCGTATGCTCGCCCATATCGCGCGCACCTATGACCGCGGTTATGGCCACTTCACCACGCGCCAGAACTTGCAGTTCAACTGGCCGAAGCTGTCGGATATGCCTGATGTGCTGGCCGAGCTCGCGACGGTCGAAATGCACGCCATGCAGACCTCGGGCAACTGCATCCGCAACGTGACGGCCGACCATTTTGCCGGTGCCGCCGCCGATGAAGTCGCCGATCCGCGTCCCTATGCCGAAATCCTGCGCCAGTGGTCTTCCGTTCATCCGGAATTCTCCTTCCTGCCGCGCAAGTTCAAGATCGCCGTCACCGGTGCAGAGCGCGACCGCGCTGCCATCCAGGTCCACGACATCGGTCTGCATCTGAAGAAGAACGACAAGGGCGAAATCGGCTTTGCCGTCTATGTCGGTGGCGGTCAGGGCCGCACGCCGATGGTTGCCAAGCTGATCCGCGACTTCCTGCCGGAAGAGGATCTCTTGTCCTACACGACCGCAGTCATGCGCGTTTATAACCTGCATGGCCGCCGCGACAACAAGTACAAGGCCCGCATCAAGATCCTCGTTCACGAGACCGGCGCTGAAGAGCTTGCCCGTCAGGTCGAAGTCGAATTCGCACAGCTGAAGGATTCCGAGCTGAAGCTGCCGGAACAGGACGTGCAGGCCATCACCGCTTATTTCGCGCCGCCGGCTTTGCCGCAACGTGCCGAGGGTTGGGAAAACCTCGCCCGCTGGAAGAAGGCCGATCCGGCTTTCGCCCGCTGGGTTCAGCAGAATGTCCAGCCGCACAAGAACCCCGATTACGGCATGGTGACGATCTCGCTGAAGCCGATCGGCGGCATTCCGGGTGATGCGTCGGACTCACAGATGGATGCCATCGCCGATATCGCAGAGGAATATGCCTTCGACGAGATCCGCGTCAGCCACGAGCAGAACCTCATCCTCCCGCATGTCGCTCTCGCCGATCTCGAAGCCGTCTATCGCGGCCTCGTCGCGATCAATCTGGCTGAAGCCAATGCCGGCCTGATCACCGATATCATCGCCTGTCCGGGGCTCGACTATTGCGCGCTCGCCAATGCGCGCTCCATTCCGCTCGCCCAGGAAATCTCCCGCCGCTTCGGCGATGCGGCCCGTCAGGCCGAGATCGGCGAGCTGAAGATCAAGATCTCCGGCTGCATCAATGCCTGCGGCCACCACCATGTCGGCCATATCGGCCTTCTGGGCGTGGAAAAGAAGGGTGCCGAACTCTACCAGATCACGCTGGGCGGTTCCGGCGACGAGCACACCTCGATCGGCGAAATCATCGGCCGCGGCTTCGAGCCGGACAAGGTGACGGATGCGATCGAAACGATCGTCGATACCTATCTCCGCCTGCGTCTCGATCCCTCGGAAATCTTCCTCGCCGCCTACCGCCGCGTCGGCCCGCAGCCTTTCAAGGAAGCGCTCTACGGCTCGGCAGCGGAAGCGGCATAAGGAGGGGATGATGACGAAGATCTGGAGAGAAACCGGTTTTATCGAGAACGATCCCTGGGTGATCGAGACCGACGAGGTGAAGGCGACGGGCGATCAGAAGCCGCTGCTGACGCTCGACGAGCTGGTCGCCAAGGCTGACGAGAGCAATGATGTCGGCTTGGGCGTGGTCATCAGGCCGGCGGATGATGTGTCGAAGCTCGAGCCCTATCTTTATCGTCTGGAGATCGTGGCTGTCGCATTCCCGGCCTTCAACGATGGCCGTGCTTTTAGCCATGCTTCGCTGCTGCGCCAGCGCCTCGGCTACACCAACGAGCTGCGCGCCGTTGGCGACGTGTTGATCGACCAGGTGCCGCTGATGCTGCGCGTCGGCATCGATAGTTTCGCCGTTACCAATGAGACGGCGATCCGCCGCCTGTCGGAAAAGCGCCTGCCGTCCATTCCGCATCATTATCAGCCGGCGGTGCGTGACGCCGAAGCCGGCAAGGGCTATAGTTGGCGCCGTCAGGCAAAGCCGGCCGCCTGAGGCTGCCGGTTCTGCCGTCTTTTTGATGACGGAACGATAGCATGAGCAAATTCGAAGTGGCGGTGATCGGCGGCGGTCTCGCCGGCATGATCGCCGCAGTCGCCCTGGCGCGCGGCGGTCGCAACGTGGCGCTGGTCGCCCCTCCATCCCCCAAGGAAGATCGCCGCACCACGGCGTTGATGGACCAGTCGATTCGCTTTCTGGATCGCCTGACACTCTGGGAAAAGCTTCGCCCGGCAGCCGCACCACTCACCAGCATGCGCATCATCGACGGCACCAACCGTCTGCTGCGTGCGCCGACGACGACCTTCCGCTCCGCCGAAGTCGGGCTGGATGCCTTCGGCTATAATTTCCCGAACAAGGCATTGATGGATGTGCTCGAAGCTGCGGTGGCCGCTGAGGGCAATATCAGCCGTTTCAGCGACATGGCCGAGACGATCGGGATCGCTCCGGAATCCGTAACGATCACGCTCGCAGGCGGAGAAGAGATCAGTGCCGATTTTGCTATCGGTGCTGATGGCCGCAAATCGAAGCTGCGGGAGACGGCCGGCATCGATGTGCGCACTTGGTCTTACCCACAATCGGCCATGGTGCTGAATTTTGCCCACACGCTGCCGCACCAGAACATCTCCACAGAGTTCCACACGGAGCACGGCCCCTTCACCCAGGTACCGCTGCCGGGCAACCGCTCCAGCCTCGTCTGGGTACAGAATCCCTCGGATGCCGCCGCCCGCGTCGAGCTGTCGCTCGCCGAACTCGGCAATGTCGTGGAAGAGCGCATGCAATCCCTGCTGGGCAAAGTCACTGTCGAGGAGGGCGTGCAGATCTGGCCGCTGTCGGGCATGATGGCGCATCGCTTTGGCAAAGGCCGGATCGCACTGATCGGCGAGGCCGCACACGTCTTCCCGCCGATCGGCGCCCAGGGCCTGAATCTCAGCCTTCGCGATATCATGGCGCTGACCGATCTTCTCTGCGCGCGCGCGGAATTGCCTGTCGCCGCCGATGCCGGCACAAGCTTCGACCGTAAACGCCGTGCCGATATCATGACGCGCACCGCAAGCGTCGATCTTCTGAATCGTTCGCTGCTCTCCGATTTCTTGCCGGTACAGGTTCTGCGCGCCGCAGGCCTGCATGTCCTCTCAGCCATTCCGCCGCTGCGCAATATCGTCATGCGCGAAGGCATCGAACCGGGGCGCGGCCTCCGCGATATTCCGGATGCGATCAAGGAACGGCTGAGCCGGAAGAAAGCCTGATTTGTCGCAATATACCGGCTGAGCCTTTCGCTCAGCCGATTTGCATAAGGATCGGAAAGGTCTGCTGGAACCAGATCGCGACATTGCTGACCCAGCCAAGCAGGAAGGCAAGCCCCGTCAGCACAAGGAAGACGCCCATGATCTTCTCCACCGTGCCGAGATGCCGGCGGAAGCGCGACAGGAAGCGCATGAAGGCCCCGGAAAAGCCGGCAGCGATCCAGAAGGGCACGGCAAGGCCGAGCGAATAGACGGCAAGCAAACCCGCACCTGAGCCGACCGTTTCACGCGATGCGGCAACGCCGAGGATTGCCCCGAGCACGGGCCCGATGCAGGGCGTCCAGCCGAACGCGAAGGCAAGTCCCATGATATAGGCGCCTGTCAGCGTCGCCGGCTTGCCATTGCCCTGGAAACGGGCTTCCCGCGCCAAGAGGCCGATTCGGAAAAGCCCGAGAAAATTCAGCCCCATGACGATGATGATCAGGCCGCCGATCTTGGAAAGCAGATCGAGGTGCTGGCGCAGCACCATGCCGATGGTCGAGGCGCCGGCGCCGAGCGCCACGAAGACGGTCGCAAAGCCGAGCGTGAAGAAAAGCGCCGAAAAGAGCACGCCGCGCCGCACATCCGGTGCCGCAGCAACCGTGCCGCCGCCGCGGAACTGCTCGACCGAAATGCCCGCCATATAGCAGAGATAAGGCGGAACGAGTGGAAGCACGCAAGGCGACAGGAAGGAAAGCGCTCCGGCAAGCAGCGCGCTCCAAAGGGAAATATCGGCAATCGACACGCATTCTCTCCGGCAGCAGTCTGAGCGATGTTCCTAGCGCCGCAAAGGGGTGATTGCCAATCACCTTTTTGCGCTGAGCGCAGCCGGGCGGATCTCCAAATTGCCGCAGGCCTTGAGGCAGCTCTGTCCATCCCAACACGGGACAGGGCATGTGGATATTAACCGCGCGCAAACCATCTTTGGCTCTGTGAGTGGATCGACTCGGGCATGACCGGTGGTATTGCCCGGCATTTGCAGGCACCCCACTGCGAATGCCGGGAGGTCCGGCCGGCGGACATACGAGGCCGACGCCGGATCTCTCGCTACTCTATCCGGCCTGTTGGCTACGGCGGCCAAGAGCAAGCTTGTGATGTCGTTTAGTTGCGATGACTGTTTGGTGCTGGTATGCGCTACAGCATCGGCCCGAAAATCGGAATCGATTTTCGGAAAGCCGATGCGTAGATTCAAAGAGTTAGAGCGTCCTTTGTGCATCCGAATGAACGCAGGGCGCTCTAGCGTCAGAGATTGACGCTGGAACATCCACCGAGGAGAAACATTGATGAGCAGATTTCGGGCATTGGTAGCAGCCGGAGCGCTGATCGGCATCTCGCTGCTCACCGCGTGCGCAACTCCCCCGAATTCATACGGCTCCGCTTCGGGCTACGTGCCGGGAGATTCGATGAATCGCGCCTGTGCAGATGGCTTCAGGCCCAGGGATGGTCGCTCCTGCAGCTACTGACGGTGAGCATCGCGAATTCGCGTTGAGAAACTCGCTTCCGGCACCAGTGCCGGAAGCTTAAAGGTCTCCTCAATGTGGCAGTGCACGGATTGGTAGGCCGCGAGGAGAGGCCAGGGAACGGGTCGATCCCATCAATGCACCAGCGGCTCATCCTCATCGAGAAAGCTTCGCACGCCATCTCGTTCTGCGGTGGCCAGGAACTCTTCCCAAGCTTCCAGATCCGTGGCGAATGCATCTTCCCAGGTCGTCACGACCTCGGTTTGCGAAATGACCTCGAGAGTCCAATCGCCATTGGTGCCCGCCGGCCGATGTATATCGACGAGCACGGTTACGCCGTCGTCTTCGAACTCGCCGGAGAAATCGGAATGCTCGAGCTTTGGTTCTTTGGGTGTTTTCGCCATTTTAACCTCCAGCACCAGGAGGTGCATCATTCTCATAAAACTCGCGATACTGAATGGTCTCGCGCTCTTTGACGTCGATCGACGCGCCGGAAGGCTGCGTCAGGCGTACACCTGGGCCGCCTGAACCGGAATAGTTCCCATCAAGAAAGGTGACGCCGGCGGCTTGCAATACCGCAATGACTGAAGCGACGTTATTGCGCATGCCCTCGACAGCGCCCTCGCTGGCTTCCATGCGTCGCAGGGTCGGTGCTGATACATTTGACCTGCTGGCCAGCTCAACCTGACCAATCCCCAGTAAAACGCGGGCGGCCGCCAACTGTCGGCCGGTTAAATGATCAAAATCGCTCATTATGAAAATATCGCCCGATACGCTCTGTCGATGGGATTTATTATCATTGTGAGCGAAATTAATCAATGAAAACGCCTCGCAGTGAGGAGATGGGATCATTGGGCTTGTGCCCCTGGCAGCCCTTACAACCCGGCCGGTATATGCGCAGTACGGTTCCGATTTGCAACTGATCGACCTGGCTACCGCTTTTCCCGGGCGTCACCTGGCAAAGCATCAATTAGCTGATGCACCTTTCCGGTGGCGAAGACGATGTCTTCGCGCGGCAGATGGACCGTTATCTCAATCTCCTCCCATCTGCCGCCATGGTCTTTTGCGAACCTGACAGCGGCTTCCAGAGAGGTGAATTGCACGGCCGGTGCGTTGGCGGTCCAGAACTGCACGCTGCAGTCCGCCGCACTGTAATCTGTAAATGCCTTCTGAGGATCTAGGGCCATGGCACGTGCTTTACACCGACGCCGCTTGATTGGCCAGCGAATGCCCGCCTTGTATGCGAACGTCAAGAAAACCTGAGCGACCCCCCAGCCTCAGAGAAGAGCGAGTCGTTCATCAACTGGGCGTGCCTGTGCCGCGTTGCCAGAGAGAAGGACATGACCAAACTTTCAGAGAAATCACAGGAGTTAGCGGCCGATGGCCAAGGCGTGAACATGACACAGAAGGCGGCAGTGTCGCAGATTCCTCGCGATTCGACTGGAAGGCGGCCGGCCCATCGCTTTGCTAACTCGGCAAATTCCCGATGTGGCTTGCGCCAGTCGTGTTCCGCAAATGCTCGCCATGTGCCGTAAAGGCTGGGCAATAGGCGTCAACAATCTGCGCCGGTTGTTATCTCTACGGATTTGATTTCATTAGGAAATTATGGTGAGAGCGTCGGGGTTCGAACCCGAGACCTACTGATTAAAAGTCAGTTGCTCTACCGGCTGAGCTACGCTCTCACTCTCCGCGGTGCGAAGCACCCCGGCCGGAAGTGCGCGGAACATATGCAGGTGACCTATCGCGGTCAACTGAAAAAATCCTCCTATTTACGCGTTTGGCGCATTTCTTGCGGACGTGCCATTTTTCGGAAACTGCCCACCCACCGATCATTTGATCTCGTCACAGCGAGCGACAAAGGCGCATAGCGCGAAAATGTGGAGCTTTGTGCGACTTTGAGGGAATAAACAAAAACATCAAAAAACTGTCACGGCATTGAAACATGACCGGCCTAGAAATGCCACGTCATCAAGGCGAGCAGTTGTTTCATGTCCAAGCTTCCCGCAGCCAGCCGTCACCAGACCATCATCCGTCTCATCAATGGCGGCAGCGGCATGTCGATTAGCGCGATTGCCGAGACCTTCGGTGTTTCGACAGAAACCATCCGGCGCGATCTCGTGACGCTGGAGCGGGGCGGCTCGCTGCAGCGTGTTTACGGCGGCGCGATTCCATCAGGCCGCGAGGCGGCGCTCGACGAGCGCGTCAACATGGAGCGGGCTGAAAAGCAGGCGATCGGCAATCTCGTCGCCGCGATGATCCAGCCCGATCAATGGATATTCATGACGGGCGGAAGCTCGGTGCTTGCTGTCGCCCAGGCGATGCGCAATGGCCCGCCGGTAACGGTCATGACCAACATGCCAGCTATCGGCGAGGCGCTGCAGGCGGGCCTGCGTCACAAGGTGATCCTGACCGGCGGCGAATATGATTATAACGGCAAGACGCTGCTGGGCGACGAAGTATTCGACGCGATCCGCGACTGCAGCTTCGACCTGTCGATCATCGGCGTCTACGGCCTCGATGCCGAATACGGGCTGGTCGAGCGCACCAAGCACTACATGCAGCTCAAGACACGGCTCGCCGCACAGAGCCGTTCCAATGTCTATGTGGCCGACCACACCAAGATTGGCGCCGTCGGCCGCTACCGCAGTATTCCATTCTCCGAAATCGAGACCTTCGTGACCGACCAGCCGCTGGAGGAGCCATTCGTGCGCCTGCTGACGGAGGCCGGCGCCAGTGTCCTCTATCCCCAAAGCGTCAATGACAATGCCGGTCCGACCGGCACGACAATAGAAGAGAAGGTGAATGAAGATGACTGATGTCCGCCATGTCATCGTGCTCGGTGTCGACGGCCTGCGGCCGGATATGATCGACGCGACGACCATGCCCAATCTCGCGGCGCTGAAGACGTCCGGTGTTACGAGCCGCGATCACCGCACGGTTTTCCCGAGCGAGACGCGCGGCGCGCTGACGGCGCTTGCAAGCGGTGCACGCCCCGAAACGACGGGCGTTCTCGGCAACGAGTTCTACTCGCGCGATGGCTCCGGCCGGCTGACCGGCACCGACACGATCCACGACTGGCGGGCCGGCGACCGGCGCCTCGTCGGCGGCATGGCGACCGCGACCAATCTGTCGGAAACGCTTGCCAAGCATGGGCTCTCCTTCGCGACCGTCACGTCGAGCGGGCAGGGCTCCTTCACCGCGCTGAACTGGAAGGGCGCCGACTGGGGGCAGGCGGGTTTTAATGTTCGCCATCCGGCAATCGCCTTCCCGCCGGAGCTTGCCGTCGAGATTGCCGAACGGCATTCCGTTCCGCCGACCGGCTTCAACCGCGGCGCCGAGCGGCGCGCGGTCTCTGTCTTCACCGATAGCGTCTGGCCTGCCAGGAAACCGTCGGCGGCGATCATCTGGCTGACCGAGGTCGACAGCGCCTCGCATGTCCACGGCCTCGGCGCCGAAGGCATGCTCGCCTCGATGCGCGATTGCGATGCGGCGATCGGTGACCTCATGGAGTGGCGCGAACGCCAGCCGGAGCGGCATGCAATTGCGATATTCGTGACCTCGGATCACGGCCATTCCACCTCGGCGAAATTCATTTCCGTCGGCGAAGCGTTGAGAGACGCGGGCATTTCGGCGGACCACCACTTCGATAATGACGCCGACATCCTTTACCGCGGCGGCCGCGCCCCTGGTCTCTGGCTGCGCAAGTTCGACCGCGGTCTGCTGCAGGCAGCCTTCGATGTGCTGGCCGCACAGGAATGGTACGGCGCGACCTTCACGCGGGCGATCGCACCGGGCGCAAGTGAGGGCATCATCGCCGGCACGCTGGCGCTAGGGTTGTCGGGCGCGGCACATCGCCGTGCGCCGGATCTCTATATCAACCTGAAGGGCGATAACGACAGCAACGCCCATGGCATTCCCGGCACCTCTTACTGCGATGCTGCAAACTACAACATTCCGGTTGGGGGCGGCACGCATGGCGGCCTGCATGCGACCGAGCTTGCTGCCGTGCTCGTCGGTGGCGGCGCCGGCATCCGCAGCGGCGGCGAGGTGATCGCCTCGCGCACCGGTATCTACGACATTGCCCCGACCGTGCTGCATCTTCTCGGTGTCGAGCCGGCCGCCACGATGACTGGCCGCGTCATGCACGAATTGCTGGAAGGCGGCCAGCCAGTTTCGGCACCTGTCGTCACCCACTTTACCGCATCTGCCGGCGACAAGGTCTCCCGCATCGCGATCGCCCGCGTCGGGACCCATCACTATATCGACGAAGCCGATCTCGTCCTCGAAGGCAGGCCGGCCGCCGAGCCGATGCGGCGCGAGGAACTGAAGGTCGAATTGCAGACCGCATAAGCATGACGCGCAAAAACGCGCAGCGGTTTTGCGATAACGGCATACGCAAAACAAAAAACTAAAGCGTGGCAGACGCATCTGAAAGATCGCGGCACGCTTTAAGCATTTTCACCAAACAGCGCCCCGATTAGCCGGGGCGCTTCATTCAGATCCCGGACGCAGGCCGACTGAGGAGTGGCAGGCGAACGGCGAAGCCATGCCGGCTTTCCGAAGCCGGCGCCATTTTTCCGAACGGAGACATAGCCATGAACATGAATTTCAGAACATTGTCACTGACATCAGCCCTTCTTGCCACTACAGTCCTCGGCTTCAACCAGATCGCGCGTGCCGAAGACCGTCCGACCATCAATGTCGCGCTGCAGAGCATGGGCAGCGCCGGGACGCTCGACACGACCGACAATACGGGTACGGCAGCCCGCAAATATCAGAACGACATCTACGAGCAGCTGATCGCGCTCGATCTGTCCGATCCGAACCTCGGCGCCAAACCGGGCCTCGCCACCGAATGGAAGTGGGTTTCGCCTGAGATCCTGGAAGTGAAGCTGCGCCAGGGCGTCAAGTTCCACAACGGTGATGAGATGAAGGCCGATGACGTGGTCTTCTCCTTCTCCGACGAACGCTATGGCCTGCTGCCGGAACAGGCAAAGGCCCGTGACGCCAACCAGCCCACCTTCGCCCGCGCCGACGGCACGACCGGCATCGTTCCTCCGGCCGTTACCGCCGCAGGCCGCAAGTCTGAATGGCCGCTCTTGAAGTCGGTCGAGAAGGTCGATGACTACACCGTCCGCTTTGTCATGCAGAAGTCGACGCTTGACACCGAAGCGCGTCTCGCCCGCGTCAACTATGCCGCCATCATCTCCAAGCGCGCCTTCCAGAACGCTAAGTCCTGGAAGGATTTCGCCCTGCATCCAGTCGCAACCGGCCCTTACAAGGTCGACAGCGTCGATCAGGATTCAGCCATCCATCTCGTTGCCCATGACGATTACTGGGGCGGCAAGCCACCGATCGCCAAGCTGAACTTCAACATCGTTCCAGAAGCCGCAAGCCGCATCAACGGCCTGCTATCCGGCGAATACGACATCGTTAGCGACGTCGGTCCGGACCAGGTTCCGATGATCAAGGGCAATTCCGATTTCGAAGTCGCCGGCGGTCCGGTTGCCAATATCCGCTTCATCGCGCTCGACACCAACAACGGCCCGCTGAAGAACAAGCTGATCCGCCAGGCTCTCTCGCACTCGATCGACCGCCAGACGATCGTCGACTCGCTCTGGGGTGGCCTTACCGCCGTTCCGCAGGGCTTCCAGCATAAGCTGTTCGGCGATCTCTTCGTGGACGATTTCAAGTCGCCGGCCTACGATCCGGAGTTCGCCAAGAAGCTGTTGGCCGAGGCCGGTTACAAGGGCGAACCGATCACCTATCGCGTGCACAACGACTATTATCCGAACGAGCTGACGGTCGCCCAGTTCGATCTCGATAATCTGCGCAATATCGGCTTCAACATCGACTTCTCGGTTGTCGACAACCCGAACGACCCCGCTCCTGATCGTATGATGCAGGATCTCTCGAATACGGCATATTTCGCCTATCCGGTCGCGCTGCTCGCCAACAATTGCCCGAACGGCACCTACCACAGCGGTACGAACCCGAAGACCGGCATGTGGAAGAACGAGGAGTTCGACAAGCTCTGCAACGTCCTGAACACCTCGACAGACAGGGCCGAAGTCAAGAAAGCCTTCGCTCGCGCGCTTGAAATCATCGAAGTCGAGGATCCGGCTCTGATCGTCCTGCACCAGAACGCCATCCTCTACGGCAAGCGCGCCGACATCCAGTGGAAGCCGTCGGCCATGTTCGTCATGGATTTCCGTCCGGGCGCTTTCTCCATCAAGAAGTAATGCAGGCGGGGCGGGGTGCTGGCCAACCCGCCCTCCATTCTCCCGAGGATAGTATTGATGATTGCCCCGATGCGCCGCGTGCTGCCCGTCGACAGGACGGATGGTGACTGGCCTGAATTCGACACTGCAAGCCCTGCCGTTACAGGCGCGCGCCGGATCTATGCGATCGGCGATATCCACGGCTATGGCAATCTTCTCGAAGCCATGCAGCAGGCGATTGCTGCCGATATGGAGCAGCACCCGGCAGAGCAGGCGCTGATCATCTATCTGGGCGATCTCATCGACCGCGGTCCGAATTCTCTTGATGTCATCGACATGATCATCGACCACAGGGCAAACCCGCCGGCCAATGCGCAGGTTATGTGCCTCAGAGGCAATCATGACGATTGGCTGATCGCCTTTGTCGACGATGCCGGTGTCGTTTCGCCCTGGGCTTTGAAGGGTGGACTTGAGACGCTCACCTCCTACGGGCTCTCGAAAGATGATGTGCTCGCAGCAGTAGCCGATCCGGATCTTGCCGAGGCGCTGCGGCAGCAATTTCTGTCCGCGCTTCCGAAACGTCATAAGGATTTCATGCTCTCGCTGCCATTCTCGCACAGCGATGGCGATTATTTCTTCGCCCATGCCGGGGTCGATCCGGATCGCCCGCTCGCCGATCAGCGGCGTGAGGATCTGACATGGATACGCGACAAGTTTCTGCTCTCGCGCAAGAATTTCGGCAAGGTCGTCGTCCACGGACACAGCCACCGCGATGCAGTCGAAAGCTTTCCGAACCGCATCAACGTCGATACCGGCGCCTATGTGCAGCAGATCTTGAGCTGCGTGATCCTGGAAGGCCGGGAACGTTACGTCCTGCAGGTCGGCAATATCACCCAGCAAGAGAGTCAGTAACGGAAGGACGAGCATGAGCACGCCGTCGAGCCTTGTTGAAATCCGCAATCTCTCGGTCGATTTCGAGAGCAACCGCCATTTCACCCGTGCGCTGCACGGCATCGATCTGACACTCTCCCGCGGCGAGGTGCTCGGCATCGTCGGCGAATCCGGCTGCGGCAAGTCGATCACCTGGATGGCGGCGCTCGGCCTTCTCGGCCGCAACGCTCGTGTCAGCGGCTCTGTGACATCAGACGGCCAGGAGATACTGGGTGCCGACGACGCAACGCTCAGCCGCGTGCGCGGCGGGCGGATCGCCATGATCTTCCAGGACCCGTCGAGCTCGCTCAATCCGCTGCACAAGATCGGCTGGCAGTTGACGGAGGCGCTGCGACTGCATCAGGGCATGCGGGGGGAGGCGGCCCGCAAGGAGGCCGAAAGGTTGATCGACCGCGTCGGCATCGCCAATGCCCGCCAGCGGCTCGGCGAATATCCGCATGAATTTTCCGGCGGCATGAACCAGCGTGTCATGATCGCCATGGCGCTTGCCGGCAATCCTGATCTTCTCGTTGCCGATGAGCCGACGACCGCGCTCGACGCGACCATCCAGGCACAGATTCTTGACCTGCTCGACGACATCAGGCGCGAGCGCGGCATGGCGCTGGTGCTGATCTCGCACGATCTCGGCATGGTGGCAGAAATGACCGAACGTGTCGCGGTCATGTATTGCGGCCGCATCGTCGAGGATAGCCCGACATCGGATCTGTTCGCCAATCCGGCCCATCCCTATACGCGCGGCCTGATCGCCGCGCTGCCGCGCATCGACGGCCCGCGTCAGCGTCTGATGGCCATTCCCGGCACGGTACCGCCGCCGAGCGCGCTGCCGCCGGGCTGTACCTTCTCGCCGCGCTGCATGCTGGCCGATGAGGACTGCCTGCACTGCGTGCCGCCCATGCGTTCGGCGGGCGTGGATGACAGGCACCTGGCTGCCTGCGTCCATCTCGGCGCGGGATCCTCCTTTGTGCCGAAGACATCAGCTGTCGTTCAGGCAAATGCTGCGGGAGTGGCGTAGTGAAGGGCGCTCTCTCCGTTCGCGCGCTGAAGCGCCACTATACGCTCCGCCAGCGCAGCGGCCTGTTCTCGTCGGCAAAGACCCTCAAGGCAGTCGATGGCCTGACTTTCACCGTGGCGCCGGGCGAAATGTTCGGCATCGTTGGCGAAAGCGGCAGCGGCAAGTCGACGACCGCGCGGCTGCTGCTCGGCCATGTCCCGCCGACATCAGGAGATGTCTGGTTCGGCGGCGAGCCAGTCGGTGCGGTGCCGAACGCCCATTGGCGTGCCATGCGCAAACGCATGCAGATGATCTATCAGGATCCGCTCGGCGCGCTCGATCCGCGCATCGCCGTTGCCGGCCAGATCGAAGAGCCTCTGATCATCCATAATCCCGAAATGACGCCGGCCGACCGCAAGCGCCGCGTCGCCGAAGTGATGGCCGCCGTCGGCCTGATCGCCCATCACGGCAGCCGCTATCCGCATGAACTCTCAGGCGGCCAGCGCCAGCGCGTCATCATCGCCCGCGCCCTCTCGATGGAGCCGGAGCTGCTGGTCTGTGACGAGCCGGTCTCGGCCCTCGATGTTTCGGTGCAGGCACAGGTGTTGAATGTCTTCGAGGATATCCGCGCCCGCACCGGCTTTACCGGCGTCTTCATCAGCCACGATCTGAAGGTCGTGCGCCAGGTCTCGGACCGCGTGGCCGTCATGTATCTCGGTGGCATCGTCGAGATGGGCATACCGGAAGATATCCTGCAGTCTCCGGCCCACCCATATACGAAGGCCCTGGTTTCGGCCGTGCCGCAACCGGGAAGACCGGCGCGCAGCCGCATCATCCTGACCGGCGATCCGCCCAATCCCGTCAACGTACCCTCCGGCTGTCCCTTCCACACACGCTGTCCGGAGGCGCGCCCGGTCTGCCGTTCGCTCAAACCCGAACTCATCGCCGAAGGCGGCCGCTCCGTCGCCTGCCATCTCGTCAACAATCCGTCGCTAACAGGCGGGGAGGCGGCCTGACATGCTGCAATTCATTCTGATCCGCCTGCTGCGGGCGCTGGTGACGCTCTTCATCATCGTCACCTTTACCTTCATCATTCTGCGTGTTGCCGGGGATCCCGCGACGCGCTTCTTCGATCCGGCGCAAACCCAGCCTGAGGTGATTGCCGCCTTCCGTCGTCAGTGGGGCCTCGATCAGCCGCTCTGGGTGCAGTTCTATAAGTACCTGATCGCCATCATCCACGGCGATCTCGGAAATTCGATGCGCGAGAACCGATCGGCGATTGAGTCCGTGCTGGCGAGGTTGCCCGCGACGCTTCAGATCATGGTGCCGACGCTGTTCATCAAGACCGCGCTCGGCATCACGGCCGGCGTCACTGCGGCGCTGTATCGTAATTCCTTCTTCGACCGCTTCATCATGTCACTCTCAGTCCTCGGCTTCACGGTGCCGACCTTCGTGCTCGGCCTAGTGCTGGCGCTGATCTTTGCCGTGCAATTGCGTTGGCTGCCGTCAGGCGGTTATTCGACCTACGCCCACATGATCCTGCCGATCGCGACGTTGAGCATTGCAGGTGCCGCCATCATTGCCCGCTACACGCGCTCGGCCATGATCGAGGTGATTGGCCGCCCCTTCGTGCGCACCGCAGCCGCCAAGGGCGTGCGGTCCTCGGAGGTCGTCACCCGCCATGTGTTGCCGAATGCCGCCGTGCCGATCGTCACGATCTTCGGCTTCATGATGGGCAATCTCGTCGGTGGCGCGGTCATCGTCGAAAGCGTCTTCTCCTGGCCGGGTATCGGCCGGCTGCTCGTCTCCTCGGTCCAGGCGCGCGATCTCGCCGTGGTGCAGGTCATCGTGCTCCTGATCGGTCTGATGATGGTGATTTCCAACCTCGTGGTCGATCTGCTCTACGGGCTCATCGATCCGCGGATGCGCAGCCGCGGTCGCGGCGTCACAGCTTGAGGGAGAACGAAATGGCTATCGACCAGCAGATTGCCGCCAGCGGCAGCGTCATCGAGGAAAAGAAGAAGATCACCGCTTTTCTGGAGGCCTGGCCGCCGGCGGTTCTGATCGCGATTTTTTGGCTTGCTCTGGTGATCCTGGTCGCCGTGATCGCGCCGCTGATCGTCCCCTATGATTTCATGGCGGTCGATGTACGCGCACGCCTGAAACCACCTGTCTTCTTCGGCGGCGATTTCGCTCATATCCTCGGAACGGACCAGCTCGGCCGCGACGTGTTTTCGCGTGCGCTGATCTCGATCCGCATCTCGCTGACCATCGCCATATGCGCCACGATGCTCTCGACCGTGGTCGGCGTGACGCTCGGCTTTATCGCCGCCTATTTCCGCAGCTGGGTCGATCAGGTCATTCTGACCTTCGTCGATGCGCAGCTTGCCATGCCTTTCATGATCATCTCAATCGCCGTGCTCGCCTTCCTCGGCAATTCGCTTCCGATCTTCATCATGCTGCTCGGCCTGTACGGCTGGGAGCAGGTGACCCGCATCGCCCGGGGGCTTGCGATCTCGGCCAATGCGCAGGGCTATGCGGCGGCGGCACGCGACATCGGCGCTTCGCCCTGGCGTATCTATCTGCGCCACATCCTGCCGAATATCTCCGCCATGATCGTCATCGCCATGACGCTCAACATCCCCGCTGTGATCCTGCTGGAATCGAGCCTCTCCTTCCTCGGCATCGGTCTGCAGCCGCCACAGACGAGCCTCGGCAATATGGTGGGTTACGGTCGCGACTATATCCAGTCCGCACCCTGGATCATGCTCATGCCGGCCGCGGTGATCGTCATCACTACTCTGTCCGTCTCCGTTGTGGGTGACTGGCTCCGCGACTGGCTGGACCCGACGCTACGCTAGCGTTTGCGTCGTTCCAGGAAGGCGACTGCCTGCAGCGTTGCGATGATGACGATTATGCCGATGAGCGTGCGCAAGTCCGGCACCTCACTAAAGAAGACATAGCCGCTCGCCGTTGCAAAGACGATTGACAGATAACCGAACGGCGCAAGCAGACTGGCGCTGGCGATCTGATAGGCGCGCAGGAAGCAGAATTGCCCGATCTGCGCCAGCAGTCCGATTCCGAGCAGGGCGGGCCAATCCTCGCTGCGTACCGGTTGCCATACGAAAAGCGCCGGAATGAAGGTGATGACGGTCAGGCCGGCCGTATAGAAGACCATCATCACAGTCGTGTTTTCGTAATGCAGCATCCGAGTCTGGATCGTCGCCAGCGCCCCGAAGATGATCGAGAGGAGCACTGCCAACAGCCCGAGATTCCAGGCGAATGTATCCGGCGCCAACATGATCAGCACGCCGACGAAGGCAAATACCGCGCCGATCCACCGCCACCGGCTGACCCTCTCGCCGAGCATGGCGACGGCCATCAGCATCGAAACCAGCGGCCGCGTGAAGCCAAGTGCATTGACGAGCACCAGCGGCAGCATGGTCAGCGCCACGAAATTGCTGGTCAGCGCGACGGCATTGCAGCTGATGCGCATGATGTTGCGCAGGGGATCCCTGGAACCGGCAAGCTGCCGGCGGTGTCGCCAAATTAATGGCAAGATAAGCACGAGCCCGATCAGCGCGCGGATAAAGACGAGTTGGATCGCCGGATAGGACGCACCCTGCATCTTCACCAGCACCGTCATGCCGGTCACCAGCGTCGTATCGGAAAGCAGCCAGACAATGCCGAAACGGCTGTCCCTGGCTGCAGTGGATGCATCCATTCCTGTTGCCTCAGGCGGGCTGGACGAGATTGGCGATCAGCCGGAAGGCACCTGATGTCAGCTTGTCGAGCTGGTGATGCAGTACGAGGCTCGTATGTGTATGCCGCCCCTTGCCGATTTCAGCCGAAATCAATGCGCCCTTGAGTGGTTGTTCCTCGGGGTCATGCATGGCAAGCAGCGGTACATAGGCCTCGTCCCAGCGGGCGGCGAAATAGAGGCCGCGCTCCTTGTCCCAGCCATCCCAGTCCACGGATGTGATCCTGTTCGGCCCCTTAAGCAGTGGATGCTCGGGCTCCAGCACAGTCACCTCTGCTGCCGGATCGGTCACGCGCCAACGGACGGAGGGCGAGCCGATATCGATGCGCTTCGGCGGCGTGGCATCCGGTTGCCAGCCATCGCTCGGGCGATGATAGAGCGTCAGCAGGTGGCCGCCATCTTCCACGAAGCGATGCAGGCGGGCGGTTGCAGCTGCCAGATCCTTGCGGCTGCCGAAGGCGAAGATGCCGACGACGATGGTCGTAAAGCGCGAGAGATCGCCGGACAGGGCCCGCGCATCGAGTTCGGTGACATCGAGCCCCATGCGGCCAAGCCAGAGCCCGACGCGATCGGCACCGCCGCCGACATAGCCGATCTTGGCGCCATCAGGCAGTTTGAGGTCGAGCGCCAAAACGCGCAGCAGTTCCGGTTCGCGAAAGCTGGTGCGGCCGATATGCGGATAGGCGATCGGCGAGATGCGCATCGCCGGCTGCCCGTCCACGAGCGGCGTGATGGCGAAGAGGCCAGGCCTTATCGAGGTAGGAGGGGAAAGCGTAAGCGCGCCATCAGCCTCCTTGATCGCCCAGCCGGCCGGCGCGGAAAAGCTGACAGGTCCTGCAGACGCAGCCTTGATCTCCAGCTCCGGCCTCTCGCCATCTACGGGAATGATGAAAGCATTGGGCTGAAGGTTCAGCGAGTGTTGCGACGCGACTGTAAGCGGCTCCTCAAGATCGACGGTCACCGTGACTGAACGGCTTCCGACCTGTGCCGTTACCTCGACGAAGGCATTGCCGTTGCCGCCGAGGCTCGACCATCCTGGCTGATATTGCCGCGTGAGCGGCGCATCTGCGGTTGCTGTCAGCGCATACACAATCTGCTTCGGCGAGGTTTCCTTGACGCTCGCCGAAATGCCTGCCGGCAATCTGATGCTGGCGTCGACAACAGCGGTTCCGGCATTGCCGCTGAGATGAAGGATCAGCGTGCCGGTTGCTCCAGGCGAAAGCGCGGCGGGTTCGGCAACCGCCCGGACGAAGACCTGTTCGGCTTCGCAAAGTGCGGCATCGATTTCCACGAGCTTGCGCTGCAGACGATGCCCGTGCGTTTCGAGGAAGGCGTCAGGCGCTTCCTCAAGCGCCTTTTCAACTTGATGTGCCGCCTGTAGCAGCGCATCGACGATGGCGGATCGTTCCGGAAAGCGCTCGATCGCCTTGCCGATTGCGCCATCCGCGCGCATCAGCGCATCGACGACACTTTGCGGCAGCTCCGTTTCGCGGGCGAGATCGGCGAGCGTCGAGGGAAGCGAATCGAGGATGGACGCCTCCGCGACGGAACCCTGCGCGCTGAGCTTCAGATGCAGTGGCCATTCGGTATCGCCGATATCGTACCAGCGGCCCATGCCCTGAGAGGCATGGTAATACCGCGACCATTCGCCGATATGGTCGTAGGTGACGCCGCTGACAGGTTCGAGATCAGTGGCTTCGAGCGGCAATGTCATAACCGGCGGCGGCACTTCGTCATCGTAGGTATCCCCGCCGCCTGACCATGCCGGCAGATAGAATTTCGCGACCTGCCATGGCGACAGACCCTCGTCGAAATGTTCGGGAAAAGCCGAGGGATCGGCGGCAAGTCCGACAGCGGCTTCCGCCGCCCGCGTCATCGCGCGGTGGTGCCCATGCTGACCCGGTACGTCGAGAAAGGTCGGCAGCACGATATCGGGACGCTCCGTGCGATAGGCCCGCACTAGCCGCTCGACGATGCGCTTTTCGCCCCATCGGTCGAATGTCCGGTCGCCATTCTTGGAGAAGCCGAAATCATGGATCGGATCATCAGGGCCGTGGCCGAGCCAGTAGACATCGGCGTCGAGTTCGTAGGCAGCCTCTTCCATCTCGCGGCTTCGCATGATGCCGAGCGCGCCGAGCCGTTCCGGTCCGAGCGCATTCTGCCCGCCTTCGCCGCGCGTCGAGCAGGCGACGATGACGCGCATGCCGAGGCCGAGGCGCAGATAGGCGAGCAGGCCGTTATGCTCGTCATCGGGATGCGCGCCGGTATTCATCATGGTGACGGTCGAGGTCAGGCGGGACAGGGCCCGGTGCAGCCGCGTGAGCGAAAGGCTCCGCTTCTGTTTCTCAATACGATCTCGATCGGTCAGCATGGTTCCTCCATTGGGGCAGACCGGTGGCGCGCATCTTAAGCTGCGTTATCGGCGACGGCGGTCGGTGAAATGTCGAGTTTGGGGGTGACGGCTTCGAAGAGCGGCAGCGCCGCTGCGCCAAGTGCGGCCGTCAACTGGCCCGTCTGGCCGCGAATGACGCGCGGCAAGGCGCGCGTGCGCCGACTGGCAACAGAAACGGGAAGGGTCTGCATGGCCGCGACGATCTCATCGATGACGGCATCGGGGAGCGCACCGCCGAGGATGACGGTCTCCGGATCGAGAACGTTTTCCAGCATTGCCACCATCGGCGAGAGATAGTCAGCGGTCTCCGCGATCCACTCCTTCACGACGGGATTGCCGTCCCGGTGCAGCACTTCGATCGCCGCAAAATCAGCATTCTCATAGCCCGCCTCGGTGAGCTTCTCCTTCAGCGCATGCAGGGATGCATAACGTTCCAGGCAGCCGCGCTGGCCGCACGGGCAAGGTTTTCCGCGCGGGGCAACGACCACATGGCCGATTTCGCCGGCATTGCCGAAGGCGCCACGGAAAGGTGCGCCGTCATGGATCAGCCCGAGGCCCACGCCGACGCCGAAATAGATCATGCAGAAATTGGAAATGGCGCGGCCCGCACCGAACAGCCGCTCGCCGACGGCGGCAGCATTCGCATCGTTTTCGACGATAACGGTCTCGCCGCTCGCTTCGCTGAGCAATGCAGCCGGATTGATGCTGCTCCAGCCGGGCAGGGTGGTCGGGCCGACCGAGCTCATGCCTTCGATCTCGAAGGGGCCAGGCATGACCACACCGATGCCGAGAAGCTTGGACGGGAAGTGCTTGCGGACCTTCTTCACCTCGCCGGTAAAGAGCGGAACGATATGTTCCGGGCTCGTATTCTCCACCGGCATGATGGTCTCGGAACGCACCTTGCCGGAAAGGTCGAGTACCGTCGTAACCATATGGTCGGCAGCGATTTCGACGCCGATCGTGACGGCTCCATCAGGGTTGACGGCAAACTGGATCGGCGGCTGGCCGCGGCCGGAACGCAAGCGGCCGATCTCCATCAGCAGCTCTTCGCTGACGAGCTCGTCGACGATATTGGCCACCGCCTGCGCAGTCAGGTGCGTCAGCTTGGCGATATGCATGCGGCCGAGCGAACCATGCATGCGCACGACATCGAGCACGACACGACGATTGTGGTCACGGCTGCGCTCGGGGTTCTTGCCCATCGCGATCTGCTGCTTGCCGGATTGCCGTGTCATCTCGCCGCCCTCGTCTCTGCCGATATGGATAGCGCCGATATCATGAAAGGAGCAATAGAATAATTAAACTAAATTATCTTATTGACAAAACCTTTCGCCCGAACCAGCCTGAAAGGGTCGCAGTGCGATGCCGAGGAAGAGGAGCCTCAGTTCCATCTTCCCGAGCCAATCAAATCGGGGCGCTGCCGATATGCGGGATGCCCTGGGGAACCAGATGAGCGCGAGCGGTTCGAAGGCCGGCTCGGCAATGGAGGGATAATATGCGTCGCGGAATCTTATTGGCCGGGCTTTTTGCCGGCATCAGCATGGTTGCGGTCAACAGCGCCCAGGCCGTCGAAATCGAATATTGGCAGTATGTCTACGATACGCGTGTCAAGGCGATGGACCAACTGATCGCCAATTTCGAAAAGGCCAATCCCGACATTACCGTCAAGCAGACGACCTTCCCCTATGCTGACTACCAGACGCGCGTCGTTGCCGCCAATCTCGCCGGCAATGGTCCTGATGTGATGCAGCTCTTCTATGGCTGGCTCGACCAGTTCATCGCTGGTGGACTGCTGCAGCCGCTGCCAACAGACGCTTTCCCGCATGACCAGATCGAGAAGGACTTCTTCCCGATCGTATCAGCCATGAAGCGCGGTGACGACTATTACGGCCTGCCGACCGCCGTCCGTTCGCTGGCGCTCTTCTACAACAAGAAGCTCTTCCAGGAAGCTGGTCTCGACCCGAACAAGCCGCCGCAGACCGTCGATGAATTCGTCGCTGCCGCCGAAAAGACAGTCAAGCGCGATGCCGCCGGCAACATTGCCGTCGAAGGCACGACGCTCGACATGGGCGGCCAGGATCACCAGTGGTGGCGTGAAGTGCTGATCCGCCAGTTTGGCGGCGAGCCCTATACTGCCGACTATTCCAAGGTGACCTACAATAGCGATGCCGGCATCAAGGCGCTGAAATTCTACACCAGCCTGCAGACTGAAAAGAAGGTCGGTCAGACCGGTTTCATGGATGAGGGCCAGGCAGCCTTCCGCGGCGGCAAGGCGGCGATGACCATCGACGGCACTTTCCGTCTCGGCTCCTTCGGCAGCATCAAGGATTTCGAATGGGGTGTGACCGAGCTGCCGGCCAATGCCGATGGCCTGCGCTCGAACTATGCAAGCTACTTCGCCAACGGCATCGGCGCCAAGGTATCGGGCGAAAAGCTTGAGGCCTCCAAGAAGTTCCTCGCTTACGTGACCTCGCCGGAAGCCATGAAGATCTGGCTCGGCACCGTCGGCGAACTGCCGGCCCGCCGCGAAGCAGCGCTGACCGACGAGAACCTCAAGAATCCGATCTACGCGCCTTTCCTGAAGGCGCTCGCATACTCCCACACCTCGCTCTTCGTGGATGAAGCCGGCCAGCGCCAGAACGCCATCGACATGGTCAACCGCGTTCTGCTCGAGGGACAATCACCCGAGGATTCCATTGCCCAGGCCGCAACGGCCGAGCAGGAAATCATCGACAATGCCAAGAGCAAATAAGGGACGGCCATGAGCTCCGCACCCGCGAATACGGAGGGGGCGGCCTTGAGCCGTCCCGCCGGATCGTTCTGGGATCGGCTGACGATGCGCCAGAAGCGCCTCGTCTGGGTCTGGACATTCCTTGCCCTGCCGATCCTGTTTTACTGCGTGATCCGTTTTTATCCGACGCTGCAGGCCTTCTACCTGTCCTTCACCAATTGGAACCTGATGAAGCCGCCGAAATTCATCGGCGTCGCCAATTATGTGAAGCTCTATAACGACCCGCAGTTCTGGAAGGTTTTCCGCAACACCTTCACCTATCTCGTCATCGGCACGCCGCTGAGCCTCATCATCTCGTTCGTCGTGGCCTTCTTCCTGGATCGCGTGCGCTTCCTGCACGGGTTGATCCGCGCGCTCTATTTCTTGCCGTTCCTGACGACGGCTGCCGCCATGGCCTGGGTCTGGCGCTGGTTCTATCAGCCGGCTCCGATCGGCGTCATCAACGATGTGCTCGGCATGATCGGCCTGCCGCAGCAGCAGTTCATCCGCTCCGTCGATCAGGCGCTGCCGTCGATCATGGTCACGTCCATCTGGGCTGGCCTCGGCTTCCAGATCATCATCTTCATGGCTGGCCTTCGCGCCATCCCGAGCACCTTCTACGAGGCTGCGAAGATCGATGGTCTCGGCGAATGGCCGATCCTCTGGAAGATCACTCTGCCGCTCCTGAAGCCGACGACCGTCTTCCTCGTCGTCTTCTCCTCGATCGGCTTCCTACGCATCTTCGACCAGGTCTACAACATGACAACCAACGATCCCGGCGGCCCGCTCGGATCGACCAAGCCTCTGGTTCTCATGATCTATCAGACGGCCTTTTCATCCTACAACATGGGTTATGCGGCAGCTCAAACCGTGGTGCTTTTCGCCATCCTGCTCTGTGTATCCCTGTTGCAGCTCTGGATCCTGAGGGAGCGCAAATGAGTGCCGTGACCACGAACACCACGGCACCGCTGCCGAAAGCCAATATCCGCCCCGGCGCCATCCTCATCTGGACGCTGCTTTTCATCGGTGGCCTGATCATGGTCTCGCCGCTGCTCTTCATGTTCTCGACATCGCTGAAGACAGCAGGCCAGGTCTACGACCTGCGCCTCATCCCGGCCGAACCGACGCTGCAGAACTACATCACCGTTCTCTCGGACGGCCGCTTCATGCGCTGGTTCCTGAACTCGACGATCGTTGCCTGCACGGTGACGCTCTCGAACGTCTTCTTCGACAGCCTTGTCGGCTATACGCTCGCCAAGTTCGAATTCCGTGGTCGCTACCTGATCTTCCTGGCGATCCTCTCGACCCTGATGATCCCGACGGAAATGCTCGTCATTCCCTGGTATCTGATGTCGGCGCAACTCGGCTGGCTGGACAGCTATTGGGGCATCATGTTCCCGGGCATGATGACGGCCTTCGGCACCTTCCTGATGAAGCAGTTCTTTGAAACCGTGCCGAACGATTTCCTCGAAGCTGCCCGCATCGATGGCCTGAACGAATTCCAGATCTGGTGGAAGGTGGCGATGCCGCTGGTGACGCCGGCCCTCTCGGCGCTGGCGATCTTCACCTTCCTCGGCAACTGGACGGCCTTCTTCTGGCCGCTGATCGTCACCACCAGCCGCGAACTCTACACGCTGCCGGTGGGCCTCTCGAGCTTTGCCGTCGAGCAATCCATCCAATGGGAAATGATCATGACCGGTGCAGCACTTGCGACATTGCCGACGCTGCTCGTCTTCCTGGTGCTGCAGCGCTACATCGTGCGCGGCGTCATGCTGGCCGGTCTGAAGGGATAAAACATGACCGAAACCAACCCCCGTCTTTCCGACAAGAGCGTCTTTCCTGATCCTGTCTATAAGGAAACGGTGTTGAAGCCGCTCTTCGATGGCGCCAAGACCCATCATGTTGATGGCTTCCGCCGCATCGACCGCGCTCATCTCGTCATGCTGGTCGAAACCGGCATTCTCGACCGTGAGCAGGCCGGCAAGATCGCCGGCGCGCTCGAGGCGATCGACCATGACATCAATCCCGAAAAGCTCGTCTATACCGGCGAGGTCGAAGACTTTTTCTTCCTCATCGAGAAGGAGCTGAAGGCTCGCATTGGCGTCGATATCGCCGGCCGCCTGCATACGGCGCGCTCACGCAACGATATCGACCATACGCTGTTCAAGCTTGGCCTGAAGGAACGCATCGATGCGCTCATGGTCAAGGCGCGCAAGCTGCTCGATGCGATGATCGCCACGGCCGACTGGGAGAAGCAGACGCTGATCGTCGCCTATACCCACGGCCAGCCGGCCCAGCCGACCACCTTCGGTCATTATCTCTCGGCAGCGATTGAAGTCCTGATCCGCGATATCGAGCGCTTTGCCGAAGCTCGCGAGATCGTCAATCTCAGCCCCATGGGCGCTGCGGCGATCACAACGTCGGGCTTCCCGATCGACCGCGCCCGCGTTGCCGAACTGCTGGGTTTTGCCGCGCCGCTGCGCAATTCCTACAGCTGCATCGCCGCTGTGGACTATACGACCTCGACCTATAGCGCGATCGAGCTGATGTTCCTGCATCTCGGCCGCCTGATCCAGGATTTCCAGTTCTGGACGAGCTTCGAGGTCGGCCAGATCTATGTGCCGAACGCGCTGGTGCAGATTTCCTCGATCATGCCGCAGAAGCGAAATCCGGTGCCGATCGAGCATATGCGCCATCTCGCGAGCCAGACCTTCGGCCGCGCCCGCACTGTGCTCGACGTCATGCACAATACGCCCTTCACCGATATGAACGACAGCGAAGGCGAAACGCAGGGCATGGGCTACGAGGCCTTCCACTCGGCCGCCCGCGTACTTGACCTGCTGGCCGCCTTCATTTCCCAGATCAGCATCGATCCCGAGCGCGTAGCGGACAATATCCGCCGCTCCTGCATCACGATCACGGAACTGGCGGATTCGCTGGTGCGTCTGGAAGGGCTCTCCTTCCGTCAGGCGCATGAAATTGCCGCAACGGTGGCCCGCGCGGTGGTCGCCAAGGGCGGTGGTCTTTCGGATGACGGTTACGAGCCTTTCCTCGCAGCTTTCGAGGAACTGGCCGGCCGCAAACCCGGTATCGACAAGGCGCAATTTGCCGAGATCGTCTCGCCGGAACATTTCGTTGCCGTCCGCGCCCGCTTCGGCGGCCCCGCGCCGGCACCGATGGCGGATGCGCTTGCAGCCTACCAGGAAAAGGCTGCCGCATTCGCCAGACAAGCGCAGGAAAATGCAGCGCGCGAAGCCGCCGCTGCTCAGGAACTTCAAACCAGATTCACGGCATTGATGGGGACGGCCTGATGGCAAATATTGAACTGCAGGGGCTCGTCAAACGCTACGGCAAGCTGGATGTCGTCCACGGCATTGATCTCGCGATCGCCGATGGTGAATTCGTTGTCTTCGTTGGCCCGTCCGGCTGCGGCAAGTCGACGACGCTGCGCATGATCGCCGGCCTTGAAGACATTTCCGGCGGCACGCTGAGGATCGGCGGCGAGGTGGTCAACGAGCGCGAGCCGAAACAGCGAAACATCGCCATGGTGTTCCAGAACTACGCCATCTATCCGCATATGAGCGTGCGCCAGAATATCGGCTTCGGTCTCTACACCTCCAAGCTCTCGCAGGCGGACAAGGACAAGCGCATCGATGAGACGGCGCAGATCCTCGGGTTGACGGATTATCTTGCCCGTCGTCCGGCCGCGCTCTCCGGCGGCCAGCGTCAGCGTGTTGCGATCGGCCGCGCTATGGTGCGCAATCCCTCTGCCTTCCTCTTCGACGAACCGTTGTCAAACCTCGACGCCCAGCTGCGCACCCAGATGCGCATCGAGATCAAACGCCTGCACCAGCGCTTGGGCACGACGATCGTTTACGTCACCCATGATCAGGTCGAGGCCATGACCATGGCCGACCGTATCGTCGTCATGAAGGATGGTCACATCCTGCAGGCGGGAACGCCGATGGATATCTATGAGAACCCCGCCGACGTCTTCACCGCGCGCTTCATCGGCAGCCCGTCGATGAACCTTCTGCCGGGCACGGCTGCTGCCGATGGTTTGCGCATCGGGCAGGGCGGTCCGCATCTGATCGGCGTGCGTCCGCATGATCTGGTTATCGGCGAAGGCACGGGCGTCCTTTCGCTCTCAGGTACGGTGACGGCCGTCGAGCCGCTCGGCGCCGAAACGCTGGTGCATTTCGATGTGACGGGCACGTCCGTGATTGCAACCGCCCCCGGTAAGGTGATACCGGCCGTCGGCAGCACCGTGAATGCCCATGCAGCCTCCGGTGCTCTCTATGTTTTCGATGCAAAAACGGAAAAGGCCCTCGGGCGCCAATGACATCTGATAATGACATGCGATCCGCGGTGCTCAGCATCGGCCGGATCTATTGCGACCTGATTTTCACAGGACTGGAGACCATGCCTGTGCTCGGGCGTGAGCTCTTTGCCGATGACTTGCGTATTGCAGCAGGCGGTGGCGCTTTCATCATGGCCGCTTATTCGGCCCATATCGGCCGCAAGACGGCTCTGCTCTCCCGTCTCGGCACTGATGGGCTTTCGAATGGCCTGATCGCGGAACTGAAAGCGAGCGCCGTCGACCTTCGTTTTCTCGACCGGGCGGCTGATGCCGGTCCACAGGTCACGGTCGCGATCAACAATGGCGAGGAGCGGGCCTTTCTGTCCCGTCGTGCCGGCGGCGCGGAGCCGGCTACGCTCGGTGAGGCGCTTGCGTGGAACGAGGCGCGTCATCTGCACATCGCCGAATTTGCCACCTTGGCGGAAATCCCCGGTCTGATCGCAAAGGCGAGGGAGAACGGTCTCACCGTATCTCTCGATCCGAGCTGGGACGAGACGCTGATCTACCAGCACGATTTCCTCGATCGCTGCGAGGGCGTCGATCTCTTCCTTCCGAATGTCGAGGAAGCCGTCGCCATCACCGGATACTCCGATCCGGACGTAGCGCTGGATAGGCTCGCCGAGCGCTTCCCGGCGGTGGCGTTGAAGGCTGGCGCCGGCGGAGCTTATTTCGCGGCCGGAGATCTGCGCCTCCATCAGAATGCCCCCACCGTCAACGTCGTGGATACGACCGGTGCGGGGGACGCCTTCAATGCCGGGCTCATCCATGCCTGGCTTGGCGGCGCGAGCGCCGATATCTGCCTGCGCGAAGGCATTGCCATGGGCAGCCTCGCGGTTCAGGCGGCAGGCGGCGCCGCAATTCTGCCTGCACGTTAGGGCTTGGACGATGCCGCGGCCTTTCCAGAGCCGTGGATCGCTCTAGGTCGACCGAATTATTCGCGTCGAGCCCGCGGGCTTGTTGCCGAACAGCTTTCGCTGACTGCGCCATCCAGCCGTTTCCTTACGAATATTTCATGTTTTTCAGCCGCATTTCCGTGCCATCGTCAGGGCATCGGTAATGTTGGGTTCATCTTCGGCATGATTATCTCGGCGTGAAGCAGGGCTGATACGGCGAAGCATACATCGAGGATTAGATGGACAATTTGGAGGCTGGTAAAGAGACCGGTTCTGTAACAGGCGCAAATGCCGATCTGGCTGCCGTGCTGGTTGCTGGCCGGCAGAGCAAGGGCCGTCGCTGGCGTGGACGCCTGATCGTTCTGGTGCTCGTGATCCTGGCTGCCGCCGCTGCCGCCTATTTCTATGCGGGCCGAGGCCGTGCCGAAATCACCTACACGACCCAGCCGATCAAGCACGGCGACCTCACAGTGCTCGTCACCGCCACCGGTTCCGTCCAGCCGACCCAGCAGGTTGATATATCGAGCGAATTGTCGGGTACCATGCGTGACGTCAATGTCGACTATAACAGCACCGTCGAGGCAGGCGATGTTCTGGCCGTCCTCGATACCAACAAGCTGGAAGCCGATGTGAAGAGTTCGCGTGCCAAGCTCAACTCGGCAAAGGCCAACGTGGTCAAGGCGAATGCAGATCTGGAATCGGCTGCGACCTCGCTCGACCGCCTGAAGAGCCTCGTGAAAAGTAACGTCTCCACCCAGCAGAGCCTCGACGATGCGACCTACAAATATGACTCGGCAGTCGCCGCCAAGGATATCAATGAGGCCGAGGTCCTGGCCTCAGAGGCGGACCTGCAGCTTGCCGAGGTCAATCTCGGCAAGGCGAAGATCGTCTCGCCGATCGATGGCGTGATCCTCACCCGCTCCGTCGATCCGGGTGCGACCGTTGCTGCCTCGCTTTCGGCGCCCGTGCTTTTCACAATTGCCGGCGATCTCAAGAAGATGGAGCTGCAAGTGGATGTCGATGAGGCTGATGTCGGCCAGATCGCCGTCGGCCAGAAGGCGACTTTCACTGTCGATGCCTATCCCGACCGCACCTTCCCGGCCGTGATCGAGCAGATCCGCTTTGCTTCCGAAGTGGTCAACAATGTCGTCACCTACAAGGCGGTCCTCTCGGTCGACAATGCCGACTTGCTGCTGCGCCCCGGCATGACGGCGACATCGGATATCACCGTCGAGGCCGTCAAGGATACCCTGATGGTGCCGAATGCGGCCCTCCGTTATGCGCCGCCGCAAGTGGAAGGGCGCGGTGGTCGCGGCATCTTCAGCCTGTTCCGTCCGCCGCGTCTGCCCCGCAGTGGCGGCGGTGGTGATTCCAAGCTCACCGGCACGCAGCGCCGCGTCTGGGTGCTGCGCGACGGCCACCCCGCGCCCGTCGTGATCCAGGTCGGCTCCTCCGATGGTCAATTCACCCAGGTCACATCGGGCGAACTCACCGAAAAGGATGCAATCATCACCGATGCCGCGGCACGGACGAACTGACGGGAGCCGATGATGGAACGCCCGCCACTTCTTGAGTTCAGGCAGGTCTCGAAAATCTACGGTGAGGGCGCTGCGGCCATCCGCGCGCTCGACCGCGTAGACCTTTCGATCCGCGAGCATGAATTCGTCGCGATCATGGGACCGTCCGGTTCCGGCAAGTCGACGGGGATGAATATTCTCGGTTGCCTCGATGTACCGACCTCGGGCGACTATGTCTTCCAGGGTATTTCGACAGGTGGCTTCGATCGCAGCCAGCTGACACTTTTGCGCCGCCATATGCTGGGTTTCGTCTTTCAGGGCTTCAACCTGTTGTCGCGCACATCTGCAGTCGAGAATGTCGAACTGCCGTTGATCTATCGCGGTATGGCGGTCGGCGAGCGGCGCAGGCGGGCGAGGGAAGCGCTCGGCCTTGTCGGCCTGTCGGGCAGGGAAAACCACAAGACCCAGGAACTTTCCGGCGGTCAGCAGCAGCGCGTGGCGATCGCCCGCGCCATCGTCACCGAACCCGCTCTGCTGCTTGCCGATGAGCCGACCGGCAACCTCGATACCAAGACCAGCATGGAGATCATGGATCTGATGACGCGGCTGAACCGCGAGCAGGGCATCACCATCGTCATGGTCACCCACGAGCCCGATATTGCCGCCTATGCAGGGCGCCTGCTGCGCTTCGTCGACGGCAAGCTGGAAACAGAGGTCGAGCATCAGCGGAGGGCAGAACATGTTCTTTGAGACGCTGAAGCTGGCGCTGCGCGCCATCAGCCGCAATCTTCTGCGTTCCTTCCTGACCGTGCTCGGCGTCGTCATCGGCGTTGCCGCCGTCATCGCGCTTGTCACCATCGGCAATGGCACGACGGCGCAGGTTTCGACCGAGCTTTCGCGCCTTGGCACCAACATGCTCTTTGTGCGCCCCGGCCAGTTCGGTCCCGGCCGCGCCAGTTCCGAGGCGCGGCGCTTCACGCTGAAGGATGTCGAGGCGATCCGCGATCAGGTCTCCGGCCTGCGGGCAGTGGCGCCATCCAATCAGTCGACGGCGACGGTCATCTTCGGTGGGCAGAACCATTCCACCACGGTCTATGGCACGACCAACGACTATTTCATCGCACAGGACTGGGATCTGGCGCTTGGCCGCAATTTCACGCCGGCAGAAGAGCGCGGCCAGTCGCGCTGCATCATCGGCGAGACTGTGCGCGAGCAGCTTTTCGGCGCCGCCGATCCGACCGGCCAGCTGATCCGTGTCGGCAAGGTTTCCTGCCCGGTCATCGGCGTCCTGGCAAAGCGCGGCCAGTCCGGCATGGGCAACGACCAGGACGATGCCGTCATCATGCCCGTCAAGGTGTTCCAGCGACGCATCAGCGGCAGCTCCAATGTGCCGACGATCCTCATCTCCGCGCGTGACGGCGTCTCGACATCAAAGGTGCAAGCCGATGTCGAGAACCTGCTGCGCGAACGCCGCAAGATCATCCCCGGCCGTCAGGATGATTTCAACGTCAACGACATGACGCAGATCGCCGAGGCCATGACCGGTACGACGACGTTGCTGACCGGCCTGCTCGGCGCGGTCGCCGCCGTCAGCCTGCTCGTCGGCGGTATCGGCATCATGAATATCATGCTGGTATCGGTGACAGAGCGCACGCGCGAGATCGGTATCCGTCTTGCGATCGGCGCACTTGAAAATCAGGTGCTGACGCAATTCCTCGTCGAGGCCGTCGCCCTGTCGCTCTTCGGCGGCATAGCCGGCATCATGCTGGGTCTGACACTTGCATACGGTACGGTCAGCTTCCTCAATGTGCCCTTCGTGGTCAGCCCGCTCATCATCTTCATTGCCTTCGTCTTCTCGGCGGCGATCGGCATGATCTTCGGCTTCTTTCCGGCCAGACGTGCAGCACAGCTCAATCCCATCGAGGCGCTGCGTCACGAATAAGGGAGTGCTTTCGCGTACTGCATGACCTTGATATATCAGGATAACTTGTCTTTGGCATTTAACCGTGCCAGTATTGATATATCAGTCTGGGATTCGCCCGCATGCAGGAATCGCTAAGCCATCTCGCCTACCTGGCGCTGGAGCACGCTATCGTGACGCTGGCTTTGGCGCCGGGTGCGTTGGTAACGGAAAAACAGCTCATCGATCTTGCGGGCCATGGCCGCACACCGGTGCGTGAAGCGATCCAGAAGCTTGCCTGGCAGGGGCTGATCGTAGTGAAGCCGCGCGTCGGCCTGCAGATCGCCGAAATCCATGCTGAAGATCATGCCAATGTCATGCAGGTGCGCCGCAAGCTGGAGCCGGTTGCGGCAGCTCTCGTCGCCGATGCTGCGAATGAGGAGCAGAGGGCCCGGCTCGTTGCCTGCGCCCGCGCGATGGAAGAATGTGCTGTCAGCGGCGATGTGGCGGGCTTTTTCGCAGCCGACAAGGCCTTTGACGAGATCCTCGAGGATGCCTGCCCGAACAGCTTCATGACCGCAGCATTGGGGCCGGTCCAGACCCATTCCCGCCGCCTGTGGTATTCGACCGCCAATCCGGAACGGATGGATCGCTCCATCTCTCTCCACGTCGTAGTCATAACGGCTATTCAGCAGGGTGAGGTCGAGCAGGCGCGCGAGGCCATGGCCGATCTGATCGATTATCTGAGCCAGAAATAGAAACGGCCCCGTTTCCGGAGCCGTTACCTGGAAATCTATTTTCTGGCTTCAGCCGACGAAGGCGCGTTCGATCACGAATTCGGCGGGCTTGCTGTTGGCGCCTTCTTCGAGACCGGCCTTTTCCAGAAGCTCCTTTGTGTCCTTCAGCATGGCGGAGGAACCGCAGATCATGCCGCGGTCGATCGCCGGATCGATCGGCGGAACGCCGAGATCGGTGAAGAGCTTGCCGGAGGAAATAAGATCAGTGATGCGGCCGCGATATTCGAAATCTTCGCGGGTGACGGTCGCATAGTGGCGCAGCTTGTCGCCGACGACTTCCTTGAGGAGCTCGTCGTTCTGGATCTCGTGGACGAGATCGAAGCCATATTTCAGCTCGGAAATCTCGCGTGTCGTATGCGTGAGGATGACCTCGTCAAACTTCTCGTAGGTTTCCGGATCGCGGATGAGGCTCGCGAACGGCGCGACGCCGGTGCCGGTCGAGAACATGTAGAGGCGTTTGCCCGGGGTGAGCGCGTCGAGAACCAGCGTGCCCGTCGGCTTCTTGCGCATCAGCACCTGGTCGCCCGGCTTGATGAGCTGCAGATGCGAGGTCAGTGGGCCATCCGGCACCTTGATGGAGAAGAATTCCAGCTCCTCGGCCCAGGCCGGGCTTGCGATCGAATAGGCGCGGAAGACCGGCTTGCCTTCGACCATCAGGCCGATCATCGCGAATTCGCCCGAACGGAAACGGAAGCCATCCGGCCGGGTCATCGTGAAACGGAAGAGCCGGTCAGTGTAATGCGTCACGCTCAGCACCGTCTCGGCGTAAACGCCGGCGGGAATGGCGGAGGCGAATTCTTCGGTCTTTGCAGGAGCGTTCATTTCGATATCGGGCTCGTCGTTCGCAGGATGATCATCGGCATGCGAGGCAGATATTACAAAACCTCGCTGAATTAAAGGCAATCCATTCCATCGCACGGCTGGGGAGCGAAATATGCATGTCACGGTCAGGATTCTTGGCCTGTGATGAACTGTCGCTTTTGCGCTGGCTAAGCTATTCAAAGGATGCATATTAGGCGAAAAATGACGCCCGCCGCGGCGCGGGGCGCGACAGGTGGTCACGGGGGAACATGAAAATCTTCAATTACAAGCGCGTTCCTTACGCGGAAATGCGCGCATTTTCCGTCCATATACTGACGGCGTCCGGTTCCTTCCTCGCCTTTCTCGGTGTGGTGGCCGCCGCCGAGCATCGTTTCGTCGATATGTTCTGGTGGCTGGGCCTGGCACTCCTGGTGGATGGCATCGACGGGCCGATCGCCCGCAAGGTGCGCGTCAAGGAAGTCCTGCCCAACTGGTCCGGCGATACGCTCGACAATATCATCGATTACGTGACCTATGTGCTGCTGCCGGCTTTTGCGCTCTATCAGAGCGGCATGATCGGCGAGCCCTGGTCCTTTGCGGCCGCCGGCATGATCGTCGTTTCCAGTGCCATCTATTATGCCGATATGGGCATGAAGACGGAGGAGTATTTCTTTTCCGGCTTCCCCGTCGTCTGGAATATGGTGGTCTTCACGCTCTTCGTCATGCATGCGAGCGAAATGACCGCCTTTATCGTCGTCACTGTCTCCGTGATCCTGACTTTCCTGCCGATCAACTTCCTGCACCCCGTACGGGTCCAGCGTCTGCGCCCTTTGAACCTCGGCGTCTTTCTGCTGTGGTCGGCACTCGGTGCCTATTCGCTGCTGAAGTATTTCGACATGCCGCAATGGGCGGTCGTTCTCTTCATCGTGAGCGGGATCTATCTTTACGTTATCGGTGCCGTGCTCCAATTCTTCCCGGCGCTTGGACGTAAATGAGGTAGACTGAGATGACAAAGACGAAAGCGGTTTCTTTCTCCAGAAACGGTGGTCCCGAGGTTTTCGAATATGTCGATATCGATCTGCCGCCGCCTTCTGAGGGGCAGGTGCAGATCCGCCAGCAAGCGGTCGGACTGAATTTCATCGACGTCTATTTCCGCGACGGCACCTACAAGGCGCCGCATCTGCCCTTCGTGACCGGCAAGGAAGGCGCCGGCGTCGTCACATCCGTCGGCCCCGGCGCAGCCGATTTCGCCGTGGGCGACCGCGTCGCTTATGCCAGTGCCGATGGCGCCTATAGCGCGGAACGCAATATCGAGACGAAACATCTGGTAAAGGTGCCTGACGGCATCAGCCTGGAAACGGCCGCTGCCATGATGCTGAAGGGCATGACGGCGGAATATCTGTTGAACCGAACCTTCAAGGTCGGCCCCGAGACCGTGCTGCTGTTTCATGCCGCAGCCGGCGGCGTCGGCCTCATCGCCGGCCAGTGGGCGAAGGCGCTCGGTGCAACCGTCATCGGCACGGCAGGTTCCGCCGACAAGGTCCAGTTGGCGCTCGAACATGGCTATGATCATGTCATCAACTACAAGACCGAGAACTTCGCAGAGCGCGTGCGGGAGATCACCGGTGGCAAGGGTGTGGACGTGGTCTATGACTCGATCGGCCGCGATACTTTCCCGCAATCACTTGATTGCCTGAAGCCGCGCGGGCTCTTCGCGTCGTTTGGCCAATCCTCGGGCGCGATCGAGAATTTTACCATGGCGCATCTCGCCCAGAGGGGCTCGCTCTATGCCACGCGGCCGACGCTCTTCACCTATATCGCCTCACGTCAGGAGCTAACCGATTGTGCAAACCATCTATTTGATGTTGTGCGCAGCAACAAAGTGCGTATCAATATCAACCAAACCTATCCGCTGCGTGAGGTTGGGCGGGCCCACGCAGATCTGGAAACAAGAAGAACAACCGGAACGACGCTGCTGATTCCATGAGATCCGAACGGACCGGTCGGCAGAAGAAATGAGGGGAACGTGTCGCCATTGAATGTGCCGGCTTCCGGTACGTTATTATCGGTCCAGAAGCTGACGAAATTCTTCGGTAGCTTTGCCGCCTGCAATGAAATCGATCTCGATATAGCGCCGGGCGAAATTCATGCGCTCCTCGGCGAAAATGGCGCAGGCAAATCGACATTGGTCAAGATGCTGTTCGGCGTTCTGGAGCCGACGGACGGGCATATCCTCTGGGAGGGCAGGTCGGTCACGATCACCTCGCCGGGCGAGGCCCGGAAGCTCGGCATTGGCATGGTCTTCCAGCATTTCTCGCTGTTTGAGGCGCTGACCGTTGCGGAAAACATCGCGCTTTCGCTTGATGACAGCATTCCGATCGGCAGGATCGCCGAAGAGGCGAGGGCGCTGTCGCAGGCCTATGGCCTGCCGCTCGATCCGCACGCCCATGTCGCCGATCTCTCGGTCGGTGAGCGCCAGCGGATCGAGATCGTTCGCGCTCTATTGCAGAACCCGAAGCTTATTATTCTCGACGAGCCGACATCGGTGCTGACGCCGCAGGAGGCCGACAAGCTCTTCGAAACCCTCTTCAAGCTGCGCGCCGAGGGTCGCTCCGTTCTCTATATCAGCCACCGACTGGAAGAAGTGCAGCGCATCTGTGATCGCGCCACCGTGCTGCGTCATGGCCGCGTAACCGGCGCCTGCGATCCGAAGCAGGAGACGCCAGCCTCTCTCGCCCGCATGATGGTCGGCAGCGAGGTAGCTTCCGTCACGCATCCCGAGCGCAGTGACAAGGGTGATGTGCAGCTTGCGGTCTCGAACCTTTCCGTCGCTGCACGCACGCCCTTTGCCATGCCGCTGCGCGGTGTCTCCATGACGGTACGGTCGGGCGAGATCCTCGCGATCGCCGGCGTTGCGGGCAATGGACAGAGCGAACTCTTCGATGCGCTGTCAGGCGAATATCCTGTCACCTCGGCCGAAGCGATCGTGATCCGCAAGAAGCCGGTCGGAGCGCAGGGCATTACCGCGCGCCGCCTGCTCGGTGCCGGCTTCGTGCCGGAAGAGCGGCATGGCCATGCGGCCGTTTCCACCATGAAACTCTCCGATAATCTGGTGCTGGCCCGCAGCCAGTCCGACCGCAAAGCCTTCCTCGGCATCCTCGGCATCATCCGCTACGGCGCAGTAAAATCTGCCGCACGTCGCATTTCGGAAGCCATGGACGTGCGCAAGAGCGGAGATGACCCAGCCGCAGGCTCGCTCTCCGGCGGCAACCTGCAGAAATTCATTGTCGGCCGCGAGCTTGATCGTCAGCCCTCCGTTCTGGTCGTCAATCAGCCGACCTGGGGCGTGGACGCTGGTGCCGCAAGCCGCATCCGTCAGGCATTGGTGGACCTGGCAAAGGCGGGTTCGGCCGTCGTCGTCATTAGCCAGGATATCGACGAGATCTTCGAAGTCGCGACTGATATCGCTGTCATTTCCGAGGGACGTCTTTCGAAACCTTATGCGGCAGGTGAACTCACGCGCGAGAAGATCGGCCTGCTGATGGGCGGGCTGCATGAAAGCAAGCATGTTGCGGAGGCTGCTCATGCGCATTGAGCTTGAAAAGCGCCCGCAGGTCTCGAAACTCTATGCCTTCGTTTCACCGCTTCTCGCTCTCGTCCTGACGCTGATATTCGGCGCTATCATGTTCGCCATGCTCGGCAAGGATCCGGTCGAAGCGCTCGACGCCTTCTTCCTCGAGCCGCTTCTGGAAGTGTGGTCGCTGCATGAATTGGCAGTCAAGGCCGCACCGCTGATCCTGATCGCCGTCGGTCTCGCGGTCTGTTATCGCTCCAACAACTGGAACATCGGCGCCGAAGGCCAGTTCACCATCGGCGCGATCACCGGCTCATATATTCCGATCGTCTTCTACGACTGGCATTCGCCGCTCGTCCTGCCGCTGATGCTGATCCTGGGCGCGCTCGGCGGCGCGCTGTTTGCTGCCATTCCGGCACTCCTGAAGGCGCATTTCAATACCAACGAGATCCTGACCTCGCTGATGCTGGTCTATATCGCCCAGCTGTTTCTCGACTGGCTGATCCGGGGCGCATGGCGTGATCCCAAAGGCTTTAATTTCCCGGTCTCGCGCGATTTCGCGCCGGAGGCGATTGTGCCGACGATCTGGGAGGAATCGGGACGCGCCCATTGGGCCTTCATCTTCGCCATTATTGCGGCGGTGCTCGTCTGGTTCATGATGCGCTTCACGCTGAAGGGCTTCGAGATCGTCGTGCTCGGCCAGTCGGAACGGGCAGGGCGCTTTGCAGGCTTCTCTTCGAAGAAGATGATCTGGTTCAGCTTCCTCTTTTCCGGCGCGCTGGCAGGCCTTGCCGGCATCTGCGAGGTTTCGGGTTCCATCGGCCACCTGCAGCCGGCGATTTCGCCGGGCTATGGCTTCACCGCCATCATCGTCGCTTTCCTCGGCCGCCTCAATCCGCTCGGCATCATCGCTTCGGGTCTGGTGCTGGCATTGACCTATCTGGGTGGTGAGGCGGCGCAGCTTTCGATCGGTGTTTCGGACAAGGTCACGCGTGTCTTTCAGGGGCTGATCCTCTTCTTCGTGCTCTCCTGTGACACGCTGATCTATTACAAAATCCGCATCGTCTGGTCGCGGGTCAGGGGTGGCGTGGCATGAGCATCTTCGAAGCCATTCTTCTGACGGTCATTACCGCCTCCACGCCGCTCGTCATCGCCGCACTCGGCGAACTCGTGACGGAGCGCTCCGGTGTCCTCAATCTCGGTGTCGAGGGCATGATGATTATGGGCGCTGTCGCCGCCTTCGCCGGTGCGCAGATCTCGGGCTCTCCCTATGTCGGCATCATCTGCGGCATCGTCGCGGGCGGGCTGTTTTCGTTGCTCTTTGCCTTCCTGACGCTGACATTGGTGGCAAACCAGGTGGCAACCGGCCTGGCGCTGACCCTTCTCGGCCTTGGCGTCTCCGGCCAGCTCGGCGAGCCCTATGTCAGCGTACCGGGTATCCGGCTGGAGGAGATCGACATTCCGCTCCTGTCCGGTATTCCGGTTATCGGCCCGGTGCTCTTCAAGCAGGACCTGATCTTCTATCTGTCAATCGCATTGCTCCTCGGCGTCAGCTGGTTCTTGTTCAAGAGCCGGACCGGCCTGAAGGTCCGGGCAATAGGTGACAGTCACGGCTCGGCCCATGCGCTTGGCATTCACGTCATCCGCACGCGCTATCTGGCCGTCATGTTCGGCGGTGCCTGCGCGGGTCTCGCCGGTGCGCAGCTTTCGCTCGTCTATACGCCGCAATGGGTGGAGAACATGTCGGCCGGCCGCGGCTGGATCACGCTGGCGCTTGTCGTCTTTGCCTCCTGGCGTCCGTGGAGGGTTTTTGCCGGTGGCTATCTGTTCGGCGCGGTCACGATCCTGCAGCTTCATGCGCAGGCCTTTGGCCTCGGCATTCCCGCGCAGTTCCTCTCGATGCTGCCCTACGCCGCGACTATTGTAGTTCTCATCATCATTTCTCATAATCGACGCACGACGTTGATCAACACGCCCGCGTCGCTTGGAAAAGCCTTCGTACCGGAGCGATAAAACAAGAACACGGACGGGTTTCCGGAATAACTTCAAACCAACAGGGGTCATCATGAAGAAGTTCGCACTCACACTTGCCGCATCGGCAGCAGCCGTGATTGGCATTTCCTCTGCTGCCGCGGCAGCGGATAAGACGAAGGTCTGCTTCGTCTATGTAGGGGCACACAATGACGGCGGTTATTCGCAGGCGCACGATGTCGGCCGCCAGCAGGTCCAGGCCGAATTCGGCGACAAGATCGAGACGCCTTATCTCGAAAACGTTCCGGAAGGCCCGGATGCCGAGCGCGCCATCGAGCGCCTTGCCCGCTCTGGCTGCCAGCTGATTTTCACCACGTCTTTCGGCTTCATGGACGCGACGGTGAAGGTCGCTGCCAAGTTCCCGAAGGTCAAGTTCGAGCACGGCACCGGTTACAAGTCCGGCCCGAATCTCGCGACCTACAACTCGCGTTTCTATGAAGGTCGCTACATCCTCGGCCAGATCGCTGCCAAAACCTCGAAGAACCACGGCGCTGCCTACATCGCCTCCTTCCCGATCCCGGAAGTCGTAATGGGCATCAACTCCTTCGAGCAGGGCGCCAGGTCGATCGACCCGAGCTTCAAGCTGAAGGTCATCTGGGTCAACACCTGGTTCGACCCAGGCAAGGAAGCCGACGCCGCCAAGGCCATGATCGACCAGGGTGTCGACGTGCTGACGCAGCATACCGACACGACCGCACCGATGCAGGTTGCCGAAGAACGTGGCATCCACGCTTTCGGTCAGGCATCGGACATGATCGCAGCTGGCCCGAAAGCGCAGCTGACGGCAATCGTCGATACCTGGGGCAACTACTACTCCAAGCGTGTTCACGCGCTTCTGGATGGCACCTGGAAGTCCGAGCAGAGCTGGGACGGCCTGAAGGACGGTATCCTCAAGATGGCGCCCTACACGAATATGCCTGACGACGTAAAGAAGATGGCTGAGGAAACCGAGGCCAAGATCAAGTCCGGCGAACTGCATCCCTTCACCGGTCCGATCAACAAGCAGGACGGCACGCCCTGGCTGAAGGCCGGCGAGAAGGCCGATGACGGCACGCTGCTCGGCATGAACTTCTACATCGAAGGCGTGGACGACAAGCTGCCGGCGCAATAAGCAGAGTTTGTAACTCGCAGTTGCGAAAAGGCGCCCTGAAAAGGGCGCCTTTTTTGCTGCGGTGCATACTAAAATGCTCATTTACAAAAGTATTACTATATGATTTTTTGATCCTGCGCCGCGAGACGCGGCATTGGGAGGACATCATGAAATTGAAGACTGCACTTTTGAGTGCCACGATTTTGGCTGCCTGCATGTTCGGTTCGGCTTCGGCTGCCGGCTTGACCGTCGGCTTCTCGCAGATCGGCTCGGAATCGGGCTGGCGCGCGGCTGAAACGACCGTGACGAAGGAACAGGCAAAAAAGCGCGGCATCGATCTCAAGTTTGCCGATGCACAGCAGAAACAGGAAAATCAGATCAAGGCTCTTCGTTCCTTCATTGCACAGGGCGTCGATGCCATTCTCGTTGCTCCTGTCGTTGAAACCGGCTGGGACGACGTTCTGAAGGAAGCCAAGGAAGCCAAGATTCCGGTTATCCTTCTCGACCGTACCATCAAGGCTCCCGACGATCTCTATCTGACAGCTGTTACTTCCGACCTGGTCCATGAAGGCAAGGTTGCAGGCGACTTCCTGGTCAAGACCGTCGGCGACAAGAAGTGCAATGTCGTCGAGCTGCAGGGCACGACCGGTTCGTCGCCGGCCATCGCTCGCAAGAAGGGCTTCGAAGAGGCCCTTGCCGGTCACGACAACCTGAAGATCGTTCGCAGCCAGACCGGTGACTTCACCCGCACCAAGGGCAAGGAAGTCATGGAAAGCTTCCTCAAGGCGGAAAATGGCGGCAAGGATATCTGCGCTCTCTACGCCCATAACGACGATATGGCCGTCGGCGCCATCCAGGCGATCAAAGAAGCTGGCCTGAAGCCCGGCAAGGATATCCTCGTCGTCTCCATCGACGCCGTGCCGGATATCTTCAAGGCCATGTCCGAGGGTGAGTCCAATGCCACGGTTGAGCTGACGCCGAACATGGCAGGTCCGGCCTTCGATGCGCTTGATGCCTATCTGAAGGACAAGAAGGCTCCGCCGAAGTGGATCCAGACCGAGTCCAAGCTCTACACGCCTGCCGACGACCCGATGAAGGTCTACGAAGAGAAGAAGGGTCAGGGTTACTGATTGCAGCTGGAACCGCACCGGTCCATCATGGACCGGTGCGGAACTGCCGGTACCAGTAGGGCGTCATGCCCGTTTTTGGTACAGGCGTAAGGCGCAATATCAGGAAACAGCAACCCTCATGGTTCACAATTTCGAGAATATTCTCGCAGCTTCAGGCATATCGAAATTCTTCCCCGGCGCCGTTGCCCTGGACAAGGTGGATTTCACGTTACGCCGGGGCGAGGTACATGCGCTTCTCGGCGAAAATGGCGCCGGCAAATCGACGCTCATCAAGTGCATTACAGGGGCCTATCGCCGCGACGGCGGAAGCCTGACGCTGGAAGGTCACGAGATCGATCCGGCCGATACGCTGGCCGCCCAGAAGCTCGGCATCGGCACCGTCTACCAGGAGGTCAACCTCCTTTCGAATCTCAGCGTTGCGGAAAACCTTTTCCTCGGCCGCCAGCCGAAGCGCTTCGGCATGATCGATGCCCGCACCATGAATCGGAATGCCCGCGAACTTCTAGCAGGCTATGGCCTCGATATCGATGTAACCGCGCAGCTCGACCGATTCTCGGTCGCCGTCCAGCAGATCGTGGCGATCGCCCGGGCTGTCGATCTCTCCGGCAAGGTGCTCATTCTGGATGAGCCAACGGCAAGTCTCGATACGCATGAAGTCGAAATGCTTTTTGGCGTCATAAATGACTTGAAGAAGCGCGGATTAGGTATTGTATTTATTACACATTTTCTTGAACAGGTTTATGCAATCGGCGACCGCATCACCGTGCTGCGAAATGGCAGGCTCGTCGGTACGCACGAGGCGGCCGAACTGCCACGGCAGAACCTGATCGCCATGATGCTCGGGCGCGAACTCGCCCAGACGGAACATGCCGCCAAAGAACGCACCATTGCCGCCGGCGAGGTCAAATATACTTTCGAGGGCTTTGGGAAACGCGGCAAGGTGAAGCCCTTCGATCTCGAGGTCCGTGTCGGCGAAGTCGTCGGTATTGCCGGACTTCTGGGCTCCGGGCGCACAGAGACCGCCGAACTCATGTTCGGTATCGAAAGCGCCGACAGCGGCGTCGCCAGGATCGATGGATCGCCGGTGACGCTGTCAAGCCCGCGTGCTGCGATCGGCAAGGGTTTCGGCTTTTGCCCGGAGGACCGCAAGACCGATGGCATCATCGGCGACCTGTCCATCCGCGAGAACATCGTCCTTGCCCTGCAGGCCCGCCGAGGCTGGGCACGGCCGCTTTCGCGCGCAGAACAGAATGCGATTGCCGACGAATACATCAAGGCGCTCGATATCCGCACGACCGATCGCGAAAAACCCATCCGGCTGCTGTCGGGCGGCAATCAGCAGAAGGCGATCCTTGCCCGCTGGCTCGCCACAAATCCGGATTTCCTGATCCTGGACGAACCGACCCGTGGCATCGATGTCGGCGCCCATGCCGAGATCATCAAGCTGATCGAGCAATTGTGCGCCAAGGGCATGTCGCTGATCGTCATTTCCTCGGAACTGGAAGAACTGGTCGCCTACAGTTCGCGCGTCATCGTGCTGCGCGATCGCGAACATATCGCTGAATTGACCGGTGAGCGCATTACCGCCGCCGGCATCGTCGACGCCATTGCTGCCGCCGACAAACGAACGGAGGATGCATGACTGCCTCGCTGAAGGTGCTGGGCTCTCGTCTTGCGCCGCAATTGATTGCGCTTTTAGTTGTTCTTCTCTTGAATTTCAGCTTCTTCCCGCAGTTTCTTGATGTGATTATTCAAAACGGCCGGCTTTATGGAAGCATCATCGATGTGCTCAATCGCGGCGCGCCCGTGGCGCTGCTGGCGATTGGCATGACCCTCGTCATCGCCACCAAGGGCATCGACCTTTCGGTCGGCGCCGTGATTGCGATCTGCGGCGCCGTCGCGGCTTCGTCGATCGTCGAAGGTAATTCGCTTGCCTATACGCTGGCCCTTACCGTTATCATCGGTCTGCTCTGCGGCTTCTGGAACGGCTTTCTCGTTGCCGTCCTCAACATCCAGCCGATCATTGCGACCCTTGTTTTGATGGTCGCCGGCCGCGGGATAGCCCAGCTCATCACCGAAGGTGTCATCATGACCTTCAACGATGACGGGCTGATCTTTCTCGGCAGCGGCTCCTTCGCCTTCCTGCCCATGCCCGTCGTCATCTGGCTGATCGCCGCCCTGCTGGTCATCCTGCTGGTTCGCCGCACGGCGCTCGGCATGCTGATCGAGGCAGTCGGCATCAACAGGCGCGCGAGCACGCTTTCAGGCGTACAGACGCCGGTGCTGCTGATGGCGGTCTATATGCTGAGCGGCCTCTGCGCGTCCATCGCCGGCATCATCGTCGCCGCCGACATCAAGGGGGCGGACGCCAACAATGCCGGCCTCTGGCTGGAGCTCGATGCCATCCTTGCCGTGGTCGTCGGCGGCAATTCGCTGCTCGGTGGCCGCTTCAGCATCATCGGCTCGCTGATCGGCGCGATGATCATCCAGGCGGTCAACACCGGTATCCTGCTTTCCGGCTTTCCGCCGGAGTTCAACCTCATCATCAAGGCGGTCATCATCATTGTCATCCTGGTCATCCAGTCGCCGGCCATGCAATCGCTCGCCAGCTTCTTCACTCGCCGAACGGACGCAGGAGGGCACAAATGAATTCCAAATATTTGCCGCTCCTTGCAACGATCGTCATCTTCGTGCTCGCCTATGCGGTCTGCACGCTGCAATATCCGAACATGCTGTCGACACGCGTCATCGGCAACCTGCTGACGGATAACGCATTTCTCGGCATTGCCGCCGTCGGAATGACCTTCGTCATCATCTCCGGTGGTATCGATCTGTCGATCGGGTCCGTTATCGCCTTCACTGGCGTCTTTCTGGCCGTGGTCCTGCAGAACACCAGCATTCATCCGCTGGCGGCCTTCGCAATCGTTCTCATCATTACCACGGCCTTCGGTGCGGTCATGGGCATGATCATCCACTTCCTGCAGATGCCACCCTTCATCGTGACCCTTGCCGGGATGTTCCTTGCTCGCGGCATGGCCTATGTCCTGTCGATCGACAGCATTCCGATCGATCACGAATATTATTCGACGCTGACCAGCCTCTACTACCGTCTGCCGGGCGGTGGACGCCTGACGCTGATCGGCGGCATCATGCTGGTCGTCTTCGCAACCGGCATCTTCATCGCCCACCGCACCCGTTTCGGGACCAACGTCTATGCGCTGGGCGGCGGCGTGCAGACGGCGCAATTGATGGGCGTTCCGGTGGCGCGCACGACGATCCAGATCTACGCATTGTCGGGTTTCCTGGCGGGCCTATCCGGAATCGTTTTTTCCCTATACACCTCTGCCGGATATTCTCTTGCGGCGGTGGGCGTCGAACTGGATGCCATCGCGGCAGTCGTCATCGGAGGGACGCTGCTGACAGGAGGAGCGGGATTCGTGGCAGGGACCTTCATCGGTCTGCTGATCCAGGGGCTCATTCAGACTTACATCACCTTCGACGGTACGCTGTCGAGCTGGTGGACGAAAATCCTGATTGGCCTGCTGCTTTTTGCATTCATGGTAATGCAGAAGGCCATCCTTTTCCTTTCCAGTCTGAACAGGAGATATGGCTAGGAGGAGTATCGGATTGCGCAACAGACAGCTTGAAACCCGTAAGGCAGGGCGAAGAACCCGAACAAGCCACGCGCATGTCGTCGACGAACTCGGCCGTTCAATCGTTGCCGGCATCTATCCCGTCGGCACGATCTTGCCTGGAGATGGAGAGCTGGCGCAGCGCTTCAAGGTCTCACGCACGGTGCTGCGTGAAACGATGAAAACGCTTGCCGCCAAGGGCATGGTCGTTGCAAAGGCGCGTGTCGGCACGCGTGTGACGCAAAAGAACTTCTGGAACATGTTCGACACCGAAATCATCTCCTGGCATTTCGCCAACGGTGTGAGCGAAGAATTCCTCCTGCAACTCTACGATATCCGCCTGGCTTTCGAACCATTTGCTGCCGGTCTCGTGGCCGAGCGTGCAAACGCGGCCGATATCGAATTGCTGCGCGGTCTGGCGCTCGACATGGCCGCAAGCGGCCACACGTCCGACAGCCTGGCACTTGCCGACTTGCGCTTCCATCTCGCCGTTTCCGAGGTATCCCACAATCCCTTCATGCGCACGCTCGGTGGGCTCATCGAGGCGGCACTTGTCGGCATGTTCCGCATGAGCACGCCGCCCTCGCAGAACGGTTTCGCCAACATCGCCGAAACCCACATGCGCATCGTCGATGCCATCGCCGCAGGCAATGCCGCAGCGGCACGCAAGGCGATGGAAGATGTCATCGTCGAGGGCAGGGATCACGTCCACGAGGCCTTCTCCGCGCTCTCCGAGCCCATCGTTTCCCTGCCGATTTCGTCTTTTTGAAGCCTCGCCTTGCTGCTATGAGCGGCAGAACAGCCGACTAGCAATGGATTCTCGGAGTCTGCCCATGGAACGCACCTGCCTTGCCGTCATTCTCGCCGCCGGCGACAGCACGCGAATGAAATCCGCAAAGTCGAAGGTGCTTCATGAGGTCGCCGGCCGGCCGATGATCGCCCATGTCGTCGATGCCGTGGCCGCGACAGGCGTTTCATCCGTGGCCCTCGTCGTCGGCCGCGATGCTGAGAAAGTGGCGAGGGCCGCCGATATCGGCGGCGTGACGATCAAATCCTACATTCAGGAACAACGTCTCGGTACTGGCCACGCTGTTCTCGCCGCCCGCGAGGCGATTGCCGAAGGCTATGACGATATCCTTGTGACCTACGGTGATGTGCCGCTCCAGACGGCGGCTCCGCTGCTCGAGGCGCGCAAGGCGATTGCCGAAGGCAGTGACATCGTCGTGATTGGTTTTCACACGGATCGTCCGACCGGCTACGGACGTCTGCTCGTCAAGGACGGCGAACTGATTGCCATTCGCGAGGAAAAGGACGCGACCGATGCCGAGCGCACCGTCAAGTGGTGCAATAGCGGCCTGATGGCGATCAACGGCCGCAAGGCTCTCGACCTTCTGTCACGCATCGGCAACAGCAATGCCAAGGGCGAGTATTATCTGACGGATCTTGTCGAGATCGCCCGCTCGCTCGGTGGCCGCGTCACTGCCGTCGATGCGCCTGAAGTCGAGATGACCGGCTGCAACAACCGTGCTGAACTCGCTGCGATCGAACGTTTCTGGCAGGAGCGCCGCCGTCATGAACTGATGCTCTCGGGTGTTACGATGATCGCTCCGGAAACGGTCTTCCTCTCCTATGACACCGTGATTGGCCAGGATGCGCTGATCGAGCCGAACGTCGTCTTCGGTCCCGGCGCCGTCATCGATAGCGGCGCGGTCATTCATGCCTTCTCGCATATCGAGGGCGCCCATGTCAGCGAAGGCGCAACGGTCGGTCCGTTTGCGCGTCTGCGGCCGGGTGCCGATCTCTCTGTTGGCTCCAAGGTCGGCAATTTCTGCGAGGTCAAGAACGGCAAGATCGGCGAGGGCGCCAAGGTCAATCACCTGACCTATATCGGTGATGCCGTCATCGGCTCCGGCACCAATATCGGTGCCGGCACGATCACCTGCAATTATGACGGCGTGAACAAGTTCGAGACTGTCATCGGCAAGGATGCCTTCATCGGCTCGAACTCGTCGCTGGTTGCCCCCGTCACGATAGGGGACAGCGCCTATATCGCTTCGGGTAGCGTCATCACGGCAGATGTGCCTGATAATGCGCTGGCTTTCGGCCGTGCGCGGCAGGAAATCAAGCCCGAGCGGGCCAAGCTGCTACGCGAGCGGGCGCTTGCCATTAAGGCGGCGAAAAAGGCCAAGGGTTGAGCCTTTTTGCGTAACGGGCGGAAACCGAAAGTGACCGCCGTACCAATTGAGAAATAAGCGAGAATCGCTAGGAGTGGCCTCACTGGACAGGTCTGAGGGGATGTTTGCATGTGTGGAATTGTGGGGATCGTCGGAAATGCGCCGGTTGCGGGCCGTCTCGTCGATGCGCTGAAGCGGCTGGAATATCGCGGCTACGATTCCGCCGGCGTCGCCACCATCCATGAAGGTGTGATGGATCGCCGCCGCGCCGAGGGCAAGCTCTTCAATCTCGAAAAGCGTCTCGACAGCGAGCCGCTGCCGGGAACGACCGGCATCGCCCATACGCGGTGGGCAACCCATGGTGTGCCGAACGAGACCAACGCCCATCCGCATTTCGTCGAAGGCGTCGCCGTCGTCCACAATGGCATCATCGAGAACTTCTCCGAGCTGCGTGACGAGCTGAGCCACGAGGGCGCTGCCTTTCAAAGCCAGACCGATACGGAAGTAGTCGCCCACTTGATGGCGAAATATCTGCGCGAGGGTCTTTCCCCGCGCGAAGCCGTGCTGAAGATGCTGAACCGCGTCACCGGCGCCTATGCGCTGGCGGTCATGCTGAAGAATGACCCAGGCACGATCATGGCGGCCCGCTCCGGCCCGCCGCTGGCCATCGGTTACGGCAAGGGTGAAATGTTCCTGGGCTCGGATGCCATTGCGCTATCGCCATTCACCAACGAGATCACCTATCTCGTCGATGGCGACTGGGCGATCATCAACCGCGAGGGCGCGACCGTACTCGATTTCTCCGGCAAGGTGGTCAAGCGTCCGCGGCAGATCTCCCAGGCGACCGCTTATGTGGTCGACAAGGGCAATCACCGCCACTTCATGGAAAAGGAAATCTACGAGCAGCCCGAGGTCATCTCCCATGCGCTCAGCCACTATGTGGATTTCGCCGCCAACACGATCAGCCCGAATGCATCCGCCATCGATTTCAAGGCCGCGACCGGTCTTGCAATCTCGGCCTGCGGCACGGCCTATCTCGCCGGCCTGATCGGCAAATACTGGTTCGAGCGTTATGCGCGCCTGCCGGTCGAAATCGACGTCGCCTCGGAATTCCGTTACCGCGAAATGCCGCTGCAGCCCTCGCAGGCAGCCCTCTTCATCTCGCAGTCGGGTGAGACCGCCGATACGCTGGCATCACTCCGCTACTGCAAGGACAACGGTTTGAAGATCGGCGCCGTCGTCAACGTGCGGGAATCGACCATCGCCCGCGAATCCGACGCCGTCTTTCCGATCATGGCCGGGCCGGAAATCGGCGTCGCTTCCACGAAGGCCTTCACCTGCCAGCTTGCCGTGCTTGCTTCGCTGGCAATCGGTGCCGGCCGTGCGCGCGGCACGATCAGCGCCGACGACGAGAAGGCGATGGTACGCCATCTTGCGGAAATGCCGCGCATCATGAGCCGCGTCCTCAATCTCATCCAGCCGCAGATGGAAGGCCTGTCCCGCGAACTGTCAAAGTGCAAGGACGTGCTCTATCTCGGCCGCGGCACCAGCTTCCCGCTCGCCATGGAAGGCGCGCTGAAGCTCAAGGAAATCTCCTATATCCACGCCGAAGGTTATGCCGCCGGCGAGTTGAAGCATGGACCGATCGCGCTGATCGACGAAAACATGCCCGTCATCGTCATCGCACCCTATGACCGTTTCTTCGAGAAGACGGTCTCCAACATGCAGGAAGTCGCAGCCCGCGGCGGCCGAATCATCTTCATCACCGACGAGAACGGTGCGGCTGCTTCGAAACTGCCGACGATGGCGACGATCACGCTTCCGAATGTCGATGAAATCATCTCGCCTATGATCTTCTCGCTGCCGATCCAGCTGCTCGCCTACCACACGGCGGTCTTCATGGGCACGGACGTCGACCAGCCGCGCAACCTCGCAAAATCGGTGACTGTGGAGTAAGTCCTAACAGGCCGAAATATATTGTATGATAAGCCGAATTCTGGCAGTTTTGTGCCTGCGGACACAGGGGGAAGGCCGGGTGAACCGGACTGTCTAAAGACTGAAACGGAGTTCATCAGAAAAGATGACCGAGAAGGCTCCCCGAGTGCCGGTCGCAATGCGGCTGAGGAATAATTTTCTCGCCGGCCTTATCATCTGTGCACCGATCGCGATCACCATCTGGCTGACCTGGACCTTCATCCACTGGTCTGACAGCTGGGTGCGGCCCTATATCCCGGCGCGCTGGAATCCGGAAAGCTACATAAATTTCGCCATTCCCGGCTTCGGTCTGTTGACCGCGGTGATTATCATCACGATCGTTGGCTTCCTCGGCAAGAACCTCATCGGTCAGAGCATCGTCCGCTTCGGCGAATCTATCGTTCAACGCATGCCGCTGGTGCGCACTATCTACAGAAGCGTGAAGCAGATCTTCGAAACGGTGCTGAAGGAACAGTCGAATTCCTTCAAGAAGGTCGGCCTGATCGAATATCCTGGCCCAGGCCTTTGGGCGCTCGTTTTCATCGCCACCGATGCCAAGGGCGAGATTGGCTCGAAGTTCAATGCGATGGGTGAGGATATGGTCGCGGTCTTCCTGCCGCCGACACCGGTGCCGACGGCGGGCTTCCTCGTCTTCGTGCCGCGCGAGAAGATCGTTATGCTCGACATGAACCCGGAGGATGCCGCCAAATTCCTGATTTCAGGCGGCCTCGTCGCCCCGGAACATTTGCCGGTCGTCCGTCCCAAGCCGAAAGCGATATCCAAGGTCGACTAACCGGCTCTGAGAAACCGGATCGCTTCGTCTCGACGGAAGAGATAGAGCAGGGTGCGCACTGCCTCGCCGCGTTCGCTCGTCAATTCCGGATCGCGCTCGATCAGATAGGCCGCGTCCTTGCGGGCGATCTCCAGGAGGTCGGCATGCGCCTCGAGACTGGCGATACGAAAGCCCGGCGTACCTGACTGACGTGTCCCGAGAACTTCGCCTTCGCCGCGCAGCTTCAGATCCTCTTCCGCAATCCGGAAGCCGTCTTCCGTTTCGCGCATGATGGAGAGCCGCGCATGGCCCGTTTCACCGAGAGGCCCCTTATAGAGCAGGATGCAGGTCGAGGCCTCGTCGCCTCGTCCGACACGCCCGCGAAGCTGGTGGAGCTGTGCCAGCCCGAAGCGCTCGGCATGTTCGATCACCATGATCGTCGCATCCGGCACGTCGACCCCGACTTCGACGACGGTGGTCGCCACCAGCAGCCGCAATTCGCCGCTCTTGAAGGCGAGCATCACGGCATCCTTCTCTGGTCCGCTCATGCGCCCGTGAATGAGGCCAATGCCTGGACCGAGCGCAGAGACCAGCGTCGCGTGCCGCTCCTCCGCCGACATCAGATCCAGCTCTTCGGATTCCTCGACCAACGGGCAGATCCAGTAGGCCTTCTTGCCTTCCATCAGCGCGCTCTTCAGGCGGCCAACGATCTCGCCGGTCCGCTCGGTCGGAACGGTGATCGTCTGGATCGGCTTGCGGCCAGCCGGCTTCTCCGTCAGCTTCGAGACGTCCATGTCGCCGAAGGCTGCCAGCACCAGCGTGCGTGGGATCGGCGTTGCCGTCATGACCAACATATGCGGCGAGATGCCCTTTGCCGTTAGCCGCAGGCGCTGGTGCACGCCGAAACGATGCTGCTCGTCGACGACGGCCAGCATCAGGTTCTTGTAATTGACGCTGTCCTGGAAGAGAGCGTGCGTGCCGATGACGATCTGCGCTTCGCCCGATGCAATACGCTCGAGAATATCTTCGCGCTCGCGACCCTTGGTACGGCCCGTCAGCACTTCGACGCCAAGACCGGCGGCACCCGCAAATTTCGAGATCGTCGCATGATGCTGGCGGGCGAGAATTTCCGTCGGCGCCATCAGCACGGCTTGTCCGCCACTCTCGATGACGGCAGCCATCGACAACAACGCGACCAGCGTCTTGCCGGAGCCGACATCGCCTTGCAGCAGCCGCAGCATGCGCTCCGTGCCGGCCATATCCTTCAGGACGTCGGCAACTGCTTCTGTCTGGCTGCGCGTTGGCGAAAAGGGAAGGTTTTGCAATATTTTATCGCTGATTTCTCCAGTGGAATATACGGGTTGCCCGGCCACTTTGCGCAGCCTCTGGCGCACCAGCGTCAGCGACAGCTGACCGGCCAGGAACTCGTCATAGGCAAGCCTCCGGCGGGCAGGGGCTTGCGGATCGATGTCGGATGGATCCCGCGGCTCGTGGAGCATATGAAAGCTGTCGCGGATCGATGGCAGACCTTGCTTCTGCGCCAGCGAAAGATCGATCCATTCCGGCAGTTCCGGCATGCGGGGTAGGGCCGCGTCGATGATCTTGCGTAGCGTCTTCGGCGAAAGCCCCGCCGTCAGCGGATAGATCGGCTCGACCAGCGGCAGGTTCTCGGCATCGCTCGCCTTGACGATATAGTCGGGGTGGACCATGGAGGCGCGGCCGTTGAACCAATCGACCTTGCCACTGACGGTTACCTCCTCGTCTATCGGCAGCTGTTTTTCCAGCCACGCCGCCTGTCCGCGGAAGAAAACGAGCGAAAGCTCGCCAGTCTCATCGTGCAGGAAGACGCGGTAGGGAATATTGCTCTTGCCGCGTGGCGGCGCCTGATGTCGGTCCACACGGGCGGTGATCGTCACGATAGCGCCCTGCGGCGCACGGGCTATCCCCGGCTGGTTGCGTCGGTCGATCAGTGAATAGGGCGCATGGAACAGGAGGTCGATGACCCGGCAATCGTCAGGCGTCTCTCGTCCGAGCAGCTTGACGAAGAGCTCCGAGATCTTCGGGCCGACGCCAGGAAGGCCCGAAACGGGAGAAAACAGCGGATCGAGAATGGCGGGGCGCATGGGCGCCAAAATGCGATGAACAATAGGGCCTTGGCAAGGCTGACAAGCCGCTTTCGAGGGTCTATAGAGGCGCATCAACAAAGAAGGTGAATGCCATGACAGGTGTAACGCTCACGAGCGCCGGTCTTGACCCGCGCCGCCGCCGGATTCTTTTCCGTTGCTGGCACCGCGGTATCAGAGAGATGGATCTTGTCTTCGGCCAGTTCGCTGAAAACGAACTCCCCACCATGAGCGAAGCCGAGCTTGACGAGTTCGAGACGATCATGGCCGAGGAGGACAATGACCTCGTGCGCTGGATCATGGGAACCTGGCCGACGCCCGAGCATTTAAAGACACCCATGTTTGCCCGCATCGCTGCCTATAAGCCCGATTTTGACACGCCCCGGATGCCTGAATGATCCCTGGTTTTGACGCCAAGAAGCTTGCAGCCGCCGCCGAGCCGCTGACGATCGGCAACGTGCCTGCCGGCATGGAACCGCTGCTGCTTGCCGAGCTCGCCCGCAACGGCGAACCCGTTGCCTATGTTCTGTCGGACGGTCATCGTATGACTGATCTGGAGCAGATGCTGGGCTTCGTCGCGCCCGATATTCCGGTCCTGACACTGCCCGCCTGGGACTGTCTTCCCTATGACCGTGTGTCGCCAAGCGCCGATACCTCGGCACGCCGTCTGGCCGCGCTCTCGGGCTTGATCGCCCACCGCAAGAAGCCGCATGCGGCAATCGTGCTGGTGACGGCCAATGCCATGCTGCAGAAGGTGGCGCCGCAGGATATCATCGAAAGCCTGACCTTCTCGGCGCGCCCAGGCAATCAGGTGCGCATGGAGGATATTGCCGGCCGGCTGGAGCGCAACGGCTTCGAGCGCGTGGCGACCGTGCGCGAGGTCGGCGAATATGCCGTGCGCGGCGGCATCCTCGATGTCTTCGTGCCCGGGTCGGAAGAGCCCGTCCGCCTCGATTTCTTCGGCGACACGCTGGAATCGATCCGCAGCTTCGATCCGGCAAGCCAGCGCACGATCGGGCAGGTCCGCTCCCTCGATCTCAACCCGATGAGCGAGGTGACGCTGACGCCGGATACGATCAGCCGTTTCCGCAAGAACTACCTTTCCACCTTCGGTGCCGCTACGCGCGACGATGCGCTCTACCTCGCCGTCTCCGAAGGTCGCCGCTATCCCGGCATGGAGCACTGGCTTCCGCTGTTCTACGAGAAGCTGGAGACGGTGTTCGATTACCTCTCCGGCTTCCGCATCGTCACCGATCATACGGTTCGCGAGGCGGCCGAAGAGCGTTCCAAGCTCGTCTACGACTATTACGATGCGCGCCTGAATTCCGGCCAGCCGGGCAAGGGCCAGATGGCGCAGGGCACGCCCTATAAGCCGGTCTCGCCCGGTCAGCTCTATCTCGACAGCAAGACCTTCGCGCGCACGCTCGATGCGATCAACGCTATCAGAGTGTCGCCTTTCAACGAACACGAGGGCGAAGCACGCCGCGTCGTCAATCTCGATGCACGCCAGGGGCCGCGATGGGCGCGCTCCAATGCCGAAGGCGGCGGCGATGCCGAGCGCGTCAACGTCTTCGACGTCGTTGTCAAACATATTGCCGACAAGCGCGCCAGCGGGGCGAAGGTCGTCATCACCGCCTGGACCGAGGGGTCGCTCGAGCGTCTGCTGCAAGTGCTGAACGAACACGGCCTTGAGCGGGTCAAGCCGATCACCGCGCTGAAGGATCTCGGCGGCTTGGCAAAGGGTGAGGCGGCAGCGGCTGTATTCAGCCTCGAATCCGGTTTCGAAACCGGCGATCTCATCGTCATCGGCGAGCAGGATATTCTCGGCGACCGTATGGTGCGCCGCTCCCGCCGCAGGAAGCGTGCGGCAGACTTCATCTCCGAAGTCGCCGGCCTTGATGAAGGATCGATCGTCGTCCACGCCGAACACGGCATCGGCCGTTTCGTCGGCCTTCGCACCATCGAGGCGGCCGGTGCGCCGCATGCCTGCCTCGAGCTGCAATATGCAGATGATGCCAAGCTTTTCCTGCCGGTCGAAAATATCGATCTTCTATCGCGCTTTGGCGGTGAGGGCACGGAAGTACAGCTCGACAAGCTCGGCGGTGGCGCATGGCAGATGCGCAAGGCCAAGCTGAAAAAGCGGCTGCTGGATATGGCCGATGCGCTGATCCGCATCGCCGCCGAGCGCCTGACGCGCCACGCGCCCGTGCTGACGACGCCGGAAGGGCTCTACGACGAATTCGCCGCCCGTTTCCCCTATGACGAAACGGAAGATCAGGACAACGCCATCGAAGCCGTGCGCGGAGATCTCGGCGCCGGCCGCCCGATGGATCGCTTGGTCTGCGGCGACGTCGGCTTCGGCAAGACCGAGGTCGCACTGCGCGCCGCCTTCGTCGCTGCCATGAACGGCGTGCAGGTCGCCGTCGTCGTGCCGACGACGCTGCTCTCCCGCCAGCATTTCAAGACTTTCTCCGAGCGCTTCCGTGGTCTGCCGATCCGCATCCAGCAGGCCTCGCGCCTCGTCGGCTCCAAGGAGCTGGCGCTCACCAAGAAGGAAGTCGCCGACGGCAAGACTGACATCGTCGTCGGCACCCACGCGCTGCTCGGCGCCGGCATCAACTTTGCCAATCTCGGCCTGTTGATCATCGACGAAGAGCAGCATTTCGGCGTCAAGCACAAGGAACGCCTGAAGGAGTTGAAGAGCGACGTGCATGTGCTGACGCTCTCGGCAACGCCGATCCCGCGCACGCTGCAGCTTGCCATGACCGGGGTGCGCGAACTCTCGCTGATCACCACGCCGCCGGTCGACCGCATGGCGGTGCGCACCTTCATTTCGCCCTTCGACAGCCTCGTCATCCGCGAGACGCTGATGCGCGAGCACTATCGCGGCGGTCAGAGCTTCTATGTCTGCCCGCGCTTAGCCGATCTGGAAGACGTCCACGCCTTCCTGCAGTCCGACGTGCCGGAGCTGAAGGTTGCTGTCGCCCATGGCCAGATGCCGGCCGGCGAACTGGAGGACATCATGAATGCCTTCTATGAAGGCCGTTACGATGTGCTGCTCTCGACCACCATCGTCGAATCCGGCCTCGATGTGCCGACGGCGAACACGCTGATCGTCCATCGCGCCGATATGTTCGGCCTCGCGCAGCTCTACCAGCTGCGCGGCCGTGTCGGCCGTTCGAAGGTGCGCGCCTTCGCGCTCTTCACGCTGCCGGTCAACAAGGTGCTGACGGCAACTGCCGAGCGCCGCCTCAAGGTGCTGCAGTCGCTGGACACACTCGGCGCCGGCTTCCAGCTCGCAAGCCACGACCTCGATATACGCGGTGCGGGCAACCTGCTCGGCGAGGAACAGTCCGGCCACATCAAGGAAGTCGGCTTCGAGCTGTATCAGCAGATGCTGGAAGAGGCAGTCGCCGAGGTGAAGGGCGTCGACGAGATCCAGGATACCGGCTGGTCGCCGCAGATATCCGTCGGCACGACCGTGATGATCCCGGAAGGCTACGTACCCGACCTGCACCTGCGGATGGCGCTCTACCGCCGCCTCGGCGAACTTACCGATCTCAAGGAGATCGATGGCTTCGGTGCCGAGATGATCGATCGCTTCGGCCCGATGCCGGTGGAGGTCCAGCACCTGCTGAAGATCGTCTACATCAAGTCGCTCTGCCGCTCGGCCAATGTCGAGAAACTCGATGCCGGCCCCAAGGGCGTCGTCGTGCAGTTCCGCAACAAGGAATTCCCCAACCCCGCCAATCTCGTCGGTTATATTGGCAAGCAGGGCGCGATGGCGAAGATCCGCCCTGACCACAGCCTCTTCCTGACCCGCGACCTGCCGACTCCGGAAAAGCGTCTGCAAGGTGCAGCCGTTATCATGACGCAGCTTGCGGAACTCGCGAAAAGCTAAGGGCAGCCCGACGAAAACCGGACTGCCCTCCAACTGCGTTTTCAGTTTGTCGATCCTGACGCGCGTCAGTTCATCCCGGCACGTGCTTCGGCCTTAGCTGCGGCAATTTCCCTGAGAGCGCCCGCCAGCACATCAGGTGTCTGTGCGCCGCTGACGGCATATTGCTGGTCGAAGATGAAGAACGGCACCCCGTTGACACCCATGCGCTGCGCTGCGTCGATTTCCGAGAGAATGACGCTGCTATCGGCGTCCGAAGCGAGCAGGGCGGCAATGACCGAGCGCTGCAGACCTGACTTCTCGGCAATATCGAGCAGCACCTCATGATCGCCGACATTGCGGCCCTCCTCGAAATTGGCCTTGAACAGCGCCGAGACGACTGCCTCCTGCTTCTGCCGGTCCTCGACACCAGCCCAGTGGATCAGGCGGTGCGCATCGAGCGTATTCGGCCCGATCTTGATGGCCTCGAAATTGAATTTGATGCCGACTTCGCGGCCATAGCCGGTCAGCATCCTGTGCGCCTCAGCCACGCGTTCGGCGCCACCGAGTTTCTGCTCCAGCATCTTTTTCTGGTCGACACCTTCGGGCGGATAGTCCGGGTTGAGGCGGTAGGGGCGCCAGTTGATATCGACGCCGATTTCATCCTGCACCTCGGCGATCGCCAACTCCAGCCGCGCCTTGCCGAGATAGCACCAGGGGCAGACGACATCAGAGACAACGTCGATGGTGATGCGTTCCATTGTGATTCCTTATTCTGCCATCCCTCAATGACGGTTGGCTCAATCGCATAGAAGATGTTTTCGACGATCTTTAGAGGAAGGTCGAGGCAAGAGAAAGGAAATAGAACGACGCGCCTGATGATGTGATTATTGCGCGCTCGTATCCCACCATGTCTGCAACTGATAGCCATAGAGCGGCACCACATCCGGGTGACCGATGCGCTTGTTGCGCGCAACCCACTGCTGATCGATGTGGTAGAGGGGTAGCACATAGTGGTTGGAGAGCAGCAGCCGGTCATAGGAGCGGACGGACGCCGTAAAATCCTCTGTCGAGCGCGAGCGCAGCAGATGATCGATCAGCGTATCGAGATTGGGATCGTCGGCCCCGGCGAAACTGTCCGTCCCTTCACGCGTGCGTGCAGCGGACGACCAGCGGCCGAGCTGCTCGTTGCCGGGTGAGAGCGATGAAGTGTAGGCCTTCATGATCATGTCATAGTCGAAGCTGTTCGTGCGGCTCTGATACTGCGAATCGTCGACGGTGCGGATCGACGCGGCGACACCGATCGTCTGCAGCGATCGCTGGTAGGCGACGGCGAGCTTCTCCTGGTCAGCATTCTGGGTCATGATCTCGAAGGCGAGCTGCTTGCCGCTCTGATCGGCCATCTTGCCGCCCTGGATCGTGTAGCCTCCCTGTTTCAGGAGGTCGACGGCCTGCTTCAGCACGTTGCGGTCGCGTCCCGAGCCATCGGTCACCGGCAGCTTATAGCTGCCGTCAAGAATGGCGGCGTCGATCTGGTCCTTGATCGGTCCGAGCAGCGCCAGCTCACGTGCATCCGCCGGTACCCCGAAACTCGAGAGATCGGAATTCTGCCAGAAGCTTTGCGTGCGCTTGTAAGCGCCGGAATAGAGATTCTTGTTGGCCCATTCGAAATCGAAGACCAGCGACAGGCCCTCGCGCACTTTGATATCGCTAAAGACCGGCCGCCGCGTATTGAAGACGAAGCCGAGCATACCGCTCGGCAGTTTCGGCTTGAACACATCCTTCACGACCGCGCCCGACGTTGCGGCCGGGAAATCATAGGCATTGGCCCAATGCCCCGGATTGCCTTCCAGATAGATATCGACGTCGCCTTTCTTGAAGGCCTCGAAAAGCGTCGTATCCTGCAAGAAATACTGCACGGTGAGCTGGTCGTAATTGTCCATTCCGACCTTGGCCGGAATGTCCTTGCCCCAGTAATTCGGGTCGCGCTCATAGGTGATGCTTTCGCCCGGCTTCAGGCTCTTGATCTTGTAGGGACCGGATCCAACAGGTGGCGTGAGCGAGCTGCGGTCGAAGCTATCGGGGTCGATCGCGTGTTTTGGCAGGATGGGAAACAGGCCGAAGATCATCGGCGTCTCGCGGTCTGCCTTCTCATTGAAGGTGAAGCGTACGCTGTGGTCGCCAATCTTCTCCATTTTTGAAACGAGATTGAGGCGGCTGGAGAAGGGCACGCGCCCTTTGTCGCGCAGGAGCTCGAAGGAAAAGATCACGTCTTCGGGCGTGACCGGCTGCCCGTCCGACCACCTGGCTTTCGGATTGAGGTTGAACTGGATGAAGGTGCGGTCTTCATCCCATTCCACCGTTTCCGCCAGCAGGCCGTAGAGCGTGAAGGGCTCGTCGCTCGAACGCTGCAGCATGGATTCGTAGATGAGGTTGCCGAATTGCGGATCCCACATGCCGCGCGCCGTCGTGCGCATGCTTTTCAGGATAAAGGGGTTTAAACTATCGAAAGTGCCGACCACGCCGTAGGTGATCTTCCCGCCCTTCTTCACGTCGGGATTGACGTAAGGGAAGTGCTTATAATCGGCAGGCAGCGCTGCCGAACCATGCATGGCGATACCATGCACGGGTTCCGCGGTGGCGGCACCGCAGGTAAGCATGAAAGCGGCGAGGAGGACGATCCGAAGCATTCTGAAATTCCTTGATGCGTGGCGACGGGCACGATTCGCCGGAAGGGTAGCATGGGAGCGCTCAATTCCAACCGGAGCCGCCGCTTTCTTTACCTATGTGCCAAAATGCCCGCGAAATTGCCAAAGAAATGCTGGATATCTTCAACGCTGCGATGTAACACGTGACCCGAAGTTTTGGGGTCATGCATTTGCCTTATTTTTTTAAGAGGTGGAGTGCCGAACGACCCGGTGGTTGGGGCGGCCGAACGTAGCCCCGAAACGGATATCAGGAGACGGAATTCGTTATGATGTTCAAGTCTGAAAAGAAAATGCGGGCAGCACTGTCCGTTATGGCAGTGATCTTCGGTGCTTCGGCTCCGGTCTCGTCCTTCGCACAGGACGCAGCCGCCCAGGCTCCGGCAGCGTCGGCTGACGCTCCCGCACAGGCCGTCGGCGCACCGCGCCTCGGCTGGTACAAGACCTGCAGCAAGCAGGAAGACAACGACATCTGCGTTGTTCAGAATCTGGTTCTCGCCAACGGCGGCCAGCTGGTGACGGCTGTCGGCCTGATCTCGGTTTCAGGCAAGATCAACCGCAAGATCCTTCAGGTTTCGGTTCCGGCCGCACGCCTGATCCCTCCGGGCATCAGCATGCAGATCGATGGTGGCAAGGGCCAGAAGCTCGATTACGCCGTCTGCCTGCCGGACAAGTGCACCGCTGAAATTCCGCTGACGGACGCCATGATCGCAAGCCTCAAGAAGGGCAGCGACGTGGTCTTCACCTCGATCAACTTCCGCCGTGCTGCGAACCCGATCAAGGTTTCGCTCGAAGGCTTCACCGGCGCCTATGACGGTGAACCGGTTTCCGAATCGAAGCTCGCCGAAAGCCAGCGCAGCCTGCAGGACAGCATGCAGAAGAAGGCTGAAGAAGCCCGCAAGAAGCTGGAAGACGCCCAGAAGGCAGCAAAGGCCCAGTAATCGGGACTTTAACGAATTGACGAAAAGCCCGGCTTCAGGCCGGGTTTTTTGTTGCCAAAAGAAAGGCCCCGACATGCGGGGCCTTGTCATGGAGGTTATGTGATCCGACTTTAATGGGCGAAGCTCATCTTGGGTTTGAACTGGCCTGTCGGGCCGCGGTCGAAGATCTGTTCGACCTGCGGATTGCGAAGCGGTGTGTCGCTCTCGTCGCTCACCAGGTTCTGCTCGGAGACGTAGGCGACATATTCGCTGTCGTCGTTTTCGGCGAGCAGATGGTAGAACGGCTGGTCCTTGCTGGGGCGGACTTCCGCGGGAATGGAATTCCACCACTCTTCCGTATTCGCGAACTCCGGATCAACGTCGAAGATGACGCCGCGAAACGGAAAAACCTTGTGCCGGACCACTTCGCCTATACTGAACTTTGCAACTCTTTCTTTCATGGTACGACTTCCTTTCTCACCTGATTTGGTGATCGGTCCCCCGCAAATCAAGATTTTTACGGGATTTCGTCACATGATCGTCATGTCTGCCCATCGGCTTTCATGACCTCGGGGTCGAAAAAAGCCCCGGCGAACCGGGGCTTCCTGTCTTGTCTTATGCCGAGTAGTACATGTCGTATTCGACCGGATGCGGCGTCATTTCGAAGCGCATCACTTCGGCCATCTTCAGTTCGATGAACGCGTCGATCTGGTCGTCATCAAAGACGCCGCCGGCCGTCAGGAACTTGCGGTCCTTGTCGAGGCTTTCGAGCGCTTCGCGCAGAGAGCCGCAGACGGTCGGGATCTTCTTCAGTTCCTTCGGCGGCAGGTCGTAAAGATCCTTGTCCATGGCTTTGCCGGGATGGATCTTGTTCTTGATGCCGTCGAGGCCTGCCATCAGCATGGCAGCGAAGGCGAGGTAGGGGTTGGCAGTCGGATCCGGGAAGCGGACTTCGACGCGCTTTGCCTTCGGGTTGGAGCCGAACGGAATGCGGCAGGAGGCCGAGCGGTTGCGGGCGGAATAGGCGAGCAGTACCGGAGCTTCATAACCCGGGACGAGACGCTTGTAGGAGTTCGTCGACGGGTTGGTGAAGGCGTTGATCGCCTTGGCATGCTTGATGATGCCGCCGATATAGTAGAGGCAGGTTTCGGAAAGGCCTGCATATTCGTCGCCGGCAAAGGTCGGCTTGCCACCCTTCCAGATCGACTGGTGCACGTGCATACCAGAGCCGTTATCGCCGAAGATCGGCTTCGGCATGAAGGTTGCCGTCTTGCCATAGGCATTGGCGACCTGATGAACGACGTACTTGTAGATCTGCATCTTGTCGGCGTTGCGAACGAGCGTGTCGAACTTAATGCCGAGCTCGTGCTGGGCGGCAGCCACTTCGTGGTGGTGCTTTTCGACGACGACGCCCATTTCGGAGAGAACCGTCAGCATTTCCGAACGCATGTCCTGGGCGCTGTCGACGGGCGGAACCGGGAAGTAGCCGCCCTTGACGCGTGGGCGGTGGCCGAGGTTGCCGGTCTCATAGTCGGTGTCGTCGTTCGACGGCAGTTCGGTGGAGTCGAGCTTGAAGCCGGTATTATACGGATCAGCCTTGTACTTCACGTCGTCGAAGACGAAGAATTCGGCTTCCGGGCCGACGAAGATCGTGTCACCGATGCCGGATGCTTTCAGATAGGCTTCGGCCTTCTTGGCGGTGCCGCGCGGATCGCGGTTATAGGCTTCGCCGGAAACCGGGTCGAGGATGTCGCAGACAATGACCATGGTCGATTGGGCGAAGAACGGGTCCATATGCACCGTGTCCGTGTCGGGCATCAGCACCATGTCGGACTCGTTGATGGCCTTCCAGCCGCCGATCGAGGAACCGTCGAACATGACGCCGTCAGCGAACATGTCTTCATCGACGCAGGCTATGTCCATCGTAACGTGCTGCAGCTTGCCCTTGGGGTCGGTGAAGCGCAGGTCGACGAACTTTACATCGTTGTCCTTGATCTGCTTCAGGATTTCGCTTGCACTCGCCATAAGATGCTTCCTCTGTTTTGTGATGATGTTACGTTATGTGCGATGAGGATGGTCAAGCTTCGCGAAGGCAAAGCCGGTCAGATGGCATCGATACCGGTTTCACCGGTTCGGATGCGAATGACCTCTTCGACGTTGGAAACGAAAATCTTTCCGTCGCCGATGCGCCCCGTCTGCGCGGCCTTGCGGATCGCGTCGATGACGGCCTCCGCGTTTTCATCTGCGAGCACGACCTCAACCTTCACCTTCGGCAGGAAATCGACGACATATTCTGCGCCGCGGTAGAGTTCGGTATGGCCCTTCTGGCGACCGAAGCCCTTCGCTTCCGTGACAGTGATACCCTGCAGACCGACTTCCTGAAGGGCTTCCTTCACCTCGTCCAGCTTGAAAGGCTTAATGATCGCTTCGATCTTTTTCATGAGAAAATGTCTCTCCGCTTCTCCCGTTACAGCAGGAACCTTCCCGCTCGCGGGATATGATGCAGATATCGTGCCAGTTTGAAATCCGTCTGACGCAAAAAATCGCGGAATTTTGTGCGTGCGACCTTGTTTGCCTGCGTTTCCGTGTCGTTTTGATGAAAAACGAGGTGAACAATAGTGCGTTTCGATCAAAAATGACGCGAAAATTGAAAAAATCCCTCGACTCATAAATTCTTATGGCTCGCGGCGGACGGGTCGAAAAATAGGCAAATGCACAATATTTGCTCTTTCGTTGTGATAATCATGCGGTTGTTTTTTAGGCGCTTTTTGAATTGAATAGGGGCATGAGCAAACGCCTCGCCGATCTTCTCCTGACACCTGTCGAAATGGCTGCGGCCGATGAGGCTGCAGCCGAATCCGGAATCGATTCCTATGGCCTGATGGAAAAGGCAGGTGCCGCGGTCGCCGCTGCAGCATTGCGTCTTTATCCCGGCGCACAACGTTTCGCGGTGTTCTGTGGCCCCGGCAACAATGGCGGTGACGGTTATGTCGTCGCCCGGCTTCTGCAGGAGAGTGGTGGACGGGTGGAGATCTTCCATCTTGGCGACCCGGAAAAGCTGACGGGCGATGCGGGCAGCGCTAGGGCAGCCTGTGCGCTGAAGGGGCAGGATATCGCGTGCTATGACCAGCAGATAGGTGATGTCATCATCGACGGCCTCTTCGGAGCCGGCCTCGCACGCGATGTGCCATCCGAGGTCGCCGATCTGATCCACAAGGTCGGCAAGGCAGGAACTCCCGTCATCGCCATCGATCTGCCATCTGGCCTGGACGGGCGCACCGGCGCCGTGCTCGGCGGCGCCTTCCGAGCGGCGCATACGGTGACCTTCATGACCCGCAAGCCCGGCCATCTGCTGATGCCTGGCAGGGAGCTTTGCGGCACGCTCGAGGTCTTCGACATCGGCATCCCCGGACGCATCATCAGGGCGCAGACGGATGGCCGTGTGGACGAGAATACACCTGCCGCATGGCGCGCTGTCATTCCGACCGGGCAGCTGGAGACCCACAAATATAAGCGTGGTCACCTTGTCGTATTTTCGGGTGAGGCGAGCAAGACGGGCGCCGCCCGCATGTCGGCCATGGCGGGGTTGAAGGCCGGGGCAGGGCTCGTTACCATCGCCGCGCCGACCGAAGCACTTTCCGCCAATAGCGCGCACCTGACAGCCGTCATGCTGCACGCCATTGATGATGCAGCAGCATTGGCAGGATGGCTGAAGGACACACGCCTTCAAACCTTCGTTCTCGGCCCCGGTTTCGGCATCGGAAAGAAGGCCCGCAAATTCGTATCCCTACTGCGCGACCGTCATCTCGTTCTCGACGCCGATGGCATCAGCTCCTTCAAGGACGATCCGCAGGCGCTTTTCGAGCTGTTCAAGGGAGTGCCGCGCCTCGTTCTCACGCCGCACGACGGCGAGTTTGCCCGCCTCTTTCCCGATATTGCCGCCGACGAGAAGGCGGGCAAGGTCGACAAGGCGCTCGCCGCTGCCAGCCGCGCCAATGCTGCTATCATCTATAAGGGGGCGGATACCGTTATCGCCTCGCCAGACGGCCGGGCGCTGATCAACACCAACGCACCGGTCTGGCTTGCTACCGCCGGCTCCGGCGATGTGCTGGCAGGCATTATCGGCGGTCTGCTCGCCCAGGGCCTGCCGGCCTTCGAGGCCGCGGCCGCTGCTGTCTGGCTGCATGGAGAGGCAGGCCATCGCGCCGGCAAGGGCCTGACAGCCGAAGACCTCGCCGCGCACGTCTTGCCCTACTGAATAATTACTTATCGACCCGCTTCTGCAGGGCGATCGCCCCGTGCGGCGCATTGACCTTGCCCTCGTGGATCATGAAGGCAAAGACGTCGCGCGGCTCGACCTTGACCTTCCTGTCCTTGTCGATCAGCGGCAAGTCGTCAGGCACTTTGCCCTCGGCCCAGATCTGCAGCCGCTTGGTCCAGTCCTTCAACTCCGGTTCCGGATAGCAGGTCGGGATATCGTCGGACCCTTTCTGCAGCCGCGTATAGACGAAATCCGCTGTCACATCGGCAATCATCGGATAGTCGAAATGCTCGGCGCAGACGGGTGCCACGCCATATTTTTCGAGGAGTGTAATGAATTCCGGCACCTTGAAGGAATCGTGCCTGACTTCCACGACATGGCGCAGCTTCAGCCCGTCCTGCTTTTCCGGCAGCAGCTTCAGGAACGCCTCGAAATCATCTGGTTCGAACCTCTTCGTTGGCGCAAACTGCCAGAGCAGCGGGCCGAGATGATCGCCGAGTTCGCTGATGCCGGACGAGAGGAACTTCTCCATCGATTCCGAGGCCTCGGCTAGCACACGGCGGTTCGTGGTGTAACGCGTCGCCTTCAGCGAAAAGATGAAGCCGTCAGGCACGTCGGCAGCCCATTTGGCGAAAACCGCCGGCTTCTGCGTGCTGTAATAGGTGCCATTGACCTCGATGACCTTTAGCTGGCGGCTGGCATAGTTCAGCTCGTCCTTCTGCTTGAGATCGGTGGGAAAGAAATGGCCGCGCCACGGCTCGAACGTCCAGCCGCCGATGCCTACGCGGATCGTGCCCGATTTGCTCATCTGTTCCTCCTCGCTTGCGATCTCTCAGATCGCACCAACCTTTTTCGTCATATCGACGATGGTCCATCCTGGCCGATAGGGATTGGGCCGGCGACCCGTTTCCTGAAAACCGAAGGCGGAATAAAGCGCGATGTTCCGCTCCATCCGTGCATTGGTGTAGAGCCGAATCTCGGGCGTTTCCCACTCCAGCGCCTTGTCCTCCAGCCAGCGCAACATGGCCACACCATGTCCCGCTCCCTGGAAGTCCGGCGATACCGCGATACTGAAAAGCATCACGTGGTCGACATGGCGCTCGACGACCGAGAGCCCCGCTACAGCACCGTCAGCCTCCCGCAGCCAGACTTCGCCGTGCTCAATCCGCGGCTTGTAATCTTCCGTCACTGGAATCGGCGGACAGCCGAACAGATCGGTATAGGGCTGGTAGGCGGCCGTCGTCAGCGCGACGACGGCGGGCAGGTCCGCAATCGTGGCGAGCCGCATGGTCATTCCGCCGCTGCGACCGCCTTCTTGACCGGTCGCCGCTCCAGCAGCTCCTTGAGGAACTGGCCGGTATAGGAACGCTTCTCCTTGACGATCGTCTCTGGCGTGCCGAAAGCCACAATCTCGCCGCCGCCGTCACCACCTTCGGGGCCGAAATCGAGGATCCAGTCGGCGGTTTTGATGACTTCGAGATTGTGCTCGATGACAACGACCGAATTGCCCTGATTGACCAGTTCGTGCAGCATTTCCAGAAGCTTGGCGACATCATGGAAATGCAGGCCGGTCGTCGGCTCGTCGAGAATATAGAGGGTGCGCCCGGTCGAGCGTTTCGACAATTCCTTGGCGAGCTTGACGCGCTGCGCTTCGCCGCCCGAGAGCGTATTGGCTTGCTGACCGACCTTGATGTACCCGAGGCCGACATCGAAGAGCGACTGCAGCTTGTCGCGCACGGCCGGGACTGCCGTGAAGAACTCGACACCTTCCTCCACCGTCATATCGAGCACGTCGGAAATCGACTTGCCCTTGAAGGTGACATCGAGCGTTTCGCGGTTGTAACGCTTGCCGTGGCAGACGTCGCAGGTGACGTAGACATCAGGCAGGAAGTGCATCTCGATCTTGATGACGCCATCGCCCTGGCAGGCCTCGCAGCGGCCGCCCTTGACGTTGAAGGAGAAACGACCTGGCTGATAACCGCGCGCCTTCGCCTCCGGCAGGCCGGCAAACCAGTCGCGGATCGGTGTGAAGGCGCCGGTATAGGTCGCAGGGTTCGAACGCGGCGTGCGGCCGATCGGCGATTGGTCGATGTCGATCACCTTGTCGATATGCTCGAAACCATCGATGCGGTCGTGATCGGCAGGGATTTCACGAGCGCCCATGACACGCCGTGCCGCCGACTTGTAGAGAGTCTCGATCAGGAAGGTGGACTTGCCGCCACCCGAGACACCCGTCACAGCCGTAAAGACGCCAAGCGGAATGGCCGCCGTGACGTTCTTCAGATTGTTACCGCGTGCGCCGACGACCTTGATCTCCTTGCCCTTCTTAGGCTTGCGCCGCTCATCGGGCAGGGTCACACCAAGCTCGCCCGACAGATATTTGCCGGTGAGCGACTTTGGATTGGCCATGATTTCCTGCGGTGTGCCATGCGCCACTACCTGGCCGCCATGCACACCGGCGGCGGGGCCGATATCGACCACATCGTCAGCCGTCAGGATCGCATCTTCGTCATGTTCGACCACGATGACCGTATTGCCGATGTCGCGAAGGTGCTTCAGCGTATCGAGAAGACGGGCATTGTCGCGCTGATGCAGGCCGATCGACGGCTCGTCGAGAACGTAGAGAACGCCGGTCAGGCCTGATCCAATCTGCGAGGCAAGACGGATACGCTGGCTCTCGCCGCCGGAAAGCGTGCCGGAATTACGAGACAGGCTCAGATATTCGAGACCCACATCGTTGAGGAACCGCAGGCGGTCGCGGATTTCCTTGAGGATGCGCACGGCAATCTCGTTCTGCTTGGCGTTGAATGCCGCCGGCAGCGTCTCGAACCAGTCGCGTGCGATCCGGATCGACATCTGCGTGACTTCGCCGATATGCAGCTTGTTGATCTTGACCGCCAGCGCTTCCGGCTTCAGGCGAAAACCGTTGCAGGCCGGGCAGGGGGCCGCCGACATGAAGCGCTCGATATCCTCGCGCGCCCAGGCCGAATCCGTTTCCTTCCAGCGCCGCTCGAGATTGGGCACGATGCCTTCGAAATTCTTCGAGGTCGTGTAGGAGCGCGCGCCATCGGCATAGTGGAATTCAATCCTCTCCTCGGTGCCGTTCAGGATGACATCCTTGGCTTTTTCGGGAAGGTCGTTCCAGCGGCTGCCGAGCTTGAAGCCGAAATGCTTGCCGAGCGCTTCCAGCGTCTGGTTGTAATAGGGCGAAGTGGACTTGGCCCAGGGCGCGATAGCGCCGTCGCGCAGCGTACGCTCCGGCTCGGGCACGATCAGGTCAGGGTCGATCTTCTGCTGCGAACCGAGACCGTCGCAGGTCGGGCATGCGCCGAAGGGATTGTTGAACGAGAAGAGCCGTGGTTCGATTTCCGGAATGGTGAAACCGGAGACCGGGCAGGCGAATTTTTCCGAAAACAGCACGCGCTCGTGTGTCTCGTTGAGCGATTTGTTGGCCGAGCCGCCAGCCGAGGTTTCCTCAGGCGGCAACGGCTTGTCGGCGAATTCGGCAACGGCGAGGCCGTCAGCGAGCTTCAGCGCCGTTTCGAAACTGTCGGCCAGGCGCGAGGCCATGTCAGGCCGCACGACGATACGGTCGATGACCACGTCGATATCGTGCTTGTATTTCTTGTCGAGAACAGGTGCATCGGCGATCTCGTAGAACTGGCCGTCCACCTTGACGCGCTGGAAGCCCTTTTTCATGAGCTCCGCCAGTTCCTTCTTGTACTCGCCCTTACGCCCGCGGATCATCGGCGCCAGGATGTAAAGACGCGTGCCTTCCTCGAAGGCCAGCACACGGTCGACCATCTGGCTAACCGTCTGGCTTTCGATCGGCAGGCCGGTGGCAGGAGAATAGGGAACCCCGACGCGCGCAAACAGCAGGCGCATATAGTCGTAGATTTCGGTAACCGTACCGACCGTCGAGCGCGGGTTGCGCGAGGTCGTCTTCTGCTCGATCGAGATTGCCGGCGACAACCCGTCGATCTGGTCGACATCGGGTTTCTGCATCATTTCCAGGAACTGGCGCGCATAGGCCGAAAGGCTTTCGACATAGCGGCGCTGGCCCTCGGCATAGATCGTATCGAAGGCGAGCGAGGATTTGCCGGAGCCGGAAAGGCCGGTCATGACGATCAGCTTGTTCCGCGGCAGATCGAGGTCTATGCCCTTCAGATTATGCTCGCGCGCGCCACGGATGGAGATCGTCTTCAGTTCGCTCATCGTCTCTGCTTCAGATGGTTTGGGGATAACAGCCCTTATTTAGTGATGCCAGCGGGCGAGTCGAGGCTGAAAGTCCGGAACAACAAAGGTTTTCGATTCTGTTGACAGGATCATAGCGAATAATTAGAACAAATAAAGAACAAAATTCCTTGTGGATTAAGAGGGGCTGGATGCGCATCGCTTGTCCTCTATGGTTTAAGGTGCGCCGATGATTTTTGAACGCCGCCGGTCAGGGCGGCAGTAAGGTGAATGATATGGCTGGCAGTGTGAACAAGGTAATTCTTATCGGAAACGTGGGCGCCGACCCCGAAATCCGGCGCACGCAGGATGGCCGGCCGATCGCCAATCTTCGCATCGCGACCTCGGAAACCTGGCGCGACCGCAATTCTGGCGAGCGCCGCGAAAAAACCGAATGGCACACGGTGGTGGTCTTCAACGAAGGCCTCTGCAAGGTGGTCGAGCAATATGTGAAGAAGGGCGCCAAGCTCTATATCGAAGGCGCTCTGCAGACACGCAAGTGGCAGGACCAGACCGGCAACGACCGCTACTCGACGGAAATCGTGCTGCAGGGTTTCAATTCGACGCTGACGATGCTCGACGGGCGCGGTGGTGAGGGCGGCGGTGCTGGCTCCGGCTTCGGCGGCGGCCGTGGCGGCGACGATTTCGGTGGCGGTGGTTATGGCGACGATTACGGCGCACCCGCTCCAGCGTCCGGTGGTGGTCGCAGCGGTGGTGGTCGTAGCGGCGGAAGCAGCGGCAGCGGTAGCGTTGGCGGCGGCAACTTCTCGCGGGATCTCGACGACGACATTCCGTTTTGATCGGTCTTATTCAGTAGTAAACGGCGCCCTCGGGCGCCGTTTTCATGTCGGCGTGGCGCTGATCAGGTTGAGAGCAGATTTCGCACCGTCGACAACGAACTGCGCGGCGAGTGCGGCCAGGATCACGCCGAGAAGACGGGTCAGGATCGCCCGGCCGGTGACGCCGAGGAAGCGGTCGAGCCGGTCAGCCAGGAAAAGCACCACCAGCGTGATCAGCAGGCAGGCGGCAATGACGCCGATCAGCTGCGCCCGCTCGACGGTGGAGGGCAGAGTCCCTCCGAGCAGGATCGTCGCCGAAATGGCGCCCGGCCCGGCAATCAGCGGCAGTGCCAGCGGGAAGACGGCAATATTCTCGATATGATCCTTGGTGATCGCCACTTCCGTGGTCTTTTCCTTGCGGTCCTGGCGCTTCTCGAAAACCATTTCGAAGGCAATCCAGAAGAGCAGCAATCCGCCCGCCAGGCGGAAAGCGCCGATGGAAATGCCGAGCACGCCGAGCACGCTGGAGCCGAACAGGGCGAAAACGGCAAGGATGATGAAAGCGATCGTTACACCGCGCAGCGCCACCTGCTTTCGCTCCGGGCGGCTCATGCCGACGGTGAGGCCGAGAAAGAGCGGGGCAAGTCCCGGCGGATCGATGGTGACGAGAAGCGTCGTGAACGCGTTGATCAGTTGGTCGGCGCTTGCCATCGCTTCTCCAAAACCCCATATAGATGCTTGTTTTTCATGATTGTGCTGTGCCGATTCCGATTTGGCAAATGCATGATCGCTGATTGTCTCCCTGCCATGGGCAAATACCATGATTTGCCCTCTTTCGAACGCAAAAGCCTGTTCAAAACCCCTGGCCAAATTGGCGTGGGAACAGGCTTTCCGCTATAAATCTTCGAGTGATTCTAGAAGAGAACGTGAACCGTTTTGACTGAGCAAACACCCCCCGGCGGCGGGAAGCTCCCGCCAGGCATCGAGCCCATCTCCATTATGGAGGAAATGCAGCGGTCGTATCTCGATTACGCCATGAGCGTGATCGTGTCACGTGCGCTGCCCGACGTGCGCGATGGCCTGAAGCCCGTGCATCGGCGCATCCTTTACGGCATGTCCGAGCTCGGCATCGACTGGAACAAGAAATACGTCAAATGCGCCCGCGTTACCGGGGACGTGATGGGTAAATACCATCCGCACGGCAATGCCGCGATTTATGACGCACTCGCCCGCATGGCGCAGCATTGGTCGTTGAGGCTGCCGCTGATCGACGGCCAGGGCAATTTCGGCTCGGTCGACGGTGACCCGCCGGCGGCCGAACGTTACACCGAATGCCGCCTGCAGAAGGCCGCCCATTCGCTGCTCGACGACCTCGACAAGGAAACGGTCGACTTCCGCGACAACTATGACGGCACTCTGTCAGAGCCGGTCGTAGTGCCTGCCAAGTTCCCGAACCTGCTGGTCAACGGCGCAGGCGGCATCGCCGTCGGCATGGCGACCAATATCCCGCCGCATAACCTGTCTGAAGTCATCGACGCTTGCATCGCGCTGATCAATGATCCGGCAATCGAACTGCCGGAGCTGATGCAGATCATTCCCGGTCCGGATTTCCCGACCGGCGCCAAGATCCTCGGCCGCGCCGGCATTCGCTCGGCCTATGAAACCGGCCGTGGTTCGGTCATCATGCGCGGTGTTGCAACCATCGAGCCGATGCGCGGCGATCGAGAACAGATCATCATCACCGAAATTCCCTATCAGGTGAACAAGGCGACGATGATCGAGAAGATGGCCGAACTGGTGCGCGAGAAGCGCATCGAAGGCATCTCCGATCTGCGCGACGAATCCGACCGTCAGGGCTACCGCGTCGTCGTCGAGTTGAAGCGCGACGCCAATGCCGACGTGATCTTGAACCAACTCTACCGCTACACGCCGCTGCAGACCTCCTTCGGCTGCAACATGGTGGCGCTGAACGGCGGCAAGCCGGAACAGCTGACGCTGCTCGACATGCTCCGCGCTTTCGTCTCCTTCCGTGAGGAGGTCGTTAGCCGGAGAACGAAGTTCCTGCTTCGCAAGGCGCGTGAGCGCGCCCACGTCTTGGTGGGTCTCGCAATCGCCGTCGCCAATATCGACGAAGTCATCCGCGTTATCCGTCAGGCTCCGGACCCGCAGTCCGCCCGCGAAGAACTGATGACCCGGCGCTGGCCGGCGGAGGACGTCGAAAGCCTGATCCGTCTCATCGACGATCCGCGTCATCGCATCAACGAGGATCTGACCTACAATCTCTCGGAAGAGCAGGCTCGCGCGATCCTCGAACTCCGTCTGGCCCGCCTGACGGCTCTTGGCCGCGACGAAATCGGCGACGAACTCAATAAGATAGGCGAGGAAATCAAGGACTACCTCGATATCCTGTCGTCGCGCGTGCGCATCCAGACGATCGTCAAGGACGAGCTGACCTCTGTCCGTGACGAGTTCGGCACTCCACGCCGCACCGAGATCATCGATGGCGGCCTTGAGATGGACGATGAGGATCTCATCGCCCGCGAAGACATGGTCGTGACAGTCTCACACCTCGGCTATATCAAGCGCGTGCCGCTGGCGACCTACCGTGCGCAGCGCCGCGGCGGCAAGGGCCGTTCGGGAATGACAACCCGTGACGAGGATTTTGTTAGCCGGCTATTTGTGGTCAATACCCATACGCCGGTTCTGTTCTTCTCGTCGCGTGGTATCGTCTACAAGGAAAAGGTCTGGCGCCTGCCGATCGGCACCCCGACCTCGCGTGGCAAGGCGCTGATCAACATGCTGCCGCTGGCGTCAGGCGAACGCATCACCACCATCCTGCCGCTGCCCGAGGACGAGGATAGCTGGGATAATCTCGACGTCATGTTCTCGACGACACGGGGCACGGTCCGTCGCAACAAGCTGTCGGACTTCGTCCAGGTGAACCGCAACGGCAAGATTGCCATGAAGCTTGACGAGGAGGGCGATGAAATCCTCTCTGTTGAGACCTGCACGGATCAGGACGACGTTCTGCTGACGACAGCGCTCGGCCAGTGCATCCGCTTCCCGGTCGATGACGTCCGCGTCTTTGCCGGCCGCAACTCGATCGGTGTGCGCGGCATCAATCTCGGCAGTGGCGACAGCATCATCTCGATGACGATCGTCGGCCATGTCGATGCCGAGCCGTGGGAACGCGCAGCTTACCTCAAGCGTTCCGCCGCCGAACGGCGTGCGACGGGCGTGGATGAAGAGGATATCGCTCTGGTCGGCGAAGAAGTCACCGAAGAGGGACAGCTCTCTGACGAGCGCTACGAAGAGCTGAAGGCACGCGAACAGTTCGTGTTGACGGTTTCGGAAAAGGGCTTCGGCAAGCGCTCGTCCTCCTACGATTTCCGCATCTCTGGCCGGGGCGGCAAGGGTATCCGCGCCACCGATACGTCGAAAACCGGCGAAATCGGCGAACTGGTCGCCGCCTTCCCGATCGACGATGGCGATCAGATCATGCTCGTCTCGGATGGCGGTCAGCTGATCCGCGTTCCGGTCGGCGGCATCCGTATCGCCAGCCGCGCGACGAAGGGCGTGACAATCTTCTCCACTGCCAAGGATGAGAAGGTCGTCTCGGTCGAGCGCATCAGCGAGCCGGAAGAAGAAGAGACGACGGAAAACGGTGACGAAGCCGTGGTTTCCGAAGGCGAAGCTCCTGCAGCGGGCGAAGCCGACGAAACCCCATCGGCTGAATAATTCACCACTTTCTCATTGCGGACCGGGCGGCCCCTGCCGCCCGGTTTTTTATTGCGCTATGAAGAGCTTGCCGATTCATCCGGAGGGGGAATGTTGTGGGCAGGTGGACAAGGCGAGGGGTGCTGGCCGGCATTTCGGCCGCAGCCGGTGTGGCGGCGGGGCGTTTTTTGCTTCAGCCGCAAAGCGATCCCGGACCAGCCTTTCCAGCGGAACTTCGCATTGAAGATGGCGCGACCATTCTCAATGATGCCGGAGAACTGACACCGACCCGGGTTGCGGCACATCTGACCGTCAAGGAGCCGCCGCAGGAGGCCATGATCGGCCGGTTGCGCGCGGCGCTCGCTGAAGCCGTCAAGGCAAACAGGCCCTTCATCGCCAGCGCCGCGCGCCATTCGATGGGCGGCCAGAGCCTTGTCGAGAATGGTACGGCACTGACGCTCGATCAGGATTGGCTGGAGGCAGATACAGCCGCCAAGACCTACCGTGTCGCTGCCGGCGCACGTTGGTCGGCGATCATTTCCAAGCTCGATAGCATCGGCTTTTCGCCCGCCGTCATGCAGTCCAACAACGACTTCGGCGTTGCCAGCACCTTTTCGGTCAATGCCCATGGCTGGCCCGTTCCATTCAGTGCTTGCGGCAGCACCGTCCGTTCCATCAGGTTGATGACGGTGGACGGCAATCTGCTGACCTGCTCACGCACGGAGAATGCGGAGCTCTTCAACCATGCCATGGGCGGATACGGCCTTTTCGGTGTCATCACCGAGCTTGAGCTCGACATGGTGCCGAATGTGCTCCTTGAGCCGACCTTCGAGCATCTGGCGGGCGAGGATCTCGGACGGCGCTTTGCCGAAGTTCTGGCGAGCGATAGCGCGATCAACATGGCCTATGGCCGAATGGATGTTTCGCTTGATCGTTTCTTTGAAGAGGCGCTGCTGATCACCTATCGCGCCGCTCCGGACCAGACGAAAATACCTCCGGCCTCCGGTTCCGGTTTCATCAGCCACGTGTCTCGTGAAATCTTCCGGGCGCAGCTCGGTTCGGATACGGCCAAACATCTTCGCTGGTGGACCGAGGCTGTCATCAATCCATCGCTTGCGGCGCAGGCGACGCGCAACAGCCTGATGAACGAACCCGTCGTCACGCTCGATGACCGGGATCCGTCCCGCACGGATATCCTGCATGAATATTTCGTCTCACCGTCCCGCTTCGCTGATTTCGTTGCAGCCTGCCAGGATGTCATTCCGGCTTCCTATCAACAGCTCTTCAACATCACGCTGCGCTATGTCGATACTGATCGTGACAGTGTGTTGGCTTACGCCGCGGAACCCCGCATTGCCGCGGTCATGCTCTTCTCGCAGGAAAAGACGGTCAGGGGCGAGGCCGACATGCAGCGCATGACGGAAGCGCTTATCGAGCGCGTGCTCGCAATCGGCGGCAACTATTATCTGCCGTATCGGCCGCATGCTCGATTGGATCAGTTTACCCGCGCCTATCCCCGCGCTGGGGAATATGCAGCGGCCAAGCGTCAGCTGGATCCCGGCCTTACCTTCCGCAATCATTTCTGGGATCGCTATCTCGGAAGCCTCTAGGGAGAGCATGATGTCCAGGCTTCGGCTGATTGCTGCGCTTTATACAGTGGCTCTGCTCTTTGCAGCCACATTGAATTACATTCCGGGACTGACGGATGCGGAGGGGCGCGCATTCGGCATCTTTGCGCTCGATATCTATGACGACAGCCTGCACCTGGCCTCGGCTGCCTTGGCCGGCATCGCAGCCTTCCTGTCGGCCCGCGCATCCCGAAACTTTCTTTTCTATTTCGGTCTGCTCTATTTCAGCGATGGTCTGCTTGGACTTATCACTGGGTCGGGTTACCTTGATCTCGGCATCGTCAACTACGGCATTCAGGATCTCCCCTTTACATTCAAGATACTCGCCAACCTGCCGCATCTCTTTCTTGGCGGTGTGGGAATCGCATCCAGCTATATCTTCCGCCGCGAGGCCCCGTGATGCGGCGCCTTCTGAAAATCATCGGCTGGCTCCTGGCGGTTCTCGTGGTCGCCGTCCTGCTGGTGCTCAGCCCGGCTGCTTACGTCGAGACCTTCTGCCATGCCGATTCCGAACCCGACAGCTACAAGCCGCTGATATCGGATCCCGAATTCCGCCGGCAGGAGGCCAATACCTATCTCACCTATCCGGAGTGGCATATCGTCTATGCCTATGACGGCCTCGCCGAAACCCTGAAGACGGGCGACGAATATGGCTTCGATTATTTCTCCAGCGTGAAGGATTTCTGGGTCGCAGACTGCGCGCTGACCCGTATTGCCGATCGCCACGGCGGCGCCGACAGCGAGACGCGAATGATGATCGCGACCATCGGTGTCAGCTTCACGCTCGAAATGGGTCTCAAGGCGGCCTATGAGGAAGCGATCGGCCGGGTCTTTGCGCTCTGGCGCGGCAGCGAAAAGACGCCGCAGGATATCGTCGCCCGCGATATGGCGATCGATTATGCCGGCTTTCTGCGCCAGACCCCATGGTACAAATATCCGTTCCAGCTCTGGATCGACAGGCTTTGGGCCGCACCGGTGGAAGAGCCGCTGCGTGGCTGGGAGCGTCGTCTGGCGCTCGGCGGCGAGTGGCGTGCAAAGATCGCCTATGCCGGCATGATCGCCAGCGCTGTTGCCGCAACCGGTGAGGCGAAGCTGACGATCCGATCGGTCGTATCAGGCCTGCCGGCTACCACGCTTTCGGCAATTCCCGATGTATCGGTCATTTCGGAAAGTGCCAATGGTGTGCTGATCGAAACGCCGCGCTACGACCGCTTCACCCATATCCTCGCGGAGGTCGCTAAGGCAGGCGGTACAATCCGCGAGATTGCCGGCAATGACGAGATCATGGTGTCGCTGACCATGCCTTCAGGGATGGAGCAGGGCAATCTGCCCGGTGAGGTGATCGCGCGCCTGCCTCGCACCGGTTTTGACAGCGACCGCCTGCTGCTGTCGGTCGAGATGGCTGATCTCGCGCCTCTGCTCAAAGACCGGCCAATTGCCGATCCGGGCCTCGAACATATATTCGATTTCTGAAACATCGGACGGGTGGCTCTTTGATCAGGCGCTTGGCACGCAGGACAGGCACTGCGATTGCGGTCGTTGCCGCAGTCTTCGCGCTGTTTGCTGTGGTCTTCGCGGCAACGGGTGAGGCGCCGGCTGCTATAGTCTTTCCCGCCGGCAGCATCGAACCCGGCGCATTGCCCGAGGGTGTCTCCATCCTGCGATGGGGCAGGGGCTTTGCCGTCGTCACAAGCGAACGCAGCGACTATGTGCGTGCGCTCTATGGCAAGGGGGCTCTTCTTGTTCTGCCGCTGCGAAAGAGCGGCTGTCTGGCGCTGCGGCCTGCATCCTCGACATGAGAAAAGCCGGATGCAGAACATCCGGCTTGCATACATACTACGCAGCGGGAGCGGCTTTAGAAAGCGCCATGCTTCTTGTTTATCGATTTCACTTCCTCGCTTTCTCGGCGCAACGCTGAAATCGTTGAAGTAACGGACACTATGAACATGATGCTGATGAGTGCTGTAAAAACTGTCAGGATCGTGAACATGGTGGCGTTCCTTTCTGTAGGGAGTTGCGTTCACGCCCCTCAGTACTGGCCGAGCACGCTTACGGAGCGAGCCGAAGCGAACGGGCCATAGACCTTGGAGGCATCGATCTTCTGATTGTCATAGAGAGCGATTGTGGCAGTCAGCATGCCCGTAATCATTACCATCCAGAGCATGTTAATCATGGTGATCTTGCCAGGCATCTTAATTCCCTTCCTGCCGCGCTTCCGCATCTCGTATGTGTCGATCATTTGAACGCATCCGTCTTTAAAAGGTTCCCGCCGGATGTTGACGGGGGATTTACCAACCGTGATCTGAAGCGACCTTGAATGTCGTGTTCATCTGCCGTTCAGAATTCAAATCGATTAGAACGCATCCGGCCAAGCTGCCGCATGATAGCCGTATGTTCATTGACCTCCGGCCGTACCCAGCCAAGCTGATGCCGATCTGCGAAGTAGCCGTAGAAAAGCTCCGCAAACATCGAAAAAATAACGGCTATGGCAATGAGGATGATCAGCATGATCGGGTCTTTCCGGGGAGTGACGCTGCCGGGACCGGCAGTTTCTGTGTTGATGATCCGAGTAAAGCAGATCGCATCTGAGCGGGCCTTGAACGCCCCGTTCATTCATCGTTCAGACGCGTCGGGCGGAACGGCTAAATAACTTGCGGGAAACCGCCTTCCATGACAAAAGGCGTGAAAACAAACGGCCGGACGATATGACCACAGCTTTCTATCCGGGGTCCTTCGACCCGATCACCAATGGACACGTTGACGTGCTGGTGCAGGCGCTGAACGTCGCCGAGAAAGTGATCGTCGCGATCGGTATTCATCCTGGTAAGGCGCCACTCTTCTCCTTCGAGGAAAAGGCAGCGCTGATCCGCGCGTCGCTCGCTGAGGTCCTGCCGGAAAAGAGCGCGCATATCGACGTCGTCTCCTTCGACAATCTCGTTGTTGACGCCGCACGGGTGCACGGTACGAGCCTGCTGATCCGCGGCCTGCGCGACGGTACCGATCTCGACTATGAAATGCAGATGGCCGGCATGAACCGGCAGATGGCGCCCGATATCCAGACCATCTTTCTGCCGGCAGGCACGGCCTCGCGGCCCATTACCGCCACATTGGTGCGCCAGATCGCGGCCATGGGCGGCGATGTCAGCGCCTTCGTGCCGGCGGCCGTCTTGCAAGCCCTGAAATCCAAGCGCAAAGCCTAGGCGGATACCGCCTCAATGGAGCCAACATGAAACTCTTTTATCTTGCATTTGCCGGCGTGCTCTATCTCGCTTCCTTCGCGGGCGACGCTTTTGCGCAGGCTGCCGATCACTATGTCACCATTCAGTTGAAGAGCGGCCCGGTCGTGATCCAGCTTCTGCCTGACGTCGCGCCGAAGCATGTGGCGCAGATCGAGGCGCTGGTGAAGAAGGGCGAATATGACAATGTCGCCTTCCACCGCGTCATCCCGGGCTTCATGGCCCAGACCGGCGACGTGAAGTATGGCAACATGGAAAAGAACTTCGATGCGAGCCAGGCCGGCACCGGCGGCTCCGACCTGCCTGACCTTCCGGCTGAATTCTCCAAGACGCCCTTTGTCCGTGGCACGGTCGGCATGGCGCGCGCCCAGGATCCGAATTCCGCCAACTCGCAGTTCTTCATCATGTTCGCGGACGGCTCCTTCTTGAACGGCCAGTACACGGTCGTCGGCAAGGTTGTCTCGGGCATGGAAAACGTCGACAAGATCAAGAAGGGCGAAGGCCAGAACGGCGAAGTCAGCAATCCCGACCGCATGATCAAGGTCACGCTGGGCAAGAAGTAAGTTCAAGACAAGAAGGAGAACGACAATGGCCGAGATCAAGGATCCGGAAAACACTATCATTCTGGAAACCACCAAGGGCAAGGTTGTCATCCAGCTTCTGCCGCAGGTCGCGCCCGAGCATGTAAAGCGCATCAAGGAACTCGCCCGCGAGAAGGCCTATGACGGTGTCGTTTTCCACCGCGTCATCGCCGATTTCATGGCGCAGACCGGTGACGTGCAATTCGGCAAGAAGGGCGGAGAGAACTTCAACCCGGGTCGCGCCGGCATGGGCGGTTCCTCGAAGGACGATCTCAAGGCTGAATTCTCTGCAACGCCGCATGTTCGCGGCACCTGCTCGATGGCTCGTTCGCAGAGCCCGAACTCGGCCAACTCTCAGTTCTTCATCTGCTTCACCGATGCTCCGTGGCTGAACAAGCAGTATTCCGTCTGGGGTCAGGTCATCGAAGGCATGGACAATATCGACAAGATCAAGAAGGGCGAGCCCGTCTCCGATCCGGATTCGATCGTCTCCGTGCGGGTTGCCGCCGACGTCTGATTGTGATTTCTGCAGGAACCCGCCCTTGCGCGAGAGCGCGGGGCGGGTTTCGCTTTGCCTGGAAGTACCTTGATGCGCGTAGACCTCTTCGATTTCGACCTGCCGGATGAACGCATAGCGCTGCGGCCCGCCGAGCCGCGCGATAGCGCGCGGCTGCTTGTCGTCGATCCGAATGCGCAGACGGTTCTTTCCGATCACCACGTCTCAGATTTGCCGTCCTTCCTGCGGGCAGGCGACGCGCTGGTCTTTAACGATACAAAGGTCATTCCGGCCCAGCTCGAAGGCATCCGCTATCGCGAGGGCGCTGGCGGCCAGCAGGTGTCGGCGACGCTCCACATGCGCATCGGCGCCAACAAGTGGAAAGCCTTCGCCAAGCCCGGCAAACGTATCAAGGAAGGTGACCGTATCGCCTTCGGCCATGGCGGCGAAAGCTGCATGATCGGCTCGCTCGATGCGACGGTCGAGGAAAAGGGCGAAGCGGGTGAGGTGACACTCGCATTCGATCTCTCCGGCCCTGCACTGGACGAAGCGATTGCCAGCGTCGGCCATATTCCGCTGCCGCCCTATATCGCCGCCAAGCGTCCGGAAGACGAACGTGACCGCGCCGATTACCAGACCATCTATGCGCGGGAGGAGGGCGCCGTCGCCGCCCCGACCGCCGGCCTGCATTTCACACCTGATCTGTTCGAGGCGCTCGACAAAGCCGGCATCGAACGGCATTTTGTAACGCTTCACGTTGGTGCCGGTACCTTCCTGCCGGTCAAGGCCGACGACACCGACGATCACAAGATGCATCTCGAAAGCGGCTATGTCAGCGCTGAGATCGCTGCGAGGCTGAATGCCGTGCGGCAAAGGGGCGGGCGCATCATCTGCGTCGGCACGACCTCGTTGCGGCTGATCGAGAGCGCTGCAGCCGAGAGCGGTGAGATCAAGCCCTGGGCCGGTGCGACAGGCATCTTCATTACGCCTGGCTACCGCTTCAAGGCGGTCGATATCCTGATGACGAACTTCCACCTGCCGCGCTCGACGCTCTTCATGCTGGTCTCGGCCTTTGCCGGTTTCGAGACCATGCAAGCGGCCTATAGACATGCCATTTCGACAGGCTATCGCTTCTATTCTTACGGCGACGCGAGCCTTCTTTTCCGGAAAGACCGATGACGACTGAGAACTTCCAGTTCACCCTCAAGAAGACCGATGGCGGCGCGCGCCTCGGTGAAGTTTCCATGCCGCGCGGCGTCATCCGCACGCCGGCCTTCATGCCGGTCGGCACGGTCGGCACGGTCAAGGCCATGTATCTCGACCAGGTGCGCGAGACGGGTGCCGATATCATCCTCGGCAATACCTATCACCTGATGCTGCGCCCGACGGCCGAACGCGTCGCCCGCCTCGGCGGTCTGCACAAGCTCATCCGCTGGGAGCACCCGATCCTGACGGATTCCGGCGGCTTCCAGGTCATGTCGCTTTCCGGCCTGCGCAAGCTCGATGAGCAAGGCGTCACCTTCAAGTCACATGTCGACGGCAGCCTGCATCATATGTCGCCGGAGCGCTCCATCGAAATCCAGGGGCTGCTCGGCTCCGATATCCAGATGCAGCTCGATGAATGCGTGGCGCTGCCGGCCGAGCCCAAGGAAATCGAGCGTGCCATGGAGCTGTCGCTGCGCTGGGCCGAGCGCTGCAAGGTTGCCTTCGGCAACCAGCCGGGCAAGGCCATGTTCGGTATCGTCCAGGGTGGCGACGTGCCGGCCCTGCGTGTCCGCTCAGCCGAGGAACTCGCCAAACTCGACCTCAAGGGCTACGCCGTCGGCGGTCTTGCGGTCGGCGAGCCGCAGGACGTGATGCTGAAGATGCTCGAGGAGACGCTTCCGGTCCTGCCAGGCGAAAAGCCGCGCTATCTGATGGGCGTCGGCACGCCTGATGACATCCTGAAATCCGTTGCCCGCGGTATCGACATGTTCGACTGCGTGATGCCGACCCGCTCGGGCCGTCACGGTTTGGCCTTTACCCGCCGCGGCAAGGTCAATATTCGCAACGCCCGACACGCGGAAGACATGCGCCCGCTCGACGAACAGTCGAGCTGCCCGGCCACACGGGATTATTCGCGCGCCTATCTCCACCATCTCGTGCGCGCCAACGAGGCGCTCGGCGGCATGCTGCTTTCCTGGCACAATCTGAACTACTATCAGGAACTGATGCAGGGCATACGCAAGGCGATTGCCGAAGGCCGTTTCGCCGATTTCATGGCGGAAACGATCGAGGAATGGGCGAGGGGCGATCTCGAGCCCGTTTGATATATCCCGGCGAGGGCCGCCTTGCTGCGGCTCTCGTCTGGTAACGAGACGACGCGCCTGTGCTCTTATCAATCAGCGAACAGGTGTACAGCTCCCGACCTCAGCTGGCTTGACACGGCCGGCCTGGAGATCGCTCCATTGCGGTATAGACGGATCAGGACCACCGATCGATGCCTCAAACGTGGCGCGGTCCAGCTTGATGGTCCTTCCGCTTGAAAGGATGCTCATCATCTCTTTCTGGTTGACATACGCCAGGCTGGCATTCAGTCGGCAGAAGAAACGTGCATTGCCGTTCGAGACGACCCAGCCATAACCACCGGCCTTCCCCTTGGTGAGTTTGCCGATGGCATAATTTTGCTGTGTCAGCTTGGAAAAGGATTCCGCCTGAGCAATGCCCGGCATGGCTGCGAAACCGATCGCCGCGACAGCGACCAAATACTTGAAAGAAGTAGGCATTAAGTTTCAATCCCCAGACAGAATGATATAGGCTCTCTACTCTTCGGGGAAACCTCACACAACTTTAATATGCAGGGATGCTTAATCCACTAAATGCCCTTGCTGTCGGCATTCGGCACGATCTGCACGCCGTTGATCTTGAAGCTACCGTCAGGCTGACGAGCGACCTGATAGATCGCCGTCCAATCCTTGCCGTCCCGGCCGGAAATCAGCACTTCCTGATAGATCATTGCGCCGTCGTCGATCGATCTGCTGCGCCCGAAGGCATAGTTGCCGGGATGATAGACCGGCTCGTAGCTCTTCTTCACCATGGCGAAGAAGACATTCTTGTCGGGATACATGGCCTTGATGCCGGGCGCGGCGAAGGAATAGGCGGTATCCGCATCATCCTTGAGGAATGCCCTGATCTGCTCCTCGATCATTGTCTGTGTTGTCTGCACGGGATCTTCGGCGCGGGCCGTGCCTGACATTACGGATACGGCACACAGAACCAGCACTGCGAAGAAAGCGCGCATGGGATCATCTCCGGCTAGGTCAGCGGAAGTGTAGGCTATTTTGCGCGTAAGGAAAGAGCCGGTCAGGACCAGCGGCGGAAGAGGGCGCTGGCGTTGACGCCGCCGAAGCCGAAGCCGTTGGTGATCGCATATTCCATCGCCACCTTGCGCGCCACCTTGCTTACGAGATCGATGCCTTCGGCTGCCGGATCGGCCTTTTCCAGATTGCGCGTCGGCGGGGCGATCTGATCGCGCAGCGCAAGGATCGTGAAGATGGCTTCAAGCCCGCCGGCTGCACCCAGAAGATGACCTGTCGCCGATTTGGTGGCGCTGACGGCAATGCCGCCGTTGCGGCCGAAAACCGTACCGATTGCAGCGATCTCGCCCTTGTCACCGACCGGTGTCGAGGTCGCATGGGCGTTGAGATGCTTGACCTCGGAAGCCGGGATCCTGGCCTGTCGTAAGGCTGCCTCCATCGCCCGGCGGGCGCCGTCGCCATCTTCCGGCCCTGCCGTCATGTGATAGGCGTCAGCGGCCGTGCCGTAGCCGACGAGTTCGGCAAGCGGCGTCGCGCCGCGCGCCAGCGCATGCTCAAGCGTTTCTATGACGAGAATGCCGGCCCCTTCGCCCATCACGAAGCCGTCGCGGGCCGTATCGAAAGGACGCGAGGCAAGTTCGGGCCTGTCGTTGAAACCGCTCGAGAGCGCACGGGCTGCGGCAAAGCCGCCAAGGCTCACCTTGTCGATGCAGGCTTCCGAGCCGCCGCAAATAGCGACATCCGCTTCGCCGGACCGGATCAGCCGCGCCGCATCGCCGATTGCCTGAACGCTTGCTGCGCAAGCCGTCACCGGTGCCCCGAGCGGCCCCTTGAAGCCGTAGCGGATGCTGACCTGACCGGCCGCCAGATTGACGAGGAAGGAAGGCACGGTGAAGGGCGAGAGCCGCCGCACACCACGCGTCTCAGCCGTGCGTACCGCATCGGCAATCGCCGGAAAGCCGCCGACGCCGGAGGCGATGATCGTCGCCGTTCGCTCGCGCGCATCGACGCCCTCGGGCATCCAGCCGGCCTGGCGCACAGCTTCGTCTGTTGCCGCCATCGCGAACTGGATGAAGCGGTCCATCTTCTTCTGGTCCTTGGGCGGAACGGCGCGATCGGGATCGAAACCCGCTTCGGCGTCCTCCTCGATGGAGGGAACGACCCCGCCGACCTTGGCGGCGAGATCGCCGACCACATTCTCTGGCAGCACGCGCAGGCCGGAACTGCCCGCAACGAGCCGATTCCATGCCGTCTCGACGCCGACACCAAGTGGCGAAGTAAGTCCCATGCCGGTGACAACAATGCGTTCCATGGATTTGTCCTTTCTAAAGCAATTCCGGCAAAAGTGCGCGGCGGTTTTGCGTTCGGAATTGCGTAAAAACAAAGAGATAGAGCATTCCCGTGCCTCGCAGAAAATGGAAATGCTCTAGGCGTCGATGCCGAGGTAATAAGCGCGCATGCGGGCGATCCGTTCGCGGTCGCCTTCATCAGCGGCCGGTCCCGGCAGCAGGCAGGTGTTTTCGGGTTTCAGTTCTTCACCATTGGCTGCGTCCACCAGCACAGGCCGGCGCTCCTCGCCGGAAGCGGCATTACCCAGCAGGAAGGCAAGATCTTCTTGCGGAGCGTGCCGTCGTCCCCAGGAAAACAGGGCCATCAGAACGGGGAAGAAATCACGTCCCTTGGCGGTCAGCACATATTCGTAGCGGGCAGGGCGCTCATTGTAGAGGCGCTTCTCGAACAGTCCTTCATCGATCAGATGCGCGAGTCGCCGCGTCAGGATGTTCGGCGCGACGCCGAGGCTCTTTTGAAATTCGTCGAACCGCGTCAGCCCGTGAAAGGCGTCGCGAAGGATCATCATGCTCCACCAGTCACCGACGCTGTCGAGCGCGCGGGCGGCCGGGCATTTGAAATTGGCGAAGCTTGTTCGTTGCATGATGCAAGTCACTATAGAAGTCACTTGCATGATGCAAGCGACTTGCGATGCGCAAGTAACTTGTCAGGCGTTGTCTCGCCCGAAGATCCGCGCCAGAAAAATGCCGGTTACAAGAACGCCCGCTGCGACAAAAGTCGTATCGCCCGCGTGCCGATATAAAGCGGCCCGATATTGGCAAAGAGCAGGAGGGCGACGAGAAAATTGAACCAGCCCCAGATGACATTGGTGACTGGCGAGCTGAGCTTCGCCCCTTGCAGGCGGACGAAAGGTGTGCGGAAAGGCCGGCCGCTGGCGTCATTGACGAAATGAGGCACGCCATTGGTCAGGAATGCAGCGGCGATAAAGTGAATGATATAGGCGGTCCAGGGCAATGGTCTCTCCGCTCGGCTGATGGCTCTGCGGACAATGTTGTGCAGGGCCGGCAAAGGACAAGAAAAAGGGGCTCCGGAAAGGAGCCCCCCATGGGACCGCCGCATGAAGACACGAGGTTCCGATCTCAGAGGAACAGGAAATCGTCGTGATGAAGCGTCGCCAGATTGGAAAGCGTCGCGATCTGCACGGCCGCACCGCGCCCGCTACCGTCCGCATCGTAGAAAAGCTTTCCGGTCGTCTGGTCGTAGATCAGGCGGTCGTTCGAATCCAAAGCCTTTGTGCCCAGCACGAAATTTGCGGCGGAAAAATTCGCTGGATCGATGGCTGTGAAAACCTCGTGGTCGAGCACGATCTTGTCACCGGCACCTTCCGAAAAGTCCTCGATCCTGTCGATGTTGTTGTAAGCGCTGGGTTTGAAGTCGAAGATGAAATGGTCGGCTCCAGCTCCGCCGTTCAGGATATCGTTGCCGTTGCCGCCGATGAGCTGGTCGTTTCCTGCGCCGCCCGACAGCATGTTGCCTGCGCTGTTTCCGGTCAGCACGTTGTTTTCGCCGTTACCCGTGGCGTTGATCGCTGACGAGCCTGTAAGCGTCAGATTCTCGACTGTTCCGAGAACATTCTCCAGAGAGAAGGATATGGACGCATTGACGGTGTCGTTGCCACCGCCGCCTGTTTCGTCGACGATGTCGCCTGCCGAATCCACTTTGTACGTGTCGTTGCCGAGGCCGCCTATCATTCGGTCTTCGCCTCTGCCGCCATCGAAGTTGTTGTTGCCGGAATTGCCCGTGAGAACGTTGTTCATGACGTTGCCGGTCGCATTGATGTTACCGGCACCCAACAGGGTCAGGTTCTCGACAGTTCCCGTCACATGGTCCTTGTCCATCAGACTGAGCGAGACATAGGACTTGACGGTATCCCTGCCGGAGCCGCCAGCTTCGATCACGACATCATTGGTGTTATCGACGATATAAGTGTCGTCGCCACCTCCGCCCTTCATGCTGTCTGCACCCGCACCGCCATCCAGCACGTTGGCTCCGTAATTGCCCACGAGAACGTTGGCGAGTTCATTGCCAGTCGCGTTGATGTTGGCGTTGCCGGTCAGTGTCAGGTTCTCGATGGCGCCGATCGCATGGGCGGTATCCGCCAGGCTGAAGCTGATCGACGATAGGACGGTATCGGTTCCACCGCCGCGGCTTTCATCGACGATGTCGGTCGGGGAGGTGACCGTAAAGGTGTCGTCTCCGGTGCCGCCATAGATATGGCCAGGCGCCGGCGCTGCGCCGGCACTTGCTGCTATGTTGATAATGATGGGATGGTCGACGACATCCACATTGAGGGAGGATATGTCGCTGAAGCTCTTGACCGGTGTATCGCCTGTCAGCGGATCGTAGACCTGCACCGTCCCGAAAGCTCCGCCCAGATTGACGGTGACGCTGGTCGCCGCTGCCTGGATTGCCTTGTCGGTCGTCTGGTTCCAGATATCAGGCTCATTCCAGATGATGATCTGGTAGCTTCCGTCGGATTTCTCCGTCAGATAGCTGCGCGCGGTGGAGGGGAGCCCGTTGATGGTGTAATTGAGCGCTCCCGGATTGAAAGTCGCCTGCGCCGCGCCGTCATCCTCGAGAATTTCCGTCAGGTTATGGATCGCCATTGCTGCCGGCTTGGGAGTATAATCCAGGCGAAAGAGCCCGAAATGCTTTTCCTGATCGGCGCCTCCCGGATCGGAATAGGCATCGAGAAGCTGGTAGATGAAGGTCCCCTCCGATCCGAGAAAGGCGCCGTCCATCAGCGTGTTGAGAAGCAGTTTTGCCTGCGTCGTCTCGTCGACGCCTTCCCATCCGCCGTTGGTATCGGCAGTCAGCGACGTGTGATAGCCGATCTCGGTGATGGTGAGCGGCTTGCCGGGATCGGCCTGCATCTGGTCGCCGGATTCGCGCGAGAGCCAGGAGAAGGGCTGGTCGCCCTCTTTCGCATAGGTGTGGATCGTCGTGTAATCGTTGGAAGAGGCAACCGTGTAACCGGTAAAGCCGAGAACCGGAATGTCCTTCAACAGTGGATCGGCATTCACCGCGTTGAACAGATCCTTTTGGTAGGCAAGCGCAGCCGCCTCTCCCGACAGCCCCTTATAGGCGACCGGCCAGTTGTTGACCTCGTTCGGGCCTTCGATACCGACGATCGAACCGGGATGCGCTTCCACGAAGGCATGCAGTCGCTGGACCACAGTAGCGGGGGTATCATCCCGCCCGGAGACGAAAACGAATTTGACACCGGCATCTGCCGCGTCCCCAAGGTGGCCCTGACCGTAAGGGTCGGAGGCAGGGGTGGGCGCGTGATCGCGAACTGTGTCGAGGCCAAGATAGCCCAGGGCTTTAACAACTTCCGCGATGTTGGAATATTTCCCATCGGTATAGTCGATATGTGTATCAATTCCGAATGAATCGATAACATCTGTAATTCTAGTAGCTTGGGCCATTTCATCCTCCTCGCCTGGAAGTAGTAAAACATTACTTCTATTTCATGGTGATTCGCTCAAAAGTAGGGCCTGATTCACAGTAGAATCCGCCAAAGTTATGATCGCGTTAACTATATTGTATTGCTCGCAATATGATTGCGAACTGATGCTTTGCGGGGGTCCGATATTATGCGGACCTGGGCATCTTGCTATTCAGCGTGTCAGGAGAGGATCTCGCTGCCGAAGCGAGAGGGCGTCGTCGCCGAGACGACGATCGCCACGCGCGCGATATCGACCGGCTAACGCTTGGCCAGAAAGTCGATATCCGTTTCTGCGCCTTCGATCAGAGATCGACGCCGGAAAGGAAGGGCGGTGTCGTATCGATGTCGCCCGATGAGGTGACCGAACAGTGTAGCGGCGTTGATTAATATCCCGTGCGCGTCAGGCCGGAACCAGCAAGCTTGGAAAAGCTCACCGATCGCACTTTATCCTGGCATGCCGGCGGAGGTCTTCAAAGGTCGCGGATCACTCCGCCATCTTCTACATGACGGAGTCGCTGTGGATCAGATCAGCCAAACGTTGCGCAAGCGGTAATCGGCTGGCGAAAGCGCAGGGGGCGGCCGATCGCGTTTCCATAAAGGAGTGCCGGGACAATTCAGCCCCGGCACGTCGTAACGATCGATCACGCCGCCTTGGCAATTGCACCATGCGGATCGAGAACGAACTTTGTCGCTGCACCCTGGTCAAAGCTTTCGTAGCCTTGGGCGGCGTCTTCAAGTGAAATCACCTTCGCATTGACGATGTCGGCAATCGGCAGGCGGTCATGCAGGATCGCCTGCATCAGCTGGCGGTTATATTTGAGTACCGGCGTCTGGCCGGTATGGAACGACTGCGCCTTCGCCCAGCCGAGACCGAAGCGCAGAGAGAGGCTTCCCTGCTTGGCCGCATTGTCCACGGCGCCCGGATCTTCCGTGACATAGAGGCCGGGAATGCCGATGGAGCCGGCGGCGCGGGTGATCTCCATCATCTGGTTCAGCACGATCGCCGGCTGTTCGCCGCCGGAATGTCCACGCGCTTCGAAGCCGACTGCATCAATGGCGCTGTCCACTTCATTGGTGCCGACCACCTGGGCAATCATGTCTCCCAGCCGGTCGCTCTTCGAGAGATCGATCGCCTCGAAGCCGACGCGGCTGGCATGGGCGAGGCGGTCCTTGTTGAAGTCGCCGATCATGACGACGGCCGCACCGAGGATACGGGCGGATGCCGCCGCTGCAAGGCCGACAGGGCCGGCACCTGCGACATAGACGGTCGAACCGACGCCGACGCCCGCTCTGACCGCGCCATGAAACCCGGTAGGCAGGATATCGGAGAGCATGGTGAGATCGCGGATCTTGGCCATCGCCTTGTCACGGTCGGGGAATTTCAAGAGGTTGAAATCGGCATAAGGGATCGTGACATAGCGAGCCTGGCCGCCGATCCAGCCGCCCATGTCGACATAGCCATAGGCGCCGCCCGCCCGCGACGGATTAACCGTCAGGCAAACGCCGGTATCCTGTGATTTGCAGCAGCGGCAGCGCCCGCAGGCCACGTTGAAAGGTACGGAGACGATGTCCCCGACCTCGAGCATTTCCACATCGATGCCTTTTTCGATGATCTCGCCAGTGATCTCATGTCCGAGCACGAGGCCCGGCATCGCTGTGGTGCGACCGCGGACCATATGCTGGTCCGAACCGCAGATATTGGTGGAGATGACTTTCAGGATGACGCCATGTTCGATACGGCGGCCATCCGGCGCCTCGAGTTTCGGATCGTCGATGTCGCGGACTTCCACTTTTCCGGGCCGCAAATAGACGACGCCACGGTTCTTGCTCATTTCCGTCTCCTCCGTTGAATCAAGGCAACGCGCCAGCAGCTCCTCCCGCAGCGGTTGCCTGTTACAGAGTAGACCAGAAAGATCCCAGCGCCGTTCCGAAAGCGACGCCTTGCGGGCGGAAACCAGCAAACGGGACCAAAGCGTCGCTGCTATAGGTGCGGTCCGGCCACCCGCCTTGATGGACTCGAAGGCAGGTGGCCTTCCCCCGGCAGGTGGGGTGTCTCCTACCGAGGCGCCGCGTTAGCATCGCCCTGACCGATGCGATATCAAAACAGCCGCTCCCTTTTGACGCGACTTCCGCTATAGTTGCAGAAACAGAGCCTGGGGGCGATCATGACGCAACGCGGCCGTGCTTTCGCAGACATCGTCTACACTATCCTCATTGTAGAGAAAGCCTATCCGGTGGATGTCGTCGCCACTGCTCTAGGGATGAATTACGCGGCCTTCCACTCGCGCCTGATCAGCAGAACCTGTTTTTCCGCTGACGAAATCCAGAATCTGCTGGAAGTCGTGCCCGATCCGCGCCTCGCATCCTATCTCCTCGAGGGAAGTATCTTTGTTGCAGCGGAGCGCTCGTCCGGTGTGGAACAGGCAGAGCCTGTCGCGTCGCTGCAGAGAGGTGCGACGCGAGTGGTCGTCGAGGCGACGGACGTGCTCGAACTGGTGGATGCCGCACTTGCCGGAGGCGGAATGGATCATCGCAAGCAACGCCTGGTGCTCAAGGAGATCGAGGAGGCGGAGAGGGCGCTCGCATCCCTTCGCCTCGGCCTGAAGGGAACTTACGTCGGGCAGTCCTTGCGCATCAGCAAGAGATAGCCTTCGCCCTCTTCCTCAAGCGCAAGCATCGCTTCGATGACCGAGAGGCGCGTCTCCTCCAGATAGGATTTCCAGGCGCCGCTGGCCGTGGCAAGCTGCCGGTCAACAGAAAGAAGACGAAGCTTCAAAAGGTTCTTCTCGCGCACAATACGCGCATATTCCTGAATGGGATGAGAATGATCGGATGCCATGCGAAGACCGGTGAATTCGTTTGGGCATCTAGCCAGCTGAGTGCAGCTTCGCCATCAAAACGATCTCGACGTTTTTACGGAGACAATCCCGCTCGGCATTGTCAGGCATTAAGCGGTGTGGATGAAACAAAATCGGAAGCGGATCCCGAAGCACGCGGCCACCGTCGGGATCCGGCTTTTGAGGTACTCTGTGCCTATCGTACCGCTGCCGGCAGCACTTCGAATTTCCAGAATTTATCCGGACGGAAATAGGTCGTGGCAAATTGACGGATATCCTCGGCGGTGACTTTGCCGTAGCCGCTGAGATTGTCGCGTATCCGTTCCAGACGGCGAGGGTCCGTTTGAGCGCGGTGCAGATATTGAATCCAATATTCGTTGCTCTGCTGCCGGTGCTTCAATGTCTCGATAATGGGTTCACGAGCGCGAACCAGTTCGTCCGGCGAGACGTCGTTTGACCTGAGATCGGTGGCGATCCTGTCCACAAGCGCATAGAAATCGTTGATCTTGGCCGGCGTCGTTTCGACATAGAGATAGGCGTAACCGTAACCGGGAATCTCCCAGGAGAGGTCCATATCGCCTTGCGGACTGTAAGTCGCGCCTTCGGCAATGCGGAACTGGTCGATCAGCCTGTTTTCGAAGATCTGGCCGGCGACGTTTGCGGTAAAGCCCCGCTGCATATCCGAGAGCATGTCGCCGATAGGGGCGGCGACAATCGCCGCGGCGTTGTCGGCCCTGCCGCTGTGGGTCTGCGTGACGGGTGTTGCGGTGGGCATCGGGAAATGCACGTTCTTTGCGTCGTCGCTCGACGTCTTGTCCGGGCGGGCCGGCAGAGCACCAAAGGTTTCGCCCGTCAGGCGGATGGCATCGTCCGCCGTTATATCGCCGACGATGGTGATATCGATCGGCCCCGTGGAAATATGGCCCCCGAACAGCGCCTCGAAATCTTCCGGCTTCGCGGCTGACAATTGGGCGCGATCGGGGAAGGTCCAGCGCGGGTCGCCGGAATGAACGAGGCCGGCGAAATCGCGGTTGATAATGGCACCCGGCGTCGCCTCATACTGATCGAGGTTGTTCAAATAGGCTTGCTGGACGCGCTTGAAGGCTTCGGGCCGATAAGCGGGATCTGAGGTGTAAGCCGTCATCATCTGCAGCTGCGTCGCAAGATCCTCCGTCCGCGTACGCCCGTCGAACTGGAAGGAGCTGTCGTCCACGGAGAAATCGATGCTGGCGATATTGGCCGCCAGCGCTTTCTGCATGTCCTGGTAATCCATGGCTTTCGTGCCTGATAATACCACGGCCGGCGATGTCCAGATCGCCAAGGGGCGGTCATCCGGCAGGTCCAGGCGGCCTCGACCGATATCCTCGCGCACCAGCACCTCGTTGGCTCGCAGCTTGGTTGGCTTGACGGTGAGCCGCACTCCGTTGGCAAAGCGCACCATTGTCAGGCCGAGATCCTCGACCGTGCGGCGTTCGACGATGGCGCCAGGCGCACCGAAATGGGTATAGGGCCAGACGACGGCTGCTGTACTCGATGGAGCCGTGACCGATACCGCCCGAGACGCGTCATAGACTTGTCTGACATCGTCGGCACCACCCTGCGGTGATTGCGCAGTCTGCAGCACGAGTTGCGGGCCGTTACCGGAGAAGACATGCTGCAGGACTTGATTGACCTCGGCAGCCGTAACACCCTTTGTCATGGTCTCGAACATCGACAGATCTTCCGCTGGCGAGGTGAAGACCTGATTGTCATCGACGCTGGAGGCCAGCATCGAAGCGACGTCGGTGCTCGTGCGGGTCGAGGCGCCTGCCGCAGTGGCCTGCAGGAGCGAGCGATATTCGAGGATCTCGCGATCGACCTCTGCCTGGTCGGCCCCGAATTGTTGGAAGCGGCGCTGTTCCTGGTCGAGGGCCGTGACCGCCGCCTGCCATTTATCGGGCTCGCAATTCGCCATGACGACAACGAGACGGGCGGAGTCGAAAAGATCCTGGGAGCCGACGGCGGCGCTGATGAAGGGCGCGTTGCCTTTGCTGGCGATAGCACCCAGACGGCGCTTCAGCACCAGAAGTCCGAGGTCCTCCATCAGTTCTGCCCGGCGTTTGGCGAACGTGTCAGGGGAAGTGTCATAGGGACGCGTCCAGGCGATCTGAACATTCGTTGTGCCGCCGGGGACCGTGATGACCTCGGCGCTTTCGCTTTTCGGCTTCAACGGCCCGAGATCGGGTTTTTGCGGGGCCGGGGCGGCCGCCTTCCAGTCGCTGAAGCGCTGCCTGATTTCGATTTCCATGGCAGCAGGGTCGACATCGCCCACTACGATCAGTGTGGCTCGATCAGGCCGGTAGTTGGTGCGGTAAAAATCACGCAGCAGATCGACAGGCGCATGGCTGATGATGTCGATCTTGCCGATCGGTGAGCGCCTCGTCACGCGCTGGCCAGCGAGTAGGGAGTTCGTGACGCCGATTGCGGCGCGATATTGCGGCGTGTCGCGCAGCCGCTCTTCCGACAGGATGACGCCGCGCTCGCGGTCGAAGGCGCCAGCATCCAGCGTCAGCTCGCTCGCCGTTTCGCGCATCAGCATCAGGCCGGTCGAAAGCGTGTCCGCATCGACCTCGGGAAGATCGAGCGCATAGACGGTCTCATCATAGGAGGTATTGGCGTTGGTGTCCGGCCCAAAGGCCAGGCCCTTGCGCTGCAGGATGCGAATCATCTCGTCACCGGCAACATGCGTCGAGCCCTTGAAGGCCATATGTTCGAGGAAATGCGCGAGCCCTTGCTGATTGTCGTTCTCATCAAGCGAGCCGGCGCCGATACGGAAGCGGATCGCGGCCTGTCCCGGCGGTGTGGCGTTGCGCATGATCGCAAACCGCATACCGTTTTCGAGCGTGCCGAAGCGGATGCCAGGTTCCGCCGGCAGATCGCTGAGTGTCTGTGGCCATGGTGCGGCCGGGCTTTCCGCGTGGGCCGGCGACTCTGGCGTGCAGGCTGCAGCAAGCGTGAACGCTGCCAGGAAACGAAGAAAAATAGGGAATCTCATATGTTTAATGCGCATTCTGTTCTGATGGTGAGCATGAAGAGAGTATGTGACGTTGCGCGAACTATCAGACAGGTTGCATCTCACATCAACGTCTATTTACGGGATGGATGCGTCGCTACAATCATCGCCATGCGCGTCGTCGGCGAGGGACAATGGCTGATAGCATAGAGACACGCCAAAACATTCGACAGGAAGCCATTGAAATCATTGGCATGTCGCGCTTGAAAATAGAATGTACCCGGCTACACATAATGTCAAAGCTGAATAGGGCTGCGACGTGGTCAGCCAGTTAGAGATGCGACACTGGCGCCGTCGGTCAGCCCCCGATCCGACCGGCTGGGCCGGGTGGAAAGGGCGGAGCGGGGGCGGGTGGGATGCACCCCTTCGGCTTTAGCTTTGAGACTCTGTCCGCACCCTTCATTCCGCAGCCTCCATCCTCGCCAGCGCCTTTTGCCGTTTCGCAATGACCTCCGGATCATTCACGAAATCGGTCCTCCGACCGGGCTTGTGGCCGCGTTTTTGATAACCGTTGCTCTGGCTGCCATCGCGAATGCCGAACATATGATCCGTCTGGCCGGTGCGCCGAGGCCCGCTCTTGCTGCGCCGCTGTTCCCGCCCGGCCTGCATCTCGGCCATGATCGACAGCATGTCGTCCAGCCGCTTGTTCTCGACCACTTCGGGTCGGTGCACCGATCGCAAGGTGTCAAAGGTTCTGTAGGGCAGGGCAAAGCTCTCGTGCATGATCTCGAGGCGGCCGTCCGGATAGTCGCAAACGATGACCTTCTTTCCTGCCAGCGCCTTTGCCTGCTCTGTCGGATCAAGAATGAACAACACCTTGTCGTAACGCAGCGTCAGGGACTGCGACAGAGTGCGGACTTCTTTCCGACACATGGCGCCATCGAGATTCTCATGGTCGGCCAGCGGACGATGCATGTCCTTCGGATTGCGCGGCGGCTTACCGAGACGGATATTGAAATCCGCAATGAATTCTGACGCATAGGCATTGGCAGCCTCGATCGTGTCGATGCCGCGAAGCCGCATCTCCTTCACCAGCCGGTCCTGCAGCGTCTGGTTGGCGCGTTCCACGCGACCTTTGGCCTGCGGAGTGTTGGCGCAGATAATGTCGATGTTCAGCTCATAAAGCGCCCGGCCGAACTGTGTCAGGCCGCTCGTCCGGTCTTTCTCAGACGCATGCGTACTGCGGAAAACGCCATGTTTGTCGCTGTAGAACGCCAGCGGCTTGCCCCATTGCTGCAGATAGGCCTTCGCCGCGTGCAGATAGTCGAATGTGTTCTCCGATCCGGCAAACCGCAGATGCAGCAGTTTGCCGGTGGCGTCATCGATATAGACGAGCAGGGCGCATTTGGGGCCGCGGTTCTCGAACCACCAGTGATGCGAACCATCGATCTGCACCAGTTCGCCAAAGCAGTCGCGCCGGCCGCGTGGCTGGAAAACCCGCTTCTTGCGCTCGCGGCGCGAGATCCAGATGCCGGCCTCGGTCATCCATTGCCGCAGCGTTTCCTTGCCCACCGAGATCCGGTGCAGCTCGATCAGCTTCTCGCGTGCCAGCGTCGGACCGAAATCCAGATAGCGTTCGCGGATCAGGTCCAGCGCCGCATTGCGAAACTCCTCGCTGTGGCGCCGGTTGCTTGGCCGCGATCGCTTCTTCGAAACCAGACCGGCCGGACCATACTGAACATAGGCCTGCAGCAGCCTGTGCACCTGACTTCGGCTAAGCCTGAGCAACTCGGCGGCCTGGACGACGCTCAGACGCCGGTCACGGATCTTCTGGATGACTTCGAGGCGATGCAATTCTTTCTGCGACATGGTGATCGTAAAGGACATGACGACTCCGACCGCTCCTGGTCTCGACCAGGCTGAAGATCGTCATCCTTGCTCCCAACGTTGACATTGACCAGAACGTCGACAGGCGAGACTGTCGCATCTCTAACAGGCCCAACTGTCGCATTACTAAATAGCCCCTACACACAATGTGGCGGGGAAGTTGGAATGTCCGTTTGTGCGCAAAGTTAAAATGTCACTTTGCGCTTCGGCACGGCACGGCGATCAGCTCCGATCTGAGCGGCTGATCCCGCTTGCAAGATCAGATCGGGGCGGGTGAGGCACACCGCTTCGGCTTTAGCTTTGAGACTATCCGATCGACCATTCACTCCGCAGCAGGTCGCGATAACGCCTTCGCGCGCCGCAGAATCACCGCCGGATCGTTGATGAAATCCGTCTTTGGCCCAGGCTTGCGGCCACGCGGCGTATAGCCATTCTTGGCGCTGTTGGTCTTCACCTTCGGCTGCGGCTGATCCTGGCGTTCCTTGATATAGGCCAGCACATCGCCAAGCCGCTTGTTCTCGGTAATCGCCGCATGTGTCACTCGCTGATCCTTGTCGAACACCGTGTAGGGCAGGCAATACCCCTTCCAGCGCACATCCAGGCGTCCGTCAGCATAGGCATAGGTCTCGACATAGCGTCCGACCAGACCACGCGTCACCTCGGTCTCCTCCAGCATGATCCGCTTGCGCTCGAACGAAAACGTCAACTGCGATCCGACATAGCGCTGCTCTCGTTTGCACAGGATCTCCTTCAACCGATCCGGCGCAAGATTCATTGGACGATGCAGATCGTCGGGCCGGGCAGGGGCAATCGCAAAGCGTGCGTTGTAGTCTTCCATGAAGCCAGGCAACAACGCATTGCCTGGCTTCATGTTGCAGATCCCGGCCAGCCGCAACTCCTTGACCAGCCGATCTTGCAGCGTCCGGTTCATCCGCTCGACACGGCCCTTGGCCTGACTGGAATTTGCGCAAAGAATCTCGATGCTTAGCTCGCAAAGCGCACGCCCGAACTGGGTCATGCCCTGGCCACCCTTGGCATCCTTCTTCGCCACCCGGAACACCGAATGCTTGTCCGAATAGAAGGCAACCGGTGCGCCATGACGCTCGAGATAGAGCTCCAATGCCTCGAAGTAAGTGAAGGCGCTTTCCGATCGCACAAAGCGCAACTGCATCAATCGACCAGTCGCATCATCGACAAAGACCAGCAGCGAGCACGGGTCACCGCGATCCTCGAACCAGCGATGCTCGGACCCATCGATCTGCACCAGCTCGCCATAGGCCTCGCGTCGCAGCCGCGGCTGATGAAACGTTCGACGCTGTTTGCGCGACAGCCAAAGCCCGGCCTCCGACATCCAGCCACGCAATGTCTCGCGCGACACCCGCAGACCATCACGCTCGGTCAGCTTCTCGGCCGCCAGCGTCGGACCGAAGTCCGCGTAGCGTTCACGAACCAGCGTCACTGCGTAATCGCGAACACCATCGCTGATCCGGTTGTTCGACGGCCGGCCGATCGCCTTGTGCCGGATCGAAGCCGCGCCGCCGGTTCGTATCCGCTGCAGCAGCCGACGCACCTGGCGCTCGCTCAGGTCAAGAATATGTGCCGCAGACACCGTGGTCATCCGGCCGGCGATCACTTTCGATAAAATCTCGATCCGCTGCAGATCGCGCTCGCTCATCGCAATCAATCCCATTCGCAATCTCCCAGACGTCGCTTGGACCCGGGGAGAGTGACATTCCAACTTTGCAGAAACAGGACATTCTAACTTTGCGGTGGAGAAGCTAACCCAAGTGCATCATGGCCGCCTTGGAGGGTAGGGCATCAGCCACCCTCGCGCAAATAG